>NZ_BONY01000126.1 GCF_016862955.1 Rhizocola hellebori | reverse complement strand
CGCCACGAAAGCAATGCCCACAAGCCGGAAGGCGGCCGGCCGACCCCGAGGGCCGGAAGGCGGCCCGCCTACCCCAAGGGCCGGAAGGCGGGCTGGCCGACCCTGAGGAAGGCGGCAGAGGAAGCGGCGCTGAGGAGACTGGCGCTAGGAAGCGGCGCTGAGGAGACTGGCTCTACGGAAGCGTTGCTGAGGAGACTGGCGCTGGGAAGCGGCGGTGAGGCAGATGCCTGAGAACTCAGGTGGCGTCGTCGTAGCTGGAGCGGGTGAGGGCGCTCGGCTGCTGGGGGGGTGCCACGGGGTCGTTGAGGTCGATGGAGTCGCGAACCTGCTTGGCGTCGGCCCGGACATCCTCGTAGAGGCTCTGGATCGGCCTGCGCAGGGCGGCCTCGTCGTCTTCGCTGAGCAGATGTTTGCGCACGAAGGTTTTGGGGTTGAGATCTTCCAGGCTGATGTCTGTGCCGAGCTCACGGCTGAGGTCGCCGGTGGCGTTGGTCGCCATGGCGCGCAGGTTGCGCAGCATGCGCAGGCCATCGCCGATGACCTTGGGGAGCTTCTCCCCGAAGATCAGCAGTGCGATGAGCAGGAGCCCCACAAACTCCCAGCCGTTCAAATTCTCGAACACGCGATAAGCGTAGAGCGGGTAAGGGCCACCCACCAGCCCTCAGTCCGCGTCGGCGACCAGGGTCACGTCGACATCGTGGCTGGTAGAGCCGCGTTTGTAGGTCACCGAGACCACCTCACCCGGTGCAGTTTTCCGCACAAGTGCGATGAGATCATTTGGCTCGCTGAGCGGGCGATGGTTGAAGCTGATCACCAGGTCGCCCTGGCGGAGGCCGGCTGCGGCGGCGGGGCCGGACGAGATGACATCGCGCAGGCGCACGCCGCTGATCGAGCCGCGGCTTACCTCCTCGAGCTCGGCGCCGATGACGGTGCGCTTGGCGCGGCCGGTGGCGATGATCTCGGACGCGACGCGCTGGGCGTGGTTGATAGGGATGGCGAAGGCGAGACCGATGTTGCCCGCGCTGTGCTCGTCGTCGGCCATGGACTTGATGACCGCGTTGATACCGATCACCTGACCGGCGACGTCGACCAGAGGCCCGCCGGAGTTGCCGTGGTTCACCGCCGCGTCGGTCTGGATCGCGGCGTAGTAACGGGTTTCGCCGCGCACGCTGCCGGTGGCGATCGGCCGGTCGACAGCGCTGACGATGCCGGCGGTGACCGTGCCGGGCAGCGCCAGCGGCGAGCCGATCGCGACCACCTGGTCGCCCGCCACGACGGTGTCGGAGTTGCCCAGACGCGCCACGGTCAACCCGGGATGCTGCAGAATCTTGAGGACCGCCACGTCGGATTCGGGGTCGGTGCCGACGAGTTCGGCCTGCGCGGTGTCACCGTCTTCGAAGATGACCGTCGCCTTGCCGGATCCGCCCGAGACCACATGATCGTTGGTGATGACGTGGCCTTCCGGGCTGACGATGAAACCCGATCCGAGGGCGGTGCCGCCGTCGACCGTGATCCGGATCGTCACCACACTCGGCAGCACCATCTGGACCACTGCGGCAAGCGAATCGGGCGCGGGCGCGGAGGCGTGCAAGCCGGACCCGATCGGGGACTGTTCCTGTTGCGCAGCCCCACCGAACCTCACCCCGAGCGCGCCGCCGAGCATGCCGGCGACAAGAGCGGACACCACACCGACCAACACGGCCGGGAGCCACGAGCGGCCCCGGTCGGGTCCCGGTGGCGGTTCGGGCATCGGCGCGGGCGCGACACGCGGGGGTGTCAATACCGCGGACGTGGTCGGATCGCGCCAAGGATCGTTAAGCGCATCGGACCACCAGTGCGCGGAGGTTTCCCTCACGACTTGCCTCCCGTCGGTTTCCCGCTTCAGAATGGCACGCCCACGTGAGGAAATATCACTAATCGGGGAAGGTGGCCCACTGTGACCCTTCATCGCCAGGCTGGTCCCGGTGCGGACTTTGTCGCGTCTTACGCCGAAGAGGACCTCGTCCTGCAAACAGCCCGTGGCCTGGCCGGAGAGGTTGGGCTGACGCCGGTGACGGCCGGCTGCGGGGCCGTGCTCGGGTTGCTGGCGCAAATGGGGTCGGCACGCACCGTAGTCGAAATCGGCACCGGCACGGGGGTGAGCGGAATCTGGCTCCTGCGTGGCATGCGGGCCGACGGGGTCCTCACCACCATCGATGTCGAGGCGGAGTACCAGCGGATGGCTCGCCGGCTCTTTCTGGAAGCGGGCTTCGCTTCGTCACGTACCCGGGTCATCGCCGGACGCGCGCTCGAGGTGCTGCCACGACTGTCCGATGCGGCCTACGATCTGGTCTTTGTGGACGGTGACCCGGTCGAATACGAGTCCTATGCCGAAGGTGCGGCCCGCCTTCTGCGCAGCGGCGGCCTTCTCGTCATGCACGGGGTGCTGACGCGAACGGCGGCCGCTGCTTGCGCGACCGCCGTTCGGGATTCGGAGCTGTGGTCCCCGGCGGTTATCCCGATCGGAGACGGCTTGCTCGCGGCTGTCCGTCAGTAGTACTTCGACGCCTCGTCGCAGGCGGTCTGCAGCGCCAGCTGGTTGGCTTTGTTCTGCGTCAGGAAATAGTCGTCCATCGCCCGGAAGCAGGCGGCGAGCGCCTCCTTCTCCTTGGTGACATCGGCGGTCTTGCTCTTGGCGCCCTCGACCTCCTGGGTCAGCTTCGCCACCTCAGACTTGGTCTGAGACCACTTGCCTTCCAGGTCCTTCACCTTGGCCTGCTCGGTGGTGATGGTCGCCGCCTGCTCGGTCACCTTCTTGTCGGCCGCCGTGCGCTCGCTCTTCTCGACAAAGTAGAGCGTCGTCATGCCCGCCGCCCCAAGCGTCAGCAGGCCGGTCAGGATCGAAAGAACGATGATCCCGGCGCGCCCCTTCTTCTTGGGGGCTTCCATCGGGTACCCGGGAATGCCATATGGGACAGCGGAAACCGGCCCATAGCCGGGGACAGCGCTTACCGGGGCGTATCCGGGCGCATACCCGGGCGCGCTGACCGGCGCCACCTGCTGCGGCATCGCCGCGACCGGCACATAGGCCTGAGTGACCGGCTCCGCGGCTACGGCAACTGGCTCCTGGGCCGGGGCGGAGGACGGTGCGGGTGCCGGAGTGAACCCGGGCGGGGTCGCCGGTGCCGAAATCGACAGCGTCTCGTGCGGCACGTCAACGGCGGTAGCAGGCTCCGACGATTCCCCGTGAGGGTGGGACATTTGTTGCTCCTTGCGAAGAGGGGTTGGGTGTTGCCACGCGGCGGATCAGCCGCAGATTGGGAATGCTTGACAGGCCAGGCCGATCGGGATGGCAAGGCCGATGCCCTCGGCGTTCTTGAGTTTGGCGGTGGCGATGCCCACTACCTGACCCTGCGCATTGATGACGGGCCCACCGGAGTTGCCCGGGTTGATCGGCGCATCAAATTGGACGTAGGTCTCGTCCGTGCCCTCGAGCTTTCGGATGGCGCTGACGACACCGGTGGTGACCGAGCTGTCCAGGCCGAGGGGCGCGCCCACGACCACGATCGGCTCACCCGGCTGCACAGCTTCGGCCGCCACGGCCAGGCCGGTGAATTTGGCGGTCGTCTCCAGCTGGGCCAGATCCTTGTCCTTGTCCACCTTGACGATCGTCGCGTCGAACCGCAGATCCTTGTGCTCGATGCCGACCTTCTTCTCGCCCTTGTTCCACACGCTTTCCACGACATGGAAGTTGGTGAATAGGTAGGCGCCCCCACCGGAGGTGGGTTTGCCCACCACCCAGGCTGTCCCGGAGAACTGCCCGGCCTTGACCCGGAAGACACTGGGCAGCGCGGCGGCCGCGATCTGCTCGGGGTGGAAGGATTCCTTCTCCATCCCGGCGATCCGGCTGGCCATCGCCTCGGCGGCCGCCTTCGCCGAATCGCGGTCGGCCTGCGCCTGCGCCTGCGTTTTGGCCAACCGATCGGAAAGATCGACTATCTGCAGCTCCTGCCAGGCCACCACCGCGGCCAGCGCAATCAGGACGATCGTCACCGTGATGGCGGGCCAAAGACGCCGGCGGGCCGGGCGATAGGCGGGCTGCGGGGGTTGTGGAGGGAACGGCACCGAGGGCTGATAGCCCAGCACCACCTGCTGATAGGCCGCCCCGGCGGCGATTTCGGCCTGGGTGGGCAGACCCGGAACGCCGTGCTGCGGCGCATAAGGCACCGTCAGCGCTCCCGGCAGTCCGCCACCACCCTGGGTGGGGATCTGCGGCTGAGCCGGCGGGAGGGGGTCTCCGGCCTGCTGCGGAATGTACGGTCCAGGCTGGACCGGCTGCTGATGCGGCTCTGACATGAGCCTCGCGACCTCCTCGGTGCGGGCCGTTCACCGCCGTGGTGACGCCCGCGAGACATTAGTCGCCGAGGGACGGGTTGTCAGCCCACTTGCCGAAGGGTCAGCAGACTATGAACGTCCAGATTGGACTCATGGAGAAATAGATGAGCTACCCTGCCCGCGTCGTCAGCCAGCGCACCAGAGTGCGCACGCCCCAGCCGGTAGCGCCCTTGGCCAGCTCACTGTCCACTTCGCCAGACCACGAAGGCGCGGACATATCGATGTGCGCCCACTTATTTCGCAGTGGACCAGCGAACTCTCGCAAATAGAGCGCGGCAGTGATGGCGCCCGGGTTACCCGCGGCGTTGTTGAGGTCGGCGATCTCGGCGGCGACGTCCTTGACGTATTCGTCGGCGAGCGGCATCTGCCAGACCTGCTCACCGGCCGCGACCGCGGCCGTGGTCAGCGACTCCAGCAGCTCCGGGCTGTCGGTGAACAGCGCGGCAGTCTTCTTGCCGAGGGCGACCCGCGAGGCGCCGGTCAGCGTGGCCAGATCGAGCAGCAGGTCAGGTTCGAGATGCGCGACCGCGTAAGCCATCGCATCGGCCATCACCACGCGGCCCTCCGCGTCGGTGCTGTGCACTTCCGAGGTGAGCCCGCCGTAGTGGCGTACCACGTCACCTGAGCGCCAGGCGCCGCCGGAGAGCATGTTTTCGGCCAGCGGGGTAAGGGTGGTGATGCGTATCGGCAGATTCAGCTCTGCGGCGGCCAGGGTGGCGGCGACCGCGGTGGCCGCGCCGCCCATGTCTTTGCGCATCAGCTGCATGGCGTCGTTGGGCTTGATGTCCACGCCGCCGGTGTCGAAGGTGATGCCCTTGCCGACGAGGACCACGTGCTCGGTGGCGCCGGGCGGGTTCCAGCTGAGCTGCACCAGCAACGGCGGATGCGCCGAGCCCCCGCCGACGGCGAGGATCCCGCCGAAGCCCTCCTCGGCCAGCTGTGCCTGGTCGCGCACGCTGTAGCTGACGCCCTCGGTGACCTGCTGCTTGATTTGTTCGGCCAGCCAGGAGGGCGTTTTGATCTGCGATGGGGTGTTGGTCAGGTCGCGGGCGAAGTTCACCCTCGCTGCGATCACCCGGGTGCGGTCAAGCACGCCGGTAAGCGCAGCGGTCGGCTCGGCCGCAACCGTGACCGTCGCGAGCAGGCGCACCTGGTCGGGCTTGGGATCGCGCAGCCGATACGTGTATTCGCCGAGCCAGAGGCCTTCGGCGAAGCCCCGCAGCTCGTGCTCGGCGAGCTGCGGCGACACGATGACGGCGACCTCCGCCTCCCGCGCCGCGCTGCGGGCGATGGCCGCACCCGCGGCACGCCAGCTGTTTTCGTCGCCGGAGCCAACTCCGACAACCAGGATCTTTGTGGGCACGCGGAGGGGCCGCGGCAAGATCTCCACCTTGCCCGGCTTGCCCGCGTGGGCCGTTTGGGTGATGAATTGCGAGACCTCGGCGGAGATCTCCTCCGGCAAAGCTCCGACCGGCGCAGCCCCTTGGTCGGCCGCCTGTACCGGTATAACCAGCACATCGGCCGGGTCAGCGCCCCGAGGAGCACCCAGTCGAATCGAAATCATCTATCCGCCTTGTTCACGCGAGTGGTCTGAAGCGACCTTACTTTGCCCAGAGCGCGCTAGGCGTTCTGGGCAAAGTGACGCGGTTCAGCCAACCGCGCTTTTAAGCGCCTCACCGAGGGCGGTCGCCTCGTCCGGAGTCATCTCCACGACGAGCCGCCCACCGCCTTCGAGCGGGACTCGCATAACGATGCCCCGACCCTCTTTGGTGACCTCCAGCGGACCGTCGCCCGTCCGCGGCTTCATCGCCGCCATGTATGTCTCCCCTCAGACTCGCACCCCAGGCAGTACGAGAATTCGCACTGTTGTCGTGCAAAGCTCTTTACCGGCCTATCAAGAACAACCACCCCGGTGCGGATGGGTGGGCCGCAACGGATGTGCCAACCAATGATTTTCCCTGATGGACTCCCCGAAGCCCAAACCGGGCTGGTCACGTTGTGACATCTTCTCGCCACCGCAGTTCACATCTGTCACAATCACCCCTCATGCAGGCCCGTTCTGCCCTCTTCGACCTCTATGGCGATCATCTGCGCCGGCGCGGTGGCCAGGCGCCCATTGCCGCGCTCATCCGGCTGCTGGCTCCGCTCGGCGTCGCCCCGCCCGCGGTGCGCACCGCGGTCTCGCGAATGGTGCGCCAGAGCTGGCTTAGCCCGGTACGGATGGCGGGCGGCGCGGGCTACCGGCTGACCGGGCGGGCGGCGCTGCGCCTGGAGGAGGCGGGCGCTCGTATCTACCGCACCGAGAAGCTCTCCTGGGACGGGCGCTTTGACCTCGTCCTAGTGACGAATCCCACGACCAGATCAGAACGCGAGCGATTGGCTGCCAACCTCACTTTTCTCGGGTACGGAAGACTCGACGGCTGTGTATGGATAGCAGCGCGCCCGGCCGGGGAGGTGGATTCCATGCTCAATGACGCCGGTGTCCGCTTCGAGCGGCTGTCGGCAACCCACACCGCGGGGGCGGCTGGGGCCCGCGTGATGGTGGGACGCGCCTGGGACCTGCAGGCGATCGGCGCCGAGTACACCGCCTTCATCGACCGGATGACCCCGCTGATGCGATCGGTGGACAAGCAGGCCGATGATGAGACGTCCTTCGCTGCCCGCAGCCGTCTGGTCCACGAGTGGCGCGCATTCCTGTTCTCCGATCCCCAGCTGCCCTCCTCGCTGCTGCCCGACCCGTGGCCGGGCCACGCCGCGGCCGCCTTTTTCGATCGCCACGCCGACCGGCTGCGGCCCGCCGCCGATCGTTTTGTTGATGACTGCCTCGCCGACAAGGAGTAGACGTGTCTGATTCTCTGTTGCTCGACATCGATGCCGGGGTGGCCACGCTCACCCTCAACCGGCCCGATTCGCTCAACTCCCTCGACCGTGGGCTCAAGGAGGCGCTCGCCCAGGCGCTCGCCTCGGTGAGCGCCGATGACAGCGTCCGGGCGGTGGTCTTCGCCGGGGCTGGCCGAGCCTTCTGTGTCGGGCAGGACCTCAAGGAGCACGTCGGCTCGCTGGAAAGCGATGGCCCGCCGCTGGACACCGTGGTGCGCCACTACAACCCGATCGCCCTCGCTATCGCCGAGATGCCCAAGCCGGTGGTGGCCGCGGTGCGCGGGGCCGCCGCGGGGGCAGGCGCGTCGCTCGCTCTGCTCGCCGACTTCCGCATCGGCGGCCCGGCGACCTCGTTCCTGATGGCCTTCGCCCGGGTCGGGCTGGCCGGCGACACGGGTGTCTCGTGGACGTTGCCGCGTCTCGTGGGCCACGCCAAGGCGGCCGAGCTTCTGCTGCTCGCCCGGCCGGTGGCCGCCGATGACGCGCTGCGCCTGGGCATGCTCACCGAGCTGACCGGAAGCGATGACGAGGTGCTGCCGCGGGCGCAGGAGTTCGCCAAGGAACTCGCCGCCGGTCCCACCGTCGCCTTTGGACAGATCAAGCGGGAGCTGGTGCACGGCGCCCGCAGCACGCTTTCGGAAGCGCTCGCGATCGAGGCTGAGGCGCAGCGGGTCTGCGGCGATACCGAAGACCACCGTGCTTCCACGATGGCCTTCGTCAACAAGCAAAAAGCCGTCTTCACCGGTCGCTGAGGGTCAGTCCTCTTCCGGGTCTTGGGGGGCGGGTTCGTCGGCCACGTAGGCCTGCATGGCGAGCTCGTCCTCCGCCGGGGAGACGAAAGCGGGCAGCTCTGCCGGCCCCAATTCGGTGACATAGCGCCAAAACTCGGCCACCGCCTCGGCTGGCGAGCCGGCCTCGATCGGGAGCGCGACGCTCACCATCCAGCGCCTCATTTGATGTAGCACCCCTTGATGTGGTCGTCGACCATCCCGGTCGCCTGCATCAGCGCGTAGGCGGTGGTTGGCCCGACGAAACGGAAACCCCGCTTCTTCAGTGCCTTCGCCATGGCCACGGATTCCGTTGTGGTGGCCGGGATTTCGGTACGGCGGGCGCGCTTGGGCGGGGCGAACGACCACAGCAGCTCGGTGAGCGGCTGGTCGAGATCGAGCGCGACCCGGGCGTTGGCGATGGTGGCTTCGATCTTGGCGAGGTTGCGCACGATGCCCGCGTCGGCCATGAGCCGGTCGACGTCCTTGCCTGAGAACGCGGCCACCTTGGCGATGGAGAAGCCCTTGAAGGCTTTGCGGAAGGCGGGCCGCTTGCGCAGGATCGTGATCCAGGACAGCCCGGACTGGAAGGCCTCCAGGCTGATCTTTTCGAACAGGGGATCGTCGCCGCGGACCGGACGGCCCCATTCCTGATCATGGTAGGCGACATATTCCGGCCCCGCCGCCCAAGAACACCTGGCCAGACCATCCTCGCCTATTGCCACCGTGGCCATACGTGAATAACCTCCGCGTTGTGGATTTCCCAGACGTCGTGCTCTACTCCGTACCCTTGTTCATTCTCCTCATGGTGGCCGAACGGGTTTCCTACCTGCTCCACCGGGATGACAACGAGCTGGGCTACGGGCTGAAGGACACGGCGACCAGCATCGGCATGGGCTTGGGCAGCCTGGGCTGGGACATCCTGTGGGGTTTGGGCACAGCCACCGCCACCCTGGCCGTCTACCACCTGACCCCGTTGCGCATCGAGTTCAGCTGGTGGCTGCTGCCGGTTTTCCTCATCGCCCAGGACCTCTGCTACTACTGGTCGCACCGGGGCCACCACATGATCCGGATCCTGTGGGCCTCCCACGTCGTGCACCACTCGTCGCAGATGTTCAACCTCTCCACCGCCCTGCGCCAGACCTGGACCGGTTTCACCAGCTGGCTTTTCTACCTGCCGATGGTCGCGCTCGGGGTCAACCCGGTGGTGGTCGGCTTCTGCGGCGGCATCAATCTGCTCTACCAGTTCTGGATCCACACCGAGCGCATCGACAAGATGTGGCGCTGGTACGAGTTCGTCTTCAACACCCCGTCACACCACCGTGTCCACCACGGGGCCCAGGGCGGCTACCTCGACCGCAACTTCGGCGGCATCTTCATCGTGTGGGACCGGCTCTTCCGCTCCTTTGCCCCGGAAACAGAGCGGGTCATCTACGGGCTGACGAAGAACATCGAGACCTACAACCCGCTGCGGGTCGCCTATCACGAGTACGCGGCGATCTTCCGCGATCTGCGGCGCGCGCGCACCTGGCGAGCCCGCTTCAACCACCTGGCCAAAGGGCCGGGCTGGTCACGGGAGCAGGCCCTGCTCAACAATGCGAGCGAACCGCTTTAACGCCTTGGTGAGGGCGAGCTTCGAGCCGGGCCAGAGCAGGGGCCAGGCCAGCTTGCCGGCCACCCCGGCCGGGAGATGGAACCACTCGTGCCAGACCACCTGCGTGCGGCCTGAACCCATTGGGGTGCAACGCATCACGCCTGGGCCGCGCAGCATCTTTCCAAAGTGGACAACCCTGACCTCGTAGGGCCGATCGAGCTTCACCACGCGCATCTCGTCGCGCAGCGAGGCACCCCTCACGGAGGTCACCGCCTCGATGACGCTGCCTTCCCCGCCATCGCCGGAGACGACTCTCACCGTGGTGAAGGGAATCCAATCGGTCTGCCGCTCCCAGCTGGTGAACGCGTCGAAGACCCGTTCGGCGGGGGCGTTGACGATGACGGTCGCGGTGACTTCGCCTGTGCCAGGGGTGGCCGGATCGGTCACGCCACGCCCGACTTCGGCTGAGCCCCTTCGGCCGCCACGTCGGTCTCGAGATCGTCGGTGGGCTCGTCGGGCTCGTCGGCCTCCTCCGAAGCCGCCACCGGCGTCTCGGCCGGCTCGAAGACGGTGATGACCGCGTCCTCGGGCTGGTCGTCGTCGGCTGGGCCACCGCGCCGCGCCGGGTCGAGCGAGGCCGCTCTGGCGTCCGCGAGCGTGTCCGCGTCTTCGAGCCTTCCTTCGCGCAGCGCGATGATCTCGGCCTCAAGGACCTGGATCAGCTCGCTCTTGTAGCCGATGTCGTAGGCGAGCCGGCGCAAAGTCTGGTCGACCTGATCCATGCGATAGCCGCGCCAGATGAGGTCGAACCGCGTCTTGCTGACGTCACCTTCCATCAGCGGGCGGTCACCGGGCAGCAGCCGGGCCCGGCTGTCCGCATCGACCGGGCGCAGCCCCGGGTCACCGCCGCCGATCAGGGTCATCACCCCGAAGACCACCCCGCCAATGGTCAGCGCGACGACAAGGATCAGTGGGATGTTCATTCGCGCACTCTAGCCTTCCCCTATTGCCAGGTCAGGGCCCGTTTGCGCCAGGCGTACAGCAAGCCCAGCGCCAGCACCCCTACGAAGATCGCCATTTCCGCGATGACCGCGAGGCCCGCCTGAAGATAGACCACCGCCCACGGGAAGAGGAACACCGCCTCGACCGCGAACAGCACATAAAGGTAGGCGTATAGATAATAACGAATCTGCATCTGGGCCCAGCCACCTGGGACAGGATCGAGCCCGCACTCATAAGTATCCCGCTTACCCGCGGCCGCGTTGGGACGTCTCGGCCGCAAAAGGCTGTTCGCGAAGAAACCGCCGCCCACGATCAGCACTCCGACCAGGGCCAGCAGGCCCAACGGCGCATAGGAGCCGAGATACCCATCCACAATCGACCACACTAGTGCAACCCGACCCCCACGCCGAGAGTGTGATGCTGCATGACCACGGCGACTCCACTGCTCCACGACGACTTCGAACACTTCTACCTGGCTCATTTCCGTGACACGGCCGCGCTCGTGTACAGCTACACCGCCGACTTGGCCGAGGCGCAGGACATCACCCAGGAGACGTTCTGCCGTGCTTGGCTGCGCTGGGGGCGGCTCGCCCAATACGACAATCCGGTCGCCTGGGTGCGCAGGGTCGCTTTCCACCTGGCGCATTCCCGGTGGCGCCGGGTCAAGACGGCCAGCGCCCATCTGGTCCGGCAGCGGGTGGAGACCGTGCCCGAAATCAACCCGGATCACGTGGCGGTGGTGGCCGCGTTGCGCAAACTTCCCAAGGCCCAGCGGGAGGCGCTGGTCCTGCACCATCTGGCCGACCTTCCGATCGATGAGATCGCCGAGCAGATGCAGGCCCCGGTCGGGACGGTCAAATCGTGGCTGCATCGCGGCCGGGCGGCGCTGAGTGAGGAGCTAAGAATCGAAGTCGATCTGCCATCCCCGCCCCCGGTGGGTGAGGTGGCGCAGATGTCCAAGCGCCGGCGCGTTCGCACGGCGGTCACCGCGGCCGTGCTGGTGCTGTTGCTCGCGGGTGTGCTCACCGCCGTTCACCTGATCAAAATGAGCCAGAGCCTGCCTCCGGTGACCCCAACCCCCACCCCGAGCCCGACCGGCCACGTCGACGGATCTGATCCGATGCGCGGCGTGGATTGGGTCCACGCGAGCTTCGCCCCTCCCGTGCCCGCAGGCTCAATGTGCCCGGCCGAGACCATCACTTTCGCGCCCGAACAGCAGGGGCTGGCCGAGTGGACCCGGCCCTTCGTTGGCAATGAACTGGAGATCGTCCAGTTCTCGCCACAGCACTTGGGGCTCGGTGACCTCAACGGCGACGGGAAGGCGGAAGCGGCATTCCGCCTGATTTGCGGCCGTGGTTCGCAGCAGCCCATCACGTCCTACCTTGTGGTCATCGAACGCCACCCGGATGGAACGCTGCGCCAGATTGCCCAGGGAGACGGCACAGACGTGGTCAACGTTTGGATTCGCGATGGCATCGTCTACGCCGACCGCCGCAACCGGGAGATCGTCACGCTGGATCGCTACCGGCTCAACGGAAATGATCTGAAGCTTGTGGGCAGCTCTGCCGGGTTTCCGCCAAAGAATCTGGATCTTTCACCCGTTGCCGGCCAAGTTCCCTGCGCCACCCTGCTGGTTCCTCAGCAATACGGGCACTATGTCGAGCTTGGCCGCGTCGGTGAGCCCTACCTTCTGCTCAGCTACGGCTGCCCGTCAACGACGCCCACAGATGTCAGGCCTACCGATATCAGAATGGTGCTCTTCGACCAAGTCGGCGAGGGCTGGCGGGCCCTGCAGGCGATAACGGTGCCGAGACGACCGAACTTAGACCTGCTGGTGAACGTGACTGAAGATGGACGAATATGGTTCGGGCCAACTGACAAGGGGACCGGCTACGTGTGGAATGGCCAGGCGTTCATCCCTTACTAGAGGGTGTATCAACGGGGGTGGACGCGACGACGTGTGCGCCCCACACTGGGGTCCGGCGGTGGGCATTCCCTACCTTCGACGTAGGCTTGCCCATGAACACTCTGACAGCACCCCGGTAGGAGGTCGGAACCACGATGACCGCCCCCAAGCATGTCGAACAGCTGGATCGTGTCGTCATCCGATTCGCGGGCGACTCCGGCGACGGCATGCAACTCACCGGCGACCGGTTTACCTCGGAAACCGCTCAGCTCGGTAACGACATATCCACGCTCCCCAATTTCCCGGCCGAAATTCGCGCACCTGCAGGCACGCTGCCCGGCGTCTCCAGCTTCCAGGTCGCGTTCGCCGATTACGACATTTTGACCCCGGGTGACGCGCCTAACGTTTTGGTAGCGATGAACCCAGCGGCGCTCAAAGCCAACCTTTCCGAAGTTCGCAAAGGTGCGACGATCATCGTGAACACCGATGAGTTCACGAAGCGGAACCTGCAGAAGGTCGGCTACGACAGCAACCCGCTCGAAGACGATTCCCTCGCGGGTTACGACGTGCACCCGGTCGGGCTGACCAGCATGACGCTGCGCGCCCTGGCCGACCATCCGATCAGCAAGAAGGACGCCGAGCGGTCGAAGAACATGTTCGCGCTCGGGCTGCTTTCCTGGCTCTACTCTCGCCCCTACGAGTCGACGATGAGCTTCCTCGAGCGCAAGTTCGCCTCCCGGCCGGAGCTGGTGGCTGCCAACAAGGCCGCCTTCTCGGCAGGGTGGAGCTTCGGCGAGACAACGGAGGGTTTCGCCGTCCGCTACGAGGTAAAGCCGGCTCGGATGGAGGCGGGCAACTACCGCAACATCACCGGCAACACCGCTCTAGCCCTCGGGCTCGTGGCCGCGGGCGTGCGCTCGGAGCTGACCATCTTCCTGGGCGCCTACCCGATCACGCCGGCCAGCGACATCCTGCACGAGCTGAGCAAGCACAAGAAGCTCGGCGTCATCACCGTGCAGGCCGAGGACGAGATCGCGGCCATCGGCGCGGCGATCGGCGCCTCCTACGGGGGCGCGCTTGGCATCACCACCACCAGCGGGCCGGGCGTTGCCCTGAAGGGCGAAAGCATCTCGCTCGCGGTCGCACTGGAGCTGCCATTGGTGATCATTGATGTGCAGCGGGCCGGTCCGTCGACCGGAATGCCGACCAAGACCGAGCAGGCCGACCTCAACATGGCCCTGTTCGGAAGGCACGGTGAGGCACCGGTGGCGGTCATCGCCCCGCAATCCCCGGCCGACTGCTTCTACGCCGCGCTCGAGGCCTGCCGCATCGCGATTACCTATCGCACGCCGGTGATTTTGCTTTCCGACGGATATGTGGCCAACGGGTCCGAGCCGTGGCTGCTTCCCGAAGTCAGCGATCTGCCCGACCTGCGCACCACGTTCGCCCAGGCGCCCAATGGCGAGGACGGCAAGTTCTATCCGTACCTGCGCGACCCGCAGACGCTCGCGAGGCCTTGGGCCCCACCGGGTGTAGCCGGGCTGGAGCACCGCATCGGCGGCCTGGAGAAGGCCGACAAGACCGGTGACATCTCCTACGACCCGGCCAACCATGACTTCATGGTGCGCACCAGGGCGGCGCGCATCGAAGCCATCGAAGTCCCCGACATCGAGGTCGAGGATCCGTCCGGCACGGCCAATGTGCTCGTGCTGGGCTGGGGTTCGACCTACGGCCCGATCGGCGCCGCGTCGCGTGCGCTTCGCCAGCGCGGGCTCAACGTGGCCCAGGCCCACCTGCGTCACCTGAACCCGTTGCCGCGCAACCTCGGCCAGGTTCTGGGCAGGTACGACAAGGTCGTGATCCCGGAGATGAACCTGGGCCAGCTGGCCCACGTGATCCGGGCCCGCTATCTGATCGATGTGGTGGCCTACAACCAGGTCAGCGGCATGCCGTTCGTGTCGGGTCAATTGGAGTCAATGCTCGAGGAAGTGATCAAGAATGCCTAGCGCTCCGCTCCAGCTGACTGCGAAGGACTTCAAGTCCGACCAGGAGGTGCGCTGGTGTCCCGGCTGTGGTGACTACGCCATCCTGGCCGCGATGCAGGGCTTCCTGCCCGAGCTTGGGATCCCTCGCGAGCGCATCGTTTTCGTCTCCGGCATCGGGTGCTCGTCGCGGTTCCCTTACTACCTCGACACCTACGGGATGCACTCGATCCACGGCAGGGCCCCGGCGATCGCGACCGGCCTGTCGGTGACGAGGCCCGACCTTCAGGTGTGGGTGGTGACCGGCGATGGCGACGCGCTTTCCATCGGCGGCAATCACCTGATCCATGCCTTGCGGCGCAACGTGAACCTGAAGATCCTGCTGTTCAACAACAAGATCTACGGTCTGACCAAGGGTCAGTACTCGCCCACCTCCGAGGTCGGCAAGGTCACCAAGTCGACCCCGGCCGGTTCGGCCGACTACCCGTTCAACCCGATCTCGCTCGCGCTCGGGGCGGAGGCCTCGTTCGTGGCCCGCACCATCGACTCCGATCGCAAGCACCTCACCTCGGTGCTGCGCGCGGCTGCCGAGCATCAGGGTTCAGCGTTCGTGGAGATCTACCAAAACTGCAACATCTTCAACGATGGCGCTTTTGAGGTACTGAAGGACTCCGAAACCCGTGACAACTACCTGATCCGGTTGGAGCAGGGGCAGCCGCTGCGGTTCGGCTCGGAGGGTCAGTTCGCGGTGACCCACCCGGCCAACAGCTTCGGCTTGACCGTGGAGGACTCGGCCTCGGCCGAGCCTCTGGTTCACGATGCCACACAAGAGGATCCGGCATACGCCTTTGCCCTCTCCCGGCTTGCGGGCCCCGATCTGCGCTACACGCCGGTGGGCGTGTTCCGCTCGGTGTCCCGCCCGTCCTACGACAAGCTGGTCCGCGATCAGCTGGAGAAGGCAAAAGCAAAGGCGAGCGACAACCCAGCGCAGGATTTGGCTTCCCTGCTCAACTCCGGCGACACCTGGACCATCCTGTAACAGTCCCACCTGCGATGATCACTGCCATTGGCGGTGATCATCGCTTTTAAAGCTGCAGGCGCACGGGCGTGGCGTTGCCGCCGGGAGATACGGCGAAGGACCACGACGTAGCGGCGCAAAAATTAGCCGCAGCAACCGCCGCCGCAGCAAGCCCCTCCGCCGCCACCGCTGGCGGGCTGGTTGACGCTGACCGCCGCGCCGCCGGCGAGGCCGATGGTGTTGAGCAGCTTCACGGTGTCGTCGTGGCCCTGCGGGCAGGCGGCGGGATCGCCGGACTCGCTCATGGGGCGGTTGACCAGAAACGTGTCACCGCAGGCGCGGCATCGGAACTCGTACCGTGGCATCGGATCACCCTAATCGACTTTGAGGACCGCGGCGAGCTCGCCGAGCTCTGCCTCGTATTCAAGCCATTGCCGGTCGGGTACGAAACCCAGCTCCTGGTTCACCCGAATGAGTGGCTCGTTGACCGCCGCATTCCACGTCTGCACCTCGGCCAGACCCGGCTCCGCGGAACGCAGCTCGAAAAGCATGCGCGCCTTAATGGCCCGGCCGACACCGTAGCCGCGGTGACGCGGGACCACCACGGTGTCATATTGATCGGCGCGTGTCGGGTGCTGCTGGGGAACCACCACTTCGGTGAGCCCGGCGACCTCGCCCGTGCTCTCTCTTACGGCGACTACGACGTAGAGTTTGAGCCCACGCGCCGCAAGGGTGTCGATGCTCGCCCGCAGCCGCTGCGGCTCGTAAGAGCTGGGGCGAAGCTCAAGGTCCCCGAGGTCATAAGCTTCCCTCACCTCCGCCTTGGCCGCCGCGTAGGCCACGAAAAGCTCTTCGGGAGGGCCTCCCGCATGGAAGGAGATCTGGTAGCCAGCGCCCACCCCGGCGGCGAACTCGCCCAGGCCGAACCAGTCGACCGTGCTGAGCGAGAGAACGCTGCGGATTTCGGTGAAGGCACGGACGAAGCCGAAGCGCTCATAGAACTCCACCGCGGTGGTGTCTCCGGGGACCTCGACTCCGAGCGCGGAGAAGCCTTCGGCTTTTGCCCTGCGCACCACCTCGGTCAGCAGCGCGCGGCCCACACCGAGACGGCGGGCCTTAGGATGCACGATGACTTCCACCACGCCGATGTCGCCCAGCATCAAGATGTTGGCCTCGCCGATCGGCGGCACGCCACGGGCGGCGTCGCCCGGGTTCTCCTCGACCAGCCACATGGCTTTGCGCTCGCCCGGCATGGTGACGGCGAGATATTCGCGCATGGTGTCATCGCGCCACAGCGGGTCGTTGGGCAGGTCGATGGCCATAGCCTCGTTGAGCAGAGCGACTATGGCAGCGATCTCCGCGGCCGGGGCGGTAAGGGGATCCCACTCACGCACCCTCATTGCTCACCTCGACCACCGGCACGGTGGAGCGGCGTGAAGCGCGTAGCCCGGGATACCGTCACCCGTCCAGCTTGCACAGTTGAGAGCCGAAACGGAAGGGTCGATCCTGTCACCGTATACAAGCCGTTACGCTGAGTGGCGATTCAAAGTCATTGGGGTCGCACTCGGTAGTATTTAGGAGCGACTTCTCACTCCGTAGGATTGCGCCTCTTCGAAAATCTTGTCGATGCGCGGCGCGAGCCCGTGGTACGCGGACACGGCCGCCTTCCAGTTCGCCACCACCGACAGGTCCTTGCCACCGGAGCAGAGGAAATAGGCCGCCGCGAGCGCCGCGTCATCGATGTCCTGCGGATCGGCCAGCTCGTCGCCATCGCCGTCGACCCCGGCGAGCCGCCACATGGCGGGAATGAACTGCATCGGCCCGATCGTGTGATCCCAGTTCTGATCGCTGTCCAGCGCGCCGCCGTCGGTGTCGGCCACCTTCACTGTGCCGCCCGTTCCGTTCAGCGCGGGCCCGATGAAGGCCGGACGTTCGCGGCCGAACGTGTCCAAAGCGGAACCGTTTTGCTTGCCGTGCTCGGAGGTGACCTTGCCGATCGCGGCAAGCGTCGTCCACTGCAGCTTGCAGGTGCCCCGGGTCTGTTGGAGCACCCATTCGGCGTACCCGTAAGCCTCCAGAGCGACCTGCGGAATGCCAAGCGGCCCAGCCAAGGGTGCGGCCCAGGAGGTGAAGGCCGACGCGGGCCGGACCGGCCCCGTCGGGCTCGCCGAGGGCGCCGGGGTGGCCGAAGCCGACGGGCCGGCGGTGGGCGCCTCGGTGGGGGTCGGCTCGGCGCTGGCCGACGGCTCTGGATTGGTGATGACTGCGGGCGCGGTCGCCTTGCTCGGGGCCGGGCCGGCGATCTGAGGCACCATCGTGGCCCCGGCCGCCGCCGACGCCACCGCGAGCGCGACGATCAGGCCACCGGTCACGGCCAAGCGACGCCAACCCGCCATGTCGTCGTCAGCGGGCGTAGTTTCCGGCACGGGTGGCGCCGGCTCCGTAAAATTGGCAGTCTCCACGGCCTCTTGTGGGCCTGTCTCCCCATCCTGCACGCCCAGGAGCGTATGTCGCATTTGACTAGCCAGCAAACCCCAAGCGACGAGCCACTTCGGCTCAACTGCTGGCTAAAAGTGCGATATCTGGACCTTGGGCCTCATCGTTACGTCAGCTGGATCAACCCGTTCCTACGATGTTCCTTCTGTTGGGAGTTGGCACGATGAACGCGACTTCCAGGGGGCGGAGGTTTGGCAAGTGCCAGAATTGACACACCTGCCACGGGGGATGGTGACATTTCTGTTCACCGACATCGAGGGGTCTACCCGATTGGCCCAGGTGCTCGGTGATGGTTATCTGCCGGTGCTCAGCGAGCATCGGCGGCTTTTGCGTGCCGCGTTGACTTCTCACGGTGGCGTGGAGCTGTTCACCGAGGGCGATTCATACTTCTTCGCGTTCGCTGACGCCAGTGCCGCGGTCGACGCTTCCGCGCGCGCTCAGCGGGATCTGGCCAACCACCAATGGCCCGATCCGAACACGCGCCCGTTGGTGCGGATAGGCCTGCACACCGGACGCGCCGAGCCGCACGGCCACGAGTACGCCAGCCCGGAGGTGCATCGGGCGGCCCGGGTCGCGGCCGCGGCTCACGGCGGCCAGATCCTGCTCTCGGCGGCCACCGCCGCGGAGGTGCGCTCGGCCGACGTCATCGACCTTGGCCTGCACAAGCTGCGCGGCTTCGATGGACGTGAGCGTCTCTTCCAGCTCGTCGGGCCCGAATTGGAGCGCCAGTTCCCAAGACCGCGCACCGAAGGCGACTCGCCGCACAACCTGCCCTGCCCGGTGACCTCGTTCGTCGGGCGCGTCAGCGAGCGCGCCGAGGTCGAGAAAGTCCTCGCCACCAACCGTCTGGTGACGGTGGTCGGCATCGGCGGTTCCGGCAAGAGCCGCCTCGCGGCGGTGATCGCGGCCGATCAGGTCGACCACCCCAGCTATCCCGACGGCGTGTGGCACCTCGACCTGGTCTCGGTTTCCGACCCCGGGCTGGTGGCCTTTGCGCTGAGTACGGTGCTAGGCCTGCGCCCCGAGCCGGGACGCCCCATCGTCCAGACGCTCGTCGACCACCTCGCCGAGCGGCGCATGCTGATCCTGCTCGACACCTGCGAGGTGCAGCTCGGGCCCACCCTGTCCATGGTCGCGACGATCCTCGCCGGCGCCCCCGGGGTGAGGGTCCTGGCCACCAGCCGAGAGCCACTGGGGCTGCCCGGCGAGCTGGTCTGGCGTATCCCACCCCTGGCGCTGTCCCAGTCCGTCAGCGGCGCTCTCAGCGACGCGGTGGCCCTGCTCACCGAGCGGATGGCCGCGGCCCGCGGCGGGCAGCAGATCAACCCCGCCGACCTGCCGCACCTGACCCGGATAGCCGCCCGCCTCGACGGCCTGCCGCTGGCGCTGGAGCTGGCCGCCGCCAGGCTGCGGGTGCTGTCCGCCCGCGAGCTGGACAGCCGGCTGCACGCCGAGCTCAACTCCGGTGATCCGCTGCAGGCCCTCGACGCGGGCAGCTCGTCGCACGCCGGCGACGGCCCGCGCCACGCCACCATGCAGGCCGTGGTGACCTCGTCCTATCGCACCCTGCCCGCGGACGCGGCCCGGCTGCTGCGCTGGCTCTCCGTCTTCGCGGGGCCGGTCGATCTGTCCACAGTGGAGTGTCTGGTCGGGGCGGACCCGTTGCATCCCCTCACCGTGCTTGTGGACAAGTCACTGGTACAGGTGGAGCGGGCGGGCGGCAACGACAGCGGCATCGTCTACCGGATGCTGCACCCGATCCGCGGCTTCGCGGCGCGAGGCCTCGCCGAAGCGGGCGAGGAGAGCGCCGCCCGCAACCGGCACGTCGCGTGGGCGATCCGGGAGCTTGACCGCACCAGGCAAGGCCCCGACGGCAAACCGGTCACGCTGTCGCTCTACTCGCTCGATCCGCTCGCGCCGGAGCTGCGGGCCGCCCTGCGCTGGTGCGGCACAGGTGGCAGCGCGCGGTCCGGCCTGCGCATCGCGGCCGGGCTCGACCAGTGGTGGCGGGAAAGGGGCCTGGCCCGCGAGGGCCGGTTGTGGCTCTACCGGCTTTACGCTCGGCTGGCCGAGACGGGCGAAGTGGTACCGGACGCAGAATTGGCGAATTCGTTTCAGGTGCACGCGCTTCAGGCCGCTGCCGACGGGGAGTACCCAGAGGAGTTGCGCTTCACCCGGCGGGCCGAGACATCGGCGCGCCGCACCGGTGACCCGGGCCTACTGGTGAGGGTCCTCGCCGGCCGCTCCGGAGCGCTGCGCGACGCGGGCA
Organism: Rhizocola hellebori; assembly: GCF_016862955.1. Classification (GTDB taxonomy): domain Bacteria; phylum Actinomycetota; class Actinomycetes; order Mycobacteriales; family Micromonosporaceae; genus Rhizocola; species Rhizocola hellebori. Next base: position 1,850 of record NZ_BONY01000126.1, on the reverse strand, counting down.
AGACCGACGAGGCCGAGCGCAGCTGCCGCGAGGTCATCGGGTGGGCCGCCGCCAACAATGTCCCCGCCGATGCGCTTTTCGCCGTCTTCAACCTGGCCGAGCTGCTGTGGCTGCGCGGCGAGCTGGACGAGGCGGCCGACATCCTGGCCGCGGCCCGGCCCTATGAGCAGATGCGCCCGGTGGAGCGCGGCCGCCGCACGGTCGATCTGCTGCTGGGCCTGATCGCCCTCAAGCGGGGCGATCTAGTTGCGGCACATGAACATTTGACGGTGGCGCTGCGGTCCCGGGTCTCCTACGGCTTCCACGGCCGCACCTGTGTCGCCATCAAGGCCATCGCGGCCCGCTGCGTCCATGGCGGTGACACGGCTACCGCGGCCACCCTCTTCGGCGCGGCCGAGTCGCTCACCGCGAAGCTGCAGTGCGGTCCGGGAGTCTTCGGCTCGTACTGGAAGGCCCAGCAGGAGACGGCAAGGCGGCAGCTCGGCGATACGGCGTTCGATGAGGCCTATGCGCGCGGCGCGGCGATGGGCATTCGGGAGGCGGCAGCGCTGGCGCTCGGGGTGGAACATCCCGACCTCGCCAGCGACTCGATCCGCTTCGCGGAGGTCGCCTGAAAAGGAAGAGAGAAGACTTCTCCGGCCTTCCCGGAGACGGAGCGGGAAGGCCGGAGAGGGTCTCCAGGAGAACTACGACACAAAGCCGTTCTTTGGCATAAGATCCTGCGCCCTCTTCAGGTCATCGGCTGTGACGACGACACTGCCGAAGATGCTCACCGCCTGGTAGTAGGTCCAGGCCAGGCTGTAGCACGCGGGCCGAACAGCCCAGTTGTAGCGGGAGCATCTGCGTTTGAGGTCTTCGTAGAAAGCGGAGTCCAAACGCGACTTGTTCGCGGAGAACTGCCCCATCTCCTTGAAATTTCGGTAGCCGAAGTCGTGCCGGTAGCACGACAACGCAAAGTCGAACCCGAGCGGATTGTCCGGGCTGCTGGAGCAGTAGTCGGTGCTCCAGTTGAGCGTGTAAGCGGCCCAGGCGGGCTGATTTTGCCGCGCCCCGTTCCAAGCGTCATAGCTCGCGCTGTTGGTCTGCGTGAAGCTCGACAGCACCGCGAGCTTTTCTTCAGCGGTTACGGCCGCCGCCGGGGAAGCCAAGGCGATCACGGCCGCCGCGGCGATCAAAGGGGTGAGAAGCCACTTGGGGGAACCGAGCATCGGGTCACCTGCCGTCCAAAGTGGTCTGAATATCGGTGGACCCGAATGTAGCGGTTACGGCGGTGTTACGGAAGTATGTAGCGCGTGGAACAGGGATGGAGTGAGCAGCCGCTACTCACGATCACCGGGATCATCCTTGGCATCGCGCTGCTGATTGCCGCGATCCGGGCCATGTTCGGTGGTAAGAAGTAGCGATGACATTGCAAAAGCCGATCATCGAATACCCGACCAAACCCGCTCCGGCCGAGCTTGAAATAGAGGACATCGTTGTAGGCGAAGGCGACGAAGCCACCGCAGGCAACCAGGTTGTCGTTCACTACGTGGGAGTGGCCCACTCCACCGGTGAAGAATTCGACGCCTCGTGGAACAGAGGAACCCCATTCACGTTCCCGCTCGGTGCGGGCCGGGTCATCGCCGGCTGGGACCAGGGCGTGCAGGGGATGAAGGTAGGCGGCCGCCGCCAGCTCACCATTCCGGCCAAACTGGGCTACGGCGCCCGCGGCGCCGGAGCAGCAATCAAACCCGGCGAGACTCTGATCTTCGTAGTAGACCTGCTAGAGGTGCGCTAATCCCGCAGCGCCGCGCCGGTGTCCTCCCTCGCGTTGCTTCGCTCGCGCCATGGTGCAGCGCCGCGCCGCTGTC
>NZ_BONY01000125.1 GCF_016862955.1 Rhizocola hellebori | reverse complement strand
ATGCGCGCGATGGGGTGGCGCGCGATGAGGTGGCGCGGCGGCAGCGCACCAAGCGGCCGGTGGCTGTGGAGGTGGGGGAGGTGGGCGAGACTGCCGAGCCGGTCCAGGTCACTGCTGAGCCTGTCCAGGCCACCATTGGCGATCTCGCGGCGAAGCGGCGGGCTAGGGCGGCCGGCACTGCGGTGGCGGTGCCGAAGGCGCGTGCGGCCGGTTAGGCTCTTCCGATGTCGATCGAGCATCGTCTGCAAGAGGTGTCGGGAGTGCCGGCGAACGCGTCCTACTGCCATGCGGTGGTGGCGAGCGGGCGGCTGGCTTTCGTCTCGGGTCAGGTCGCGATGGATGAGGCCGGAAACCTTGTGGGCGAAGGGGATTTGGGCGCGCAGACGAGGCAGGCGCTGCGCAACATGCAGTCTGTTCTGGAGGCGCTCGGGGCCGGGTGGGCCGATGTGGTGAAGCTGACCTGGTACCTGATGGATGTCACCGAAATCCAGGTGGTGCGCGATGTCCGGGACGAGTTCCTGCGGCCTGCGCTGGGCGACCTGCCCAATCCGGCGAGCACGCTGATCCAGGCCGGCGGGTTGTTCCGGCCGGGCTACCTGGTCGAGGTCGAGGCGGTTGTTGCTTTAGCGTGAGCCGTCGCGCCATCGGCGCCATCGGCTGCGGAACCGGCCCGGCGTGGCCGGTCCTTCGTCGGCGGAGGTGACGCCGAGGGGTTCGGCGAAGCGGCCGGTGAGGCCCGCGTAGATGGCCCACGCGGCGAAGGGGACCTCGTCGCCGATGTCGCTGACCGCCTCGGCCAGCGGATCAAGGTCGGGGTCGTTGCGCAGCCAGCCGAGGTCGAGCTGGTTGTGCGGGTCTCGCAGCACGTTGGCCAGGTGCCGGATGGAGGCTGCCGCGCAGGCGCTGCGCCAGGTGTCGTCGGTCCAGGCGGCGGCGCCGGGACGGCGCAGGGCGGGGCGAAGCGGCGCGGGCAGCCCGAGCACGGTCGAGAAGAAGATGGCGGCGTTGTACTGGGCGACCCAGCCCCGGCCGAAGGCGACGCGTTGTCTTTCCAGCGCGGAACGGCTGCTGTCCCAGAACGGGCCGCGCAGGGTGAGCAGGCGGTCCAGCGAGCCGCCGGCGCGGGATAGCAGCCGCCAGCGCACCCGGCCCACCCGCCTTTCGAGCCGCTTGAACAGCCGTCGCACCAGGAGGGCCACGTTTGCCCCCGAGCGGTCGCCACTGAGCCGCTTGGCCTGGATGGTCAGCCGGGCCACCGCGACGGCGTTGAGCGTGTCGCGGCGCTTGGATCGCATGGTGAGCCGGGGCGTACGGGTCGAGCTGGGCCGCAACCAGGAGGCCCAGTAGCGGCGCTCGCCGGGCGCCCAGCGCGAGGGCAGGAAGGTGCGCGCCCACAGCCAGAACAGGCGGCGGCGTCGCAGCATCCGTTCGATGTCCCGGCCGAGCTGCTCGCCCTGGCCGCGGGTGTCGTGGGTGAGCAGCCGATAGGTCGACTCAACCTGTTCCGGCCAGAGGGTACGGGCGATGTCGTAAAGGCCCAGCGCGGTCTCGTAGTCGCCGAGGATTTCGCAGATGGCCGCGCGCGCCAACAGCGGCAACAGGTTGGCCGGGTCGGCGACGGAGGCGCGCCGGAACCGCCCGGCGGCGCGCTCCAAATACTCCGTCCAGATAGGACGCTCCGCGTCGGCGGCGGTATCCAGGTCGCGGGCCTGCGCCTCGAGGCGGGAGATGACACGCCGGTCGATTCCGGCCGTGCGCAAACGGTTGGCTTCGTGTCGCATCTGGTGGGCCTCGACGCGCCAGCCGTACGCGTTGGCCTGCCGTTCGATGCCCTCTTCCTGCAGCGCGAGCCCTTCGCGGTAGACCTGGTAGGCCGGGGCCGAGTGCCAGCGTTCCCAGCGTGGTGTGTTTCTGCCGAAGTGCAGCTGGGTGTGTGCCTGGTAGACGCAGAAGGCGCCCACCTGCGCCACGATGGTGTCGCGGGTGCCGGTCAGGGTGTGCGAGGCGATGACGGTCCCGCGGGGTTGCTTAATGATCATGACGGCGATGCGCAGGCCCGCGTCGGCCGTGTGGCCCAGCCGGGTGAGGATCACGTGCAGGCCGGGCCGGCGCGCGATGGCCAGCCGGGTGAGCGTGAACATGATGCCGGTCGGGGAGCCGAGCTGTTCCTCGGTCGTGGTGGGCGGGGTGGCGGTGGACTGGGCGCCGGGCGCCAGCGACCCGGTGGGATCGTCGCCGATGTAGGCGACCAGCTCGGCGAGCAGCTCGCGGCCCAGCGCGTCATCGGTGGTGGCGGTGAAGGGATGCAGCACCAGGGGCAGCCCGGTGCGGTACCGGCGACGGAAGTATGCCCAGCTCAGCGCGCGGACGATCACCACTGGCACGAGGAGGAACAGAATGATCACCACGATGGAGAAGAACTGTGACTGCTCGATCGTGTGCCAGAAGTCGGTCATCGAAGCCCCGGTTTCATCGACAGAACGACAATCGTAACTGTCGAAGAAAAGTATTCGGGGTGAGAGAGGTGCTAGGCCCAGCCGGAGTGGGCTGCGTGCCAGCCGAGCTGCAGTCGCGTGTGGACACCTGCCAGGTCCATCATTTCGCGCACTCGTCTTTGGACGGTGCGCATCGACAGGCCTAGCTGCGTGGAGATCGACGTGTCGGTGAGGCCCGCCAGGAGCAGGTTCAGGATCTGCTTGTCCAGCTCAGCAAGCAGCTCGGCCGGGCCCTTCTCGGTGAGCCCGGACGCTTCGACGTGCAGCGGGCGGGCCCGCTGCCAGACCGCGTCGAAGAGCGCGAGCAGGGCATCGAGCAGCCCGCTGCGATGCACCAGCAGGGCGGCTGGGGCCTGCCCAGCCGAATCCATCGGCACCATCCCCATGTGCTGATCAGCGATCAACAATTTTATGGGTACCTTTTCCACCACCCGGACGTCCTCACCCGCATGCACCGCCCCCGCCATGTCGGCGGCGGCCCCCTGCTGCTCGAAGATCGCGCGTTCGATGACGACCTTGTAGTGAACCCCGCGCTGGACGCCCTCGTCCTCGTCCGGGTTGTCGCGCCGGGCGACGGCGTCGACGCGGGCGGTCACCAGCGCGCTCACCTCCTTCTGCGCGCTGCGTTGCAGCTGGGCGAAGCGCTTCGCGATCAGCTCCACTCCGGTGACCACCTCAACCAGGTCACCGGCGGTGCGGTCGGAGGAGCTGACCCAGAATCGCTCGGTCAGCGCTGCCAGCTCCAGCTCGGCGCGGCGCAGATCCTCGCGCCGCTGGCGCACCAGGGGACCGAGCGCGATCGCCGGAGAGCTGGCCACGAACCGGGCCTCGGCGTTGCCGGTGCGTGCCACCAAGCCTTGCCCGGACAGGCTCACCAGCAGCCGCTCAACCTCCACCACGGGGAGATCAAGGGCCACGCTCAGTGCGGCTGCGGTGGCTGACGGAAACTCCACCAAAGCGCGATAAAGTGCCTCTTCTTCGCTGCTCATGCCCAACGTGGCGAAGACCATCTGGCGAGTATGCGTCATGACGTAAATACGCCGCAAATGATCGCTGACCAGACTGTCGTGAAGTGTCAGAGTGGCGGGGAGCGTGGCCAGCCGTCGTCACGGGGGCTACGAGCTGGCCACCAGGCCTCAGGCGCCATCTCCTCCCCCCAGGGAAATGTGGCCCGGTTCTCCCCCCAACAGAACCGGGCCACGCCCATCTGCGTGTGACCGGTTAGCGCCTGATTTGAGCGCGCCTCGCCCGGTACACAGAAAATGATCTTTTGATCTTTCCTGCCGATGTATCGTGCAGGGCGGTCGATGGGGTGCGCGACCTCACGTCATTATTGAGCGTTACCGTGTACGTCTTGTTCACCTACTGAGCACCTGCGCAGAGATCACAGGAGTTTGAGCGTGCCTACAGCAGCCAAGAACCGTTTGGTCATCGTCGAATCACCGGCGAAGGCCAAGACGATCTCGGGTTACCTGGGGCCGGGCTATGTCGTCGAGGCGAGCTTCGGCCACATTCGTGACCTGCCTGCCGGGGCCAAGCAGATGCCGGAGAAATACAAGAAGGAACCGTGGGCCTACCTGGGCGTAGACGTCGACCACGGGTTCGCGCCGGTTTACATAGTCAACCCTGATCGCGCCAAGCATGTGACCAAACTCAAAGCGCTCGTCAAAGACGCCGATGAAGTCCTGCTCGCGACAGATGAGGACCGCGAGGGCGAGGCCATCGCCTGGCACCTGGTGGAGACCCTCAAGCCCAAGGTGCCGTTCAAGCGGATGGTCTTCCACGAGATCACCAAGTCGGCCATTCAGGCCGCGGTGGCGAGCCCTCGCGAGATCGATCGCGATCTCGTCGACGCACAGGAAACCCGCAGAATCCTTGACCGTTTATATGGGTACGACGTCAGCGCCGTCCTGTGGAAGAAGGTCCAACGTGGCCTGAGCGCCGGGCGTGTGCAGTCGATCGCGACCAGGATCGTGGTCGAGCGCGAAAAGCAGCGGATGGCATTCCGGTCGGCGGACTATTGGGACATCGTCGCCACGCTGGCCAACGACAAGGCGGAGACCTTCAACGCCACCCTGATCGCGCTCAACGGTGATCGTGTCGCGTCCGGAAAGGACTTCGAGCCGACCACGGGCAAGGCCAAGAGCAACGTCGTCCATCTCGACGAAGCCGCTGCTCGTGGGCTCGCGGCCCGGCTCGACGATCGGGACTTCGTGGTCACCCGGGTCGAGGAGAAGCCGTACAGGCGGCGGCCGTATGCGCCGTTCATCACCTCCACGCTGCAGCAGGAATCTGCCCGCAAGCTGCGGTTCTCTTCGCAGATGACGATGCGGGTCGCGCAGCGGCTCTACGAAAACGGCTACATCACCTATATGCGTACAGACTCGGTGAACCTTTCCGAGTCGGCGCTGTCGGCCGCGCGCACCCAGATCGCCGAGCTTTACGGGCCGGGAGCTGTCCCGCCGCAGCCGCGCCGGTACACCGGCAAGGTCAAGAACGCGCAGGAGGCGCACGAGGCTATCCGCCCGGCCGGGGACTCGTTCCGCACGCCGGGTGAGGTGGCGCGGGAGCTGTCCACCGAGGAGTTCAAGCTTTACGAGCTGATCTGGCGGCGCACCATCGCGTCGCAGATGACCGACGCCGTGGGGCAGTCGGTAAGCGTGCGGATCAGGGCGGTCACCCCGGCCCGCGAGGAGTGCGACTTCGCCGCGTCCGGCAAGACCATCACCGATCCCGGGTTCCTGCGCGCCTACGTCGAGTCCTCTGACGACGCCGACGAGGAGGCCGAGGACGCCGAGCGCCGGTTGCCGATCCTGACCAAGGACCAGCACCTGACCGAGGAGGCCCTGCAGGCGGTCGGTCACACGACCCAGCCTCCGGCCCGGTACACGGAAGCCTCGCTGATCAAAGCTCTCGAAGAGCTGGGCGTTGGCCGGCCCTCCACCTACACGCCGACCCTGCAGACCATCCAGGATCGCGGTTACGTGGTGAAACGCGGTCAGGCGCTGATCCCGACCTTCGTCGCCTTCGCCGTGATCGAGCTGCTGGAGCAGCACTATCCGCGGCTGGTGGACTACAACTTCACCGCGGCCATGGAAGACCAGCTCGACCAGATCGCCGGTGGCGACGCGACCTCGCTGGAGTTCCTGACCACCTTCTATTTCGGCTCCGCCAACGCGGTCGAAGGCTCGGTCGGCCACGCGGGCGGGCTGAAGAAGATGGTCACCGAAAACCTGGGCGAGATCGATGCCCGCAGCATCAACTCGATCCGGCTCTTCACCGATGAGCAGGGGCGCGACGTGGTCGTGCGGGTCGGCCGCTATGGGCCCTACCTGCAGCGCGGCGGGGTCGCCGGGGGCGATGTGGACCCCGACACGGAGAGCGCGGCCGACGGTGACCGGGTGTCCATCCCGGACGGGGTGGCGCCCGACGAGCTGACCCCGGCCAAGGTCGATGAGCTTTTCCTCGGCGGGGGCGGTGAGCGCGATCTCGGCGAGAACCCGGAGACGGGTGAGCAGGTGGTGCTCAAGTCGGGGCGGTACGGGCCTTATGTCTCCAGCGGCGAGACCAACGCGTCCCTGCTGAAGACGCAGTCACCCGATTCAGTGACACTCGCCGACGCGCTGCGGCTGCTGACCTTGCCGCGGCTGGTCGGCAAGGACGAGGCGGGCGAGCCGATCTACGCGAAGAACGGGCGCTATGGCCCGTACATCGAGCGGGGCAAGGACTCGCGATCGCTGGAGGACGAGGAGAAGCTCTTCACCGTCTCCCTCGACGAGGCGCTCACCCTGCTCGCGGCACCGAAGCTGCGCGGAAGACGCCAGGCGGCGCCTCCGCTGCGCGAGCTGGGTGTGGACCCGCTGACCGACAAGGCGATGGTCATCAAGGACGGCAGGTTTGGTCCCTATGTGACCGACGGGGAGACCAACGCCTCGCTGCGCCGCGGGATGACCCCCGAGTCGATGACCGTTGAGCAGGCCAGCGAGATGCTGTCCGAGAAGCGGGCCAAGGGGCCGGCCCCGGCCAAGAAAGCCGCAGCCAAGAAGGCCCCGGCCAAGAAGGCGACCACGGCCAAGAAAGCCGCGCCCGCCAAGAAGACAGCAGCTAAGAAGACGGTCAAGAAAGCCGCAGCCAAGGCCGAGCCCGCGAAGAAAGCGACTCCGAAGAAGGCGACTCCGAAGAAAGCAGCACCGAAGAAGGCTGGGTAATTGCCGCAGGCCGCTTAGATTCGTTGTTCCTGGGTAGGGTGTCAGCAGCAAGGAGCGGTTTAGTGAGCACACAGACTGTCAGCGCTGGTCCCTTGCGCCGGGTTCCGGTGCAGGGCCGAAGCGTAGCGCGCGTACAGCGCATGCTCGATGCGTGCGCCGAGCTAATAGACGAAGTCGGCTACGACGGGCTGAGCACCACACTGCTCGCTGAGCGGGCCGGGGTCGCCATCGGCTCGGTATATCAGTTCTTTCCCGACAAGCGCGCGATTGTGCAGGCTCTTACCCTGCGCAACGTGGAGGCCTATTTGGCCCGGCTCGCCGACCGGATTCCCGCGGGTGAGCTAACCCACTGGTGGGACGGGGTAGACGGTGCCATCGAGGAGTATATCGAGCTTCATCGAAGTGTTCCGGGGTTCCGGACCTTGCATTTCGGTGACGTAGTCGATGTACATTTGATCGACCCGGAGCGGGACAACAACGCGGTGATCGCCGACCATCTGGCGGATCTGCTCGTTCGTTACCACTCCGCGCCCGACTCGGCCAAGCTCCGCTTTGCCCTGACGGTGTCGGTCGAGGCGGCGGATGCGCTGATCAAGTTGGCGTTCCGGCGGCATCCCGAGGGGGACGAGGCAGTCCTTACCGAGTCTAAAAAGCTGGTGAGAGGGTATCTACAGGCTGCCTGGACCGAAGCGTACTAGGGAATTATGTAGGAAGTCTTCAGGGACGGATCCGGGTAGAGGAGCGGTGTTACGGGGCTAGAGTGGCCGCTGTAGACCACTATTCGGAAAGGTTTGGCCATCGAAAAGCAAGCGGAGGGTGAACTCTCAGGCGTCGCAGAACTGCGCGCCATCTTGCGCATCCGCCCCTTCCGACGACTCTGGCTCGTTCTGGGTGCGGCTTCCCTCGGTGACTGGCTAGGCCTTCTGGCCACCGCGACTTTCGCCGCGGCCCAGGTAAGCGGTGGCGCCGCCAAGGGTTTCGCCTTCGGTGGTGTCATCGCTATCCGTCTGCTCCCGGCACTCTTGCTCGGGCCGCTGGCCGGAGTGATGGCCGACCGCTGGGACAGGCGCCTCACCATGGTCGTCTGCGATCTGCTGCGCTTCGTGCTGTTCGCTTCGATCCCGACGGTGGTGCTCTTCTCCAACGACGCCGCGATAACCGTCGGCTGGGCGGCCATCGCGACGTTCCTGATCGAGAGCATCACGTTGATCTGGCTTCCCGCCAAGGAAGCGGCGGTGCCCAACCTGATCCCGAAGGCCCGGCTGGAGGCCTCCAATCAGCTCACGCTGGTCACGACCTACGGCATCACCCCGGTGCTCGCCGCGGCCGTGCTGGCCGGGCTCAATCAGCTGTACCAGTCGCTGACCAACGCCCACATCGAGATTGCGGTGTGGGCTGAGCCGTCCAGTTTGGCTCTGTATTTCAATGCTTTGTCCCGGCTTGCGACAGCGTTGGTGGTTTTCTTCGGGATTCGCGAGATCTCCGGGCGCAACGGGAAGAACCATCACAGCGAGAGCATGGCCCGCCAATTCGTCGACGGCTGGAAGTTCGTGGGCCGTACCCATATGGTGCGGGGTCTGGTCTTCGGCATCCTGGGCGCGTTCGCGGCCGGCGGTGTGGTCATCGGCACGGCCCAGTTCTTCTCCACCGAGCTCAACGGCGGTGACTCGACCTTCGCGATCCTCTTCGCCGTGATCTTCATCGGCCTCGGGCTGGGCATCGCGCTGGGGCCTCGCCTGATCGGCGCGCTTTCCCGGCGGCGGTGGTTCGGCCTGAGCATCATCCTCGCGAGCGGCTCGGTGGCGTTGCTCTCACTGGCCACCCACCTGTCGATCGCGGTGGCGTTCACCCTCCTGGTCGGCGCGGGCGCTGGAATGGCCTTCCTGTCAGGCATCACGCTGCTCGGCGGCGAGGTCGACGATGAGATGCGGGGCCGGGTGTTCGCCGTGGTGCAAACCGGCACCCGAGTGATCCTCATGCTCGCCATTTCACTATCAGGCGTGATGGTTGGTCTGGGTGGCTCGCGCGCGATCGCGGGCACTGATTTTTCGGTCTCGTCGACCCGCATTCTGCTCGGGGTGGCCGGTTTCCTCGGGGTCGGCGCCGGGTTCTGGGCGCTGCGCCAGATGGACGACAAGCCTGGTGTGCCGATCCTGGCCGACCTTTTCAGCTCGATGCGGGGACGCCCGCTCGGCATTCCCGAGCCGAGCAGCGGTGGCGTCTTCGTGGTCTTCGAAGGCGGCGAGGGCGCCGGCAAGTCCACCCAGATCGCCCATTTGGCCACGCTGCTGCAGTCCGGCGGACGCGATGTCGTGGTGACCCGGGAGCCCGGCGCGACGGAGGTCGGCGCTCGGATCCGCCGCATGGTGCTGGATTCGCACGCCACGCCGACCGGCCCCACCGTGCTCGCGCCACGGGCGGAAGCCCTGCTCTACGCGGCCGATCGGGCCCACCATGTGTCCACTGTGGTGCGACCGGCGCTGGCGCGCGGAGCGGTTGTGGTTTCGGATCGTTACGTCGACAGCTCGCTGGCCTACCAGGGCGCGGGCCGCTCGCTTGCGGTGGATGAGATCTCCTGGCTTTCCGCCTGGGCCACCGGCGGGCTCAAGCCCAACCTGGTGGTGCTGCTGGACATCGACCCCACCATCGGCTTGGAGCGAGCCGGGCGGCGCGGTGCGCCCGACCGGCTGGAGCAGGAATCTCTCGACTTCCATGAGCGGGTTCGGATGGGTTTCCTCGACCTGGCCGCGGCAGATCCAAACCGCTATCTGGTACTGGATGCCACCCGCGACGAGAAGGAGCTCGCCGAGGAGATCGCGGCAAGGGTCGGCAAACTGCTGCCCCCTTTAGTCCGAACTGACGGGCCGCCCCCGCAGGAGCTCGCCGCACAACATGCCGAGCGGGTTCGGATTTCGGCGCTGTCGTAGTTGGTGACTATCGTTTCCGGCGTGGATGTTTTCGCGCATCTCGTCGGCCAGCCCGAGGCTGTGGCGTCGCTACGCGCCGCCGCCTCCGGCACGGGCATGACCCACGCCTGGCTGTTCACCGGTCCCGCCGGTTCGGGGCGGTCGGTGGCGGCTAGATCGTTCGCCGCCGCGCTGCAATGCGTCAGCAAGCCGGTCGGCTGCGGCACGTGCCGGGGGTGTCACATGGTGCAGACCGGTAATCACCCCGATGTCCGGTTCGTGGTGCCCGAGGGCCTGAGCATCCCGGTGGCCCTGATGCGTGAGCTGGTGATGCGCGCCGCTACCACCCCGGCCACCGGCCGCTGGCAGATCCTCATCGTCGAAGACGCCGACCGGCTCACCGAGGCGGCGGGCAATGCCCTGCTCAAAGCGGTTGAGGAGCCTCCGGAAAGGACAGTCTTCCTGCTCTGCGCCCCGTCCGACCACCCCGACGACGTTCCGCTGACGATCCGTTCCCGGTGCCGGGTGGTCACCCTGCGCCAGCCGTCGCCCGACGCGGTGGCCGATCTTCTCATGTCGCGTGACGGCATCCCGGCCGAGTTGGCCGCGATGGTGGCCTCCGCCGCGCAGGGCCACGTGGGCCGCGCCCGCCGCCTGGCCCGCGACCCGGAAGCCCGCACGCGCCGCGCCGCGGTGCTTGCCGTGCCGCGCCAGCTTTCCAGCGTCGGCGCCGCGTTCGACGCCGCCAACGGCCTGATCTCGGCCGCCGAAGCGGAGTCTGACGCGGCCACCGCCGAGATCGACGCTGTCGAGCGGGCGGAGATGGAAACCGCGCTCGGCGCCGGTGGCACCGGCAAGGGCGCGGCGGGCGCCGTCCGAGGCGCGGCCGGGCAACTCAAGGAGCTTGAGCGGCGCCAGAAATCCCGCGCCACCCGCGCCCAGCGCGACGCCCTCGACCGGGCCCTGCTCGACCTCGCCGGCTTCTATCGTGACGTCCTGGCCAACCAATGGGCCGCCCCGGTTCGCGCCATCCACAGCGACGTCCACGCCGTTGCCCAGGCCGCCGCCGAGCGCTGGAGCCCCGAGAGCACACTGCGCCGCCTCGAAGCCGTGATGCAATGCCGCACAGCGATCGACGCCAACGTCAAGCCCCGCATCGCTGTCGAGGCCATGATGCTGTCCCTCTGGAAGGGCTGAGTTCAGGCCACGAACTGGTTCTGGACGAAGGTCACCACCATGGCGCCCTGCAGTGCGAGCGCGATGGCGAGGTAGGCGCGATCGAAGGTGTGGTTGCGCCCCCGTCTGGCGAGCCACATGAAGACCACGGTGCATTCGAGCGCGAACCGCCACATCGAGCTGAGCGGGTAGTGCGCGCGGATCGGGTTGGACAGGGGCATCAGGATGACGATGGCCGCGAAGATGACGAGGTAGGCGTGGTCGGCGCCCAGCCGCCATGGGCCGGCCAGGACCAGAGCCAGAATGACGAGCACACCGAGCGCGGCGGTCAGATTGATGATGTTGCGCACTGTCGTTGGCCCGTATAGGGGTTCGGTGCGGTGGATGAGCAGGAAGACATCCTTGATGGTGGTCAGCGGGTTGGTGTACCCGTAATGGAACCAAACCTCTTGGGATTTAAGGAAACGAAACGGGTCGCCGAACGAGACCGCCAGGTAGGCCATGTATACGCCCAGCCCGGCCGGTACCAAGGCAATGCCTAGCGCATCAAAGCGCACCTTTCGCCACGAGAATCCGCGCTGGCGCAGGTATTCGTAGGCGAACGCGGCCGCGAGCATGACGCCGGCCATGCGGGTGGCGCTCGCGAATGCGCCCAGTACCCCCGCCCACCACCAATGACCGCGGCGCATCCAGTAAAGCGAGCCGATGGCGAGGGCGAGGAAAAGCGATTCGGTGTAAGCGGCGACAAGATAGAAGCCGGTGGGAAAGGCGAGCAGGTAGAAGGTTGCCCGGCGGGCGTCCGCCCGGCCCAGCATCTCCGCGCTCAGCCGATGCATCATCACCAGCGCGGCCAGACAGGCGATCAGCGAAACAACTATGGCTGCTTCGAACGACCCGCCCGCGACCACATAGTTCGCGCCCCGGACCAGCATCGGGTAAAGCGGAAAGAATGCGGTGCTGTTGCCGTCGAAGTGATAGCCGAAATCCGCGATGATGACATACCAGGTGGTGTCCCAGCGATGCCAGGAGGAAAGCAACTCGCCGAAGGTGGCCGGGGGCGCGCCCGCCTTCGACGTGAGGTCCTCGGTGGGCAGCCAGGAGACCGCAGTGACCACGTAATAGGTCACCAGGCCGATGGCCCAGACAGCGAAGCCGGCCAGAAACGATTCCTGCCATCGCTGCCAGATCTCGTTTTTCGGCTTCGGGCCTGCGTCAGCGCTGACGCTAGCCGGGCTCGGGGTGAGGGTGGTCGCCTCTGAATCGGGCATGAGCGCGCCTCTGAAGTCGCTACCCCAGGTCGATGGTGGGGTAGAGGGGGAAGCCGGCGAGCAGCTCGGTGGCCTGTTTGGCTACCCGCTCGGCAAGCGAACCGTCCAATGTGTACTTTGCTTTGGAGCCGGAGTCGGCCCGGGTGTGGCTGAGCACGGTGTGGATCAGCTCAGCGATCTCGTCCATCTCCGCAGTGCCCAGCCCGCGTGAGGTGAGCGCCGGGGTGCCGATGCGCACGCCCGAGGTGTACCAGGCCCCGTTCGGGTCACGGGGAACCGAGTTGCGGTTGGTGACGATGCCCGAGTCGAGCAGCGCCTGCTCGGCCTGGCGGCCGGTGAGGCCGTAGCTGTTGACGTCGATGACCGACAGGTGGTTGTCGGTTCCGCCGGTGACCAGAGTGGCGCCGCGGCGCATGAGCGCCTCGGCGAGCGCCTGGGAGTTGGCCACCACCTGCTGGGCATAGCCCGCGAAGTCGGGGCGACGTGCCTCGGCGAGCGCGATTGCCTTGGCGGCCATGATGTGTGGCAGCGGGCCTCCGAGCACCATCGGGCAGCCGCGGTCGACCTGATCGGCGAGCTCAGGTTGGCAGAGCACCATGCCGCCACGCGGGCCGCGCAGCGACTTGTGGGTCGTGGTGGTGACGATGTGGGCGTGTGGCACGGGGTCGAAGTCGCCGGTGAAGACCTTGCCCGCCACGAGTCCGGCGAAGTGGGCCATGTCCACCAGGAAGGTGGCGCCGACCTCGTCCGCGATCTCCCGCATCACCCGGAAGTTGACCTTGCGCGGGTAGGCGGAGTAGCCGCCGACGATGATGAGCGGCTTGAACTCCCGGGCCGTCTCGCGAAGCGCGTCGTAGTCGATCAGCCCCGTCTCCGGGTCTGTGCCGTAGCTGCGCTGGTCGAACATCTTGCCTGAAATGTTGGGCCGGAAGCCGTGGGTGAGGTGGCCGCCGGCGTCGAGCGACATGCCGAGCATGCGCTGGTTGCCCAGGTCCTGGCGCAACTGGGCCCAGTCGGCCGGGCTCAGGTCGTTCACCTGGCGGGCCTGGGCCTTGGCCAGCGCGGGCGCCTCGACCCGGTCGGCGAGGATGGCCCAGTAAGCCACCAGGTTGGCGTCGATTCCCGAGTGCGGCTGCACGTAGGCGTGCGGGGCGCCGAACAGCTCACGGGCGTGCTCAGCGGCCACCGACTCGACGGTGTCCACGTTGCGGCACCCGGCGTAGAAGCGCCGGCCGATGGTCCCCTCGGCGTACTTGTCACTGAACCAGTTCCCCATTGCGAGCAGCACCGCGGGCGAGGCGTAGTTCTCGCTGGCGATCAGCTTGAGCGACTCTCGCTGGTCGGTCAGCTCGGCGGCGATGGCCGCGCCAATCCGCGGATCAACAGTGTTGATCACCGCGATCGCCTGCCGAAAGGCCGTGGATTCGGGGCTCAGTGACGACATCGTTACACCATATCGTTGCCCGGTGCCGGCACGCCTGCGGGCCGAGCCGCCACTGTCCAATGCGGATTTGGTTGGCAGCGCGCTACATTTGAGTGCGTGTTATCTTCCGGAAGGGGAGTCGGCACTCCCGGCCGGGACAGGAGCATTGCATGTCGATGATGGCCACGCTGCAAAGCATCGAAAGCTGGCTGCGCGTAAATTCGCCACCCACCGCCGACAGCTTGCAGCCTCGGGCTACTCAGCAGCAACTCGACGAGGCGGCCCGTTTCCTCGACGTCCAGCTGCCCGCCGACTTGGCCTGCCTCTACCTGTGGCACGACGGCGCGACCGCGGCGGGGGCACCGTTCGAGATCGCGCCCACCTTCTCGTTCATGTCGCTGGAAAGGGCGCTTGACGCCTGGACCGGCCGCAATCAGCTCTACCGGCGAGACCTCGACCGGGATTCGGCGTTCCACGACTGGCAACCGCATTGGCTGCCCATCGGAGTCGATATCTGCGGCGATTACGTCGTCGTCGAGACCGCTGGCGAGACGGCCGGCCGGATATTCGAGTCGTCCTTCGTCAACGGCGCATGCATCGACACGGCGTGGTCGTCGCCTCGCGACTGGGCCGAGCAGATGCTCAGGTCGCTCACTGCCGACAGGCCCTTTCGGGAGCACTGGCGACGCGACACGACAAGCCGGATCCTCACCTGGCGCATCGAGCAAACCCATGGCACAGCATTGTGATTCGGACACTTGTCTTTCGTGGACGGTTGACGGCCGTTCCGCGACCCTAGCTGGCCTTCCGGAAGGCGGCCATTTGACTGCAATCCCAAGGGGCGCGAGCGTACGACGGAGCGTCGCCAGGGGTAAGATTGACTACGAATACGGTCGACATTACAATTCCGCGGGTCCCGGCTGAGGTGGCTTGCCCCGCACAGACCCCGCCCGCTGGGCCGACGCATGGTCGCCACGGGCGAGAAAGCATCGAGAGTGACAGTGACCAAGCAGCAAGACACCTACAACGCCGCGTCTCTTAGCGTTCTCGAAGGCCTGGAAGCCGTCCGCAAGCGGCCCGGTATGTATATCGGCTCCACCGGTGAACGTGGCCTGCATCACCTGGTGTGGGAAGTGGTCAACAACTCGGTGGACGAGGCGCTGGCGGGGGTGTGCGACACCATCGATGTGGCGCTGCTGGCCGATGGTGGCGTCCGCGTGATCGACAACGGCCGGGGCATCCCGGTCGACCTGCACCCCAAGATGAAGAAGCCGGGCGTCGAGGTGGCGCTGACGGTGCTGCACGCGGGTGGCAAGTTCGATGGAAAGGCCTATGCCGTCTCCGGCGGTCTGCACGGCGTGGGCATCTCGGTGGTGAACGCGCTCTCGACGCGGGTCGACATCGAGATCCACAGGGATGGTTACGAATGGCGGCAGGAGTACACCAACTCCGTGCCCGGCCCGCTCAAGAAGGGCGACGCGACCACGGCCCACGGCACCAGCGTCGCTTTCTGGCCAGACCCGGCCATCTTCGAGACCACCGAGTTCACCTTTGAGACGATCTATCGCCGCCTTCAGGAGATGGCCTTCCTGAACAGGGGCCTCACCATCCACCTGCGCGACGAGCGGGAGACCGGCGAAGAGGTGCGCGAGGTCACCTTCCTTTACAAGGGCGGCATCGCCGACTTCGTGCGGCATCTCAACAACACCAAGAGCCCCATCCACAAGTCGGTCATCGAGTTCGGCGCCGACGGCGACGGCATGGCTCTCGAAGTGGCCATGCAGTGGAACGAGTCCTACGGTGAGTCGGTCTACACGTTCGCCAACACCATCAACACCCACGAGGGCGGCACCCACGAAGAGGGCTTCCGCGCGGCGCTGACCACGATCGTCAACAAATACGGCGCGGACAAGAAGTTCCTCAAGGGCGACGAGAAGCTCTCCGGCGAAGACATCCGTGAGGGTCTCGCCGCGATCGTCTCGGTGAAGCTGGCCAACCCCCAGTTCGAGGGCCAGACCAAGACCAAGCTCGGCAACACCGAGGTGAAGAGCTTCGTACAGAAGCTGTGCAACGAGTGGCTGGCCGACTGGCTGGAGCGCAACCCGGCCGAGGCCAAGACCATCATCACCAAGGCGAACCAGGCCGCCCGGGCCCGGCTCGCGGCCGCCCAGGCGCGCAAGCTGGCTCGGCGCAAGTCGCTGCTGGAGTCCGGTTCCATGCCGGGCAAGCTGGCCGACTGCCAGTCCACCGACCCGAAGGTGTGCGAGCTGTTCATCGTCGAGGGTGACTCCGCCGGCGGCTCGGCCAAGCAGGGCCGTGACCCGCGGGTGCAGGCCATCCTCCCGATCCGCGGCAAGATCCTCAATGTGGAGAAGGCGCGCATCGACCGCGTGCTGAAGAACAACGAGGTCCAGGCGCTTATCACCGCGCTCGGGACGGGCATTCACGACGAGTTCGATATCGAGAAGCTTCGGTACCACAAAATCGTTCTGATGGCCGACGCCGACGTTGACGGACAGCACATCCAGACCCTGTTGCTGACGCTGCTCTTCCGCTTCATGCGTCCGCTGGTCGAGCTGGGCCACGTCTACCTGGCGTCGCCGCCGCTCTACAAGATCAAGTGGAACAAGAAGGGCGACGATTTCCAGTACGCCTACTCCGACCGCGAGCGCGACAGCCTGATCGTGGCGCGTCAGGAGACCAAGCCCAACGCGAAGCCCGACGACGTCCAGCGCTTCAAGGGTCTCGGCGAGATGAACTACCCGGAGCTGTGGGAGACCACGATGAACCCGGGCACGCGCACGCTGCGCCAGATCACGCTCGACGACGCCGCCACGGCCGACGAGCTGTTCAGCGTGCTGATGGGCGAGGACGTTGAGTCCCGGCGCTCGTTCATCCAGCGCAACGCCAAGGACGTGCGGTTCCTCGACATCTGAGCCGTAAGCAAAAACAGGCCCAGCTCATCATGAGCTGGGCCTGTTGCGTGGAGCCGCCTAACGGAATCGAACCGTTGACCTATTCATTACGAGTGAATCGCTCTACCGACTGAGCTAAGGCGGCAACGTCGCACAACTATACGCGATCAGTGGGGACGGGCCGCAACCGGCTATCGGAGGGCTCTCATAGCAAACTAACTTAACTGAATCATCTAGGACGAATCGGCTGGGTGACAGCGGGGTGCGCAGCCGTCCACTGACGACTACGCTGCGCTTTTGTGACTGCCACACCGCTTCCCCGCGAGCCGTCGGCCTTCGAGTCAACCTTCGTCCGGCGACCCTCCAAATTGGACCCTGAAGAGCTCGGATTCGAGCCGCGTCAGCCAGTGGCCTGGCTCAGCCCGAGTCAGCTGGCGGCCACCGGCATCCGGGTGGCCTTCGCGGCACAGTTCGGCGCCTACCTCGACAAGCGCGAGCTTCAGGTCGCCCTGCCGAACCAGGTCCACGACCAGTACGCCACGCAAGAAGACATATGGATTGACTACATCGCCGATCTGGGCGACGGGTTCGACGCCACCTATTCGATGGCCTACCTGCTGGCGCAGCCGCAGGTCCAGCTGGGCGACGACACCCTGCCGCGCGGGCAGGTGCTCCTGCTCGGCGGCGACCAGGTCTATCCGACCGCGAGCGGGGCGGAGTACGAGAACCGGTTCGAAGGCCCGTACAAGGCGGCGCTGCCCGAGCCGATCACCGACGCCAGCCCGACCATGTACGCGCTGCCGGGCAACCACGACTGGTACGACGGCCTGACCGCCTTCATGCGCCTGTTCACGCGCCGCGACGGGGGCCGCATCGGGGGCTGGAAGACCAAGCAGACCCGAAGCTACTTCGCGCTCAAGCTGCCGCACCGCTGGTGGCTGCTCGCGGTCGACGCGCAGGGCGAGGCTTATGTCGACGACCCGCAGCTGGAGTTCTTCAAGAGCGTCGCGGGGACGTTCCAGCCCGGCGACAACGTGATCATCATGACGCCGCAGCCGGCCTGGGTACAGACCGACGAGCATCCCCGCTACTACGACACGATCGACTACTTCCTGCGCAACGTGATCGATCCGACCGGTGCCCACGTCAAGCTCATGCTCAGCGGCGATCTGCATCACTATTCGCGTTACGTGCAGCAGGGCGGGACGCGGCAGCTGGTCAACTGCGGTGGCGGCGGGGCCTACACGGCCGCGACTCACCACCTACCGGAGAAGATCGCCGTTCCGCCGAAGCATTCGCTGGTACGCAGAGCAAGCCCGCAAGGTTTTTACAAGCTGGCCAAGACATATCCCACGAAGCTGCGCTCGAAATGGCTCGGCGGCGGCGTTTTCGCCCGCCTCCCGTGGCGCAACCCCGGGTTCGCCGGTCTTCTCGGCGTGCTGCACACGATGCTGCTGCTGGCCCTGCAGAACGAAGGCCATCGCATCGTCACGGTGCCGATTTTCTTGATGGTGAGCCTTTTCCTGGCCGCTACGACGTTCTTCGCGGTGGGCCTGACCGCCGGTCAAATGAAGGCGAAACCCTTTATCTTAGGCGGGTTACACGGCGTGGCCCATGTCCTGCTCGGCGTCGGTGGCTGGCTCATCTGGAGACAGCTGCCGCTTTCCGAGATCGCCTGGCCCGGGCCGCCCGCCGCCGCAGTCGTCGTCTACCTGCCGATCGTTTCCATCGTTGCGGCGCTTCTGGTTTCGGCCTACCTGCTGGTCGCGTCGAGCTTCAAGGTGAACACCAACGAGCTCTTCGCCGGCCAGGGCATCGAGGACTTCAAGAGCTTCCTGCGGCTGCACATCGCCGCCGACGGAACGCTGACGCTCTACCCGATCGGTGTGGACAGGATCAGCAAGAACTGGATAGCCCAGGCTTCTGGGTCGTGGTTCCGCCCGGCGAAGCCGTTGCGGCCGCGCCTGGTGGATACGCCGGTGGTCTTCTCGCCGATCGAGGTGCCCACCAGCGTGCCCGATCCCTTGCCCTAGCTAAGGTGCTTCTCCTCGTAAGCTTTGCGGCTCCCGCACACCGAAGCCTTCGGGCAGACGGTGCGGGAGCCGTCAGCGTTGAGCCGGATCACGACCGAGTCCTTCGGGACCGAATGCCCCACCACCCGGCCATCGCCCTCGGGCGTGCTGACCTGCTCCCCGATCGCGGGTGCCGTGGCGTGAAAGTCTTGGTACATCGGATGCTCATACTTCAAACAGCACATGAGCCGCCCACACGCCCCGGAGATGCGCATCGGGTTCAGCGGCAGATCCTGATCCTTGGCCATCCTGATGCTGACCGGCTCAAACTCGGTGAGGAAGGTCGAGCAGCAGAGGTCTCGCCCGCAGGAGCCAATGCCGCCCTGCACCTTGGCCGAGTCGCGTGCCGATAGCTGGCGCAGCTCCACCCGGCAATGCAGAGTGGCCCCCAAATCCCTTACCAGGGAACGAAAATCAACCCGATGCGGCGCGGTGAAGTAGATCGTCGTGCGTGGCCCGGCGCCCCAATCGGGCTGCTCGGTTTCCTGCCCGGGGGTGTGATCGACTGAGATCACTTTCATCGGCAGCTGATGCTCGCGGATCAAGCGGTTGGCTGCTATGCGCGCTTCGGCCTTTCGCTGCCGGACGATCTCATCCCGACGCAGATCGACATCCTGCGCGAAACCGGCCAAACGGGGGAACCCGGAGGTGTCTTCATCGACCCACTGGGCCGCCCATACGCATTCAGCAACTTCAGGCCCATCATCGGTGGGCACGAGCACCTTGTCGCCCACACGCGGGGAAAACTCGCCCGGATCAAGATAGAAAAGCCGCCCGTATCGGTTGAAGGCGACCGCGCAGAGCATGCCCATTGACACACCCTACGCGTAACTGCGCCCTAATGGCTTCGTTGGCACTCCAGGTGAGCTCCTCAACCCCTTGGAGGAAGCATGCGAATGCTTACGGTCGTCTGCGTCGTTCTCGGTTCCGTGCCTTTGCTGGCCGCTCCCAGCACCGCAGCGCCGGGTTGCCCACCCGTCAGCTTCACGGCGAGCGCCGATGCGCGCCTGCTCAATTTCGCCCTTGTCGATCTACGCCCGCTCGGGCTGGAAACCCACGTCGCCAACCTCACGCTCGCGCCCACCAAGGCCGGTATGGCCACGACGGCTACGGTGCGCGGCTCCGCCCAAGCCGAGTACCTTGACGGCTCGGTCCTCGGGCTCAAGCTCCCGCGTGGCCCGCTGGAGGCCCGCGTGGCCCAGCAGGCGCCACCCGCCAACCAGAATCCGGCCCGCAACACGGCCCTCGCCGTCGACCTGGGCCCGGTCGGCAAGATCGGAGCAGGTTCCCTCGAGGCCCAAGCCCAATGGACCGACCCGATGACCTGCGGCACCCAGACCGGCCTCGCGGGCCAAGGCGCAGCCGCCATCGTCGATGCCGCGATCCTCCCCGGCTCGTCCGGCGCCATGGTCCGCGCCTCGCAAAACCTGCAAAGCCGAGCCGCCACCGCCCTGGTCCCCAAGGACGGCCGCGCCGCCTCAGCCGCCCGCGCGGAGATCGGACTGTCCAAACTAGAGCTTCTCGGAAACGCCATCACCGTCCGCGTAGTGCAACCACCGTCGCTGAACGCGATAGCGACCGGCCGCAAAGAAACCTCATCCGTCGAATACCACTCACCCCTGCTGGAAATCACCGCACCCGGCCTAGGCACCAAGAAACTCGACACCCCCGGTCAAAGCCTCGAAATCCCAATCCCCACAACGACTCTATCCACCATCCTTTCCGGACTCCCGCTGCGCGGCCTCACCCTAGGCCAGCACCCCACCCTGATCCGCCTCACCCTAGGCACCTTCACTCAAACCATCACAGACCGCGAAGTCACCGCCTCCGCCACCAGCCTCCGCGTCGAACTCCTCACCCCCGGCACCACCCATCTCCTAGACCTCAACATCGGCCTCCTCACCACCTCCGCCACCGCCCCACCCTGGGCCGCCGCCCCCACCAGCCCGCCCCCACCCGGCTGCGGCACCCCCGCCTGCCAACTCCCGCTAACCGGCTTCAACATCGGCCTAGCCACCGGCGCCGGCATCCTCGTCCTCATCCTCGGCCGCTTCCTCCTGCTCCTCACCACCCGCCGCCCCCGCACCTAACCCCCTTTTCCCCTTACGCCCCAACCCCTCTCACTCTCCTCCCTGCGCCGCTCCGTCGTGGTCCCGCACCGTATCTCCCGGCGGCAACGCAACGTCCGTGCTCCTTCCGCTTCCAACCCCTTTCTCGCGGTGCCAACACATCAATCCCTCCAGGCCCCTTTCCTCCTCTCCCGATGCAGAGGGGCAGCTGGCACGTCCCCTCACGGCGAGCCCAGGCACGCTCCGCTTCTCGGTGTTTCTCTGGTCGCCTCGGGCTGCCCACTGTTCTTGTGGCACCTACATCTCTGCCTCGCTCGGTTGATGCAGAGAGGTAGGTGCCACGGCCCCTCACCGCCGGCGTTGGTGTGCTCGATTTCTCCCGCGACCGATCGACGGTGGGAACCGCGGGACTATCAGATCAACGGTGTAACTCTGTGAGCTGAGGAGTTACTTGTGGACAGGACCGTTGGCGATGTGGCGGTTTCGGCCGTTGAGCCTGGGGTGGAAGACAATCAGCAACCGGCTGAGATGAATCTGGCTCAGTTGCTCGACGGTGATGTGGTCGCCCGGTTGACCCGGCAGGCCCAGGCGTCGGGGGTGCCGTTGACCGGTGAGGGTGGGCTGCTCAAGCAGTTGACCAAGATGGTGCTGGAAGCGGCGCTGCAGGGCGAGATGGACGCTCACCTCGGTTACGGCAAACACGCCCCGGCGGGGCGTAACAAGGGCAACTCGCGTAACGGCAGCAGGTCTAAGACCGTGGTCACCGATATCGGCCCGGTCGAGGTCGAGGTGCCCCGCGACCGTGACGCCTCCTTCACGCCGCAGATGGTCGCCAAAAGACAGCGGCGCCTGTCCGGGGTCGATGATCTGGTGATCTCGTTGACCGCGCGGGGCTTGACGTCTGGGGAGATCTGCGCGCACCTGGCCGAGGTCTACGGCACCAGCGTGTCGAAGGAGACCATCTCGGTCATCACCGACCGGGTCCTGGACACCATGACCGAATGGCAGTCCCGGCCCCTGGACCCGGTCTATCCGGTGATCTTCGTGGATGCCATCTATCTGAAGATCCGCGACGGGCAGGTCGCCAACCGGCCCGTCTACGTCGCCCTCGGGGTGACCTGCGAGGGCGGCTCAGACGTGCTCGGGCTGTGGGTCGGCGACAGCAACGGCGAAGGAGCCAAATACTGGCTGCGCGTCCTGTCCGAGATCCGCAACCGGGGTGTGGGCGATGTGTGCATGCTGGTCTGCGACGGCCTCAAAGGCCTGCCCGAGGTCGTCGCTCAGGTATGGCCACAGACCGTGGTGCAGCAGTGCATCATCCACCTACTGCGCAACACCTTCCGCTACGCCACCAAGAAAGACTGGGCGCAGATCGCCCGCGACATCAAACCCGTCTACACCGCCGCCTCGGAGCAGGCCGCTCTCGACGCGTTCGCCGAATTCAGCGACAGGTGGGAGAAGAAATACCCGGCCATCACCCGGCTGTGGTCAGACGCCTGGCCCGAAATGGTGCCCTTCCTCGCCTTCGACGTCGAAATCCGCAAAGTCGTCTGCACCACCAACGCCATCGAATCGATCAACGCCCGGCTCCGGCGGGCAGTCAACGCCCGCGGCCACTTCCCCACCGACACCGCCGCGCTCAAATGCCTATACCTGGCCATCCGCGCCCTCGACCCCACCGGGCGCGGCAAAGCCCGCTGGACCAACCGCTGGAAAACCGCCCTCAACGCCTTCGACATCACCTTCAACGGCCGCGTCACCGCCGGCCGCCGATAACCCAGACAACCAACCAAAACCATCAGTTACACCGAAATTCTGATACTCCCGGAACCGCTGGCAGGGG
>NZ_BONY01000124.1 GCF_016862955.1 Rhizocola hellebori | reverse complement strand
AAGGGCGGCCCGGCCAAGACGGCACGGCCAAGGACGGCCCGGCCAAGACGGCACGGCCAAGGGCGGCCCGGCCAAGACGGCACGGCCAAGGGCGGCCCGGCCAAGACGGCACGGCCAAGCGGCGCGTGGGCGGCACGGCCAAAGACGGCGCGGGGGCACGGCCAAGGACGGCACGGCCAAGGGCGGCACGGCCAGGGGCGGCGCGGCCAAAGGGCGGCATGGCCAAAGGGCGGCGCGGCCAAAGGGTGGCGCGCGACCAGGGCGGGGCGGGGTGAGGTGAGGCTGGGGGTTAGCGGGTGACGTGTTCGGAGATGGCGGCGGCGGCGACAGCGGCTGAGACCGCGGGGGCTACCCGTGGGTCTAGGGGGCTTGGGACGATCGCGTCGGGGCGCAGCTCTCCGGCCACCACTTCGGCTATGGCGTTGGCGGCGGCCAGCTTCATGCCTTCGGTGATGCGGGTGGCGCCGGCGTCGAGCGCGCCGCGGAAGATGCCGGGGAAGGCGAGCACGTTATTGATCTGATTTGGAAAGTCGCTGCGGCCGGTGGCGACGATGGCCGCGTAGCGGGATGCCACGGACGGGTGAACCTCGGGCGTCGGGTTGGCCAGGGCGAAGACCATCGCGCCCGGGGCCATCTTCGACACGAACTCCTCGTCGATGGTGCCGCCGGAGACACCGATGAGCACGTCGGCTCCGTCTAGCGCATCGCCTATGCCGCCGATGAGCCCGCCGCGGTTGGTCACCTCTGCCAGGGCAGCTTTGACCGAGGTGAGGTCTTCGCGTCCGGAGTGGATGATGCCGCGCGAGTCGGCCACCACGACATCTCCGATGCCCGCGGCGAGCAGGATCTTGGAGACGGCCACGCCCGCGGCGCCTGCGCCGGAGATGACGACTTTGAGGTCGCCCAGCTTTCGCTCCAGTACCAAAGCAGCGTTCTTCAATGCCGCAAGGACCACCACTGCCGTGCCGTGCTGGTCGTCATGGAAGACGGGAATGTCGAGCTCTTCGATCAGACGCTGCTCGATCTCGAAGCAGCGCGGCGCGGAGATGTCCTCGAGGTTGATCCCGCCGAAGCCGGGCGCGAGCGCCTTGACGATCCGGATGATCTCTTCGGTGTCCTGAGTGTCGAGACAGATCGGCACGGCGTCAACCCCACCGAACCCCTTGAACAGGATCGCCTTGCCCTCCATCACGGGCAGCGCGGCCTTGGGCCCGATGTTGCCGAGCCCCAGCACGGCCGAGCCGTCGGTGACCACCGCGACGGTGTGCCCCACCCAGGTGTACTTGTGGACAAGTTCCGGTTTCTCGGCAATCGCCTCGCATACCAGCGCCACCCCGGGGGTGTAGGCCAGTGAAAGATCTTCGCGAGTCGCGAGCGGCACTGTGCTGGACACGGCCATCTTGCCGCCCACGTGCCGGTCGAATGCCGGATGCTCCACGAACGACACCCTACAGGGGCCCGATCAAACGTGGGTGGGGCCAGTAGCGGCAAATCACCCTTCCGACGATCTTCGCGGCTCCAAAGACACGCGAGTCGTCGGTGGCATATTCGTTGTCGCCCACGATCCACCAGCCATCCCCCTCTGGACGCACGGCTCGCTTCACGACAAGCAGATCCGGGCGGCTGTGGAAGGTGGCCACCACGACATCACCGGCCCGGACAGGGCGACCGGCACGCCGCACCAGCAGCATGTCCCCATGCTTGAGGGTGGGCGCCATCGACGGGCCCTGTACCAGTACCGGGAACAGCTGGAGTAGCGTCGGCACGGGATCATTGTGCCGTCAATTAGTGGAGGATCCTCGTGAAGTTGTTCCGGCCAACCATCATCGTCAGCGCGCATTGCGACCTGCCGTGCGGTGTTTACGACCCGGCCCAGGCCCGCATCGAGGCGGAGTCGGTAAAGGCCATCTGCGACAAATATCAGGCCAACACGGACCCGGAGTTCCGCACGCGCGCCCTGATTATCAAGGAGCAGCGCTCTGAGTTGGTCAAGCATCACCTGTGGGTGCTGTGGACCGACTACTTCAAGGCGCCGCATTTCGAGAAGTACCCGAACCTGCACCAGCTCTTCAACGAGGCCACCAAGCTCGCCGGGGCCGGCGGCTCGAAGGGCCAGGCCGACTCGGCCGTTGCCGAGCAGCTGCTGTCGAAGATCGACGAAATCGCGAAGATCTTCTGGGAGACGAAGCAGGCTTAGCGTCAGCGGTAACAAAGCTGCAACCAAGGCGGCCGCCGAGCGGTGCTCGAAGGCCGCCTTGGTTTACTCTCGGTAGTAGTGAGCCAGCAGCAGATGATCCAGAGGGCATCGACGGCACTCGTTGATGATGTCGTTGATGTCACCGTGCCCGCAGACGGCGGCTGGCTCGGCATTTTGCGCACTGCGACTGCAGGCATGGCGGCTCGGCTCGGCTTTCCGGGCGACAAGATTGAAGACTTGCGCATCGCAGTTGATGAGGCTTGCGCGATGTTGCTCGTGCTGACTCAGCCCAATGGCGACCTGCACTGCCGCTTCGAGATCAGCGTGGAAGTACTGACCGTAGCCATCTCCGCCAGGATCCGGCCTGGATCCAGATTGCCCGATCCCTCGTCCTTCGGCTGGCGCGTGCTCAGCGGCCTGACTTCGCAGGCGTGGACTGAGCAGGAGGGCGACATGGCCACGATCCGGCTCGCTTGCGAGCGACCCGTGTCCAATCAGGACACTTCATCGGCTAAGGACGCGATTGGTGGGCGGTAGCACCAAAAGTGCGATCACCGCGACCGCGGACAACCCGATGATCAGGCCAAGCCACGCCTTGCCGCCCGTGATCATGTAGTAGGCCGGCGCGAGCACGATCAGCTCCAGCGCGAACACGCCACCGCGCGCGGCGGTGCTGAACCTCCCCAGCGCCAAGATCATGAAGAAGAGCGCGGCCGTGAAGATCAACCCGAACGCGCCCACGTAGAAGGCAAGGATGCTCGGATCGCGGACCAGCAGGACGACATAGATCGCGAACAGACCCAGGACGGCCAGGAACTGGGCCCACAGGACCACTATCGCGATGCGCAGGGTAGCCGGCATGCCGAACACGATAGATTGCGCAGCATGCGAGGGTTACTCGTGGTCAACCCGAAGGCCACCACCACCTCACAGCGCACCCGTGAGGTGCTGGCCGGGGCGTTGCGCAGTGCCATGGAGCTGAAGATCGGCTTCACCCGGCGCCGTGGGCACGGGCACGACCTCGCCGCCTCCGCGGCCGCCGACGGCGTCGACGTGGTCGTCGCGCTCGGCGGGGACGGCACCGTCAACGAGGTGGTCAACGGGCTCATGACCACACCCACCGGCA
The DNA here is from genome assembly GCF_016862955.1 of Rhizocola hellebori. Classification (GTDB taxonomy): domain Bacteria; phylum Actinomycetota; class Actinomycetes; order Mycobacteriales; family Micromonosporaceae; genus Rhizocola; species Rhizocola hellebori. The sequence goes on along the minus strand of NZ_BONY01000124.1, from coordinate 19,715 downwards.
AGCGGCCCAGGCTCGCGGTGGTCCCCGGCGGCTCGACCAACGTGTTCGTGCGCGCCCTGGGCATCCCCAACAGCCCCGTGGAGGCGACCGGGGTCATCCTGGATGCCCTCAACGCGGGCAGCTCCCGCGAGATCGGGCTGGGGAAGGCCGATGATCGGTATTTCACCTTCTGCGCCGGGTTGGGCATCGATGCCGCTGTCGTCCGCCGCGTCGAGCGTGCCCGTTATCGGGGCCGCCGTTCCACGCCATCGCTCTATCTGCGTTCCGCGCTAAATGAGTATTTTTTCGATGCGATCCGCCGTGATCCCGGACTCACGCTTTCAGCTGTTGGCGAACAAGACCAGACCAACTTGGCCAATGTCATTGTTCAGAACACCGCCCCTTGGACATATTTGGGTGACCGTCCGGTCCATGCCAGCCCGCAAGCTTCCTTCGACAGCGGCTTGGATGTGATGGCGCTGACCGCGTTGCACCCGCCGAGCACCCTTCGGACGGTGGGAAAGATGCTGGCGCTTCGGGATGAGGACTACGGGAAACGGGTAATGCTGCGGCATGACTTGACCGAGTTCACCGTTACGTGTGCCACACCGGAGCCTTTTCAACTCGATGGCGATTACCTCGGTGAGAGGGAAATGGTGAAATTCACGGCTGTTCCAGCAGCTTTACAGGTAATCTGCTAATAGGGAAACGACACGAGCTGGAAATACGTGAGTTTCACTACTTGCCGCTTTAGATTAATCACGAACCGTCACGATCAGAGGATCAGGGTGACGCCCGGTGATCCGGACAAAATGGTCGTGAGCTTGCTCACCCATCCGTCCTAATTTCCGGCACCCCCCTTGACATCGCCGTAGTTCGTGAAAGCATTCACAAGCGTACCGAGCGCCGAACTTCATTGCCCGTTACGCGCCAGCGCCCCGGTTGCGGTCCGTAATTATTCGATCGCATCCAAATCGCGATCCGCGCGTTCGCAATACAGGGGAAGCCGACCGTACCGAAGACCACTGCATTAATGATTCTTTGCCGCGAAGCTAGCTAAGAGGAGTGTTCCCGCCATGGACTGGCGTCACCGTGCTGTCTGCCGAGATGAAGACCCGGAGCTGTTCTTCCCGATCGGGACGTCTGGCCCCGCGATATCTCAGGTAGAGCAGGCCAAAGCGGTGTGCCGGCGCTGTTCGGTCACTGACGAGTGCCTCAAGTGGGCCCTCGAGTCCGGACAGGACGCCGGTGTCTGGGGTGGGATGAGCGAAGAGGAGCGGCGTGCACTTAAGCGCCGCGGCGGCCTTCGGGTCCGCGCCCAGTCAGTGGGCAACTACAGCCTCTGAGACACCCGCCAACACCACCGCGAACAAAATCGAATCGAGCGAGCCCCGGCCATGTGCGCCGGGGCACTCTCGTTTTAGGAGAGTGCTTCAGGCGGCGGGAGCAAGCAAGCGGGCGTTGGCGCGGTCGAGGATTAGTTGCGCCATGTGCCACGAGGCGCCCAGGGGCGGGGCTGCGGCGGCCGCGCCGGCTGAGAGTGCGCTGTGAATCACCATGTCGTACAGGCGGCCGGGGGCGAGGAAGTAGGACGCCACGGCGATACGGCGGCAGCCCTCGGCGCGCAGGGCGGTGACCGCGGCCGCACCCGTGGGCGGCACCCCGGCGGCATAGGCGACACGGCAGGGCACGTTAAAGCGGGCTGAGAGCGCCGCTGCGACGTCTTCGATGCCATCCCTGGCACTGGCCATCCGTGTCCCCGCTGCGGCCAGCACAAGGCCGTCGAAGTCGATGCCGGGCAGCCGCTTACTCAACGCCGTCAGCAGCGGCTCGGTGGGGGCGCCCAGGGTTTCGGTGATGACGCAGTCGAAGCCGGCCACCTGTGCGGGCAGATCGATGGAGCCGTGAAAGGCATTCGTCAAAAGCAAGGGCACCACCACGGTGCCCGCGGGCATGGCCCGCAGCACCTCGGCGGGCGACGGCGGCGACTGCTCCAGGAACGCGACGCGGACATCGAGCCCCGGCCGGACCGCCGCAACGGTCCGAGCCAGGGCCCTCACACACGCGGCCGCGCGTGGATCCTGCGAGCCATGGGCGACTAGCAGGACGCTTCGTGGCGAGGACTCACGCAGCGGCATGCAGACCGCATTCGGTCTTGTCGAACATTGCCCAGCGGCCCGCCCGCACGTCCTCGCCCGGCAGCGTACGCCTTGTACAAGGCCAACACCCAACCGAGCCGTATCCCTGACGAAGCAACTGGTTAACAGGCACATTGTATCGAGCGATGTAGTTGTCCACATCGGACTGACTCCACGCCGCGAGCGGATTCACCTTGACCTTGTTACGCGCGTACTCCCAGTGCACCACCGGAGTCTTGGCCCGGCTAGGCGCCTCGTCGCGGCGCAGGCCGGCGGCCCAGGCGTCGTAGTCGGCAAGCGCCTCCTCCAGGGGGCGCACCTTACGGATCGCGCAACAGGCGTCCGGGTCGCGGTTGAACAGACGCGGGCCGTATTCGCCGTCCTGCTGTCCGACCGTCAGGTCCGGGCGCACCGACTTCACGGTGACCGGGATCGTCTTGGTCACCTGGTCGCGTACCCGCAAAGTCTCTGGGAAATGCAGGCCGGTGTCGAGGAAGACGACATCGACCCCGGGGACCACCCGCGAAGCGACATGCGCCAGCACCGCGTCGGCGAAAGAACTCGTGACACAGAACCTTTCGCCAAACGTGTCGGCGGCCCACTCGATGATGGCCTCGGCCCGCTTGCCCTCCAGGTCGCGTCCGGCCTGAGTGGCCAGTTCTATCAGTCCCTCATCGGCTAGCGTGATCATCTTTCCTCCCAAGCAAACCAACGAACTTGACCGCGAATACTCGCCGGCAGGATCTGCACTCCCACTGGCCGTGCGTTTCCCCGTGCGGGAAGAGAGTCTCCTCGCCGCAGTAGGGGCAGTAGAAGGGCGCGTTCACCGCAACTCTTCCTCGTCGACGCGAAGCACCCATTCCGCGAACGGCTCCTCCGCGTCTTTGCGGCCGGCCAGATAGCGGGTGGTGAGGCGCTCTGCGTATTGCGGAAGTTCGGCCACCGTTGTCTTGAGCCCGCGGAGTTTGCGGCCGAAGTTGGCGTTCTGGCCTTCGGCCATGGTCAGCGAACCTCCCAGGTGGACCTGGAAGCCCTCCACGAGCTCGCCGTCGGCATTCTTCACCAGCTGGCCCTTGAGACCAATATCTGCTATCTGGGTACGGGCACAAGCATTCGGGCACCCATTGATGTTTATGGAAATCGAGCCATCTATCCGCCCGATTGTCTTTTCGAGGTGATCGATGGTCGCCGCCGCGGTGGCCTTGGTCTCCACGATGGCCAGCTTGCAGTACTCAATTCCGGTGCAGGCCATGGTGTCCCGACGCCAGCTGGATGGCCGGGCCTGCAGCCCGATGCCCTCCAGCGCGGAAACCAGCGACTCCACCCGGTCGTCGGCCACATCGAGCACCAGAAGCTTCTGATAGGGCGTAATCCGCACCCGGCCGGAGCCGTGCGCCTCAACGATGTCGGCGAGCTTGGTGAGCTGAGATCCGCTGACCCGGCCCGCAACCGCTGCCACCCCAACGTAGTTCAGCCCGTCGCGCTGCTTGTGCACTCCAATGTGGTCGATCGCATGCCGGGGCAGGTTCGGGGCCGGCCCGTCAATGAGCTTGCGCCCCAGGTATTCGTCCTCCAGCACCTGACGGAATTTCTCGACACCCCAATCGGCGACAAGGAACTTGAGCCGAGCCCGGGAGCGAAGCCTGCGGTAGCCGTAGTCGCGGAAGACCCGGACCACGCCCGCCCACACGTCGGGCACCTCGGCCAGCGGCACCCACGCGCCAAGTCGCTTGGCCAGCATGGGATTGGTCGACAGCCCGCCCCCGACCCACAGGTCGAAACCGGGGCCGCGCTCCGGGTGCTCAACGCCGATGAAGGAGACGTCGTTGGCCTCGTAGGGAACATCGGCCAGCCAGGACACGACCGTCTTGAATTTGCGTGGCAGGTTGGACAGGGTCGGGTCACCGACGTAGGTGTCGACGATCTCGCGGATGGCCGAGGTCGCGTCGAGGACCTCATCCGAGCTGATTCCCGCGACCGGGCTCCCCAGCACGACTCGGGGGGTGTCGCCACAGGCTTCGGTGGTCGACAGGCCCACGGCTTCCAGCTCGCGCCAGACCTGCGGCACGTCCTCTATCCGGATCCAGTGGTACTGAACGTTTTGCCGGTCGGTCAGATCGGCGGTGTCGCGGCCGAACCGGGTCGACAGCGAGGCGAGCGTGCGCAGCTGCGCCAGGTCGAGCTGTCCCCCGTCGACTCTCACCCGCAGCATGAAGTATTCGTCGTCGAGCTCATGCGGCTCAAGAACTGCGGTGCGACCGCCGTCGATGCCCGGCTTGCGTTGCGTGTAAAGCCCATACCAGCGGAACCGTCCCCGCAGGTCGGCCGGGTCGATGGACGCAAAACCGCGATGAGCGTAGATGTTCTCGATCCGGGCGCGCACGTTGAGCGGGTTGTCGTCCTTTTTGCTGCGCTCGTTCGGGTTGAGGGGCTCGCGGTGGCCGAGAGCCCACTGTCCTTCGCCTCTACGGGTCTTGCCTGGGGCTGCCATAGCAGCGTCCCTCCTCAGATGGGGGACACACAGCTACGCGTGATGAACAGAAAGAGAAGAAAACTCACTCACGGCGCAATCTGTGCGCCCGGTCGTGGAAAACAGACGGGGGCGACTGGTTAGCCAGCCGGACAGATGGCGCTGCGCACGCGGCCGAAATCCACATGCCGACGCATTGTCAGCTCTACGTGGTGGCCGGAAGTCATATGGACACCATCTCACGCCCCACAGGTTGGAGCCATGGTGTCTCACATGCTGAAGCTGTGGCGTCCCTTACACCGACTTTGTTAACGGCTCAGGTGGCCCGCTTGTTCAACGGCACCAGGAGGACGGCTTCCGCCCCGCCACCTGGCCTGTTACGAAGTTCGATGGTGCCGCGAAGCTCGCCGGTGGTCAGCGTCCTAATGATCTGCAGGCCAAGGCGTTTCGAGGTGGCCGGGTTGAACCCCTCGGGCAGGCCCCGGCCGTTGTCGGCGACGACGATGTGCAGCTCTTTCTTGCCTCGCTCCACATGCACCACCACCTCGCCACTGTGCGCACCGCCGTCGAAACCGTGCTCCACCGCGTTGAGGAGCAGCTCATTTAGCACCATGACCAGCGGTGTCGCCATTTCCGCGGGAAGAACACCAAATGTCCCTTCACGACGGGTGAAAACCGGCGACTCGGGCGCGGCCACCTCGGCCGCCGCGGTCGCGACCCGATCGATGATCCCGTCGAACTCGACCACCTCGTCGGCCGACATCGACAGCGTCTCGTGCACCAGCGCGATCGAGGCCACGCGGCGTACCGACTCCTCAAGCGCGGCACGGGCTTCCGGCGCCGCCACCCGGCGCGCCTGGAGCCTGAGCAGGGCCGCCACCGTTTGCAGGTTGTTCTTCACCCGGTGGTGGATCTCGCGGATGGTGGCGTCCTTGGTAATGAGCGCCCGGTCACGCCGTTTCACCTCGGTGATGTCCCGGGCGAGCACGAGCGCTCCGATCGGGACGCCGGCCGGCATGAGCGGGAGGGCGCGGGTCAGCACGGTCGCCGTCCGGGCTTCGACCTCCTTGCGGGGCGGGGCATCCCCGCGCAGCGCCGCGAGGATCCGAGCCGCGCACTCCGAGCCCTCGAGCGGATCGTCGGAGAGCCGGTTGAACAGCGCGGCCAGATCCTCCCCCACCAGCGAGGCGGAGAAACCCAGGCGGCGGATGGCCGACTGCGCGTTCGGCGAGGCATAGGTGACCTTGCCGGTGGCGTCCAGGCGGATCAGCCCGTCGCCAACCCGCGGCGCGGAAGTCGTTTCGCCTTCGTGCCGGGGCGGGGGGAAGGTGCCGTCGGCGATCATCTGGGCGAGGTCGTCGGCGGTGGTCAGATAGTTCAGCTCCAGCTGCGACGGGGTGCGCGCGGTGGACAGGTTCGTGTCCCGCCCCACCACCGCGACCACATCGCCGGATTCGCCGTCCGCGCCTCGCCTGCGAACGGGAACGGCTTCATGGCGGGCGGGCGTGTCGCCGTACCAGACCGGGTCGCCTTCCCGCCAGATCCGCCCCTGCGTCCGCGCCACCTCCAGGTGAGCGACCTCCGTGCCGCTCGCCAGCTTGCCCACCTGATCATCCTGGTACGCGGTGGGCGCCGTGGTCGGGCGCACCTGAGCGACGCACACGTAAGCGCCCGCCTCCGCAGGCACCCACAGCAGGAGGTCAGCGAAGGAGAGATCGGAGATGAGCTGCCAATCGCCGGCGAGCCGCTGCAGGTGATCGATGTCCTGCCGGTTGAGAGCGGTATGTTCCTCGACCAGTTCACGCAGCGTGGACGGTTTCACCATCACATTGTGGCAGTGACCTTCTTCAGACCACGGGGAGCATCCGGATCTTCACCCCGGGCCAGCGCTAACGCGAGCGCTAGCTGCTGCAATGGCAGAATTTCCAGCAATGGCGCCAAGCGCTCGTCAATCTTCGGAATGGGCAGGGTGCCCTGTGGCCCGATCCTCACCACATCGGCCCGCTGTTCGGTCAGCCGATCGAGCACCGGGGCCATCGCCTTGCCCCCCAGACCCGAGCCGACGAACGCGAGCACGGGCACGTCGGGGTCGGTCATGGCGAGTGGGCCGTGCAGCAGGTCCGCGCCGGAAAAGGCGAGCGCGGGCAGGTACGAGGTTTCCATCAGCTTGAGCGCGGCCTCCCGCGCGCTGGGGTAGGAGTAGCCGCGGCCGGTGGTCACCACCCGCGCCGCGAAGCGGTAGCGCTGCGCCAGCTCGGTGGCGGTCTTGCGGGCCAGCGTCTTCTCGGCGAGCTTGGGCAGCTCGCTCAGCTCCGCCACCGGCACCTGCCCACCGGCCCGGATCCCTTCGATCAGCATCAGCAGCGCGAGCAGCTCGGCCGTGTAGGTCTTGGTCGCGGCCACCGCCCGCTCGTGCCCGGCCGCGACATCGACCGACAGCTCGGCCGTCTGGGCCAGCGTCGACGACGGGTTGTTGGTGACGGCGAGGGTGAGCGCACCCGACTCGCGCGCTACCCGCAACACCTCGGTCAGGTCCGGCGAGCCGCCGCTCTGCGACACCCCGACCACCAGCGCATGCGACAGGTCGGGCCGTGCGCCGAAGACGGTGATCGCGCTGGGCGAGGCGAGCCCGGCGGCCAGGTTCAGCCGGATCTCGGCCAGATATGTCCCGTAAAGCGCGGCATGGTCGGAGGTGCCGCGCGCGGTGAACACCACGTGCTGCGGCTTGCGCTCCGCGATCACCTTGGCCACCTCGGAAATAGCGGTGACATGAGCGGGTTCGAGCAGGTTGGCGTAGACGGAGGGTTGTTCGGCTATGTCTGCGGCCATCCCCGTGCCGCGCTCATTTGTGTTCGTCACGTGCGCAATCTTGCACGAAACTTCAAATTCTCGCAACACTATGCGCACGAATGCGCAAGCGCCGGGCTCCAGGCGGGGAGACCGGCGCTTGCGGGTTTGCGGGATTTATTCGACTGGGGTCAGCTTGCTCGGATCGTTGGTGGCACGCAGCGGTACCTCCTTGATGAACCAGGCCAGCACCGGGATGACGATCGCGAAGGCGAGCGCCCACCAGAACAGGCCGGAGATGCCGAACGAGATCGCGTGCAGCAGACCGTGCTTGACCTGCGGCGCCAGCTGGGCCAGCTGGTCAGGCTGGAAGTTGCCACCGGCCTCGTCGACCATCTTGGCGGCCGGCGCTCCTAGGGAAGCGGTGATGTCGTCCTTCATGCGGTCGGTGAACACCGCGCCGAACAGGGCCACTCCGAGCGAGCCGCCGATGGACCGGGCGAAGGTGGCCGTGGAGCTGGCCACACCGAGGTCCTTCATCTCCACGCTGTTCTGCGAGATGAGCAGTGTGGTCTGCATCAGACAGCCCATGCCCAGACCCAGCACCACCATGTAGATGGTGGACTCGCCCTTGGAGGTGTCCACATCGAGGCGGGTGAGCAGAAGCATCGCCAGCACCATGATCACGCCGCCGACGATCGGGTAGATCCGGTACTTGCCGGTCTTCGTGATCAGGCGACCGATGACGATCGAGGTGACCATCACGCCGCCCATCATCGGCAGCAGCAACAGCCCGCTGTTGGTGGCCGACGCGCCCTGCACCGTCTGCTGGTAGAGCGGAAGGAACGAGACCGCGCCGAACAGTCCGAAGCCGACGAGGAAACCTATGCCGCTGACCAGGCTGAAGTTGCTGTTCTTGAACAGGTTCAGGGGAAGGATCGGCTCGGCCACCCGCCGCTGGATGGCTATGAACGCGGCGATCGCGATCACGGCGATGACGCCGAGCCCGAGGATCGTCGAGCTGGTCCACGCGTAGTCGTTGCCGCCCCAGGTGGTGATCAGCACGACCGCGGTGATGCCCACGCCGAGCGTGGCCGCGCCCAGCCAGTCGATCTTGTGCTCGGTCCGCTTGGGCGGCAGGTGCAGGAAGGGAATCAGGATCGCCATCGCCGCACCCGCGATCGGGATGTTCATGTAGAAGATCCAGCGCCACGAGGCGTTGTCGGTGATGAGGCCGCCGACCAGCGGGCCCGCGATCATCGACAGGGCCATGATTCCGGCCATCATGCCTTGGTACCGGCCACGCTCCCGCGGCGGCACAAGGTCACCGATGAGGGCGAAGGCGCCCACCATGAGACCGCCGGCGCCCAGACCCTGGAAGGCCCGGAAGATGATGAGCTGGGTCATCGGGCCGATCTGCTCATTGATCGCGGCGAATTCGCCAGCCGCACCCGAGAGCATCGAGCCGAGGATGAACAGGACGATCGAAGTCAGGAAGACGCGCTTGCGGCCGTAGAGGTCGCCGAGCTTGCCCCAGATCGGGGTCGAGACGGTGGTGCCGAGGACATATGCGGTGACCACCCACGACAGCTTGGACAGCCCGCCCAGCTCCCCGATGATCTTCGGCATTGCTGTGCCAACGACCATGTTGTCCAGCATGGCCAGGATCATGGCGAGCATGATTCCCGGGAGAACAAGACGGATGTTGTTGCTTCTCGGGGCTTGCGCCTCTGTAGGCGAAGCCGGTGAAGCTATAGCGGTCACGGCTAGACTCCCTTACTTGCCGACCGGCTAGACTGTTTACTAGCCGTACGGTAAGCTGCCCACTTACCGGTCGTCAAGTAGAATTGGGATCCGATGGCGGACGACACACGTTCGAGAATCCAGGCGGTCGCCCTGGAGCTCTTCACTGAGAAGGGCTATGACTCGACGTCGCTACGCGAGATCGCCGAGGCGCTTGGCGTCACCAAAGCCGCGCTCTACTACCACTTCAAGAGCAAGGAAGAGATCGTCGAGTCGCTGACCGGCGATCACGTGGCGCGAATGGAAGATCTGCTCTCGTGGGCCGAGGAGCAGCCGTCGACCCCCGAATTCCGCCGCGAGTTCCTGACGCGTTACGCGGACAGCCTCAACGTCAGCCAGCACTTCAAGATCATGAAGTTCTTCCAGCAGAACCAGCCCGCGGTGAAGAACATGCCCAACGCGGCCAAGTGGCGGGAGAGCCTCGGCCGCATGATCACCATCCTGATCGGGCCGACCGCAGACCCGGTGGAGCGGATGCGAGTGGGGCTGGCCGTCTTCGGGCTGCACGTGTCATGGATGCTGCTGCCGGAGAACGAGTTCAGCGAGCAGGAGCGGCGCAACGCGGCGATCGCGGTCGCCGAAGGGCTCATCGATCAGAAGTCGTAGCGCAGCCCGAGCAGGCGCACGTTCTCCATCGGCGACCAGTCAAGCCGTGGCTCGCGCACGAAACCCATCCTGTCGTAGAGCCGCTGGGCGTCCTTGGAGAAGTCGCGCACGCAGATCACCACCGCCTTGCAGCCCAGCTCCCGCGCGCGATCGAGGCAGGCCTGGGCCAGCTTGCGGCCGACCCCCTTGCCCTGGGCCGACGGCGCGACGGCCAGCATCCTGAACTCGGCCTCGCCATCGACCGCCAGCTCCGAGAACTCGCTTCCCGGTACCGCGAAAAGAACAGCACCAAGCACAGAACCGCTCTCGTCGGCGCACACCAGCAAGTCGCCGGCCACGGCGCGTGCCGCCACATCGCGAAGCGTTGGCTCGTAGGCGTGACCCGGCCAGGTCTGACCGTCGCCGCGGTAGGCGGCCACGGTCAGCTCGGCGATCGGGTCGAAGTCGGCTGGCGTGGCAGGTCGAACGATCATTCGATGACAGCGATGAGGTCGCCCTCTTGCACGACGTCGCCCTCGTTCACCTTGATGGTGACCGCGCCGTCGGCCTCGGCGATAACCGGGATTTCCATCTTCATCGATTCGAGGATGACCAGAGTGTCGCCGTCTGCGACGGTGTCACCGTCGGAGACCACGACCTTCCACACGTTCGCCACCATCTCGGCACGGATCTCTTCAGCCATTGCTGGTCCCTTCAACGCCGGGTCTTCCCAACGTTGAGTATCCAACCATGGTGTGCCTCGAGGATGGGTCTTAGCCCGGCTCGCGGCTCACCTCAACCTCGATCACAAGCTCCGACAATTTGGCCCGCAACCTGGCCACCAGCTCGGCGGGCGCCTTCTCGTGCCCGCAGCAGCGCCCGACCAGCGCCTTGACCTCTTGCTCGATGCCGTACTCGCGCAGACAAGGCGAGCACTCATCGAGATGATGTTTGATCACAGTGCGCCTGCCCTCGGAACACTCGAGATCAAGGTAGAGATATACCTCGGTCAGCACCTCGCGGCAGTTGACATCGTCTTCAGGCTGGTGATGTTCGTGCTGGTTTTCCATTACGACAAGGCCTCCCGGGTCAGGCCATGCTCGATGGCATACGCCTCAAGAAGCTTGCGCAGGTTGCGGCGACCTCGGTGCAGACGCGACATGACGGTGCCGATCGGCGTGCCCATGATGTCGGCTACCTCCTTGTAAGAGAAGCCCTCCACATCGGCAAGGTACACGGCGAGGCGGAACTCCTCCGGAAGCGACTGCAGCGCTTCCTTCACATCGCTGTCGGGCAACCGCTCGAGCGCTTCGGTCTCAGCCGACTTCAGGCCCGACGAGGTGTGCGACTCGGCTTCGGCTAGCTGCCAGTCGGTGATCTCGTCGGTCGGCGCCTGGATCGGCTGACGCTGCTTCTTGCGGTAGGAATTGATGAAGGTGTTGGTAAGGATGCGGTAGAGCCACGCTTTGAGGTTGGTGCCCTCTTCGAACTGATGGAAGGCGGCGAAGGCCTTGAGCATGGTCTCCTGGACCAGATCCTCAGCGTCGGCGGGATTGCGGGTCATGCGCAGCGCAGCGGCGTAGAGCTGATCGACAAACGGCATCGCATCGCGTTCGAACCGCATGCTCCGCTCGTTGGCGCTCTCTGTGCTGGTCACTCGGGCAACCGCCTTCTGCGACCTTGGCAGTCGCTCAAATGAGGTTACAGCCGGAGCGGCGACCCTGGGCGCGGGGACGGCCGCGGCTGGCCACTCCGGGGAGTTCAGCAGCTTCTCCACGGTTTCCAGCGCGGCATTTTCCGAGCCTCGAGTCACGCAGCGCGTACCGGTTCGCACCATGGCCACCTCTCGCACAAAGTCTGGGTCCGGGGGCTGTAACGCCAAGTCAAGGCCAAGACATTCCGAGGATGCCGGTTACGTGTCCTCGATCACCCGATTGAGCGGACCCAATTGACAACCGCCGTAGCGACCGTATCCAGGTCCTTTCGAAGATCATGCCGAGCGCCCGGGATGACCACCACTTCGATCCCCTGGCTGGGCGTTGGCAGCCCGAACGGGTCCCGGTCACCGTTGACGACGAGCGTCGGAACCCCGCTGAGCAGCTCATCAGCGCGGGTGACGGTGGGTTTTCCGGGCGGGTGCAGGGGAAAGGCGAGCGCGATCACGCCCCTCGCCTTCGCGGCGGCGGCGGTGCGGCACGCCACCCGCGCGCCCGAGGAACGGCCGCCCACGAAGAGCGGCAGCTTGGGAAGGTGGGGCAGCACGGCCAGCCATGCCTCATCCAGCTGGGGCGCGGGGGCCGGCGAACGCCGCCCGGCCACCCGGTACGGCTGGGTGATCAGGGCAATGGCGATCTTCTCGGCCAGCGCGGCCTGTTTGACCGCGATCAGATCGGGAGCGTCCACCCCGCCACCAGCACCGTGCCCGAGCGCGATAAGCGCCCGGGCCTTACCGGTGGGCTGGTAGAGATCGATCTGTGCCTCGCCGCGAGGTGTCGCGACCAGGCTTGTGTTTTCCCGCTTGGTGCTACTGGGCATGTGCTCAGCATGCCCGACTATGGATCAGCACGATGCTCGGATCGGCTCCCGGGTCATCAGCGCCGTGTCCTTTCCGAACGGCTGGGTCGTGCGCTCGACCTGCCGGGGAATCCTCGCCGTGACCGGGCGTCTGGATTGGGGTACCAGCTCACCCGCGGAAACGATGAGGTCGGAGGTGCAATCGGCGAACTGGCGTTCCTCCGGCTGCTCCTCGGTGCGCCAGGCGACGAGCATGGCACGGCGTTCTCGGGCGGTGGTGCCGCCCCAGACTCCGTGACAGTCGCCGACGGACAGTGCCCACGCTAGGCAAGCACCCGCAACCGGGCACCTCGCGCAAAGCTCGATCGCCACATCGGCGGGGGCCATCGGGACAGGAAAGAATGTCTCTGGATCTACCGTCTGGCACACACCCTTTGTGCGCCATGCATTGTCGTGCCGCTCGGTGACTGCGCGAACCAACCGCGGATCGCGGCGTGCAGCTGCCACCTCTTGCGGGCGTGGAATCCGCGCCCGGGTCATCTAGCCCACCTCCCCCGTGGGTTTGACCACCCATCTAGACATGGGTAATCAAACTGTTACTCCTGGTTGTGGCCCTGTGAGGGGCCGACGCTGTTGCTTACCGCATCCTCTCAACCCAAGACAAGGGGTTTACCTCAAACTCGTGACACAAACTGCCACCAATCACCATAAATCTTAGAACAAACTTTCCTGTTCCACGGACTCGCCCAAACGCGCGATAAGGCTTGGGCCATCGTTTCTCACGTTTCCGATAGCGGCTCCCACCGGCCTTATCTCTATCGATGCCAGGTAGCCGGCGGCGGCCGGAGCGAGCAGAGCGGGATCGGCGGGGGCGGTCAGCCACTCCTGCCACCGATCGGGCTCGACCAGCAGCGGCATTCGATGATGGACCTGCTTCAGCTGGCCGGCCGCCTCCATCGTGACGATGGAGCAGGACAGGCCGAACCGGTTCTGAGTCCACAGACCCGCGAAAGCGAAGCCCTCCGGCAGCGTCATATAGAAGGGTTTCTTTTCCACCCACTCGAACCATCCGTCGGCCGGGATCAGGCAGCGCTTGCCGGCGAACGCGCGCGCGAACGCCTTGGCGGTGGCCACCGTCTCCGCCCGAGCATTGATCATGCGGGCGCCCACCTTGGGACTTTCCGCCCACGAGGGCACCAGCCCCCACCGGGCCACGCTCAGCACTCGCCGCTGGGCCGCTTCGTCAATCCGCACAATCGGCGCGGGATCGGTGGGCGCGAGGTTGTAGTCGGGCGCGAGCTGTTCATCGGTCTCGTCGAACGCGGCAAACAACGCGCTCAAATCGGGTGCCGTCCTCGTCGTGGCATACCTCCCGCACATGCCTTGGACTTTAGTCACTGGCAGACTTACACGGGTGACACTCAAGCCGGTGCCTTGGATCGCTCCGACCGCCTCTGCGCCCGTGCAGAGCACCGTCAGCCTGCCCGGATCGAAATCGATGACTGCGCGCGCATTGGTGCTCGCCGCCGCCTCGGTGGGTCCGTCCACTTTGCACGCACCGCTGCGCGCGAGGGACACCGAGCTGATGGCGGCGGGCCTGCGCGCCCTGGGCGTGCACGTCTCCACAATGGACGACAAGCGATGGGAGATCCGGCCCCGTCCCCTGCACGGACCGGCCCACGTCGATGTCGGGCTCTCCGGAACGGTGATGCGCTTTGTCCCGCCGCTGGCCGCGGTGGCCAACGGCGAGGTGACCTTCGACGGCGACCCGTACGCGCGCAAACGCCCGATGGGCCCGATCATCAACGCTTTGCGTGAGCTGGGTGCCCAGATCGACGCCTCCCCCGCCGACGGCCTGCCGCTGGCCATTCACGGCAAGGGAAGCCTGCCCGGCGGAGAGGTCACCATCGACTCGTCGGCGTCCAGCCAATTCGTTTCCGGGCTGCTGCTCTCCGGGGTCGACTACGACCACGGCGTGACCGTGCGCCACGTCGGCCCACCCGTACCAAATGAGCCGCATCTGCGCATGACGGTACAGATGTTGCGCGCCGCGGGGGCTGCCGTCGACGACAGCGTCAAAGACGTCTGGGTGGTCGCGCCCGGCCGGCTCACCGGAAGGGCCTGGCAGATCGAGCCGGACCTGTCCGGGGCCGCCCCCTTCTTCGCCGCCGCGCTCGTCACCGGTGGCCGGGTCACGCTCGCGGGCTGGCCACGTACCAGCGTCCAGGCCGTGGGGAAGGTGCGGGAGATCTTCGCCGCGCTGGGCGGCAGCGTGACCCTCGACGAGTCGGGCCTGACCGTCGCCGGCACCGGCAAGATCCACGCCGTTGATGTCTCGCTGGGCGACATCGCCGAGCTGACGCCCGTGGTAGCCGCGCTGGCGACGCTCGCCGACGGCCCGTCGCACCTGTACGGCGTGGGCAACATCCGCTACCACGAGACCGATCGGCTTGCCGCGCTCGCCACCGAGCTGGGCGGGCTTGGCGCCAGCGTCGAGGAGAAGCCGGACGGTCTGCTCATCACGCCAAAGCCGTTGGCGGGCACCCAGTTCCGCACCTACGACGACCACCGGATGGCCCACGCGGCAGCCGTCATCGGCCTGCGCGTCCCCGAGATCCACCTCGACGACGTGGGCTGCACCGCTAAGACACTTCCCTCGTTTCCCCATCTGTGGGCGGATCTGGTGAAGAGTGGATCCAACAACGGGGCGGAGGGCTGATCCTGTCCAGGAAGCGGGAGTACGACGAGGACGACGTGAGGGTGCGCGCCACCCGGTCGTCCAGATCGCGTCCCCGGACCAGGATCAGGCCAAAGCACGATGACGCGATCGTCGGCTTCGTGGTGGCGGTCGACCGCGGCCGCTACACCGTGATCGTCGACACGCAGGAGATCACCGCCATGCGGGCCCGGGAGCTGGGCCGAAAATCGGTGGTCGTCGGCGACGATGTCCGGCTCGTGGGCGACATCTCCGGGCAGCCCGGCAGCCTGGCCCGCATTGTCCGGGTCGAGGAACGGCGCTCGGTGCTCACCCGCACCGCCGACGACGACGACTCCACCGCCGAGGGCCGCCTCGAACGGGTCGTCGTCGCCAACGCCGACCAGCTGGTGATTGTGAGCGCGCTGGCGGATCCGCCGCCCCGAACGGGTTTCATCGACCGGTGTCTGGTGGCCGCCTACGCCGCCGACATCGAGCCGCTGCTGTGCCTGACCAAGGCCGACCTCGCCGGGGCGAGCGAGCTGCTGGACTATTACGCGGAGCTCGAGGTACCCCACATATTGCTCTCCCCCGACGCAGACCTGGAGCCGTTGCGCGACAGATTGAGCGACCTGGTTTCGGTTTTTGTCGGGCATTCCGGGGTGGGAAAGTCCACTTTGGTCAACCGGCTCATCCCGACGGCGGGCCGCGCCGTCGGCGTGGTCAGCGCGATCGGCAAGGGCCGGCACACGTCGACAAGCGCAGTCGCGCTGCCGCTGCCGTTCGGGCGCGACTCGTGGATCGTCGACACCCCCGGCGTGCGCAGCTTCGGGCTTGCCCACGTCTCCGCAGACGATGTCCTGCACGGCTTCCCAGACCTGGTCGAGGGAAGCACCCAATGCCCTCCCAACTGCGAGCACCTCGCTGACGACTGCAAGCTCGACGCGTGGGTCGCGGCCGGCCACGCCGACGTGCGGCGCCTGGAGTCGTTCCGCCGCCTGCTCACCTCGCGCGATCAGACCTCGACGTAGCCACCTGTGCGCCAGTAGATTCCGTTCTCGCGCTCCATCAGCCCGGCATCGATCAGATACCGTCGCAGCGAGACCCAGTCGTGTTCGTAGAAAGCGCGAAGCACCGCATCGACCTCACGTTCCGGCATCCGCACCCCAGGCTCGAAGGCACAGACGATGTACTCCAGCAGCACCCGCCGCTTACCGGCGCGCGCCGGGAGACGGATGATTCTGCCCTCCTTGTCGAGGAACGGCCTGATCACCGTCGGGGGTTCATCGTGCATGTCCCGACCGTAATAGATCAGATCTGGCGCACGCACGCGAGTTCTATGCGGGGCGCGCTGGCCCGCCGCCTCGGCGACCTCGACCGCGCGGAAGAGGCCCTGCAAGAGGCGCTCGCCGAAGCCCTTCGAAAATGGCCCCATTCCGGGGTACCGGATGAGCCAGCCGCCTGGCTCGTCACCACCGGCTGGCATCGGGCGGTCGACGTGCTGCGCCGGGAACAGGTTGGCCGCGCCAAACTGACTCTGCTTTACCCACCCACCCCGCCCACCCCGCCCTCCTACAACGGCGGCGACGACACCCTCGCCCTCATCTTCGGCTGCTGCCACCCGGCGCTTCCCGAACCGGCGCGGATCGCGTTGACGCTGCGGGCCGTGTGTGGGCTGACCACCGAGGAGATCGCGGCGGCTTTCCTGGTGCCGACACCGACCATGGCCCAGCGGCTGGTCCGCGCCAACCGGCTCATCCGCGATCGGTCGGTCCCGTTCCGTACCCCCGCGCCGGAGGAGCTGGCCGACCGGCTCGGGCCGGTTCTGACCGTCATCTATCTCGTCTACAACGAGGGCTACCTGGCCAACTCGTCCGCCACCGAACAGCGCCGGGACCTGGCCACCCAGGCGCTGGCCCTGGCCGGGCAGCTCGACCTGCTGATGCCCACCGAGCCCGAGGTCGGCGGGCTCGCGGTGCTCCTGGCGCTGTGTGAAGCGCGGGCCGCGAGCCGGTTCGACGACGACGGGCGGCTGGTGCTCCTGTCCGATCAGGACAGATCTCGATGGAACCAGCGCGCCATCCAGGCCGCGGTCGACAAACTCGACCGGGTCCTGGCGCGCCGCCGGCCCGGGCCCTATCAAACCCACGCCGCGATCGCCGCGCTGCACGCCACCGCGGAGTCGGCGAACCAGACCGATTGGGCCCAGATCCGGCTGCTCTACCTAGAGCTCTTCCGGCAGACTTCCAGCCCGCTCGCCCTGCTTTCCGCCTCGGTCGCCACCTGGCGCGCGGTCGGCGCGCAGCGCGCGCTGTGGGAGGTTGACCAGCTCGCGGCACGCCTCGACGGGTACCGGCTCTACCACGCCACCCGCGCTGAGCTGCTGCGGGAGCTGGGCCGGGAGGCCGAGGCGGCGCACGCTCTGCAGCGCGCGCTGGCGCTCACCGCCAACCCGGCCGAACGCGTTCTGCTCACCGAACGCCTAACCGTGTATTCACATAGCGCAGCGATCGGCTAGGTTGTCGGCCATGGCACGCCTTGATGACGACCTCGCGCTTGCGCACGTGTTGGCTGATACCGCCGACTCGATCTCCATGAGTCGATTCAAGGCGCTGGATCTCTACGTGGAGTCCAAGCCCGATCTGACTCCGGTCTCCGACGCGGATACCGCCGTCGAGAAGGCGCTGCGGATGACCCTCGCCCGCACGCGGTCGCGTGACGGCGTGCTCGGCGAAGAGTTCGGGGTCAGCGGCGCCAACCGCAACCGGCAGTGGGTCATCGATCCGATCGACGGAACCAAGAACTACATCAGGGGGGTACCGATCTGGGGCACCCTGATCTCCCTGATGGAAGGGGACACGCCCGTCGTCGGGCTGGTCTCCGCACCCGCGATCGGGCGCCGCTGGTGGGCCGCCCGCGGGCTGGGCGCCTTCGCCGGGCGGCACCAGTCCAACGCCGTACCCATCAAGGTTTCCGGCGTCCGCCGCCTCGCCGACGCGAGTTTCTGCTACTCCTCGCTCGACGGCTGGGAGCAGACCGGACGGCTTTCCTCGGTGCTCGACCTGATGCGCAAAACCTGGCGCAGCCGGGCCTACGGCGACTTCTACGGGTACATGCTGCTCGCCGAGGGCGCGCTCGACATCATGGTCGAGCCCGAGCTGATGCTGTGGGACATGGCCGCACTCGTGCCCATCGTGACCGAAGCCGGTGGCGCTTTCAGCGATCTGTCCGGTCGGCCCGGTGTTGGCGGCGGGTCCGCGGTCGCCACGAACGGACAGTTGCACACTGACGTACTCGAAAGACTTACCCCGAGCGGCCTTCACGCTCTGTAGTCGCGGTAACGCCCGTGAGTTACTTGGCAACGGACTGAGGCGTATTGCAGCCACTAGGGTCTAAGCTGCGGGGGTGGTTTCCTCGGGTTGGTTATTCCTAGCGGCAATGATCGCCGCATACGGCATCGCTAACCTGCTCCAATCCATGGCAGCGACCAAAACCGCGACGACCGACAACCTCGACCCCGGTCTATTGCTTCGCCTCTTCGGTCACCGTACGTATCTGCTTGGCCTGCTGTGTCAGATCTTCGGTTTCTTCTTCGCTCTGGCGGCTAGACGCGACCTGCCCCTGTTCCTTGTCCAGTCGGCGGTCACCGCCGGCTTATGTGTCACCGCACTGCTCGGGGTGGTCATCCTCAAGTGGCGCCTGCCCATAGCCGAGGTAGCCCTGCTGACCCTGGTCGTGCTCGGCATCGGTGCGCTGGCGGCCTCGGCTGAGCCGAGCAAGGGCGAGCAGCTCGGCATCCGCGGCATCATCGCGCTCATCGTCGCGCTGGCCGTGATCGCCGTCGGCAGCACCTTCGCCGGACGCATCAAGGGCGTCCTCGGCTCGGTCGTGCTCGGCTCGATCGCCGGCCTCTGCTTCTCCTCCGCCGCCATCGCCGCGCGCCCCTTGGCCGGCGCCCACAGCGTCGCCGAGTTCGTGCTCAACCCGCTGCTCTATCTGGTGATCGCGCATTCGCTCACCGGCCAGCTGCTGCTCGGCCTGGCGATGCAGCGCGGCTCCACCAACGCCGCCGTCGCCGGCATGGACGCCGCAGGCGCTGTCCCCGCCGCCGTCATCGGCCTCGTCCTCCTCGGCGACCAAATGCGCCCCGGCCGCGAATGGCTCGCGGTGATCGGATTCGTGGTCACCCTAGGCGCGGTCATCGCCCTCACCAGATACGCCGAGCCACAACACGAGCTAGTCGCCGAGCCGGCTCCACTACCGTTCCGCCGCCGCTCCGCCTCTGTCCCAGGCCTCCCCGAACACCCCGCCCGAGGCGTCGTCGAGGTCCCCGAAGCGGTCCCGGTCTGCCGCACCCACGTCACGGTCGCCCTCCAACGCCCCCTCCACCGCGCCGCCAACGGCCACACCCCCGCACCCGCCGTCACCAACGGCCACACCCCAACCGTCACCGCCAACGGCCACACCCCAGCGACCGCCAACGGCCACGCCGCCCCACAGCCGGCCAACGCCCACGCAACCGCAACCAACGGCCACAGCCCGGCGACCGTCAACGGCCACGCGACCACCAACGGCCACACCATCACCACCACCACCAACGGCCACACCAACGGCCTAGAGGTCCACCCCCGCCGCCCCAGCCCCGCCGTAGTCGACTAACCCCGCGCCCCGCGCCCCGCGCCCCGCGCCCCGCGCCCCGCGCCCCGCGCCCCGCGCCCCGCGCCCCGCGCCCCGCGCCCCGCGC
>NZ_BONY01000123.1 GCF_016862955.1 Rhizocola hellebori | reverse complement strand
AGGCAAGCGTGCGCGACCCGCAGGGTGTCAAGGTGAGGCGCCGCTTCGGCTTTGCCAGCGGTGCCCTAACCAGCTTCGAAGACGAGCACCTCGACCGCGGCGAAGAGCTGGGCACAGCTAGCAAGATCCTGATCGAGGAGATCGAGCGGCCTCGCGTCGGCCCGATGCGCGACATCGTCGCCACGATCCAACCCGAGCAGGACGAGCTGGTCCGCGCCGACCTGGACACCTCGATCTGCGTCCAAGGAGCACCCGGTACCGGGAAGACCGAAACCGGATTGTGACCCAATTCTCGCGTCGATCGCCTCAGGTGCGATCTTCCCGGTTGAGCTGTTCAAGTAGCCCAAGAGCGTGAAGTTTTTGCTCGGCGCTTAGGTTGAGAACTAGGCGTATTATCCGTCCGGTGACGTCGGGAGTCGCGTCGTCCAGATCCTCGCCACCAACTCCCAACCACTGCGCGAGCAGCGTGAAATCAAGTTCGTAGAGCTGAGCGAGTTCCCACACCAATGCTGGATCCGGCTGGCGGATCACTCCACGTTCGACCTGTGAGAGATAGGCGTTGGGTCGGCCTGTCCGCCGTTCAACTTCGCGCAGGCTCCACCCTCGGTGTTGCCTTGCGCGACGGAGAGTCTCTCCAACTAAGCCGACGGAATCGTCCGACGGTGACTCTTCTTGATGTGTCACACCGGTCGGGGATGATTCGGATGCCCTTGCCACGTGACCAGCCTAGTGCCAACGACACGCCGAGGAATCAAGGCGACTTGCAAAGTCCTTCGCGGGGGTGCAAAGTGACTTCGCACCCGGAAGGAGCCTTAAGTGAACGTCGCTGAGACCGTGACGAACAACGTGTTGTTGCCGAACGCGCGGTACGAGAAGACCTGGGATTCGATCATCGTCAACCCGGAGGTGAAGGACCGTCTGCTCAGGTGGGCAGTCCTAAGCCTTCGCTTGCGCGCCGAGTTGCCATTTGAGGCAACAGCGCTGCACGGCCTGCTGCTGCTCTTCGGTCCGCCCGGGACCGGAAAGACGACGTTGGCCCGCGGCCTCGCGCAGCAGCTTGCTCCACTAATGGCCAAGCGCAAGGTGCGGTTGATCGAGCTCAACCCTCACGGGTTGATGAGCGCTGAGCACGGTCAATCGCAGCAGAAGGTTGCCGAGTTGCTCACCCAACACGTTCCGGCACTGGCTGATGACGGCCTGCCCACTGTCGTACTCCTGGACGAGGTGGAATCGATGGCAGTCGCTCGCAGCGAGGCATCGCTGTCGGCTAACCCGGCTGACGTTCATCGAGCGACGGACGCGGTACTGACGGCGCTGGATGACAACGCGGCTCGCTATCCCCACCTGCTGGTCGTGGCGACCTCCAATTTCACCGGTGCGCTGGACACCGCGTTCCTCTCGCGCGCTGATGTCGCAGTCGAAGTCCCCGCGCCCGATATGGAGGCTGCGGCGGCGATCTTGTCTGGCACGCTCCGTGACATGTCCACGGCGTTTGGCAGCTTGAAAGAACTCGCCGAGGACACGGGCCTTAAGGAGGTGGCGGGGCTACTCGCAGGTACGGACGGCCGCCAGATCCGGAAGGTGGTTACCGAGTCGATGGCTGCTCGCCTGGAAACGGTGCAAGACCCGGGAAAACTTACGGTGGACGACCTGCGGCAGGTAGCACTCCGCGCCAAGACGGCGAAAAAGCTCGTAGTCGGAGGCCATTATGCAGCGGTATAGAACTATCGCTGGCCCGCCAGAGCGGACTGCCACCGCCGCGTGGCAAACCGTAAGCTCACTGATCGCCAACACGCTTGCCGCCTCCGCGGAAGTTGCCGGCGACGCGGTGTCGACGGCGCTTTCTCCGCTCCAGGGAATCGGCCCGGCGCTGATCGCCGCCGGGCATCTGGAGACAGCGCCGCTAGTGCTAGTCGGTGGACCACTGCATGTGAGCATCACGGTGGTCACCGGTGCCGCCGTCACTACAGCCGAGGAAAATCTGAGCCCCGTGCCGGGCGGCGCGAGTGCCACGGCGGACTGGGTGCTGTACCTCCCCAACCCTGCCAGTTTCTCCGCAGCACTATCCGCCGCTGTGGCAAAGTCGCGGCATCTGTCGCTGGCGACGCCCCCGACCGAAAGCAACCGCAGCAGTGAGGCAGGCGTGAAGGCAAGCATGGTTGATCTCACGGCTCTCCAAGGACTGCGAGCATCGTCGTGACCGGCACTTCGACGTCGACGAGTACGTGGACGATCGTTCACACTGCCACCCACCTCGCCGACGTGATCCTCGGCTCGATTGCAGACATCTTGGGCCATCTCGGCATCGACGCGACTCGATTGTTTTCTTCCTGGTCGCAGGACGAGAGTGCGATTAGTGCCTGGATCGCCGAGCAGTCCCTCGAATCCGTAGTGCTGGAGTGTCACCGGCCTAGCGGAATTGTCAGCCCTATCTTGGAATTCCCTGTCACGTACACGGTTGGCGGTGTCGCGGACAAGACCTTCACCGCCGACCGTGCCAGCCTCGCGCGGTACTTGGCGAAGCTGGAGTCGGTCCCGAAAGGCACGACCTTTCGACTCTTCGTGACCTTCTGCAAGTCACGCACTCCGCAACCGGGCTGGTCGACGGCGACCCGGGCTGGAACCGACGGAATGCGATCGAGCAGCTTCGGCACGCTCGCTGGAGCCCCTCACGGCAGCGCCAGCCTGCGTTACCTCACCCACCGTTAGCGCGCCAAGAAACGGAGCCACCATGGGTTATATCGACGACGCCTTCAACCTGCTCAAGCAGAACCTCGAAATCACCGATACGGAGAGCGATCTCGCGCAGACCAGGCATCGACTCATCCGTGATCACATCAAGGCCGAGTGGAAGACGGTCGGCGACTTCCTCACCGGAAGCTACGACCGCAAGACAAAAACAAAGAAGCTCAAAGACGTCGACATCTTCATCGTGATCGACCGTGACGGTCCCCAGGGAAACCTCGCCAACGGCACCGGCACCGCCGCTGTCAACGCCCTGTGCAAAGTCCTCAAGAGCCGGTGGCCGAATGTCGTTGGCGACGATTACGTTGCGCTGGTGGAGTATGCGGGCGAAGACGTCGCCTCCTACGAAGTCGCACCGGTCTTTCCGCGTAAGGGTGGCGGGTACCTTATGCCCAGCGGCAGCGGGTGGATGGCTACCGATCCGAACGTTCACGCCGAACTTGTTTCTGCAAAGAACAAGGAGTGCAGCGACAAATTCGTCCCCTTCGTCAAAATGGTCAAGGGGATTAATCGGGAAGCCGGCGATCCGATCTCGCCCGCATTCCTCATCGAAGTCATGGCACTTGAGCTGGTGAATTCGCCATTCGGGCGGTATCGCGACGAGATCCGCTGGTTCCTCGCCTCGGTGGTCGAGCAGATCACCCACGACTGGCCAGATCCCGCGGGTCTTGGCCCCGATGTCAACGCCAGCATCGGCATAGCAGAACGTCAGCGGATCGCCACCGTCGTTCGAGGGTGGCTAGAGAAGTGCGAGGAGGCGATTCTGCTGGAGAACGCTGGCAAGGATCGCTCGGCCGTCGAGACCTGGAAAACCCTTTTCGGCTGGCGTATGCCCAGGCCGTAGCCCCGAGTTCGGGCAATATTTAAGGATTGGGATGCATATTACAAATCCGCCGATCGGCACTACACAAAATAGCGATCGGGCACTTGTGTTGTTGGCCGCTCAGCGCCGCCTGTACTCGGACGCGAAGGCGATGCACAACACCCGCCTTCTCACCGTGATTGCAGGCGCGACAGTCGCTGTCATCGCCGCGATGGCGATCCCGCAATGGCGCGCATCCATCGGTGTCATCACCGGCATCGCGCTTCTGCTCGTAAGTTTTCTCGGTACTGCGCGCGAGAAGCGTAAGACGAAAGAAGCCCTGTCGGTTCAGGAAGAACTCGACGTCATGCTCTTCGGATTATCGTGGAACGACATCTGTGCCGAACGCCCCACAGTGACCCTCATTGCCGATGCCAATGAACGATTTTCCGGAGACCGAAACGAGCTTCGAGACTGGTACCCAGACACCGGCAATGTGCCCTACCCGATGAATGTCCTCATTTGTCAACATAGCAACCTCGGCTGGGGAACTACACTCCATCGGGCTTGGGCCGCGTCCCTGACCGGGGCCTTGGTAACAATTGTGCTGCTGTCGTTGCTCATTGCTTCGCTAGGCAAACTGGGACTTGTCGAGGCGTTGATCGCGATCTTCGTTCCCCAGCTATCCGTGATCAAAGAATTGATCGAAATGATTCGGGCCAACCACGACAGCGTCCAAAGCAAAGTCACTGCAGAGAACAAGGTCCTTGCCCTGTGGCGACGCGGGCTGGCCGATCCGGCGTCGGTGACGGTCGGCGACTGCCGGACCGTGCAGGACAAGATCCTTCAGATTCGCCAGAGCAATGCAGCGATACCAGATTGGTTCAATAAGCGCATGCGCCGACGGCTAGAAGTCACCATGAGAGCCAGCGCAGCCCAGATGGTAGCGGAAGCGAGCGCCCATGGCGTCGGATGAATTGAGGGGTCAACTGACACTCAGGACACCGGAGGCTGGCGCATGGTGATCCCGGCGCCGAGACGATCAACCTTCGCTGCGACGATGGGGTGCAGCGTCCGCGGAGCTTGGCGGGCGGAATTGTGGTAGCAGCGAAAGAGCAGCCACTATCAGGGTGAACAGGCCAGCGATAAGAATCGGTGTGCCTAACGAGTAGGCGGCAGCGAGAAGTCCGCCGATGGCAGCGCCGATGGGTGCGGCACCGTTGCCGATGAGGCGGAAGACGTTGACCACCCTGCCGAGCATCTCGTCGGGTACGAGCTGCTGACGGGCAGATACAGCGGCCACGGTGCCCACGGTGAAGCTGGCGCCGATTGCCGCCATGCAAGCCCCAGCAACGTAAGGCGATGATGTGAACGCCAAGAGCAGAAAGGCGATCGCGCGGCCGACTTGGGCGATGGGAAGCATTGCTCGAAATGTCAAGCGCCGAGCCATCCGAGTGGCGACCCAGCCGCCGAGTGTGGCGCCGATGGCCTGCACAGCAAGCAATAGGCCAAATCCCCATGCTGTAACGCCAAGGTCTTCGTGGGCATAGAGGACGAAGGTTGCCATGGCCGCGTTGGTAGCGAGGTTGCCGCCCGCGATCAGCAGCGCGAGTTCGAGTAGCTGACGGTGCTGGAACATCCACCGGGTTGCTTGGGCCAGCGAGGTAAAGATGCCTTCGCCATTGTGCTTTGGCGGCGGCGGTGCTGGCACAGCGCGCAAGAGCGCTGCGGAGGCGGCGAAGCTTGTGGCGTCGGCGGCGATGGGAAGCCATGGTGTGACCGAGAATAGGGCGCTTCCCAGGGGCGGACCGACAAAGCCTGCAGCGACGCTTTCGGTGGTGGCGAGGCGGCTGTTCCCTGAGGCGAGCGCGGCCCGGTCACG
Organism: Rhizocola hellebori; assembly: GCF_016862955.1. GTDB lineage: Bacteria > Actinomycetota > Actinomycetes > Mycobacteriales > Micromonosporaceae > Rhizocola > Rhizocola hellebori. Next base: position 19,448 of record NZ_BONY01000123.1, on the reverse strand, counting down.
CCCAATCAGATGGGGGATGATGGCTTGGGCCGCCGCATTGTGGAAGCTTTGGCCGCTGGTAAGAACAAACCCCACGACGGCAATCGCGGCGATGCTGGCTTGGTCGGTGATGACGAGAACGGCGAGCGCGAGCACGCACAATGCACGCACCAGATCAGAGACGATCATGACGGTGCGCCGAGGCCAGCGGTCCACGAGTGCACCAGCGAACGGTCCTACCAGGAACCAAGGTGCAAGGGTCGCGGTCGCGACAAGCGATACTGCGACGGGGTCTTGGGTCAGGGTCGCAGCGAGGAGCGGTGCCGCTGCAAGGTAAGCGCCGTCACCAAGTGAGCTGGCAGCGGTGGCGGCCCAAAGTGGCCTGAGGCCGCGAGACTTGCTCGCGGACTCAGGTGACGCGGCTTCGGTGTTCACGCGGTTAGCCTTCGGGCGTTAGTGTGCCGTCGACGATGCCGGCGGTGAAGGCGTTCCACTCGTGCCGGTTGAAGGTCAGGATGGGACCGGCGGGGTCCTTGGAGTCTCGCACGCCGATCAGGCCATCAGCGTAGGCGATTTCGACGCAGCCGCCGTCGTCGGAGTGGTTTGACTTATGCCAGTTGGTGAACTCGGGGTGCTGCATGGTTTCCTCCGTGGGGCAAGGGGTGAGTGTTCACTCATCCATCGATGAGCGTTCGAGACATCTGCTGTATATACGCCTTCGTGTCCTCCGGTGACAACGCAGATTTGACGAGCTGCTCCCATGTCGCGATGTAGGTCGCCACGTTGTCGGGCTCGGAGATGGTGATCTCGCCGCTGATGGTCTCGACGAAGACCACGGTTGGTTCGTCCTCGTCGTTGAAGTCGTAGATACGAAAGCCGTGTAGTCCAAGCGCTGCGGTAGGCCTGTCTGTTGGAAGCAATTGGACAGTGACGGTGGGCAGGGCTGCGACGGTCACGACGCGATCGAGCTGGGCGCGGTGCAGCGGGACTGAGTCTGTCGGCCGCCATCGCAGGCCAATCTCGCCCAGCAAGTAGTGATACTGCGGGCAGGTGGGCTCAAACAGGATCTGTTGTCGGGCCAGCCGCGCAACAACGGCGGCATCGACGTCTTTCTGGCCGGTCCAGTTGCCAAGCTCGAGCACGTGTCTGGCGTACTCGGCGGTCTGCATAAGCCCAGGAACGACCATCGGCTGGAAATGGCGGACCCGGGCGGCCCTTCGCAGGAGCTGGTCGAGTTCGTGCTGCCAACGGGCCATGCCGCCTTTGTGGAGCACACGCCAGCTCACCGTGGACTCGCTGGCTTCTTCAGCCAACGCGAGAAGCTGGTCCCGTCTGTCGCCGTCGACGCCAAGGGCGTCGAGCATCGCCTCGATGTCCTCGATCGTGCTGCTAACCACACCGTTTTCAATGCGGCTGACCTTGGCCTGCGACCAATTACCAAGTCGGGTGGCCAGTGCACGCCCGGATAGGCCGGCGGCCTCGCGCGCCGCTCGCAGCTCAGCGCCTAGCTTGCGCTGCGTTCCGCGGCCGAGCGTCACCAACGGTCCTTCCGGCGATTCACGAATCAGTAGCGTACGCGAATCAGCTATCGAACGCCAGCAGGTGCCGGGCAACCTTCATTGGCGGCGATATCGGTGCCAGAGGGCAACGATGCAAGTCAAAATATAGGTTGTGCGATGCGTGCATGACATCTATGATGCATGCATCACGCGATCGGGGAGGAACGATGCACTCCAGGACCAGTCTCTGGCAGGTTCCAGAGACTTGCGGATGGAACAAGTACGTAGAGGACGGTGCCGACGCCATCGCACAACTCAGTTGGACCATCTTGCGACCAGGCGTTTGCCAGGACGTGCCGACTGCGGCGGCATCCCAGGCCTGGGAAGGTCCGACTCCAGCCGTAGTTCACGTGCACTGGCCGGAGAAGCTCGCCACGGCGCTGGGAAGCGATAAGGCCGTCTCGCTTATCCGGCACCTGAAGCAACGAGGCGCCAGGGTCGTGCAGACAATCCACAATGTTGCGCCGCACGAGACAGCTGCATCTCAGCCATGGTTTCAAGGCATGATCGACACCTTGACCGACGGCGTGCATTTCTTCAGCGCCGAGCATGAGCTGCAAGCACGGGCCAGCCGACCAGGGCTGCCAAAGGCTTGCGTGATCTTCCCGCATCCGCTCTACACGTCCGTGCCGCTGACGCGGGTGGGCTGCTTCGGGCGCATCCGTGAGTACAAGCGCACGGCCGACTTCGCGTCTGCACTGCTTGCCGACCCCGACTTGCCGGTACAGCTGGTCGTTCTTGGATACGCCGATAGCCAAGACACCGCTGAGCGTCTGCGAGCACTTGCTGACACCGACTCACGCCTCCTGCTCCAGCCCGAATTTGTGGCGGCGCCCGATTTCGAGGCCGCAGTCGCTTCGGTCGATTGGGTGGCGATGCCATATCGAAGCCTGCACTCCAGCGGCGTTCTCGTTACGGCCCTTCAAGCCGGTCGGCGACTTCTCAGCCCGAAGCCGCTTGGGGGCACGGAACTTTACGGCAGCTATGACGCCGAGCGTTGGCTCGTCGTCGATCCGTGGACCGACGAAGCAGCGGTCCGCGCGCTGAGCCGTGTCATAGCAAGCAGCCGAGCCGCGCTTGGCCTGCCTACATGGGCCACGGCGGCACGCGAACTCGTGTCCTTCTATTCCGCTCTACGTGCGAGGCCACCTCGCATGTATCCCGAGGAGAGCTGATGCCTACTCATCGTCCTATCCACTCGAAGGTGACGGCTGGCGAGCCGTTCGACTTCGGTACCCATGCCAACGACTTTCTGGTCAGCCGGGAGAACACGCTTGCGACCGAGACATTCCTGGTGCGAGTCCCCGGTGTCGGTGCTGTGCCAGAACATGTGCACACAGACATGGAGCAGACCTTCGTGTTCCTGTCGGGTGTGGGCCGCGCCACCCTCACCAACGGCGACGAAGTCCGTAGTTTCCACTGCGTTCCCGGTGACACCGTTTTCGTGCCAACAGGCTGGCATCACACCGTGCGATCCGAGTCGCTAGAGGGCATGACGTACCTGACGGTGAACGCCTTCGTGCCGGGCGCGCAGCGGGTGGGTGGGACAGCACTTGAGCATGCGAAAGAGGTGAACGTAAACTTCGCCAAGCATCGCAGCCGGCTGACCCACGAGGACGTCGACTCCGTCTCGGCCTTCCGGACCGCGGAGACGACTTTCCACGTCGACACGACCAGAGCCTGGCCGCAGGACTACACAGCGATGCAGACCACCCTGAGCAGCACACCCGGTGTCTACCGTGTCGAGAGGCTCGGTCCGTTCGAGTACGCCATCGACGTCACCGCCGCAGAGCCTGTGCTCACTCCTGAACTCGCCGACCGGATCATCGACCACACCCGAGGTCTCGCACCCGTCTACGTAGAGGGTTCCCAATCGCCTCTGTCTGTCAAGCCGCCGTATGCCGGATCCGACCTTGATTTGCTTGTGGTTATCCAGGATCGTGACGAGCTTCCGTTGGCGCGGAAGACGGTGCTTGCCTTGAAAGGTCTGGCCGACGAACTGCCGGTGCCGCTTGCTGTTGGCGTGGTTCACGATGGCTGGCTTAAGCTTCCAAGTTTCTATTCGGCGCTCGACCTGCACCCCATTGCAATCGACCGGCGATGGTGGTTCGCCACGGGAGCGGCCAAGCGCCAAGAGGCGGCGCGCCGCCTGCAGGCTGGACTCGAATTCATCGGCGATCACGAGCAAATAACTGCGCTGTTCCATCAAACGATCGGCGTCGCCGGTCGATCGCCCGCCGGTGTACGCGAGTGGCGCATCACGCCTCGCTGGCGCGGCTACGACGTCTTGGAAATGCTATGAGACGCCCCGAACGCCAACTGCTTGACACCCAGCCACGCGAGAACTCAAAGTCCGAATTCGACAGTCTGCTGTCTTGGATCGATCTCGCCGCGCATAAGTGGCTCCCCGCGGTGGCGCGGCACACCATGACACTATCCGACGCGCTCGCCAATGCGACCACTACATTGACAGAGCAGCAATCCACCGCAGATGCCCGCCGCTTACTGCTATTTCCTCTGGCTCACCACGGAATCCCACAGCTAACCGCCGGGCTCTTCCATCAGTTGATCGACGCCTGTTGTGAAGCTCGGCGCGCCGATGCACGCGTCCTGATCGCCGGGCTACCCGTTGGGCGAAACGAAAGACCCGCAGGAGCCGCTCGAACTGTTGACCGCATTGCGGAATTGTTTCGTGCCTTCGGCTGGGATGTCGAAAGCGCTGGCGACATCTCGGCACTCGATGGTCTGGGCCATCACTTCGCGACGCGCGCCCGAACGACCGCATACACGCGTCGTGCCATCGATCTGCCCGACCTGCTGGCCGCCTCCGCGTGCGACGCCGTCGAAACCGATTGGATCTATCTCGCCGACAGCGTCGCGCCAGGCCGCCACCTTCACGGGCTCTCCTGCACCGCACCTTTCGGCCGGCTGCACACTCCGGGCAAGCCATTCGCGCCGCCGCCTCAAGCGGCCAAGCGAGCTCCGGCCGGTGCCGACCAACTATGGTCCGCCGGCCTCACCCTCGGCTTGACCGACAAAGTCGGCATCGGATGGCAGTGGCATGAACACCTGCAGGCCGAGGTTAGGGCCCAGCTAGGCCCGCTCTGGAAGAAGCTCATGACTGCCGAACTCACCTGCCACTACGGAATCAGGGGAGAGGAACCCCGCCGCGTGACTATCTCAGGCCCACTACGTGACACCGCGATCCTGCCGTTGTTCGGTGCGCCGCGCGTCTCGGCTGCCACTGAGACATTGATCGCAACCGCGGCCGCAATTCGCCCAACAACGCTCGTCGTTGACGACGTCACGCCGCGCATCTTCTATGCCGATTACGCGGCTGACGAGATCCGCAACACCTACGCTGCGGTGGCCAAAGCACATGGGTGCCAATCGGCATTCCTGTCCGGCATCGAGCCCGCAGACCTGGCATCGCGCATTAAAACCATGCTCGACCTGTTCACAGTAGGAGACTTGATCGAAGCGAGCCCACCCGGCCGCGCCAACCGCAGCCGCGGCACGTTCACTGGCTACGACGCTATTCACTTGGCCGCCATGGCCGTTGCCTGCACATATCACGCCGATGCCGCGTTGGCCGCCCAGGCCCACAACGTCCCAGCGCTTCAAGTGATCACACGCCGCGACGGCCACGCAGCCATAATCTCGCGGTCCGGTCCACCGGGCGCCTTCAACGACCACGAGCTGCGGCTCGAACCCATTTGGCTTTCAAAGCCCTTCAGGGGGTACCCATGACAACCGGAAAGGTCGATATTCTCGACATTGCCCTGGCGGACAACGACTCCCACCAGCCATTGATCGTTGAGCGCTACGACGGACACCGGAGCATCACCGATCTGGCCTGGTGGCGTCGTACGCCATCTGCCGAGCCGCCGGCGGACGCATTTCTGACCAATTGGGTTTCGCCGCACGAGACCGCAGTGGACGTCGGATGCGCTACGGGAAGAGGGCTTGAACTGCTTCAAGCGCGAAGAGCGAACGCGTTCGGCATCGACACCAACCCCACAGCGGTCGACTTGGCCATTCACCATGGACAACGCGCATTCATCGCCAACGCCCGCACGTGGGCACTGCAGACACCAGTAGACGTGGTCCTGGCACTTGGTGGCGGCGCGGGTATCTGCGGGCGCCTGGAAGACCTCAGAGAGTGGCTCGGCCATCTCACAACTTGGCTGAAGCCAGGCGGTCGACTCATCGTCACCAGCGTCGACTGGCGCCAACATGGCAGGCACCGTGCCTGGGTTGAAGCGGCAAAGGCACGCGGCGACTATCCAGGCAACGTGACGTTACGCCTCCACTACGGCGAACACATCGGTGAATGGTTCCCATGGCTTTGGGCAGATCCAGCTTCCCTTATAGAGAGCGCCGCCACCGTACGACTGCTCCCACGTCGCACAGCAGTTTGGGGCGCAAAGTTCGGCATCGAGCTTCTTCACGAGGGGCGTAACCCGTGACTCTTCGAATCGTCGTCGGTGCCGGTGGACTCGTCGGCACCGCTATCGCACGGCACGCCGCCAACACCGATGGCGACGCGGTTGCTGTGGATCTTGCGCTGGCAACCGCTCCGCTCTCCGCGGAACATCTGCAGCTCGACGCTACAAGCGAGGATTTCGCACAATGGCTCGCCTCAGCAATTGCCGACCGGTCGCGAGTAGAGCTTTACTACGCCGCCGGCCAGGTCGCTCCGCTATGCCGGGTGACGGACACACCGCCAGCTGCCTTCGAGAAGGCCATGCATGACCTTGTGGTCGCCTACACCGTCACCTCACGATTCGCCGAAACCACCCGACAAGCTGGAATCGCTGCCTCAATAGTGATCATTGGATCGATTGGTGCCCACCAAGCTCACCGTTACATGATCGGCTACGACGCTTCTCGTGCCGGGTTGGAAAGCGTCGCCCGGGGCCTTGCCTTGGAGTACGGCCAGCACGGCGTTACTACCCGGGTGCTCGCTGTCGGACCCATCGCCGAGTCCGCAACGACGCAAGCCGATGGAGAGCTACTCCCTGCCCTTGCTCGGCTCGTGCCGACGCAACGCTACGCCCCTATTGATCAAATCGCTGCGGCGGCGATCGCCTATGGCGGACCCGCCTTCGACTACGCCAACGGCCACACACTGCGACTCGATGGTGGTCTGACCATCCAATTGCGCCCTTCAGACATCGAACGGCGCCCCGAGCGATAACCCATTTCAAGATCTTTAGCGATCGGGTACCATTCGACCTGGCCGGTGTCGCCCAGGCATCGTGTTGCGGTATCCGCACCTGAAGATCTACTTTCTTGGTGAGGACCGCAATGTCTGTCGATCTTATTCCAGCAGCCGCGACGGCCAGATCATCGCTGAACAGCCTTCTTGCTGACCGCGACAACGACTATCGCGCGCATCGGGAACTATGGCAGGCCCGACACGGAACTTCCTGGACTAGTCCAGTCGCGCCCACGGCACATGTAGCGCCCATCAGCGTTGTCATTCCGATGCGCAACCGGGCGTTCGCGATCACCGCGGTTCTCGATGCGCTCACCGCCTCCGAGGGTGTCGCAGCCGAGCTGATCGTTGTTGACGACGCAAGCGGGGACGGCTCGGCTTTCCGGGCTGCAGCTCACCCATCGCGTCCAACGGTGGTCCGCCTCGAAAAGCCTTGCGGTTCGTCAGTCGCTCGCAATGTGGGAACCGCCCTAGCGAGCACCGGCACGATCGTGTACCTCGACGGCGATATGGTCCTCCCGCAGGGTGTGCTCAGCGAGCTGGCCTGCCGCGCCGCCGACGACCTTGTCTTACTCGGATTCCGTCAGCACGTGCCATTCCCGGCTTTCCAAGCCGGGCCACTGGCGCCCGTCACGGCCGACCTTGAGCAAGACCCACGAGTCCGCTCGATCGTGCCCGCTGGAGTTTTGCCCTTCTCAGGTGCCGTGGTCGACCGACCGGCCCGCTGCGACCTGCTGAACGACACAGACGATCTGCTGAAGCTCGGAAACGGCCGCTGGGTATTCGATTGGTCGTTGCCGCGCACGATCATCACGGCGATGGTCGCGATGCCGCGCGAGGCGATCATCGAAACCGGCGGCTTCCACCCAGGCTTTCACGGTCTATGGGGCGCCGAGGACGCCTATGTCGGGGCCAAGCTGATCGCGGCCGGGTGCCGAGTCGCCCCGGTCCGCACGGCTGTCGGGTGGCACATCGATCCACCCGGTACCCAGAAAGAAAATCACAGGAAACAAGCCAGCCTGCGCCGTACCGTGGCCTTCTACAAATCGCTGCTGGCTCAGCCCATGCCGGTCGGTGCTAGGCAGTGGTTCTTTGAGCATACGAGCAAGGTTCTGCGCGATGCCGTGGCCATCACCGGGCGGCGGGGCGTACTCCCAACCATCATCACGACTAGCCCGAACTGAGGTGAATATTCCGTGACCGACCTGACTATGCAGGACGCTTTGTCCCGGCTCTCCACATATTGGAGTGGGCGGGGATGCCTGACCGTGCAACCGATGAACACGGAGGTCGGTGCGGGCACCCTGAACCCGGCGACGGCGCTGCGGGTCCTCGGCCCGGAGCCGTGGCGGGTGGCCTATGCGGAGCCGTCGGTTCGCCCCGACGATGCGCGTTACGGCGAAAACCCTAACCGGGTTCAGTGCCATACCCAGTTTCAGGTCATCCTCAAGCCCGAGCCCGGTAACGCCCAAGAACTGTACCTCGATTCCCTTGCCGCCCTGGGTATTGACATCGAGGCGCACGACATCCGCTTTGTGGAGGACAATTGGGCTTCGCCTGCACTGGGTGCGTGGGGTTTGGGCTGGGAGGTCTGGCTTGATGGCTTGGAGATCACCCAGTTCACCTACTTCCAGCAGGCCGGCGGCATAACCCTCGACCCTGTGTCGGTGGAGATTACCTATGGCATGGAGCGGATCCTGATGGCGCTGCAAAATGTGCGCCACTTCAAGGACATCACCTACGCGCCAGGTGTCACCTATGGTGAGGTGTTCGGCCAGGCCGAGTACGAGATGTCTCGGTATTACCTCGACGACGCCGACGTGGCCACCAATCGCGCATTGCTCGACAGTTACGCCGCAGAAGCCCAGCGGATGATCGACGTCGGCCTGCCTATACCTGCGCATTCATTTGTGCTGAAGATGTCCCATGCTTTCAACGTTTTGGATGCAAGGGGCGCGGTGTCTACTGCAGACCGAGCGAACGAGTTCGCGCGGATGCGAAAGCTGTCCAATTCGGTCGCCAAACTATGGATCGCCAGCCGCGAGAAGGCTGGCTATCCCCTCGGTATCGTTGAGCCGCAAACACTTGCATCGCCCTACACCGCGACAACAGGCACGACAACCGACAGCGCTGCTCCTCTGGTATTCGAGATCGGCGTCGAGGAACTGCCACCGCACGAGGCACAAGCCGCCCGCGAAAGGGTCGAATCAGCGCTGATCGAGCAGCTCGCTGCGGGCCGCTTGGCTTATGGCCAGATTCAGGTGCACGCCACTCCTCGGCGAATAACCGCTATCGTCGAAGACGTTGCCGCCCGCGAGCTGGATCATGTCCGTATTGTGCGTGGTCCGCGGGTTGCCATCGCCTTTGACAGCAACGGCGCACCCACCGCCGCCGCTTCGGGCTTCGCCCGTTCCAACGGCGTCACAGTCGACGACCTTCAATGGGTAACAGAGGGTGGCATCGAGCACGTCGCCATCCAGCGAACCGAGATTGGCCGTCCGGCGGCTGAAGCCCTCGCACCGATGCTTGCCAGTATCGTGACTGACCTCCGCTCGGCCAAGAATATGCGATGGAACGACCCCGCACTTTCTTTCAGCCGACCTATCCGATGGCTGCTAGTTCTTTGGGGCGACCAGATCGTGCCGGTCGTGGTGTCAAGCCTCACAGCCGGCCGCACTACCCGAATCGACCGAACAGCCGCGCAGCCTGTTCTCACTATCGCCTCTGCGGCCGACTACCTACCCACGATCGCAGACAACGCCATCCATCTCGACGAACGTGAGCGCCGCCGCATCATCGTCGACAACGCCGTCAAGGCGGCTTCCACAGTCGGCGGCTCCATCGACGTTGATGGTGAAGGCTCGCTCATCGACCAAATCTGTTTCCTCGTTGAGGAGCCGACCGCAATTGTGGGTGGCTTCGATGCCTCCTACCTGAGCCTGCCTGATGCCGTTCTCACCACGGTGATGCGCAAACATCAGCGATACCTGCCAATACGCGATGCGTCGGGTGCGCTCCTGCCACATTTCGTCGTGATGGCGAACGGCCGCATGAACACCGAGGTAGTCAGAGCAGGCAACGAAGCCGTCTTGCGGGCAAGATTCGAAGACGCTGCGTTCTTTCATCGGGCCGACCTAGAGATGTCGATCGACAGCATGCGTGAGCACTTGACCAGGCTTACCTTCACGGATCAACTCGGCTCCATGCACGACCGTGCTTTCCGAGTTGCGGCCATCGCGAAAACCCTTTCTGCGCAAGTATCCGGGGTTGATGTGGCAGTCCTCGACCGGGCGGCATCCTTGGTGAAGTTCGATCTCGGCTCGCAGATGGTCACCGAAATGACCAGTCTCGCTGGCGTCATGGCCCGCGAGTACTTGGTTGCCGCGGGTGCGCCCCAGGCGGTGGCAGAAGCCGTTTTCGAAGCTGAGCTTCCGCGCCATGCAGGCGACCAGCTTCCGGTGTCATTGCCGGGCGCGTTGCTGGCCCTGGCAGACAAACTTGACTCCCTTGCTGGTCTCGCCGCGACCGTTGGCCTTCCCACCGGCAGTAGCGACCCTTTCGCGCTTCGCCGTGCTGCGCTCGGTGTCATCGCCCTCCACCGCAACACGACAGCCCTCACCCAGCTTTCGCTGCTTGACGCTCTCGGGACCGCAGCCGCGCAACAACCAGTGCCCGTCGCCGCGGACACCGTCGAAGCAGTCTTGGAGTTCCTGGCTCGCCGCCTAGAGCAGCAACTCCTCGACGAAGGCCATCCGGTCGATCGGGTCCGCGCCGTCCTTCTCCATGCGCATCGCCCACGATATGCAGATCGAATTTTGGCTCAGCTCAACGGCCTGTCCGACCGTAGCGATTTCCGGCGCCTAGCCGCCGCGCTTCAACGCGCTCGCCGCATTGTCCCCGCGGGCCAGCATCCGCCTGTCAGCCCAGCCGATCTCACCGAGCCGGCGGAACAACGCCTTCACGAGACGGTGGTCAGAATGCGCGGCTCGCTCGGCGAAGCCGTAGACCTTGACCGCTTAGTGTCAGCAAGCCACGAGCTGCCCGATGCCGTCGACGACTTCTTCGACGCATTACTTGTCATGGCCGAGGATCCAGCCGTTCGCGCGACGCGCATCGGCCTCGTCGCCTCGGTCGCGGAACTCGGCGACGGAGTTCTGGACTGGTCAGAACTCCGCTTGTAACAAACTTCTCGGTATGGGGCAGTCGCCTTCACTGCGAGCGATGGCGCACTATGTGACTAGGCTGATACGGTGGCGGCTGTGGATGTCACTCCGGAGCTGGTGCTGGAGAAGGCTCGGTCGAACGGTGGCTCTTTCGAAGTAGAAGCTGTCGGTGCCGAGGCCTTGGCCGAGTGGCGCCGCGCAGCGAAGGTCGCGAAGCTGCGATTGCTGCGTGCGGGATCACAACGCCTGCGGTCAATGAGTTCGCCAGGCAAATTTTCCGTATGGCTGGTCGACGTCGATGAGAACGGCGAGGAGATACGACCGCCGACCAAGCCATACGTGCCGCCGCCGAGACCGAGGCCGCGGACGGAGGAGTTTCGTGGGCGCGTGGTTCCAGTTCCGTCCGTGTCAAAGAAGGTTCATCCCATCGTGGACGAGCTAACTGAGGCGTTGGACCGACCCGAACGAATCCAGTATCAGTACAGGCCGTATCTCATTCCGAAGAATCAGCATCCACGGCAGCGAATGCGCCAAATTTGGCAGGCGATCGTCGACGAGGCTTTGTTCCGTGGATATTAGGTGCATTTTCAGCCTGGAGGCCGGAATGCCTACGATCGTGGTCGGCTCGTAATTCGGATCGACTGGGATGATTTCCCGCTCGATCTCTACGGCGACCGCAAGACCGCGCTGCGACTCACGACCACCGAGCGGCATCCTTCCCGCAGGCGAGGAAATGACACATGGACAGACACACCTGAGAGGCCCCTGCACAAGCAGCTTGGTGAGATCTTCACTTTCATTGAGCAGTGGGCGGATCTGCTACTCGCGCAGCGCGAGCGAGAGCGCCAGCAGGAGCTTGAACGCAGGCGCAAGCGGGACTTGGCTGAAGCCGAGGCTGGCAAGCAATTCGCTGAGCAGTTTCGTCGCAAGACGATCGCTGCCAGAATCTCAGAGGTCGCTTTCGCAGAGGACGCCAGAGCATATGCGCAGGCTTTGGCTGCTTCGGCGGACGGCCTGGAGGCTGGCAGATCGGCAGAAGTCAAGGCCTGGGCGTCCTGGATCACCCGATATGCCGATGCCGTTGATCCGCTACTGACTATGGCTGGAATGCCTCAAGTACCGAATCCATCGCGCGATGACCTTCGCGAGTTCCTACCGCGAGGGCATTGGTATTAGCGGTGGTACCAACGTCGGTTTGGATGCCACGGGCGTACCTCTGTGTACCCTGGCGATTCGACATTGCTCACCGGCGTGGGCGCATTGCGCACAGCCTGAACTTCCGGCTGGGGATCCGCTGGCGTGCCGGGCGGATCGCTGAGCGGATCGATGGAGTCGGCGTACTTATTGGCCCACCTCAGCCACGAGGCGCCTAAATTCATTCCGGCATCGACAAGTTGTGAGCAATGGTCGCGGATATCCTGCGCCAGAACCCACCGCTCGACCTGGTCACGCAGAAATTCGGCGCGATGTTCGGTGATCTGTCGATCACGCGCAAGTTCCTTTCGTTTTTGCTCCGCCTGCTTTGCTGCCTGCCTGTGGGCTTCTTCGCTGCGAATGCCTTCCCGAATGGTGGCGAGAATTTCGGCCAGCTGGTCTTCCAGCGGCTGCGTCGCATAATCGTTCCAGGTGGTGGACTGTTTGCCAGGTCCGTCTACGGCTAGTGTCAGGCGCAATGCCCAACGCTTTCCGGTTTCCTCCCACACCCTGATGCCGATGCTGCTGAGTTCGGCTGCCACGACCAGAAGGGTGGTCTGCGAACCGCATTGGACGGTGTGACCACCCGCTGTGATCTTGTCGGCAATCGTCTGGAGCAGGAGCAATGCTCTGGACCGGTTGAGGTCGGAGGCAGGTAGCCGCTGTGGCTGGTTTCGCAGTTGATGTACAGCCGGGTGCGCCTTAACGAGATCCTCGGCGACCGTCACTTTGGTGTTGGCCGCTGCCGGCTGGTAACGCTTGCTTGGATGCTCGCCGGGGCGCAGCTGAAGAACCAGGTCTCCGCTGTTACGGCCCCGTTGGACTAGATGCCAGCCGTCGGGAATGTGCCCATCTGATCGCAGCACATGCAGGATGCGTCGCCACGCAGCCCGTACGTGATCGGGTGGATCGAGGACCTGCACGCCACCGCCTGAGCCCTCAAGTAAGTCCAGCAGCGCTTCAACAGTTGCCGGCGGCATCGACGTGGACGCCATCACTTTCACTCGGTGCTCCCTGATCGTCGAGCGATAGCAGGTCGGCGATCCATTGATCAACACAAGAACCCAGGCCCGCAGAGATCGGTGCTGGCTCGGTGGCCATACCCGGCGAGGAAACTCTGGTGAACTCGAATATGTTAATGAGACAGCATCGCATGAGGATGATACTTGGCGCTCGCGGAATCTTCATGAGATCTGAGCGGGGCGCCACGTTCAGTTAGGCGGATTCAGGCCGCCAACGTCATACGTTCGGCTGATTTGTTGATAAGCGATCATGTTGGGAGCGCTCCCAATTCGGTACTGGGCAGTGCATGTGTTTCGTCGGCCGCGATGACCTTAATGAGGTGCCGACATTAGACGTCGCGTCGACACTGGACTGCATGTCGGCGGGAGAGCGAGTAAGGAGGCGACGATGGCGGATCTTGTTCACACTCGCCACCCGTCCCGGCTGGTACAGCGCTCATGATGTGCAGGACCTAATCGGTGTTAGCGCGGCCACGGTCTATCGAGACCTGACCTGGCTATGCAAGGCGGAGATGGCTCAGCGGTGCACGGGGGAGGGAGATCGAAGCCATCAGTGGCTTTACGCCGCGACAGAACAGGGCTGCGGGCACATTAGTGAGACGCTGGGGCGCGCTGGCCTGCAGATCCCAGCAAATCTTGGCCTTTGGGCAGGCGCCGCGGCGAAAGAGCTGTTGGTCCTGCTTTCCGCGACAGCCCATTACAGCGGTGTGGGCCAGCTCATGACATGGCGGTCGGGCTTGGATGCCGCGATCTGGCTTCGACGCCAGCATGGGATCGACGGTGTCCAGGTAGATGCTTATGGAGTCTGGGCCGAGGGCGATAGAGCAATCCGATTTCTTGTTCTTGTGGATGGCGAGCGAGAACGGGCGATCGCGGATCGACTGCTGGATCGGGTAACCGGCGATGGCGGGCGCGTGTTGCCGGTCCATGCGATCTTGTTGATTACCGACGATGACGCCGAGGAACGGTTCATTCACGAGCGACTACGAGACGATGTTCCGCATGTCATTGTGGCCACGACGACACCGGCAAATTTGTTCGGACGGGAAGGGCCAGCCGGAGCGATTTGGTCGACGGGCACCGGATCGACACGTCGACGCTTGATCGATTTGACGCTGATCTCGCCGTCCAACGATCCGATGAAGGCGGCGCCACGAGCCGCGAACCTGCCAGACAACACGGTTACCATCAACAATCAGTAGATCACCAGCCTGGATAACGCGACATCCAATTGCTGTCAGACGCGAGGGTGTACTCCCCTCCAGACGGGCTGTCGGCGAACTCGCTGATCATGTCGCGCGCCAAGGTGTCGGCCACCCAACCCAATTCGAGGCGCGATATCCAGTCCGTTGGCAGCGCGTCGACTCCATGCGCGCTACCGAGAAGTGCTCCCGCTGCGGCCGCGATGTGCTTTCCGTGCGGAACCGATGCGGCGAACAGCAACGCGTCTCGGATCTGGCCTGGCTCGGGAAAGCTGGCAGCGACATAGGTCGCTCCGGCAAGCGAAGCCAATGCAGTCGCCTTTGGAGCAAGTCCCGCGAGCGCAGACGCATCAGGCGATCTTTCATTGCTAGCCGCCAAGGCCGAGGCGAGTACGGAATTAGCATCGTGGTTCAGGAGCGTCTGGCAGTCTCGCAAGCTGCTTCGCACCGCCTCGCCGACCTCGTGACCGTTGGCGAGGTTCGCCACGATAGTGGCACCGAGGGCAGCAACGCCGGCCGCCGCGGGCGCGTGCGTAAGAGCTGCGATCTCCATGGCTAGCTTTTCTGGCTCAGACAACCACCATTTGATCAGGCCGGTGGGAAGCGTTCGCGTTAGCGCGTGGGCACCGATGCTTGCGCCGGACGGCTCTTCGACGGTACCAAGCCTGCCGCTCTGAAGCGCGCTGACGGTGGCCGGGGCGGAGCCGCGTCGAATTGCCAGCGCTGAGACCTGCGCCAGCCACCCATCGGGCCATGGGACATCTGCGAAAGCATGCCACTCCTTGATACCTGGAATGCCTTGCATGACCGCCCAACGGTGATAGGCGTGCCAAACGACGCTCGGTGGGTGGCAGATTCCTCTGTGGCTAATGCGAACGTGTGCGCGGATGACTCCTTCGACCGTGAAGCAGACCAGCTGTCCTGCGCTAGTACCTATGAGCGGCCCGTCCACAGACAATGCGCCGCCGGCCGTCCCGACGGCATCGCCGACAACCAAGCCGAGCATGCAGCCACGCGCGGTTCGGACTTGCTCAGCCGTTGCCCTGGTCATGCCGAGAGGATAGATACCGCTTCCGATCAAGCCGTCGCCGGACAAGGGTCGTTGAACGGTCTACCGGAGACCTCGTCGTCCATCGATCAGCGACATGTACACCCCCAGCCGTGGGCACGTTCAGCCAGTCCCGTGGGATGCCCGCCGCCGGACAGTCGGAGATGTCGAGATTCGTGACGAACGTGCCGGTCGGGTCGAGACTGACCTAGCCCACCACATCGCCGGCTGACTCAAGCCAAAGCATCTGCGAGCCCGACGACCCGGCCGGGGCGGTCAGGACGAACCGGCACCCAGGCACGCAGTCACAACGGCCATGGAATCGCTGACCCAGCAGCGACGTGGCGAGCTCAGGCTCGTTCATGTCGACCAGAATCGTGGCCACGGCCTCGGTCGCCTGAGGAAACACCTCGATCAACAGAGGCGCGCCAGGATCAGGCTCGGCGCGGCGTGATGGCACGAAGGTTGACACAGACGCAGCCTAGCCCCCGGCTCACCAGATCACCGACGCGTCAACAACTTAACGGCCTGTCCGAGCACCAAATCCAATCTAATTCATGATCCGCAACAGCCTAGGAGGTTTCTATGCGTACCAAGTCTTTTCCACTTGTCCTAACCGGCCGTGACGGTCTCCATCACTGTTTCAGCCACCGTCTCGGCCTCCGTTTAGACGTCCGCCTTGATACGGACACCCAGACCGACCCCGGTGGGGGCCCATCTTCGCAGCTCAGCGGAGAACAGCCACACGCCGCTGCGCCTCCAGACAGACCCTATGGGTCTCCCCCGAGGGGTGTACGTGCGTAAGGGCGCTATTGAAGTACCGCCATTGCTTCGGCTGCAAGCGTCGATCACCAATCGAGACGATCGGCTGCTGGGCTGGCTCTACGACCATGGCGTGCTCACCACCGATCAGATCGCAAGCGCATTGTTTCCGTCGCTGGACTTCGCTCAGCGGCGCCTTCTGCGCCTCACCGGGCTGAAGGCAATTACCAGATTCAGACCCAACAAACTCGATGGAGGATCCTATCCCTACCACTACGTTCTCGCTCAGCTCGGCTACGAGCACGTCATGGGCCAGCGTGGTCTCGGCGCACCAGGGCGAGACCACGCGCGGCGGCGTTTCCAGTCGCTGATCTCTCGCCGAGACCTTCCTCACCTGCTCGGCGGCAATGGCGTCTTCATCGCGCTTGCCGCCTATGCGCGACGCAATCTCGGTGTCGCACTTGAATCCTGGCGCCCGGCAACGGCATTCCATGAACCCGGAACCCTTTATCGCCACGGCTCGGACAACCGGATGATCCTCAAGAGCAGCGGGATGCCACGCCCAGACGGAGCCGGAGTCTGGGCCGAGGATGGGAAGACGGTGCCGTTCTTCGTGGAGTACGACACGGGAACCGAGAGCCTTGCTGTTCTCGCCGAGAAGATCGATAAGTACGACCTGTTGGCGCGATATGCGGAGTCGTGGCTCTGGCCAACGCTATTTGTTCTGCCGACGGCGCAGCGCGAGCAGCACTTGCACGACAGATTCACTGCTGAACCGTCGATCATTGCGGCGACCACGGCGCTCGATTACCTGAGGCACACCGGGAAGACCCTCGCACAGGACGTGTGGCGCCTTATCGGATTTGGCAAGCCACGTAAGCGGCTCATCGATCTGCCGTACGTGGACGCCGAGCATGATGCGGCGTGGAGTGTTGCGCCGCAAGCCGTCAATGACGACGGCCCCGAAATCCATCTTGAGAGGGGGTGATTTTTATGTCCATGAGGACTCCACGCTCGCTGCCAGGGAAGGACGAACTGGCAAAGGCGGCAGGCAACCTACGATGGCTGCGGGCCAGCCCGACAGCCTTCGTATCGACCGCGCCATTCATTGCTCTGGTCACGGAACTTCTTGCAGTGCTGCAGAACGAGTATGCGACCGAGCGCGAGGCCTACATCGCTGTTCGAAGAACCGCTCGACTGTTGGCTGCGTTCGTTCAGGAAGGTGAACTCAAAGCACGCCAAGGCGATCCGGAGTGGTAGCCGAGGTCACACTGAGGTGAGTACGTCAGCACTCAACACGGAGAGGAGATCAACTATGTATGCAGGCAATCTGGACTGTCCACCACGCGCACCTTGTGGAGCCGCATGAGCGAACGAGATTCGGTAGAAAGAACCTCATCGCGGCTGCCGCGACAGCGCAAACCATCTAGTCACCGAGAATCGCATCGTCGTTCGAGAACCGATGAAGCCATTGAGCAAGCGATCGCTCAGCTGGTTGCCGAAGCTCCGCCACTTAGCGCCGAACAGCGCGGTAGGTTGGCGGATCTTTTGTCGGTAAGAACGACCGTCGCGAAATAAGGTCTGGGGTGTTGCGCAGTGCGCGCCTGCGCAACACCCCGTACTCAATTGGTGCCAAGGCTCGCCGGTAACGGTTGGGAGTGGAGCACTGATAGGCGGGAGACAGCACGGGTGAGCACGACGTAGAGGCGGTGCAGGCCGCGCGGTTCGGCTTCGACGATGGCGCGGGGTTCGACGACGATGACGTGGTCGTATTCGAGGCCCTTGGCCAGGGTTGCTGGGACGATGGTGACCTGCCCGCCTTCTGGGGTGTCGAGGTCGGCGGATCCGATTCCGGCTGCTTGCAAAGCCGCCTGGAGTGTGGCGATCTGGTGGTCGGCTGCGATCACCGCGATGGAGCCGGGGTGGGCTCGAGCCTGCTCGATTTCGTCGAGTACCAAGGGAATCAGGTCAGCGGCCACTCGTACGGTGAGGTTGCCGTCGCGGCGCAGGGAGACCGCGGGCGGTACGTTGACTTCGAGGGCGGGTAGGAGCCGGTTAGCAAGGGCAACAACGGCTTCGGGTACGCGGAAACCGGTAGTCAGCGGGACGACAGCGGCGTCGGGTTTGCCGAGGTGGCCGAGGCTGTCACGCCAATCGGAGGCCGCCCATGGCGTGGTGCCCTGTGCGAGGTCGCCGAGTAGCGTGATCGAGCCGTGGGTCGTGCGGCGCGCGATCGCGCGGCATTGCATCGGGGAGAGATCCTGGGCTTCGTCGATGACCACGTGGCTCACGCTCGGCTGGCGTTCCAGCAAACCGGAGGCTTCATCCAGGAGTACAAGGTCAGCTGTGCTCCATTGGGCTTTGCGCACGGTGCGCGGTGGTTTGGCCCACAAGAGTGCGGTCTGCTCCTCTTCGCCTAACACACCTTCAGCCGCCGCCGCGAGCGCAGCGGGATTGCTGAGTAGCTCAAAGAGCAGCGTCTCTGCGGTGATCGCGGGCCAGCAGGAGTCGAGGAATTCCATGACCGGCTTGGATTTGCCCATCTTGCGTTGCCACGCCTCACCGGGCGAGTCGCCGGCTCGCGCTTCGGCTTGGCGCTGCAGCAGGCTCACGATACGTGCCCGGACGCGCTCTCGAGCCAACAGGTAGGGCGGCTCTTCTCGACGCACGTCGTCGACAAGTCGGCGCAGCACACCCGGATCGATGCGCCAGCGGAACGAACCGTCGGGAACCTGAATCGCAGTGTCAGGTCGAGTCACCTTGGCCCAGAGTGCTCGGTGGAGCACTGCCGCCATCCGGGGATCGTGCTTGATGACTTCCGTTTCCACTGGATCGGTGCGCTGCGTATGCACCTGGGCGATGAGGCCATCCAAAGTGGACTGTTTGACATCGAGTTCGCCGAGCGCGGGCAGCACCGCGGCGATATAGCCGAGGAAGGCCTGGTTCGGTCCAACGATCGTCACACCGTTACGCCGCAGCCGTTCCCGGTGCACGAAAAGCAGATAGGCCGCTCGGTGCAACCCCACGGCAGTTTTACCTGTTCCAGGTGCGCCTTGGACGCAGATCGAGGTGTCTAGGTCGGCGCGGACCAGCTCGTCCTGCTCGGGCTGGATTGTGGCGACGATGTCGCGCATAGGCCCGACGCGGGGGCGCTCAATTTCCGCTATCAGGATCTTGCTGGCTGTGCCCAGCTCCTCGCCGTGGTCGAGGTGCTCGTCTTCGAAGCTGGTTAGGGCGCCACCGGCGAAGCCGAAGCGGCGCCTCACTTTGACCCCTTGTGGGTCGCGCACGCTTGCTT
>NZ_BONY01000122.1 GCF_016862955.1 Rhizocola hellebori | reverse complement strand
GGCAGGTGAGGCCCGGCTTCGGCCGGGCCTCACCTAATCCCGCACGAAAAACTCCGCATCGGTGACGTTGCCCTCTGGGGTCATCTCAAAGGTGAATGGTCCGTGGGTTTGATCGTGACCAACGGCGATGGCCATACCTACCGGGATCACCCCGTCGCAGGGCACGCTGATCCATGAACTCCCGGTGGTGGACTCATCCGTCACGGTTACCTTCAGCTTCCCCCCACCGGTGCAGCCGACGAACACCATGAAGTCCCAGAATTGGAAGGCCGACGGGAGGGTGACGGGCTGAAAAGACCGTGCCTCGGACAGTTTCCAGGCCATGAGGAGCCGGGCATAGCTCGGCAGCTCTTCGCGGAACTGCTGTTCGGTGGGGAGCTTTCCGTCCAGGCGAGACAGCCGGAATTCGCTTACGCAGCCCCCTCGATCGATCCCGCAATCGCTGCTCCTGCTTGGGCGGAAGCTGGGGAAGACGGCAATGACGCCCAAGGTCAGTCCAAGCCCCACCGCCACGACTGTCAGCACACCAACGGCCAGCCGCCACCCGGACAGCGGGGGTTTAGAAACGCTTTCAGGGTCGGCTACGGGTGGCTGCGACATGTGGGCAGCATAAGCGGCGCACTCATCTCGCGCTGTCCCAACAACAATGGGGCAGGGCAGTCGCATATAGACAGTCGGTGCGATCACGTAACAGTCTCAACCAAACCTCGGATCGTCAGGGTTGTTCCCACGGCAGTCAGCATGATGGCGGCGAACATCCACCAGTACCACAGCTCAGGCCGGAACTGGTGATCCCAGGAGTCAATCCAGCGGTACCTCGGCTCGCCCTTGTACTCACCAGCGAACAGGTCATTGACCGAACCGATCTCCTTGCCCTCCCTGACGCGGTCACGTGCCCGCTGCCTAAGCGCGTAACGGCCGATGACGATCGCACCAACCAGGAAGCAGAGCCCAATCGCCATCGAGCCCGCTGGGCTCAGCGCCTCGTTGGCTACGCGTGCCGGGAGCATGTCCAGCACGGTAGTGCCGTGCCACAAGTCAGCCCTTGCTGTGGAAGCTGTTTGACCTCGGGCGCGACAATGGTTCGGTGCATGACTTCAGGCCCCTGCCGGTGACTCGTGCGGCTTGCGCGGTGCCGGGCGCGATGCTGATTGTGCTGGCGCCTGTGATTGCGCTCACGGGTTGGGAGGGCGCGATTCTGGGCCTTGTGTCCGCATGCGGCGGAGTCGTGTTGGCGGTTCGCGGTTACCGTATGGGCGTGACCGTCCAGCCGGACGTGGTGATCGTGCGCGGTTTTCTCTGGAACCGGACCATCCCCCGGCGAAGCCTGGTGGAGATTGCCGACTATCCCGCGCTCATCTGGCGCGCCGAGTCGGGCCGAATGCGCTGGACTCCGTTGACCGCTTTCATGTCGGACGGCAGCACGCTGGGCCGCTACCGTTCACACAGCGAGACCTCGCTAGCTCGGCTAGCCCGTACCCTCAAAATTGGCTGAGGCAATTTCCCTGCCTGCCTCTCAATCATAGCGGCTGGGCAAGCGGTCCGAATCGCCCCAGATACCGATTTTGTGCCCCCGACCGGCACATATTCTCGACAAGCCCGCGGAGATGGGCGTGCCCAAACCGTCGCACGCACGAGGGAGCACTGTGTCCGAAGCAGAAAACCAGATCGCCATCGAACAACAGGTAGTCGACAAGGTCTACTCGCGCCTGGAGGTCATGCGTGAGCAGGCTAGGGAGCTGAAGGCGGAGGGGCATGGCCGTGCCATGTCGGGTCCGCGCACCGGCCTGGTCGAGCGCGATGCCATGGTGCTGACCGCCGCCGCCAAGCTGTCCGATTTGGACAGTCAGGAGGAAGGTATCGTCTTTGGCCGGCTGGATTTCGACGACGGCGACACCTATCGCATCGGCCGGCTCGGGGTGCGCGATGCGGATCGGGAGCCGCTGGTAGTGGACTGGCGTGCGCCGGCCGCAGCGCCGTTCTACCGCGCCACCCCCGGCGAGCCGCTCGGCGTGGATCGCCGGCGCGTCATCACCTGCGAGGGGCCCAAGGTGGTCTGGCTCGACGACGACGTGCTGACCAAGGCTGACGTCGAGGGGGTCGTCGGCGAAGGAGCCCTGCTCGCGTCGCTGACCAGGGAACGCGGCGAGCATATGCGCGACATCGTTTCCACGATCCAGCGTGAGCAGGACGAAGCCATCCGGGCGCCCGCTCACGGCGTCACGCTGATCACCGGTGGCCCCGGCACCGGCAAGACCCAGGTCGCCTTGCATCGTGCCGCGTACCTGCTCTACTCCGACCGGGGGAGGTTCGCCGACGGCCGTGTTCTGGTGGTCGGGCCATCGACCGTGTTCACCGAATACATCGGCCGGGTGCTGCCCGGGCTCGGTGAGGACAGCGTTCACCTGCGAGCGATTGGCGAGCTGTTCGAGGGCGTCGTGGCGACCCGCCGAGACTCGGCCGAGGTGGCCAAATCGAAGGGCGCCCTGAGGATGGTGAAGGTGCTGACCGACCTGGCCTGGGAAACCCCGCCCAAAGCGCCGGGCCGGCTCAGCACGCTGGAGGCCGGCGACCTGGCGAAGGCCCGGTTGGAGATCAGAAAACGTTGCGAGGCAAAGGGAATCAAGCCCAACGGCGCCCGAGCGGAGGCGGCCCAGGTGCTCTCCGAGCTTCTCGACGGAAGGGAGATCTCGGATGCCTTCCTCAACGCGTGGTGGCCGTCGCTGACCCCGCAGGACGTGCTGCCCGCGCAGAACGGCGAGTGGTCGGTGGACGACGTCCCCCTGCTAGATGAGCTCGCCGAGATCCTGGGCCGGCCCGAGAGGCAGGCGGCGAAGGTGCCCGAGTGGCAGGCCCGCGAGCTGAGAAGCGGGACGCGTCTGGCGGAAACCTTCGTGCTGAGCTGGAGCCTCAACGATGGCTGGCAGTTGTTCGCGCCCGGGCTTCCCGCGCCGATCGCGCAATCCGGGCAGGCCATCGACCACAACGGCTACTGGTCGGCGCAGCGCTGGGCGTCGGCGATCCTCCTGCGCGAGGGCCACAAGGTGACGAGCTGGATCGACGGCTTCGACCCCTACGGCGAGGAGGGTTTCGTGCCGGTCCTGGCCGAGCCGCTGCCCGTCGTCATCGACTCCGAGCCCGCCGATGATGTGTACCTGCACGTCATCCTCGACGAAGCGCAGGATCTCTCGCCGATGGAGTGCCGGATGATCGCCCGGCGCGCCGCCCATGCCTCGATGACCATCGTGGGCGATCTCGGCCAGGCCACCCATCCTCTGGCCGTGCAGTCGTGGGCGGAACTGGTACAGCGGCTGGGAAAGCGTCAGGTCAGGACGCTTGACCTGCCCACGGGTTACCGGGTGCCGCAGGTCATCGCCGACTTCGCCGAGCTGGCCCTGGCGCCGGGGATCGAGCCCACGCGCTCCTTCCGGCCCGGCGGCAAGCTGGAGATTCGCCAGGTGGACGACCTGGCCGCGGCGATCGCTCAGGAGACAGGCGCGATCATTGCCCCCGATCACCTGGCCGCGTCGCTGAACGCGATCCCGGTCAGCCAGATCAAGGGTTTGGAATACGACCGTGTGGTCCTCATCGAGCCGGCCGACATCGTCGCCGCCGAGCCCCGCGGCATGAACCGGCTCTACGTCGCCCTGACCCGGGCCGTCGCCGAGCTGGTCATCCTGCACACCAAGCCGCTGCCATTCACTCGCTAATTTTTGTGGTACGGCCACCGAAGTCAGGGATCAGGAGGATGCCGACGAGCAATCCGAGCAAGGCCTGAACGATCGGCGCGCCGGTGTACACCTCGGGCATGGCCTCGACGCGGCCATCCGGGTTGTACAGCGGTGGGCTGGTCAGGTAGGCCGTAGCGATGTATATCGCCCAGGTGACAAGCGGAGCCGCAGCGGCAAAGACCCGAAACCGGACCAGCCGCTGCGGGCTGGGGTCAAGCCAACGCGCCAGAAGGTCGACAGCCACCCCGGCGGCGACCATGCCGAGCATCAGCTCCCAGTTGTCGAAGTCGGTGACCGCAGCGGAAAGCGTTGCGGCGGCGGCATAGAGGACGGTTGCGACGCCGAACGGGAGCGTCCAGCGGCGGGCAAGGGTCAGGATGGGCAACAGCAGGACGAGGTTGGTCACCACCATGTCCGTCACGAGATCGGCCGTGAAACCTTGGTCCATAGTGGACAGCGCGACGACCACATCGCCACTGCCGTGGGTGAACGCGTTGGCGTACTGGAGGAACAGCAGAGTCACCGTGGCGGCCAGGGCGGTGGACGCGACAGAGGGCAGCAACCGGCCCAGACTTGGCGCGGCGGGCAGCGACCGGTCAGCCCAGGCGCTGCGCACCGGAGTGAGCAGGATCGTCACCATCGACGCGCCCAGGCCGAGATGGGTTGGGCTGAAAAGGATGTCGATGGTCTGTTCGATGCCGAAGGTGAGGTGCCACATCATGTCGCCGAACGCGCAAAGCGCGAACACGCCCACGGCCACGACCGCGGCGCCGTAGCCGGCAGGGATCTGGGCGTAGCGCTTTTCGAGCAGCGGGCCGCGCACGGTCCACCCGATCCAGGCGGCGGTGGCGAAGAACCCGGTGTAGAAGACGCCATGCCATGGCGTGAAGAAGCTCTCCAGCTCCGGCTTGTTGTTGTGGGCCCACGTGTCGAGCAGCAGCCCAACAGTCAGCCACGCGCCGAGCAGCGCGGTCACCAGGTTGGTGCGGTAACCCGCAGCGGGGCGGGCCACGGCGGTGCTGACCATCGACGAACTCCTACCGGGAAGAGGTGGACCAGGCTGTGGCGTCGGCGCCGGTGGCCGGAAGCCGGCGCAGGGTGCGGGCGGACAGTAGCACCAGCACAATCGCGGTTGCCCCGACCACGACAGCCTCGGCTATGCCGAGCGGGACAGTGGCCGGATGCCATCCGGAGGAACCGAACCGGGAATAGTCCGACAGCGACACCAGTCTCAGGCCAAGGACGACGAACGCGAGGATGGCCAGGGCCGGTGTCCAGGCCACGATCCGGAGCTGGCGGCGAGTGGCGATGACCGAGATATGCACCGCGGCCGCGGTCACAAGCATGACGCACTCCAGACCAGCCCAGTCGAGCGGCGGAAACGGTGTGGTGGGCTGAAACAGCACGAGCGAGTAGGCGGCGATCACCGCCGTGCCCAACACGAACGCCAATAGCCAGCTTCGGTATTGGACCGGCGCCGCGCCTCGGGTGAAGGTCGTCAGCGCCAGCACGAGCACCGCATCGATGAGAAGGCCGTAGCACAACTCGCCTGTCAGCAGCTGCTGAGCGAAGGCGACAGTGGCTGCTGTGGACAGGATCGCGGCTAGCACCGCCGCCAGCGCAAGCCATCGAGCCATCGCTCGGCGGCCCAGCACCAGTGCGAGAAAGGCCGGCAGCCAAAGCAGACCCGCGAGCGCGGCCAACATGAACAGCCGATGCCACGCGGCTGGGTAGCCAGGCGGCTCAGGCAGCGGCGCCGGTGCCGGGATCAACGGGATCATGCCCGCCCGCCACAGAGTAAGCACCAGAACTACCGTGCTGGCTGCCGCGTTGACGAGCAACCCGGCGAGCGCGGCTAGCCGGATGGCCTCGGCCCAGGTCGCATAACGCGGCGGAGCGCCCGAACTTGCGAACCGCAACCGGATCGCCAGAGCCACAATGCTGGCGACTTCGTCCCAGCCCGGCCGGCCGTAGTCGGCGAGGTATTCAGCTTGCTCGCGATCGTCGGTCTCGACAGTGGCCAGGAAGGTGGAGACCATGTCCTCTTCCCAGACTTCCCGGTACGACGCGGGCAGCAGCCGCAGCACCCGCCGGTAGCGCTCTTCCAGCCGAGTCATGATGCCCACCCCTGGCTCGCCGGTCGCCAGGCCTGCAGCCGTTCCGTGGCGGCGCGGGCGTTGGCGGCCTGCCGTTCCGTCTCGTCGGTCAAGGACCGGTGGCCCGACTCGGTCAACCGGTAATACCGGCGCAGGCGACCCTGCTGGACCTCATCCCGGTCGCGCTCGACCAGGCCGTCGCCGACCAGGCGGTCTAGGACGCCGTACAAAGTGCCGATCTTGAGTCGAACCCGGCCATCGGAAAGCGTGGCCACCTCGCCCACGATCCCGTAGCCATGACGCGGCTCATCGACCAGCGCAGTGAGGATGAAGAATGCGGGCTCCGTCATTACCCGATCGCTCATCGGCCCAATATATCGGTCCACAAGATATCCTGCCAATGCCGATTAGGATGCCCGGCTCTATTCAGCTCCTATTTGGACCTCACTCAGTGGGCTGACGTGTGATTACCCGCCTTGAATCGACGTGTGACACTACTTCGCATAGTTACTCATGCGACCTTGCCGGGAGATCTTGGTGGCTCGTCGGAAAGCGGGGCGACGGCAGCTGTCGCCGGTGACCTATGTCGCGGTTGGTACAGCCTTGGCGCTCATGCTCAACCTCGCCACCGACACGATCGACGTGTCGTGGCGATACTGGCCCTGGGTGGTGTGGCCGGCGGTTGCCGTGTTGTGCGGGTTGGCGGCGGCCATCGAGATCACCCGGCACACCGACGGTTCCGACATGGAGGATCTGCTCGCCGAGGCGGCACGTAACCTGTCCCGGCGGCTGCTGGTCGCCTATCGGGATCAGGAATGGCGGCACGGGGTGAGCCGATCGCTGCCGTTGACGGTGCGCTATAGCTCCACCGGCCGTCCGGCTGCCGCGCGCTCGGTGGTGATCGGTGGCGAGGGCGATTGGCAGCAGTTCCCGATGCGTGGCGATGTCGACGAAATCGTTCAGGCATTCCGTGCGCTGCCACACGGGCAGCTGGTGATTCTGGGAGAGCCGGGCGCGGGAAAGAGCGTGCTGGCCCTGCTGCTGTCCCGGCAGCTGCTCACCGAGCCGCTGCTGGGCGAGCCGATTCCCGTGCTGCTGCCCATTTCCTCGTGGAACCCCGAGTCGGAATCGGTGGCGGCGTTCATCAGCGGCCGCCTCGCCGACGATCACAGGCTGGTCGGCGGCAGGAGGGGTAACCGTCGACTGTCCGCAACCCTGGCCGAGGCGTTCCGGATGGACGGCGCCGCGAAGCCGCGCGCTTGGTTGTTGCCGGTCTTGGACGGGCTCGACGAACTGCCGCCCCAGCGACGGCAGAAGGCCGTGGCCGAGCTGGATGAATTCGCGGCCTCAGGACATCCGCTCGTGCTGACCTGCCGAAGCCGCGAATACAGCATGATCGTGGACGCCACCCGCCGGGTACTGCCGCGGGCGGCCGTGGTCGAGATCCAGCCGGTGCTCGTCGAGGATGCCATCGACTTCCTGTCCCATCCCGACCCAGACCGCCCATTGTGGGAGCCCGTATTCGCCCGCCTGCGCGCTGATTCAACCGGCGTTCTGGCCACGACACTGACGACGCCGCTGCTAGTCGCTATGGCCCGGGTGGCCTACAGCCGCCCCGGCAGCGATCCCGGTGAACTGGCCGGCCTGGCCACCCGGCGAGCCATCACCGACCTGCTGATCGATCGCTACCTCGCGGCCGCCTACGACAGCGACGACCCTCAGTTGGTAGCGGCCAACACCGAGCAGCTGCGCTCCTACCCACCCGAGCAGGCCGCCCGCTGGCTGGGTTGCCTGGCCTACCGCCTGTACCTACTCGGAACCCGCGATCTTTTGCAGCCAAGATTTCCCTTGGGGCTGCTCAGTTCTCGCCCTTCGCTGACAACCGGCGTCTGGGCCACCTCGGCTGTGGTGCTGATTAGCCTGTTAGCCGGCCTCGGCGCCTGGCTGACCCCAGGCCCACCGTCGCTATTCGGTGCCATCGTCGGCGCGGCGCTGTCCGTTGGTGCTGCCGCCACCGGCATCTTCCGCAACCTATGGAGGGTTCCTTGGCCGAGCCTGCTTCCGGGTTTGATAGCGCACCTAGCCTTCGGCGCAATCTACGGTGTGGCAATTGGGCTGCTGATAGACGACCTCCTGTTCGGAGTCGTATCCGGCACGATCGTGGGCGGGGTCGTTGGTGGCATGAATATCTTGCATCAGCTCCGCGTGGGCAACATGGGCAGAATCCGCCAGATCCGCGCGGCGACCGCTGCGCTCCAATATGGGCTGACAGCCGCGATCGTCGGTGCCGGATTGGCAGCATGGCAACCGCCCGAACGGTTGTGGCCCTGGGTGGTGACGATGGTGTTCGCCGTAGGCGCGGGCCTGAGCGCGGGGTGGTGGGATCAAATCGCCTTCCGCCTGGCCCGCCTGCAACTCATCCTCAGCGGCTGGCTCCCATGGCGGCTCAACAGGTTTCTCGACGATGCCCATCAACGCGGCGTGCTTCGCCAAAACGGAACCGTTCGCCAATTCCGTCACGCGTTGATCCAGGACCGAATCACCGCCACGACCCAGCTGCAGGATCTCCGGATCCGAGCGGACGCTGGAGACTTTGACGCCGCTCGGCGGCTGGCGACATTGCTGCGCTCTCGGGGTCTCGCAGCCGAGCTGCGCGAGCGAGCAAACCGAGGGCATGCCTTCGCCGCGGTTCAGCTATCAGCGCTGCTACGCGAGGGCGGCGACCCTGACGGGGCGGTCGCTGTTCTTCGCGCGCACGCTGACCGCGACCACCAATCCGCGGAGCAGCTGGCCAGCCTGCTTCGCGAGCTGGGTGATGTGGAACAGCTGAGGCAAAGGGTGGGTGTTGGTGACCTGGCGGCAGGTCTGCAGCTGGCCGGATTGCTGCGTCAGCGGGGTGATTTGGCTGAAGCAGTCGCTGTGCTTCGGCCGTTCGCGGAAACCGATTGGACAGCGGCAGAGCGGCTAGCGGCGCTACTTCTGGAGCAGGACGATGTGGAAGGTGCGATTGTCGTTCTGCGGAGACACGCCGACTATGAGTGGGAGGCCACCAGGACATTGGCCAATGTCCTGGAGCATCGCGGCGACTTGGCGGGGGCGATTGATGCGGTCCGCCTTTTCGCTGATAGGCCGCATTGGCAGGCCCCGGAGCTACTGGCAAGACTTCTCCAGCAGCAGGGCGACGTAGAGCAGCTGCGTCAGCGGGCAGACGGCGGTGACATCAAGGCCGCTGAACAACTGGCTGTGCTGCTGTTGGAGCGGGGACACGTGGATCAGCTGCGGCACCGGGCCGATCAAGGTGACAACATGGCGGCCAAGCGGCTGGCGAGTTGGCTTTGGGAGCGCGGTGACGTGGAGCAGCTGCGCCAATGGGCAGACGGCGAGACGCTGAATCGCCAAAACAAACGCAAACGCCGCGGCAGACCAGACGAAGAGAGTGAGGCGGCGAGGCGTTTGACGCTGCTGCTATGGGAACGCGGCGATGTAGGAGAGTTGCGAGAGCGAGCCGATTGTGGCAGCTGGCTGGCCGGTTACCATCTGGCGGCGATCCTTCGGCAGCGGGGAGATCTGGACGAAGCGATAGCTGTGGTGCGCCGCCACGTGAATCCGCGAAATCCTTCCAGAGCCTTGGTTCTTGCCGAGTTGCTCGGCCAACGGGGTGATCACTCAGAGGCAATTTCGGTTCTTCGCGATGCGTTGCGACGTGGCGTCTTCGGCGCGGGCCAGAGGTTGGCCCGGTTTTTGCGAGAGCGCGGTGACTTGGACGGTGCGATCGCCGTGCTGCGAAAGGTTCCCACTGCAGAGGACCCGATAAGAAACCAGTTGCTGGAATACCTGCGGGAGCGAGGCGATATCGAGGAATTGCAGGAGCGCGCGGCCCAGGGTCGAGAGGAGGCAGCAAGGCACGTGGCACAGCTGCTGGTGGCGCGGGGCGACCTCGATGAGGCGATTGCCTACTTACGCCCACGGGCCGACAGTCCTCATTCCTACCTGGCGTCTGCTGAACTGGCACGGCTTCTGCGCATGCGAGGCGATGCTGAGGAGCTGCGCCAAAGGGCCGACCGAGGCAACAGTCGAGCCGCTACGGAGTTGGCCGGCCTGTTGGAGGACCGAGGGGACATAGCTGGGTTGCGTGAGCGGGTTCGCCAGCGTGACATCGATGCGGCAGAGGCTCTCGCGACGTTGTTGAATAAACGTGGCGAGCCAACGGAAGCAATTTCGGCTTTGGCGCCGCTAGCGGAGTCCGGTGTTTGGCGCGCTAGCGCCCAATTGGCTGAGCTGCTACGGCGGCAAGGTGACACAGAGCAGCTGCGGCGGAGAGTCGACAGCGACGATGGTCATGCGGTTAGGCAGTTGGCCATGTTGCTGCGAGAACATAGAGATGCCGACGGGCTGCGCCAATTGGCAGAAGCGGGGCATACGGCGGCTAAGTTGCAGCTGGCTTTGCTGCTGCAGGACCAAGGGGACTCGGATGGGGCGACAGCCATCCTGAGCCCACTCGCAAAGCAAAGCTCCCAGGAAGCCTTGGTGAATTTGGTTCCGTTGATCAGGCAGCGCGAAGGTGTGGACAAGGTGATCGCTTCCCTGCGGCCATATTCCGAGGGAAGCAATGTGCTCCGAGAGATGTATGAAGCGGCGGTCAAGGAGCGGTGGGAAGCGGTGATAAAGCCCCGGCTTCCTGGGGAGGAAGCCGGGGACCCGTGCATTCGCTAGCCTTGTAGTGCGTCCCCCGGACCCATCATGTTCGGGGGCCGCCCTGTCGGTTTTAGACGGCCGCCAGGCGGCATGCCACGTCGGCGGTCAATGGCGGGACACTGAGCAGGCCGAGTTGGGTGACGCATACGGTGTAGGAGATGTCGCCCAGGGTGCAGGCGAGGGAGAATTCCACGCCGCCAAAGCCTTGGGCGGCGAGGTACGCGGAGCAGTCGCCCGGTGTGGCCTGGGCGGGGCTGGCTGCGATGAGGGATGCTCCGGCCATCGCAAGGGTGGCTGCGCTGACGACTGCGAGGCGCTTGGCGAGCTTTTGGCGATTGCGCATCGTGATTCCTCCATTACTAGGAGTGTGCGGATACCAATCAACCTATCGACAAAGCCAAAGCAACAACAGTCTTCGATCGCCACTAAATCATGAATGAAGCCTATGTTGGTTAGGTCGATTATCGGGTCATCAACATTCATCCATGAACTTGCCCATGTGGGCTGGAAAGAATTCGAGTGCGATGGCGTGTTCGGTGAAGGCTCGCCGGAATGAAGCGACGATGACGGTTGACCGGGCAAACTCCACGCCGCACGCTTCGACATCACCGCAAACCATGGCGGCGCAAGAGGTTGCGCGGCCATCGATGGCGATGGTACGGCTCAGGGTCAGCGGCTCCTCAGCGCGGAGCAGCTCTGGCGGCAGGCGCCGAGGGCCGGTGATGGGAAGGAGCATGTCGATGAGCGAGAGCCGAACGTGGTCGCCGATTTCGAAGGCGTCGCCATCGTTGATGCGGCGGTTCATGACACGAATTTCCAGCCCGGAGTCGGTGACATAGTGGAAGCCGACTTCCGCGGGCCGCAGCGGAGTCAAATCCCCATTGGGAATGTGTGGAGTGTCTGCGCTGAACCCGGTCCCCTGGCAGACGGCGGCCGGCGCACTCAACGTTGCGTAGGGCTCGCCGAACCATGCGTAGATCGATGACGGATCGCTGTCCCGTGGCCTCGACCCTTCCGGGCTCGGAATGGGTGGTCGGTCGGCTCTGAACATGTCCACAGCGTAAGGCCGAAGCCTAGCGGTAGCTCCAATAATCCTGGGTTTCCTGAGGGATGGGCGTCCATTCCTCTTCCGCTTCGTCGTCGTCGCTGTGCCAGCGTTCGGCGCTGAAGGTGGACATGATGAGCAGGGCGCCGGCGAACGCCAGCACGCCGTTGGTCAACGGCAGTGCCAGATTGATGGGGTAGCCCTTGACCTGCCAGGTGGTGGTGAAGACGCTCAATGCTCCAGCCTGGTCCAGGTACAGGTAAACCGAAGCACCTATGAAGACTAGGCCAGCGAGGAGCGCGCCCATGGGTGAGGTACGAAGGGTGGCGATGAGCCCGGCCCCGAGGCCGATGCCGACGAGAAGGATGAGGCCCATGGTCAGGTCACTTGGGGCGCCTTCGGCTGAAAGTCCACTTTGGAACGCACCCTGACCAGCAGCAACGAGAACCCAAATCAGCGGAGCAAGGACGGCTCCGGCGACGAGACTCATGACGTGGCGCATGTCGATGCACCCTACCCGCACTCCACCGTTCGGCTCAATCGAACGTCAGGAGTGCGGGTAGGTAAGGGGCTATTTGGCCATCGGGATCACGATTAGGCGTGCCATGGGCGTATCGCCGCTCTTAGGACCGGCCAGGGCGATTTCGGCGCCGACCTTGACCTGTGAGGGCTGGACGGTGGCGCGCTTCTCGACCACCCGCAGGTTCTCGTGGAACTTCCAGGTCTGGGTGAAGCCGTCGGTGGACTTGACGGTCACCGAGTCGCCGGTGATCGCCGTGACCTGGCCGCGCTGAACCAGGACGGTGACCGTGCCCTCCTTGGTTTGCACGACGGCCTCGCCGTGCAGAACGTTGCGGTGCAGGGCGACCTTGGCGGCGTGCCGCTTACGCCAGGCGTCGAGGCGCTTGTTTGCGCCATCGCCCTTGCCCCTCTCCGAAGGCGTCCCTTTTTCCGACGGCGACGAGACCGCAATGGGGTCGAGGCTTGGTTCCGCGGCGACGATGTCCTCGGGCTGCACACCCATCGCGGCCAGGGCCTCGGCTTCGGCGGTGGCGAAGATGGCGGACGCCTCGGCCGGGCCGCACGCGGTGGCGCCGAGCAGGGCGAAGGAACCGATAAGCAGGCTCAGGGCAAACTTTCTCATGCCCAAATGGTGGGCCAGATCGGCTAATCGCAGGTCAGTTGCGTGTATGAGGAAGGTAAACCGTGAACCGTGCGCCACCCTCGGGCGCGTGACCAGCTTCGATCATGCCGCCGAGCCGTTTGGCCAACCCGGAGGCGAGCGCCAGGCCCAGCCCGCTTCCAACCTTTCTTTCTCCTTGGTACCGGCGATAAAGCGCCCCCTTCTCGAAGGCGACCTTGAGATCGTCGTCGGTCAGACCCGGCCCGCCGTCGCGAACCTCGACCACCGCCCGATTCGGCCCGGCTCCGACGGCGAGCACAATCGGCCGGCCCGGCGGGACCACCCGGAGCGCGTTCTCGACGAGCCCGTCCACGATCTGGCGCAGCCGAACCGGATCCGTGCGCACGATGACAGGCGCGGGCGGCTGTTCGAGGCGAAGCCGCACGCCGTGCTGGGCGCAGCGCGGCGCGAAGGCCACCTCGGCCGAGCGGATCACCTCGTTGAGGTCCACATTGGATATCTCGATGGCGAAGTCGGCCGCCTCCAGGCGCGCCAGCGACAGCAGGTCGGCGACGAGCCGGTCGAGGCGTTCGGCTTCCACGAGGACGGTGCGCCCGACCGCTGGGGCGGCGTTGACGTCCACCACCCCGTCGGACAAGGCTTCCGCGTACCCCCGAATGGTGGTTAAAGGTGTTCGAAGCTCATGCGAAATTGACAGCAGGAACTCACGCTGGCGCCCTTCGCTGTTGGTGAGCGCCTCAGCGAGCTCGTTGATGGCCAGGGCGAGCCGGCCGACCTCCACCGGCGGCTCGACGGCCAGGCGCACCCCGCGGTCGCCGGAGCTGAGCCGAGACGCCGCGATGGCGGCATTGCGGATCGGCCGGGCCAACCATCGTCCTAATAGGACACCGGCTAGCACGCCGGCGGCGAGCCCGGCGAACAGCGGAAGCCACAGGCTGCTGATGACCCTCATCCCGACGCCGGTGCCGACCGAGCGCACCAGAACGATGCCCTCCCCCTCGCCGGTCGGCCTGCCTTCGATCATGGAAATCTTGCCGTTGACGGGTGCCGCTCGTACGCTCACCGCCTTGCCCGAGCTGAGCTGCTGGATCAGCGGTGGCGGCAGACCGGCCGGGTCGGACTTCCCCTCGGTCACCACGAAGGCGTCGATGCCCTGCTTGCGAAGCTGCTCGATGATGGGCAGCGCGTCG
The DNA here is from genome assembly GCF_016862955.1 of Rhizocola hellebori. Classification (GTDB taxonomy): domain Bacteria; phylum Actinomycetota; class Actinomycetes; order Mycobacteriales; family Micromonosporaceae; genus Rhizocola; species Rhizocola hellebori. The sequence goes on along the minus strand of NZ_BONY01000122.1, from coordinate 11,117 downwards.
GGCGTGCGCTTGGCCGCGGCGGGACGAACCCGCAGCACGGCCGCGACCGCGGCCGCCTGGGTGGCCAGCGAATCCCGGGCCGACCTCTCAGCCGCCTGCGCGGCAAGCGGAACCGCGATCAGGGCGGTGACGAAGACCGAGATGAGCGCGACGACGCATCCGGTCACCACGGCGCGCGCCGTGACGCTGGAACCCTTGACCTGCGGCTTGGGCGCGTTCAGGGATCGGATCGGGACCGTGAGGTCGGAACGGTCAGGCATCGGCGGTGTATCCGACGCCACGGACAGTTCGGATGATCGAGGCTGCCTCGCCGAGCTTGCCCCGGACCTGGGCCACGTGGACATCGACGGTTCTCGTGCCACCGTGGGCGGCATACCCCCACACCGCGCTCAGAAGCTCGTCACGGGTGTAGACGCGGCCGGGGCGGCTCATCAGATGCATGAGGAGGTCGAACTCGGTACTCGTCAAATGAACCGGATCCCCGTGGACGCTGACGCTGCGGGTCGCCGGATCGAGCCGGACCCCACCGACGATCTTGGCTCGGTCGGGCTCCGGGCTTCCAGCCGAGCGCCGCAACACCGCCCGAACCCTGGCCACCAGCTCACGCGGGCTGAACGGTTTCGTGAGATAGTCATCGGCGCCCAGCTCAAGGCCGATAATGCGGTCGACCTCGTCATCGCGCGCGGTAAGAAAGATGATCGGGGTCCAGACGTCCTCGGCCCGCAACCGGCGGCAGATCTCGGTGCCCTCCATGCCGGGCAACGCGATATCGAGGATGCAAGCCGCGGGTCGCAGCCGTTTGGCGGCGGCGAGCCCGGCTATGCCATCGGACTCGAGCTCGACGCCGAAGCCGTCGCGCTGCAGGTACATGCGAACAAGCTCGGCGATCGGACGCTCATCCTCAACTACGAGGATCAGACCCTTTTCCACCGGCCCATGATGTCTGAGCCGTGTAAGAGTCAGGTAAGCAGGATGTCAGACCCGCACCAGGTGGTCGGCGAACCCCACGTAGGGAGCTGGTTCGCCGGCGCGCGGCGCGACGAGCCGCGGCCGGAAGATGTGGCTGAAAAGCGCATCCAGATGCCACACCTGCTTCGGGTGCCGAGCCGTGATCCAGAAGCGCTCGCGGATGCCGTCGACCGCGGTCGCGGCAAGCTCGATGGCGGCCAGGCGCGGGTCCGGGTGCCAGGTGACGTTCGCGAGATGGCGAAGCTCGGTGTTCAAGTGCAGACGCAGGCGCTTGAGCACCCGTGTCTCCTGCGTGACCACGAGCCGCCGGTAGGTGAGCAGCAACAGGAAGTCGCTGCCCAGAGGCCGGTCGGGCCGCTGCGCCCGCGTGACCAGAACGGTCGCGTCATCGGGCTCTACGCAGCGGCGGAAGATTGGCATATGTCGGCTGACCGTCGGCATCGGAATGCCGGCTTCGGTGGTCGCCGGGAGGAACGTACGCGAGAACACGTCCATACCAATGCAACGATGACGCACCTAGGGCGTCACGTGATCTCACTCACGTGTGTTTCTCAATCAAGCACTTCTCAAACAGCAGCCGGAGCAGATTTTTGGCTGGGGGAGCGTGAACGCGAGGCAGCAGGTCTTGCGCCGCACCGCCGGTTCACTGCCCGGCCCCGGGGTCACCTCGACGAGATCATCGAGGTCGAGCGCCTGGAGCAAGGTGTCCACGGTCGGCGCGGCCGGCTCGGGAAGCACGTTCCTGGCGCGAACGACGGCGTAGGCGATGCCGGAGGCGACCGAACCGAGCAGGGTTCGCCGGCCGACCTTCACCTCGGCTCGGATGCGCTCGGAGAGCGGGTCGAGGTGCCGGTCGAGCAGGCCGACCCGCAAGGTCTTGAGCAGGACGTCCTCATCGGCCGCGACCGAGATCCCGGGCAGGCCGCTCTGGGCCAGCGGATCGTCGGGCAGCACCACCATGGCCGGGCTGGCCAGACCGATCTGGATCAGAGGCGACCGGTTGCTGAACCGGACCAGAACGTTATCGGCTTCGATGTGCGGAATACGCCTGGCCACCGCCCAGCTCAACACCGCGGGCAGGGCGAGCCAGTAGGTGTACGACTTCCACGCGAGGGTGGCGGCGGCGTGAGGAGCCGCGCCCCAGCGGCGGCGCGCCACTTCGAACAGATCGGGAAGACGCGAGCCATTGAGAAGATCGTTCGCGTGCAACCAACCCGATTGATCGACCACGTTAAGGGGATCTGCGAGGCCCTGCGTCGATCCAAGAGCACTCAGCGTGACCGCTAGGGGGCGCAGCGCATCGGGGGTGTTGGTAAATGCTGTCGTGCTCACCGTCCGATGCCACCTCCTCCTCTAGCGATCGACACACTGTACCCAATTAAGGCTAGCCTAACCAGACCAGCTGGGAAGGAAACTACGGACCGTCACCCATCGAGCCTGTCAAGCCATTCGTCAGGAAAACTGCAGTTCCCAGCAGTTGATCCCTTGTCAACGAAGAATGAATACATGACTGTTTCCCCGGTGGAGAGGGCGGCCGAAGCCTTCGCCAATGAGCTGGCCCGATGGCGGGTTGATCGGGGAATGACCAAGAAGCAGCTGGCCGCTCGGATGGGCTTCGATCCGTCCTACATCAGTCACATCGAGGGGCGTCGACACCGGCCGACGGAGGACTTCGCCCGCCGCGCCGAGGCCGTGCTGAGCGCCAGCGGGGCGATCTGGCGGCGATTCCAGGAGTACGACGAGGCGCGTCAAGCCCGCGGACCGGTCACCCTTCTGACTCGCGAACCCGTCATTCCGACCCAGTGGTTACCGCCTGGAGCCGGGCTCGTGGTCGAGCTGGAAGAGGCACAGCTCACATTTCATGACGGAGAGTACGAGTTGGTGGTGCGCCGGGCGCTCTACAACGCCGGCGGCGACCCGGTGACCCGCTACCTGATGCGGGTGGCCGTCGACCGGTACCCCGGCCAGCCGCAGCGCTCCAACGCGCACCATCGCCAGTACCCATTGATCACCGACGAGTTGGGGCTGACCGCCCACTGCGGCTCTCCGGGCGCGATAGAACCCATGCGGTGGCAGGCGAAGGTCGACCGCGACGCGTTCAAGGAAATCTGGCTGCTTTTCGAAAACGACCAGGGACGGTTCCCCCTGTACCCGGGCGAGCGCACCACTGTCGAATACAGCTATCACGTCCACGAGGAGCAGTGGGGCCACTGGTTCGAGCGGGCGGTGCGCCTGCCGACCCGGCGTCTGGTGGTGCAGATGCGTTTCCCGGTCGAGCGCGACCCCCAGGTATGGGGCGTCGAGACGTCGATGGCCGCGGAGGAGGCGCCGCTTCGCACGCCGATCGTGCGGGAGCGCGACGGCGAGCTGGAAATCTTCACGTGGCGCACCGAAGATCCGACCTTGAACGCGCGATTCCAGCTGCAGTGGCGGTTCCGGACACCGGTCAGTGGTCGTTGAAGGCGTCGTAGCGGATCCGTCCATGCGGAACCTGCATCTGGGCCAACGCGCGCAACGATGTCTTGACCATGGCCGGTGACCCGGAGACGAAGAAGTCGTGATCGCGCCAAGGGCCGTAGCGCGCCGCAGCCTCGGCCACGGTGCCCTCCTCGCCGCCCCAGCCGCGGTCGTGGCTGCAGACCGGCACGATGGACAGCCAAGGGTAGGCCTCGGCCAGCGTCTGCAGGTAGGGCAGATCGTAGAGGTCCTGCCGATCGCGGGCGCCGAAGAACAGATGCACCCAGCGCGTCCGGTTGAAGCTGGTCAACTCGTCCAGCAGCGCTTTGATCGGGGAGAGACCTGTTCCGCCGGCGAGAAAGACGATGTCGCGGGTGGACCGCCGGTCGAGGACCATCGAGCCCATCGGCGCCGCCAGCCTCAGCATGTCGCCCTTGGTGACGCGTCGCACCAGCGCGCCGGAAAGCCAGCCCACGCCCACGGCTCGCACGTGAAAGTCCATGGTGCCGTTGGCTCTTGGGGCGTTAGCCACCGAGTAGGTCCGCCAGACGCGGGGGTGGTGCGCGGGGGACTCCATCGAGATGTATTGGCCCGCCCTGTACTCCAGCTGCTGAATGGGCCTGACCGTGAGCACGGCGATGTCGCGGGAGCGGCGCTCATGCGACATCACCTCGGCGTGCCACCACGCCGGGTTGCAGTCGGACTCCGCTCCGGCAAGCATCTTGCGCGCGATCACGTCATAGGCGTCGCGCCACGCCTGGTCGTACTCGTAGGTCCACTGGTCGCGCGCGAAGGTGCGCAGCGAGTCGAGCAGTGCCTTCCCCACGACCTCGTAGTGCTCCGGAACCACCTGAAACTTGCGATGGTCCCGGCCCAGGCCGCGCAGGTATTCGTCGAAGCGCTCCGGGTCGTCAACGGCCTGAATGGCGGTGACGATCGCGCCCAGCAGCCGAGATCGCTGAACGTCCATGGTCATCGGGAACATGTCGCGGACGGCCGGATTCCTCAAGAAGATTCGGGCGTAGAAATAGCCTGCCAGCCTGTCCTGCTGTTCCTCGACCAAGGTCCAGCTTTCTTTCAACAGGCGCTGAAGGTCGCTCACAATTTAGGATTTTCTTCATCATGCACGTTTCTTAGCCGGACAGACTGTGCGACCGTACCTACTCGTGGCGGAACTTAAGGTTAGGCAAAGAAACGAGACTCTCCTGGTCCTCGGCGTCTCGCTGGGAGCATCGGGCATCTACGCGGTGGTAAGGATCATCGATCGCCTCACCCGTACCGTGCCGCTGAACCAGCAGACGGCCCAGCTGAACCCCTCGCTCAACGCGCGGCCGTGGCTCGACCTGACCTACCAGCTGCTCGGCATCTTCTTCGCGCTCGTCCCGGTCTTTCTCGCTATCCATCTGCTGAATCGGGACCCCGGCGACGGCCGCGGGTTGCTCGGTCTCAATCGGGACAGGTGGCGCTTCGATCTCGGGATGGGGGCGCTTCTCGCGGCCGTCATCGGGATCCCCGGCCTTGGCCTCTACGTGGTGGGCAACAAGCTGGGCTTCAACGTCGACATCGTCGCGACCGGGCTGCCCGAGGTGTGGTGGGGGGTACCGGTGCTGATCCTGGCCGCGATTCAAAACGCGGTGCTGGAGGAGGTGGTGGTTGTCGGCTATCTCGTCACCCGGCTGCGCCAGCTCGGCTGGAGCGTCCCGGCGATCGTTGCCGCCAGCGCCATCCTGCGCGGCTCTTACCATCTCTACCAAGGGTTTGGCGGCTTCATCGGCAACGCCGTGATGGGAGTGCTTTTCGCCCTGGTGTTTCTACGGTGGAAGCGGACGGCCCCGCTCATCGTCGCGCATTCGATTCTCGACATCGTGGCCTTCGTCGGGTACGCGCTGCTGGCCGACCGTCTGGATTGGATTTGACGACACACGCGGCAGCGTGATCTTCGACACGCTCGATAGCGCAGCCGGTCGGCGTTGAGTGCCTACCGCTTTGCTCTATGTCATGGCCGCACGGTATCCTCGTGCGGCGGATGGTCATGTCAAATGCCGTCCTTGGAGGCTTCGCCTAGTTCGGTCTATGGCGCCGCACTGCTAATGCGGTTGGGGTCTAAAGCCCCTCCCGGGTTCGAATCCCGGAGCCTCCGCGCAAGACCCGTTGTGTATGCTGGTCGAGCACACGCGCCCGTAGCTCAATGGATAGAGCATCTGACTACGGATCAGAAGGTTAGGGGTTCGAGTCCCTTCGGGCGCGCAAAGCAAGACGCCCTCGCCTGACCGGCGGGGGCGTCTTGATGTGTACATGCTGAACACCCTCTTGGCGCCGGGGTTAGAACGCCGAGAGGGTGCGGTGGTGCCAGCGTCAGGGCTTTGCTTTGGGGTCTTTAACGAAAACCCCATCGCCCTGACGGCCTTCGACCAGCTGCTCGGCCTTGAGGACCAGCATGGCGCCGCGCACGGATCCATAGCTGACCTTAAATTCGTCCCGCAGCTGGCTGATCGAGGGTAGTTTGTCTCCGGGTTTCAGTTCCCCGGACTTGATCTGGTCACGGATGGCGTTCGCCAACCGTTCGTACTTAGCAGTCATACGGTCATCTCCCATGGCTCGCCCCAGTAGTAGATCACCGCCACCCGTTCGAATCAACTCCCATGTTCAGCCACTAGACATAGTTAACTAACTCGTCTAACGTAACCGATGGTCCTGCCCGACACCCCGTGGCTCGCACCCCGTGGGAGCGCTGGTGATTCCGCCCGCAACGTGGGGCAGGACCGCCATTGGTGTGCCGGGTGCTGCTATCGGTGCGTGGTCGGCACGCCGGGTGTGGTGACCGAGCCCTCCGCGAACGCCGGTCACCACACCCGCTTCCGGAAGATCTCGTTACGAAACCGTTATTGACGGTCGATGATTTACGGATAGTCACCGTGCGCGGGGGCGGAAGCGCTTCTATTGGGTCTATTTGGGCACGATCCACTACGCAACGTGCTGACTCTGCCGTTGGCGTGCCAGGTTCTGTTACCGGCCAGTAGCTAAGGCCTTGTGGTGCGCGTCATAAGCCGGAAACATCGGGGCCAACTTGCCGCCGCGCATCGCGCTGGCGGTCCAATCGCGAGGAGGTCCGTGTGAAGGACTCGCAAGGCAAAGTGGTACTGGGCCGTACCAGATGGAAACGTTTTGCCGCCGTCGTGGTGCCCGCCACGGTGGCGATGACCGCGCTCATGGGCGGCGTCGCAAGCGGTGCCATCCCAGTGCTCATGACGGTCTCGGGTCAGACCGCCATGCTCTCGGCCGACACCCTTGATGCCAGGGGCTTCAGCCAGTACCCGGGTGTGGTCGTCAAGAAGGACGGGACCGTTATCCCGGTCGCGGCCTCGCAAATCAAGTACGCCGAAATCTTCGACCTGTGTCAATCGGTCAGGATCCCGGGCACCGACATCACACTGTTCATCCGGGGCGGGCGCGAAGAAAACAAGCCCGTAATCGCCAAGGATCTGCTGATCGGCATGGATCACCTGTCCGGCGACGCGGTCTTCTACAACATCGATATCGGCAAGGACTCGTCCACGCTGACCAAGGGCGGGCTGCCGCCGGTCGGCCTGGAGGGACAGTTCGGCCAGGAAGCAGATCGGGCGGTCATCACCGGTCTGCAGCAGCGGTTCTACAGCACCCACGCCGGGGAATTCCACCTCACCGGCATGAGCTTGAACCTGAAATTTGACGGCTCCGAATGCTTCAGCACCATCAGGCCGTGAACCCACCAGCGTTCCGGGTGCCGATCGCGCACCCGGAAACGCCAACACCTTGGAGGCTTCAGTGACCGTGTGGGAACGATTCCGCCAATGGCGGCAGAGCCGGCCCTTCTGGGGTGGCCTGCTCGCCGTGCTGGCCGGACTCGAGATCATCGGCTCGATGAACCTCGAGTTGGGTGAGGGCACCATCTCGATCGGTCAGGAGGGCTTCCCGGCCTACCTGATCGCCTTCACCCTCATCATCTGTGGACCGCTGGCCTGGTTCATGCCCGCACAGCGCCATTTCTACGGGCTGATCGCCACTTTCGTAGCGATCTACTCACTGATCGGCGTCAACCTGGGCGGTTTCATCGTGGGCATGCTGCTCGGGATCATCGGAGGCGGCCTCATCTTCGCCTGGAACCCGATAACTGTTGCCACGGAACAGGCCGACGCCTCGCCGCAAGCGGAGACCGAGGATTCCTCGCCGCGTCATGCCGCGATGGTGATCATCGCGCTGGCCCTCAGCCTCTCGGTCATGGGCACGCCCGGCCGGGCCCAGGCCGCCCCGTGCGGCCAGCCCGCCGCGGCGCCAAGCCCGTCTCCGACACCGAGCCAAGGGCCGATCGGCGAACTCATCGGCGACATCGTCGACTTCTTCGGGCGGCTCCTCGGGGGAGGCCGGACGCCAACTCCGACACCTTCGCCCACTCCGGCGCCGACGCCCTCGCCGTGCCCGACGCCCTCTGCGTCTGTTTCACCATCACCTGGTACCACGGAAAAGCCAACACCCTCAACGCCCACGGCTCCCAGCTCGCCGGGCAAACCCGGCGCGGGCAGCCCGCCGGCCACCCCGGCGGAACCGGCCAAGATCATGGCGGAGGGAACGTTCGTCGCACGCCGTCCCGGCCGGATGACCGGAAGCAGAGTCACCATGACCAACCTCAACTTCGAGGGTGTGGTCGAGTTGCCCGTCAAGGGCGCGGCCAATGTCCGGGTGCTCAAATTCTCGATGGCCCAGTCGGACACGAACGACTTCAAACTTCGAGTCTTCGGCGACAAAGGCTGGGACACCGAGCTGCGCAGTAGCAAGCTGACCGTCAACGGCGGCACAGTCTTCTTCTACACCAGCCGATTCCGGGCCAACCTTTTCGGCCTGATCCCGGTCGACTACACCCCCGACAATCTGCCGCCACCGATTCCGCTGCCGTTGGTCTTCTTCACCGACCCGGACATCCAGCTGGTGCTGGTGGACTCGCCGGAGTTGCACGCGCCTGCGTTGCGTATCAACCAGGTGCGGGCATCCTAAGTGGAGGCCCCGTTCGCCGGGGCCTCCACTTCACGCGATTGCCGTATCCAGCGCGATCTCCACCATTTGCGAGAAGGTCTGCTCGCGCTCCTGCGCGGTGGTGGCCTCGCCGCGCTTGATGTGGTCGCTGACGGTGAGAATCGTCAGCGCCTTCGCCTTGTAACGGGCCGCGATCGTATAGAGTGCCGCCGATTCCATTTCCACCGCGAGCACGCCATAGTCGGCCAGCGTGTCGTAAAGATCGGGCCGGTCGGTGTAGAAGGCGTCCGCCGCGAGGATCGGCCCCACCACCATGTTCACGCCGCGCCGCTCAGCCACCTCGACGGCCGTGCGCAGCAGACCGAAGTCGGCCACCGGGGCGTAATCAATCAGCCCGTCGAAGCGCATCCTGTTCATGTTCGAGTCCGTGCTGGAACCGATCGCGGCCACCACATCCCGCAAGTTCAGCTCATCGGACAGCGCCCCGCATGACCCAACCCGAATCAGCGTCTTCACGCCGTACTCGTTGATCAGCTCGTGCGCGTAGATCGACGCTGAGGGCATCCCCATCCCCGACCCCTGTACGGACACCGGCTTTCCCTGATACGTGCCGGTGAAGCCGAACATGTTGCGCACCGTCGAATAGCACTTGGCATCCTCGAGGTAGTTCTCAGCGATCCACTTAGCCCGCAACGGATCGCCGGGCATCAACACCCGCTCCGCGATCTCGCCAGGCTTAGCGCCGATGTGCGTACTCATACGCTGATCTTTCCACACCGGCCATCGGTCTCTCTTTCAGGCGGCAAGCGCTCACCTGCGAAATGACTCGATGATGACTTGACGGTGAGCGCAGCCCCATAGCGTTCCGGTGCCAACTGCCGATCTGGCTTGGCACCACGACGCAACGCAGAGGAGAACCCCATGCGTCAGGTCCTCAAGAAACTGGCAGCGGTCACGGCGGTCATCATGAGTGCCACCCTGATCGCCGCCGCCCCGGCGGCCGCCGCACCGACCGACACCATGTCGTGCACCAACGGCCCCTACTTATGGCACACCACCGCCTTCAACGTCTGCATCCGGATCGGTAACTACAACTCCGGTGACTGGCAGGTGCACGTCGGCCTGGACATCACGCCGGAGGGATACGCGCGCGACGCGATCCTCAACTGCCCGGCCAATTTCTCGGCCGAGCTATGGGGTGCGGACACCGACCGCACACCCGGACTCCAATGGAGCCTGCCTTCCGGCGACGACGACTACCGCACGTTCGTTCCCGTGTCACCGGGCTGGCCGGCCGTTGGGCCCGGCGGGCTGGGCGTCGAGTTCGACAAGACGGTGGACTGGCGTGTCCTGAACGAAGACGACGGCACCGACGAGATCTACGTCCTGATCAAATTCAACGATTGCAGCAGTGACTTCAACCCGATCATGATCCGGACGGACAACATCGTTCACAACTTCTAACTTTTTGAACAGCCACGCCGGTGACCCAGCTCGGGTCACCGGCGTTTCGCTGGTTCAACACCGGGCTCGGGCTGGTTGATCTCGGCCCACAGGGCGTCCAGGGAGAGGCCGAGCACGTCGGCGATAGCCGCGATGGTCGGGAAAGCAGGGGTCGCCACGCGGCCCGTCTCGATCTTTCGCAGGGTCTCCGGCGAGACCCGTGCGTCGAGCGCGGTTTCGAGCATCGAGCGCTCTCTCCTGGCACGACGCAACAGGGCACCGAGGCGCTGTCCGCGCTCGACCTCTGCGGGTGTGAGCGGCAACCTGACCATGGTCCCGATTCTAATACCGGCATAATATGGCCGGGATAGTTATTGGTACGCGAGGAAGGCGCGGCATGATCGAGATCCTGGCCCCCACCGAGCTGCCCCGGGCGAAGGAGGTTGGTGCCCTGGTCGCCGAGATTCTGCAGACCCTCAAGAGCCGCAGCGCAGTAGGCACCAACCTGCAAGACATCAACCGGTGGGCCGAGGCCATGATCTTCGAGGCCGGGGCGCAATCCTGCTATGTCGACTACGCGCCCTCCTTCGGGCGCGGGCCATTCGGCCACTACATCTGCACGTCCGTCAACGACGCCGTGCTCCACGGGAAGCCCTATGACTACACCCTGGCCGACGGCGACCTGCTCTCCCTCGACCTCGCCGTCTCCAAAGGCGGCGTAGTTGCAGACTCCGCCATCAGCTTCATCGTCGGCGACTCAAAGCCGCCGGAGAGCGTCGCGATGATCAGCGCCACCGAACGCGCGCTGCAAGCCGGGATCGCCGCCGCCCGGCCGGGTGCTCGCATCGGCGACATCTCCCACGCCATCGGCTCGACCCTCCACGAAGCCGGGTACTCGATCAACACCAAGTTCGGTGGGCACGGCATCGGATCGACGATGCACCAGGACCCGCACATCCCGAACACCGGCCGGCCCGGCCGCGGATACACCCTGCGCCCCGGCCTGCTGCTCGCCTTGGAACCCTGGGTCATGGCCGACACCGCCGACCTCATCACCGATGCCGACGGATGGACACTGCGAAGCGCGACGGGCTGCCGTACAGCCCACAGCGAACATACGATCGCCATCACCAACGACGGAGCCGAAATCCTCACCCTGCCGGCGCGCCAGTAAATACGAAACGCCGGTGAACCCGACTCGGGTTACCGGCGTTTTCGCAGGTCATTGGCGGTGGCGGCGG
>NZ_BONY01000121.1 GCF_016862955.1 Rhizocola hellebori | reverse complement strand
GGTGCGGAGCGGTTTAGCGGGGGGAGCTTCCTACGCGGAGGGCTTCCTCGCGGGTGTGAACGTCTAGCTTGTCGTAGAGGCGGGCCAGGTAGGTGCGCACCGTGGACTCGGTGAGGCTGAGTCTGCCGGCGATGGCGGCAAGGCTGGCGCCGGTGCCTAGCTGGGCGAAAAGCTCCTGCTCGCGGGGGCTGAGCGGGGTGCGAGCCCGGCGCCGGGACAGCGCCGTCGCGAGGTCGGGCGCGGTGAACGAGGTGGGCGCGACCGCCGCGTGCCGCACCGCGGACATGAGCAGTGCCACCGGCGCGGTATTCGGCACGTACCCGGACAGACCCGCTTCCAGACATTGATACAGCGGCTGGTCCAGGCCCGGCCCGGTCACGATGAGGCCGAGCTGGGGGTGCTCGGCGCGCAGCCGCTGGGCGAGCTCCAACCCGGGCAGGTGCAGATCGATGGTGACCACGTCCGGCCGCTGATCTGCGATCAACGCCAAACCGTCGGCGGCATTACCGGCCTGACCCGCCAGGGTGATGTCGGGGCACTCGGCAACTGCCGACCGGTATCCCAGCTGGCTGAGAGTGGTCGGGTCCAAGGTCACCAGTCGCACAACCATCTTCGCTCCCAAGTGGAACGTGGCTAAAGCAGGCGCAACTGTTGATCACGGGGTCGGCGTGGCGAGGATTCACCCAGCTCATCAAGCAGTCCGGAATCGATGTTTATCAGAAACGGGGTGGGTCTTGCATCACGCTCGCCGCCGAAAGTCATTCTTCTGACCGAGTGGCTGATAAATAGGCGACGTTGGGCGCGGGTGAGCCCGACGAAGAAGAGCCGCCGCTCCTCGGCCAGGTCCTCTTCGGACGGTGGCCGGCCCGGGAACCGCATCGGCAGCAGCCCGTCCTCACAACCGGCGAGGAAGACCACCGGGAACTCCAAGCCCTTGGCGGCGTGCAAAGTCAGCAGGGTCACCGCTTCCGCCCGTGGGTCGAGCGCGTCGACCTCGGCCCCGGTGCTGACGTCGGCGAGGAAACGCTCCAAATCGTTTCCGCATCGCTGAGCCAGTGGCATCAACAGATCTGCGGCCTCCCACTGCTCCAGCTTCTGCGCGGTCGCCTTGAGCCGGGCCGAGATCGAGCCGGTCAGCCCGTTGTCCAGGCGAAGCTCGGCGACGACGGCCTTCACCGAGGAGCGATCCCGGAGCCGATCATGCGAACGCTTCTGCACCGGGATCGAGGCGCGGGACAGGGCCTCAACAATCGCGGCTGCTTGAGCGTCTGTCCTATACAGAACCGCGATGTCGCCAAAGGACAAACTTGCGCCGGTCATCCCGCGCACATCCGCTTTGGTGCGATGGGAGGTTCCCCCCACCAGCTCGTCGATCTTCTTCGCGATGAAGGCGGCCTCGTCGGCCGCGCTCGCGGCTGTGTAGCGGCCGATGAGCGGTGCCTCGAGGTCAACCTTGGCCGGGTCGAGGCGCCTTCCCGGAACCAGCGACGCCGGTGCGATCGCCTGAACCGCGGCCGCGATGATGGGCGCGGAGGAGCGGTAGTTGCGGGTCAGCCGGACCACCCGCGCGTCGGTGAAGTCGTGCGAGAAGCGAAGGAAGAACTGGACATCCGCCCCACGGAACGAGTAGATCGCCTGGTCCGGATCGCCGATGGCGCAGATGTTGCCGTCCGGCGGAACGAGCAGCCGCAGCAGCTCGTACTGGTATGGATCCACGTCCTGGTATTCGTCGACGAAGACCCACGGCCAGCGCTTCTCCATGCCCTGATCCCGCAGCAACGCCACGGCTTTCGGCATCAGCTCGTCCAGGTCGGTCACCTCGAAGCCGGGCTCGCGCTCCCGGATCAGGCTCAGCGCCAGCGCGTGAAACGTCGACACCGTAACGTCCTTGGCCACCGGCCCGAGCAAGCCACCGAGCCTGTGCCGCAGCTCCTCGGCCGCTCTGCGGGTGAACGTGATGGCCAGACACTGCTCCGGGTAGACATTCATCTCGGCGCAGAGATAGGCGACTCTATGGGTCAGGGTTCTTGTTTTTCCGGTACCGGGACCAGCCACGATAAGCAAAGGCCCGCCCGGGGCCGAGGCGGCGACCCGCTGCATTGCGTCGAGCCGGTCAAGCAGACCGGTGCCGACCTCCTCCATCCCCGCCAGCATCGGCTCGAAAGGCTCGTGCGGCGACGCGGCGGTGGGCAGCGGCGGCGCGCTGACCGGCTTGCGGGGTGCGGTGACCTTGCGAGCCACGGTTCGCTTCGGCGGCACCACCTTCTCCACCACCGGGACATCGAAAAGCGTGTCCCCGCCAACATGAAGCTCGTCCGGCTCGAAAAGCCGGATCACGCCGTACTCGCCGTCGTAGCCGGGAACACGGGTCACCTTCCCCGCCCGCAACCGGCGCACGCCTTCGGCTAGAAGCTCTCCACCCGCGGCGGCGACCTCGCTGATCGGCACCGAGGTGAGGATGTCCAGCTCGGGCCCGAGCGCGGCCACCAGCGCATTGACCTTTCCCTCAACGGTTTTGCTCTTCGGCCCCACCCCCTCGATCTCGCCCAGCACCTCGTGCAGCTGGATGAGGTGGGTCACCGACTTCCCGGAGGAGACCGGCTGGGCGCGGTCGGCCAAATCCTCAACGCGGGCAAGCACTCCCACCGTCACCGGGCGGCCGCACACCGAGCAGATGCCGTTGGCTTCCCGGGTTTGCGCGGGGGTCCAGTTGATGCCGCAATCGCGGTGGCCGTCGCCGTGGTACTTGCCCTCCTCCGGGAAGAACTCGATCGTTCCGGCCAGACCAACGCCGGTGGCCAGGGCGGCGCGGACAGCGAAGTAGTCCAGCTCGCAGGTGAACGCGGTGGCCTCACGGGCCAGCGCCTGCGGCGAATGCGCGTCTGAGTTGGAGACCAGCTGGTAGGCGTCCAAACTGGACACACGCTGGTTCATCTCCGGATCGCTGGACAGGCCGGTCTCCACCGCTTTGATGTGCTCCGCCAGGTCTGCGTAGCAGTGGGCTATCGCGTCGAAGCCCGACTTCGAACCGAGCGCGGAGAACCATGGCGTCCAGATGTGTGCTGGTACCAAAAAGGCGTCAGCACTGGCTTCGAGGGTGATCTCGAGCAGGTCACGCGAATCCAGCCCGATGATGGGACGGCCGTCGCTGGACAGGTTGCAGCCCGCCCTGAGCAGCGACTCACGAAACCTTGCCGCCGACTCGAAGTCGGGCATGTAGATCAGATGGTGCACCTTGCGGGTGCGGTCATCACGCTTGTAGATCGTCGAGATCTCGACGCTGAGCATGAACCGGGTCGGCTCCCTCGGCAGTGAGGAGGGCAGCCGATGCTCGATCGACGAGCCAAGCACGAAAAGGCCAGGCTCGGCAGCCACCAGATTTTCCTGCAGGTGAGCAAACCAGGCCGGATGGGTGAAGTCACCCGTTCCCAGCAGGGAGATGCCTTTGCGGCGCGACCAGTAGGCGAGGTTGGGCAGCTCGAGATCCCTGCTGCATGCCATCGAGTATCTGGAGTGGATATGCAGATCGGCTATCCAGCTGTCTCGGGGCACGCCGGGCAGTCTAACCGGCCTTCAGCTCGACCAGCGTGATGTCCGGTGGCGCGCCGACTCTTACGGGTGGTCCCCAGAAACCGGCGCCGTTGGTGACGTAGACCTTGGTGCCGTCCACTTCGCCGAGGCCGGAGATCACCGGTTGCTGAAGCCGGGCCACATAGTTGAACGGGACCATCTGGCCGCCATGGGTGTGCCCGGAGAGCTGGAGATCCACCTGGAACTTCGCCGCTTCGGTCGCCTGGACCGGCTGGTGGGCGAGCAGCACCACCGGGATCGAGGTGTCGCGGTCACCCAGCGTCGCGGCAAAATCGGGGCCGCCACCGGCTTCGGGGAAACCGCGCCCGGTGACGTCGTTGACGCCGGCCAAGTCGAAGCCCCGGATCCCTATCCGCTCGTTGAGCAGCGGCCGCATTCCCAGCCGGGCCACCTCGTCTATCCACTCCTGCGCACCGGAGTAGTACTCGTGGTTGCCGGTGACGAAGTAGGCGCCGTCGCGGCTGAGCAGGTCGGCCAGCGGCTGCGCCTCCGCACCGAGCTCGGCCACGCTGCCATCGACCAGGTCACCGACGACGGCGATCAGGTCGGCCTGCATCCCGTTGATGGACCGCACAATCCGCCGGGTGTGGTCGATGCCGGTGAGCGGGCCAAGGTGGATGTCGCTGACGAGGGCGATGCGATAGCCGTCGAGGTTGCGGGGAAGCTTGGCCAGCGGGATCTGAACCCGCTTGAGCACCGGATCCCCCAGAGCCGTGCGCACCCCACCGGCCACAATCCCGGTCGCGGTAAGCCCAGCGAAGATCGCCAAGCTACGGGTGATCAGCAACCGCCGGCTGACCTCCGCCACTGCGCCGCCCCCAACCGGAGCGCCTTCCACCGACCGCGCGCCGCCGCCCCCGGCGAGTGCGCCTTGCGCTGAGCCCGCGTCGCCCCCGGCGAGTGCGTTTTCCGCCGAGCCCGCGTCGCCCCCGGCGGGTGCACTTTGCGCTGAGCCGGCGTCGCCCCTGGCGAGTGCGTTTTCCGCCGAGCCCGCGTCGCCCCCGGCGGGTGCGCCTTGCGCTGAGCCGGCGTCGCCCCTGGCGAGTGCGTTTTCCGCTGAGCCCGCGCCGCCCTCGGCGGGTGCACTTTGCGCTGAGCCTGCGTCGCCCCTGGCGAGTGCGTTTTCCGCCGAGCCCGCGCCGTCGCTGTCGGTGGGTGCGGTTTGTGCTGGGTGTGGGTCGTCAGCTGGGGGGTGTGGTGAGGAATTGGTGTCTTGAGTGGGGGCCAGGGCGTGTGCCGGGGTCGGGCGGGCCAGCCGCAGCGCGATCAGGCGGGGGATCTCCAGCGCCAGCATGATGACCAGCAGGTAGAACATGACCGCCAGCCACAGGTAGCCGACCAGGGAGACGGCGAAGCCTGCCCGGGCCCCGGCCACCCTGGGCACGATGAAGGCCGCGATGAGCGAGACCACCAGCGCCACGAAGATCACAGTGCCGATCTTGCGGACACGGCCCGGGCGGGTGGTGTCTTTGACCAGCCTTCGCCACAGGTACCAATGAACCGGGCCGAGCACGACCAAAACCAGGCCTAGAAAGATCAGACCTTGCAGCACCACAACTCATCCTCCGGCCAAAGCACTGTCGGCATTACCCCCGCACCGCCGCGCGGCTTACCCTCCGGCAAATGGCGGCAGCACGTCCACCGTCACGCCCGCGGGCAGCGGTGCTTGGCGGTCGTGCCAAGCTAGCCCGTCGACCAGAAAGCTGGCTGAATGCAGCACCCGGGCGAACGGCTCGCCCTTCTTCGACGCGAGCTGCTCGATGGTGGTGCCAGAGGGAAAGGTCTCCTCCGCCACACCTGCCGCAGCCCTCGCGCCGGCGAAATATCGAACGGTAATCATCATCCACCGATCGCTGACATGGGCCGGGACGGTTGCAGGAAAGCCGGGTTGTCGATGCCGTGGCCGGGCAGCTTGCCCCACATCGCCTCCCGCCACCGCTGCGCGATCAGCTCGTCCTCCGCCTCCCCGCGCAGCAGGTCACGAAGATCGGTTTCGCCGGTGGCGAACAGGCAGTTGCGCACCTGGCCATCGGCGGTGAGGCGGGTGCGGTCGCAGTCGCCGCAGAACGGCCGGGTCACCGAGCCGATCACCCCGACCTTCACCGGGCCACCGTTGACCAGCCAGGTCTCGGCGGGCGCTCCAGCGCGGTCGGCCGGATCGGGCGACAGGTCGAACTCGGCGGTCAGGGAGGCGAGGATCTCCTCCGCGGTGATCATGTTGTCGCGACGCCAGCCGTGCTGTGCGTCGAGGGGCATCTGCTCGATGAAACGCAGCTCATAGCCGTTTTCGAGGGCGAACCGCAGCAGGGCGGGCGCTTCGTCGTCGTTCACGTCCCGCAGCAGCACCGTGTTGATCTTAACCGGGGCAAAGCCCACCTCGGCCGAGCGGGCCAGCCCCGCGAGCACGTCGGGCAGGCGGCGACGGTGAGCGATCTGCTCGAACCGCTCCGGGATCAGGGTGTCGAGCGAGACGTTGACCCGATCAAGACCTGCCTCACGAAGCCCGGCCGCGAGCCGGTCGAGACCGATGCCGTTGGTGGTCAGCGAGAGCTTCGGTCGCGGGTGAAGCGTCGCAGCGGCAGCGACGATCTTGGACAGCCCGGGCCGGAGCAGCGGCTCGCCGCCGGTGAAGCGGATCTCTTCCACGCCCAGCCGGGTCACCGCGATGCCGATCAGCCGGATGACCTCGTCGTCGGTCAGCACCTGCGAATTGGGCAACCAGGGCAGGCCCTCCGGGGGCATGCAATAGGAGCAACGCAGATTGCAGCGGTCGGTCAGGGAGACACGCAGGTCGATCGCCCGCCTGCCGTAGCGGTCAACGAGACCTTGGCTCGCGTTCATGGGCACTCTCGAAGGGTATCCCGGACCCCCGACGCGAAGGCCTCTCCGAACAGCGCGGTATGGAGCAGATACATGGACAGCTGATGCACCGCGAGCCGATCTTCCCAGCCTGGGGCCAGTGGCCACGCCTCGTGGTAGGCGTCGAGTATCCGCGAGAAATGTGGAGCGCCGCCCCAGAGGCGCAGGTAGGCCAGGTCGGTTTCGCGGTGACCGCCATGTGCCGCCGGGTCGACCAGCCAGCACCGGCCGTCCGCCCCCCACAGCAGGTTGCCCGTCCACAGGTCGCCGTGGATACGCGAGGGCGCTTCGTCCCAAGAAGAGTCCAGATTGGACACCACCTGTTCCACTCGTGCCGAGTCGCTCGGTGTCAGTGCCTGGCGATCGACGGACTGGCGCAGATAGGCCAGCAGCCGGCGCTGTGAATACCAGACATGCCAGGGGTCGTGGCTGGGCGTGTTGTCCATCGGCGCGCTGCCGTGGAAGCCCGGCCAGGGCGCGCCGAACGCCTCCGCGCCGGTGCGGTGAAGGCCCGCCAAGGCCCGGCCGAAGTCTTCGGCCGCCGCCGCGGTCGCTCTGCCCGGCTCCACCCAGGCCAGCCCGAGCAGATCCGAGGTTTGCACCAAAACCTCAGGCACCGCAACGGTTTTCGCCTCGGCAAGCCAGCGCAGCCCGCTTGCCTCAGCGTGGAAGAAGCCCTCTGGCGGCGTGCCCTGCGGCCACTCCTTGGTAAACAGGGACTCCCCGTTGTCGAAGGTCAGCCTTGACGCGCGGCAGATGGAGCCGCCCTCGACGGGAGTCTCGCGGATGCGCTGATGCGTGAGAAAGCTACGCAGCAGGTGCGGATGCTCGCGCACGAAGGACAGGTCCACGCCAGGAAAGTTACCGCAGTGCCGCTCTCCAGCGGCGCTGCTGCGCGTTGCTTTGCACGCGCCAGAATCACAGTGGCACGGGCCACTTGGTCACGGTGCTGGGAGGGCTCGCGCGGTCGAGCAGGTCCGCGACGAACTGGGCGAGGCGCTGAGCTGGATCGAGGCGCTGCGCCCGCGCGGCAGCGACCATCGCCAATGCCCCATCGCCCTGCCTCCACGCGCACCAGCTCAGCAGCGCCGCCAGCGGAGCGGCGAGCGAGGGCTCGGCCCGCCGGGTCAGGTCAAGCCAGAGCTCGAGCTGCCACACCTCACGATCGGTGAGCCGCCAGGCGTGGTCACGCACCTCGGTGTCTTGCAGGACAAGGGTCAACCAGGCAACCTCGTCGTCGTCGAGCCGGTCGCCGTGCCGAGCCTTGGACAGCGCCTGCTCCACCGCCTCCCTACCCCATTGCTGAAGATGGCACGGCGCCTCGTCGAGGCGTTTTCCGGCCCGATCGACGGCCTGGCTCATCGCGACGGCGGCGAGGCCGCCGATCGGGCGGACCAGCCTTTCCACCGATGCCCGGTCGGGACGGGCCACCATGCCCGCGAATATCGCCGCCGCAGCGGCCGCGCTGGCCTTCACCTCGAAGGGACGGCCCTCCGGTGGCGTGCACTCGCCGCAGGTCAGGCAGAAGAACCGGTCGCCGGTGACGCGAAGCAGCTCCATTACCGGATAGCCGCGCTGCTCCAAGGCGCTGCCGACGGCACGCGTCGGGTCGGCGATCTCGGCACCGCCATAGCCCAGCAGCAGGACGGCGGTGATCTTCCGGATGCGGCGTAGAGCCTGGGCGAACTGGCTCACGTGCTGCCGGGTAGGCCAGCTCGCGTCGGCGCGAGCGCACAGCTCCAGCCGCTTCTGGCCCAGACCCACCAGGACCAGGCTTTCCTGCGGATAGAAACCGAGGCCGTAGGGGACGTAACCCAGCAGGTCTTCCCGGCTGGTGAGGCGGAAGGTTGACGATGGCATGCGCTCAGCACACCGTCTCAGCGCGCGCTCGATCAGCTTGATCGCTAACCTGTGGACGACACGCCGGGTTATCCACAGGGAGGCGCGCATGGGCTACGCCGCGATCGTGCTCGCCGGCGGGCGCTCCCGGCGCATGGGAGGCGGGCTGAAACCCCTGCTCCGGGTCGGTGGCGTGACGATGCTCGATCGGGTTCTGGCCGCGTTGGCGGGGTCGTCGCACACCGTCGTGGTGGGTCCATCCGAGTTAGACGATCATTTGGCCGGAGTGCCCCGGGTTCAGGAACAGCCGCCCGGCGGCGGCCCGGTGGCCGCGATCGGCGCCGGATTCGCGGCGGTGAGTGCCGCTGCCCGGGTCGCCGTGCTCGCAGCTGACCTGCCCTTCCTCACGGCGCAGGCGCTTGAGCAGCTCACGGGTGCTGGGGATTGCGCGGTATACGTTGATGGGCAGGGCCGCCGTCAGCCGCTGGTCGCGGTCTGGGCCACCGAAAGTTTGCGGCGTGCGCTGGAAGCGGTACCCAGAAAAGATGCCTCAATGAAAGAACTCTTGGGGGCGGTCAACGTGACCGAGCTGACCTGGGCGGGGCAAGGCCCGCCGCCCTGGTTCGACTGTGATACCCCGGAGGCGTTGGAGGAGGCGCAGAAATGGCTGAGATGAGCCTGTCCGAGTTTGTGAAGCTCGCCTGTGACACGTTGGGTGTGCCAGTTGGCGACGTGGATACGACACTTGTCCTCGATCTGGCCCGGGAAGTGGCGCACAACACGGTGCGGCCAGCAGCGCCGGTCAGCGCTTACCTGCTTGGGTTGGCAGTGGGAAGAGGGGGCGACCCAGCCGAGCTGGCCGCCCGATTGACAGCGCTGGCGCAGTCCTGACAACGTCGCGCAGGGATACGGACCGATATACGGAGGCGAATGATGGCGGCAGACCTGCCCGAGGCCGAGCTGTTGGACGAACCAACTACCGCGGACCTGGGCGCCAAGGTGACCGAGGCGTGGCGTCAGTTCGCGCGAACGCTTGCCGCCACGGTGCCCGAGCTGCCGGTGGGCGCCCACCTGGATCTGACCCTCGACCCCACTGCCTCGGGGACCGGCAGCGCCGTTTACGGCGTGAGCGTGGAGCGCCACGAGGAGGGCATCTCAGCGCTTGCTGTGAGCAACGCCAACCTACCCGAGGGATACAGGCTGGACAGGGCGGCCGTCGCCGCCATGGTGGCGCTGGGTTGGTCGCCGCCCGGGGTGCTCAGCGGCTCGGGGGAGAGCTTCGGGCTGGAGGGCGACGTCAACAAGCTGGCCACGGTGATCACGCGGACGCTGCGCGACGTCTATGGCGCGCCGCATCCCGCCTTCCTGGTCTACGCGGCCCGCGGCGAGGACGACGAGGCTCTGCCGATCAACCAGCTCGCGTTGGCCCGGCATGAGTCCA
Source organism: Rhizocola hellebori (assembly GCF_016862955.1). Classification (GTDB taxonomy): domain Bacteria; phylum Actinomycetota; class Actinomycetes; order Mycobacteriales; family Micromonosporaceae; genus Rhizocola; species Rhizocola hellebori. The sequence goes on along the minus strand of NZ_BONY01000121.1, from coordinate 15,361 downwards.
CCATGGAGGGCTCGCTGCCGCCCATCGAGGCGCAGGGGCTCGACCTCGCCGACAAGGTGCGCCTGGTGGTGGCGACACTGACCAAGACCGATCCGAGTGAGCTTCGGGTCGACGGCGACGGCGACATCGGCATCCGAGCCGGCTCGGCCATGGTCTTCGTCCGGGTGCGGGACAACCCGCCGCTCATCGACGTCTTCTCCCCGGTGCTGACCGAAATCGAGCCCTCCGAGAAGCTCTTTGCCAAGCTCTCCGAGCTGACCAACCGGATGCCGATCGGCCGGCTCTATTGCACCTCCGGCACGGTGTGGGCCTCGGTCCCGGTCTTCGGCCGCGACTTCCAGCCCACCCACCTGTCCCTGGCCATCCAGGTGATGACCGGGCTCGCCGACGAGCTCGACGACCGGCTGCACGGGGAATTCGGCGGGAAGCGGTTCTTCGGCGAGGGGGACAAGCCTGACGCTCCCCCCAACGCCGAAGAACGCATCGGTCAATACCTATAGCGTGATGGTGGCCAGCCGCTGGCCACCATCCAAAGTGGACGCCATCACGCTGTTGTGCCCGATGGTCCACAGGGTGTCCCCGATCACCAGCGAGCGGCGGATCTGCCCGTCGCGGTGGGAGATGCGGTTCAGCTCGGTGAGCGTGGTCGCCTCCACCCGAAGCAGCAGCGCCTCGTTGTTGAGCGGCACCACCAGCAGCTTGGCCGCGGGCCAGTAGAGGAACGCGTGCGGGTCGTACTCGGCCTCGCTGTGGGCCCTGGGGACCTTGTGCTGGTCGAGCCGCTTCGGATCGGCCAGGTTGCCCACGTCGAAGAGGGAGATCTGGGTACCAGTGACCCGCCCCTGCTCGGTGGCGTCCTGCCCGATGCCGAGCAGGCGGCCGCCCTCCACCGGGTGCAGATAGGCGCTATAGCCCGCAATCTTCAGCTCACCAACGACTCTGGGCCGGGTCGGGTCGCTCAGATCGATGGTGTAGAGCGGATCTGTCTGGCGGAAGGTGACCACGAAGCCGATCGGGCCGACGAAGCGAACCGCGTAGATCCGCTCGCCCTTGCCAAGCCCGCCAACCGATCCGATCTTCTCGAGGGAGCCACCGTCGCGGCGCAGCGAATACACCGACGAGGAACTCTTCTGGGTCTGATCCCAAGGCGCACTCGTCGTGGTGGCGACCCGCAACACCCCGTCGTGCTCGCTCAGCGAGTACTGGTTGAGCAGCCAGCCGGGCACCTTGCCGCCGGCCACGTAGGCCGGCTTGGGAGAGGTGATGTCGAACTGGAAGATCTCGGTTTCGTCGGTGCGCTTCGGGTCGTTCCACATGGTCGGGCCGCGCCAGCCGCGCCACCGCTGATCGTGGGCGAGGTACAGGTTGGCGCCGCTGCCGTAGACGGTGTCGCCGTCGGCGAAGACCGCGGTCGGCTCAGCCTCGCTCAGCGAGGCACCGGCCAGATCGAAGCTGAGCACGGTCACCAGCGAGGTGCCGCTGAAGGTCTCCGGAATGCTCACGTCGTTGCAGTCCACGCGGCCGGACTTGCCGTCGGCGGTGTAAGCGGGCAGCCAGGCCTCGATCGGGGCCACGCTGATCAGGGACCGGTTGTCGGCCAACCGCTGATCGTCGGTCAGGTTTTGCCGGTACATGGGGAAGGTGATCGCCGGTCCGTTGCGCACCACCACCCGCGCTGTGCTGGCGACCTGCCGGGCATCGACCAGCTCGGCCTCGATCCTGAACTCGCCCACCTGCTTCGGCATGCCGCTCAGATCGATCAGCTGGAGCTTGGTGGCCTGGGCGTAATAGCCAGGGGCGACCCGTGAATCGGCCGCGAACGGCTCAACCTTGCCCGCCGCCCGGCTCAGCACGAGAACCCGATCGCCGTGCAGCAGGATCTGATAGGCGCCCGGGTCGACCGGCAGGCGGCTGGTCTCCTTCTTGGTCGCGGCATCGATCACGTGCAGGCTGCTTTCCAGCACCACCACAATCCGCTTGCCGTCGGTCTTCACCAGGTCGGGCTCGTCGACCCCGGCGGTGTGGGTGTTGGTGCCGGAGTAGTCCTGTCCCTGTACCGGTGCCGCCTTGGCCCCTTCCGCCGCGGCCGCCGGTGGCGCGATCGCGCGGCTGTCCGTGGCCCCGGAGTAGAGCATCGGGTGACCGTTGGTGAACCCGTACGGCCCGACGCTGCGCTCGGCCGCCTGACGAACCTGTGACAACAGATCGTCACAGGAGCGGTACGAGACAAGCTTCAAAGCCGGCGCTGGCGTCGACGTATTGACAGTCGTGTTTGTGCAGCCCACCAGAGCAAACGTGGTGAGAAGGGCAGCAGCACGTTTCATGGCCGGTTGGACGCACGGTGACCCACCGTGGTTGCTGGAATTTTTGCGCGCGAAATTCAGTCACCCAGGCGGGAGAGGACGATCATGCTGCGGGTGGAGGTGATGAAGGGTTCGGCTCGGAGGCGTTCCAGGACTTGCTCCAGGTGCTGGATGTCGGCGGCGCGGATGTGCACGAGGGCGTCGGCTTCGCCCGAGACCGTGTAGGCCCCGACCACTTCCGCGTGCTGCCTGGTCGCCAGCGTGATCTGGGCGGGGGTTGTCCGGCCGGTGCAGAACAGCTCCACGAAGGCCTCGGTGGTCCAGCCGACCGCCTTCGGGTCGACGACAGCCGTGAACCCTTTGATCACCCCGACCGAACGCAGCCGATCAACACGCCGTTTGACCGCGGGTGCGGACAGTGACACCGTCTGGCCGATATCGGCATATGTCGTGCGGGCGTCGGTCATCAACGCTGCGATGATGCGCTGGTCAACGTCGTCTAGCCGCACCAACAGAGAATAGTCTCTCGCTATCCCAGGGTGGCTAGATCTCCGATCAGGACGTTGGACCAGATGTTGCCGTCCGGGCGGATCTGGCGCAGGTACCACTTTTGCTGTGGCGACCGAGCTTGGTTGAACTGCCAGTTGCCGCGCGGGCTGACGACCTGGCCCACGTTGGGGATTTCCTGGTTGATCCGCAGCGCGGTGATCGCGTCGTTGCCGCACAGGGCGATCGCGCCGTCCAGCACCGCAGCCGCGTCGTATGCGGCCACTGCGAACGCGGTGGGCGAATTCGGGTGGCGGGTCTGGAACTGGGCAGAAAACACCCGGTTGGACGGGTTGTTCAGATCGCTGGAGTACTGCATCGCGGTGTAGAGACCCTTCGCGGCGCCGAGCTGGTCGGGCGGAAGGTTCTCCGACACCATGCCGGGCGCGTAGACGTCCTGGTTGCCGCCGTTGGATCGCAACGACTGCAGGAACGGAACCAGGTAGGTCTGCGGCAGCGAGCAGAAGATCACTGAGGGGTTCATGCCGAGCACCCGCTGGACCTCGGTGCGGAACTGGCCCGCCTCAGGTTTCGCCGTCGGCTGCACCCAGACGCGCTCGGTGACGTTGCTGTACTCGCTCTCGAGCCCGCTCATCGCGTCTTTGGTGAAGTTGTCCGGCAGACCGATCAGGCCGACCTTGCCGGTGTTGGCGCGGCTCTTCAGGTACAGGCCGACGGCGCGTCCCGGCTCGTTGTTGACGAACGCCGTGCGCCAGATGTAGACCGCGCTGCTCATGTCGGCGGATGAGCCGTGCGCGGCGAGCATCGGCACCTGGCTCTTCTCGATCGCGTCGCGAATCGAGGGCAAGAGATCGGGGTTGGCCACTCCCGTGATGGCCACCACATTCTTGTCTTGCAAGGCCTTCAGGGCGGCCGTGCCCGACTGGATGGTGTCGCCTTCGTCCTCGACAATCAGGTCGATATTGTGCCCGCTCATCGTGCGGCCGTGCATATCCAGGTAGAGCTGGAAGCCCTTCTCCAGCTCGGCGCCGATGGCCTTGTTGGCACCGGTCGCCGGCACGAGCAGTCCTAACCGGACGGTGCTCTTGGGCGCATCTACGGTGCTCGTAGCGCAGGCGGACAGTCCGCCGGTAAGCCCAGCCGCCCCGATGCCGGCGAACATTCCGAGCAGCCGACGGCGATCTATCCCGTCCACTCTGTCCAGTGCCACGCTTAATTCACCCTTCCCTGGACATGGCGCAGCCGAGATTACGGCCACTGTGGCTGTCTACCGTGTCCTGACGGCGACGTCAATGGGACAGCTCGATCTCCTAGGATGGGGGTGTGAGTGAGCAGTCAGAGGAAAAGACCGTGGTTGTCGTCGGACCCGATGGCACCCCCATCGGAACGGTGGGGGACCGTGACGACGACCCATCCCGCTTGATCGAGCAGCCAGCGAAGGTGATGCGGATCGGCACAATGATTAAGCAGCTGCTCGAGGAGGTCAGATCGGCCCCGCTGGACGAAAAGGGACGCCAGCGACTCAAGGAGATCCACCGGCGTTCCATCGTCGAGCTGGAGGACGGCCTCGCGCCCGAGCTGCGTGAGGAACTTGAGCGGATCTCCCTGGCGTTCGAAGAGGGAACCATCCCCACCGAGGCGGAGCTGCGCATCGCGCATGCCCAGCTGGTGGGCTGGCTTGAGGGCCTCTTCCATGGCATCCAGGCGGCCCTTGTGGCGCAACAGATGGCGGCCAGGATGCAGCTGGAGCAGATGCGGGGAAGGCCCGCTCTGCCGCCGGGCGTGGGCGGCACCACGCTGCCCGGCGGCGACCCCAGCCGGACCCCGGGTCAGTACCTCTGAGCCCGTTTGAGCATGTTGTCCAAGTAGAACGCGACACCGTCGCGCTCGTTGGAGAGCGTCACCTCGTCGGCGAGAGCCATCAGGGCGGGGTGGGCGTTCTCGACGGCTACGCGCCGATAGCCCGCCCATTTGAACATCGGGATGTCATTGGGCATATCTCCGAAGACGAGCACCTCTGACGGGTCAATGCCCAGATCCGCCGCGACAATCGCCAATCCGGTGCCCTTGTCCACGCCGGGCGGGGTGATTTCCACCCAGCCGAGCCCGGAATGGGTCAACGTGACGACATCCGACGGAATGATCTCGGATGCCGCTTCCAGCAACATGTCTGGATTGCCTTGGGGGGTACGGATAAAGGCCTTGATCACGTCATGGGAGAGCGACACCGCCCGATCCTGGACCACGAGATCGTCGGGGTAGGGCCAGTCCTGGACATGGTCGCCCCAGAGCGGTTCTCTTTCCCCATCAAGGACTTCCACCAGGAGTTTGACCGGACCGAGCTGATCCTCCAGCTTGGCCACCAGACTGGCGATCACACTGCCGGGCACCCGCGCGTCGCGAAGCACCCGGACCGACGGCCCGCGTAGATCGATCACCCGGCCCCCGCCGCCGAGCACGAGCAGATCGGCGTGGGGAAGGTCTATTCGGCTGAGCGCTTCGAGCCTGGGCCCGCGGCCGGTGGCCCCCACGATGGGAATACCGGCGGCGCGGACCCGCTCGAAGACCGAATGCGTGAACCCGCTAACTGTTTCGTCCGATCTGACCACCGTTCCGTCAAGATCGGTGGCGATGAGCTTGGGTAGCGGTCTTTCAGACTGGCTCAAGTACGTCACGTCCACCGAGATAGGGCTGCAGCGCCTTGGGAACGCGAACCGATCCGTCGGGCTGCTGGTGCTGTTCCAGGATCGCCACGAGGAAGCGCGTGGTGGCGAGGGTGCCGTTGAGCGTCGCCACGATCTGCGGCTTGCCCTCGGCATCGCGATAACGCGTGTTCAGGCGGCGGGCTTGGAAAGTGGTGCAGTTCGAGGTGGAGGTGACCTCGCGGTACTTGCCCTGCGACGGGATCCACGCCTCGCAGTCGTATTTGCGGGCGGCCGACGAGCCCAGGTCGCCCGCAGCCACGTCGATCACCCGGTAGCTCAGCTCGAGCTTGCCGAGGATCGCTTCTTCCCAGGCCAGCAGGCGCAGGTGCTCCTCGTGGGCCTGCTCCGGCGGGCAGTACGAGAACATCTCCAGCTTGTCGAACTGGTGGACCCGGATGATGCCGCGGGTGTCCTTGCCATAGCTGCCCGCTTCTCGGCGGAAACAGGTCGACCAGCCGACGTATCGCCGAGGGTCTTGCAGGGCAAGGATTTCGTCACGGTGATAGGCGGCGAGCGGCACTTCGCTGGTACCCACCAAAAAAAGATCATCTTCTGGCAGGTGGTAAACCTCGCTGGCATGAGCGCCGAGGAAACCCGTGCCCTCCATCGACTCCGGCTTCACCAGCACCGGCGGGATCATCGGCGTGAAGCCGGCCTCGACCGCCTGCCACATGCCGAGCTGAAGCAGCGCAAGCTGAAGCAGCGCGCCCTGGCCGGTCATGAAGTAGAAGCGCGCTCCCGAGACCTTGGCGCCCCGTTCCATGTCGATGGCGCCCAGCGCCTCACCGATCTCCAAGTGGTCCTTGGGATTGTCGATGCTCGGCCGCCCACCAACCTCGCGCAGCACGACGTAGTCATCCTCGCCGCCGGCGGGAGCACCCTCCTCGACCACGTTCGAGATGGCCATCTGGGCCGCGCGCAACGTGGCTTCCGCGGCGGTGACCGCGGCTTCGGCGGCTTTCACCCGCTCGGCCAGCTCTTTGGTCTGGGCCAGGAGGGCCACCTTCTCGTCTCCGGCGGCCTTGGGCATGAGCTTGCCCAGCTGCTTCTGCTCCGCGCGCAACGCTTCGAAGGAGGAGATCGCCGATCGCCGCGCCTCGTCCGCGCGCAGCAGATCGTCGACCAGTTCGACGGCCTCGCCACGCGTCTGTTGGCTCCTACGGACCAGATCGGGATTCTCCCGCAGCAGACGCAGATCAATCACGCCCAGAAGCCTACCGGCCCCACCCACCAGATCTCGCGTCGATATATCCCACAACCGCGCGTTGCTTCGCACGCGCCAGATTTGCAGCGCCGCGCGTTGCTTGCACGCGCCAGTATTACTGCCGCATGTAGAGCTCGTGCCCGGCGCCTGGGCTGGTTTTGGGGCTTGCCGGGAAGACCGAGACCTCAAGCTCCATCTCCGCCGGTTCTTGGTAGGCGGCGGCGGTTGCCACATCCCGCACCGAGGACGGGCTCGGCCGAACGCTGAGGATCAGCGACGCGCCCAGCGCCAGCATGCCGGCGAAGGCGACATAGGTTCCCCATTCGAGGGTGAAGTGGACCCGATCCAGGTCTTCCTGCGGGAAGAGGCGGAACTCGGCGAGGTTGCTGGTCTTGGTGAGTGAATAGGCCATGGTGCCCACGATCGTCAGCCCGGACGCGGCGAGGGCGTAGCCCAGCAGCCGGGCGGTGTGCCGCACCGAGGGCTGTCCGAAGAGGGTGATCACGACAGCGGCCACGGTCGCCACGGCGACTGCCACATAGGCGCCGCCGACCGCGCCGAGCGCGGCGATGGCCGAGCCCACCTCGCGGGAGCTGTCTTGGTCGTAGGGAAGGGTGGTCGACTGCCAGCGCCCAAGCATGGAGGCGATCAGCGCGATGGCACCCGCCGCGGCGGTGGGGAGGGCGGTTCCGCCGGGAAGTTGCGGCAGGCGGCGGAGTTTGGGCTGTCGCTCCGGGACTCCGGTGGGACCAAACTCGATCACGTCTTCGGACATGGATCCGCTCCAATTAACCAAGGGGTGAGGCCGACTTTACCGGCTCTCACCCCTTGGTGGTGGTGCGCTCTCAGCCGCCGAGCAGCCCGCCCAGCACGCCGCCGGAGCTCTGCTGCTGACCGCCTGCGACGAGGCCGCCCGGAGGCTCCTCGGAGGGCTGCACCACGACGAAGCCCTGACCCGCGAAGCTCATCGTGAAAGCCTCGCCGGTGGTGCGGCCGAGCAGGGTGCCCAAGCCGATCTGGTCGGCGCGGTGATAGCCGGTCTGCAGGTTCGACGACCAGCAGATCGCGGCCTGCGGGTCGGCGTAGGTGGGCTGGTCGACGGTGAGCACGACCGGGGTTCCCTTGGTGGTGATGGCGATCCGGCCGGTGCCGGTGAAGACGCAGTTGAAAAGGCCGGCGCTGGAGAGCATGCCCATGCCCTGAACCATCTTGATGTCGTAGCTCAGCGAGGACTCGAACGCGAGAACGTTGGTGCCGTTGACACTGAGCGAGTCACCCTGGGCAAGGTCGATGAGGTGCACGTCGGCGGCGCGATCGGCGAGGAAGACGTCGCCCTGGCCGGAGACCTTCATCAGCGGCACGCCCTCGCCGGTGAGCTTCTGCTTGAGCCACTTCGCGGCACCGCCGGAACCGAGCGCCTGGAACTGAACCTGGCCCTGGTAGGCCACCATGGAGCCGGTGCGGGCCATGGCCTCGCCCCTGAGCTCGATCTTTAGCATCTTGGAGTTCTGCAGGGTGAAGCCAGGAGTGGTGGACTCCTTCTCCAGGTTCTCTGCAGCGAAAAGCGCGCTCTGCATAAGGGGTGTCCTCCTATAAGGGGGTAGGCGGTGCCAGCGTAAGTGATCAGCGCAAGCCTTCTTTTGACACCGGCTCAGCCCCAGCCCAGGTCATGAAGGCGATCATCGGAGATTCCGAAGTGATGTGCTATCTCATGCACGACAGTTACCGCGACTTCCTCCACGACCTCTTCCTCGGTTTGGCAGACCGCGAGGGTCGGATTGCGGAAGATCGTGATCCGGTCGGGCAGCACGCCCGCGTAGTCCCAGCCGCGTTCGGTGAGGGCGTGGCCCTCGTAGAGACCGAGCAGAGGCGGGGCGCCAGGCGGCGACTCGTCCTCCACCAGAATCACTACGTTGGACATGACCTTGAGCAATTCCTCGGGTACCTGATCCAGCGCGTCCCCGACCAGTTCCTCGAAGCGCTCCCGCGACATCTCGACCGGCATCGCGGCCTACCCGGGCTCGCCGCGGCGAAGGTCTCTGAGCCAGGCGGCCGAATCTGCATAGTCAGAATCGGACAGTCCGGGTGGGGGCGGAACCGGCTTCTCGGCGGCGGTCGCGGGCAGCGCCGCGCGCTGATAGGAGCCGAGGAACCGGATCTCGGCGCAGACCCGGCGCAGACCCTGCAGCGCTTCGCCGACCCGGGCCTCGGCGACATGCCCGGTGCACTCGAGGAAGAACACATATCTGCCAAGCTTTTCGCCGGTCGGCCGGGACTCGATCCGGGTGAGATTGACCCCGCGCACGGCCAGCTCGGTGAGCACAGCCAGCAGCGCTCCTACCCGGTCGTGGGAGATCCAGATGGCCAGCGAGGTGAGATCGTCGCCGGTCGGCTGGGCCGGCGGCCCCGGTCGCGACAGCAGGACGAAGCGCGTCACCGCGTCCGGGTGATCGGCGATCTTGTCGGCCAGCCGGTTGAGGCCGAACCGCTCGATCGCGATCGGCGCACAGATCGCCGCGTCGTGTTCGCCGTTGCTGACGGCGGCTGCCGCGGCGCCATTGGACAGCACATCGATGATGGCCGCGTCCGGGGCGTGGCTGCGCAGCCATCCCCGGCACTGGGCCGAGGCTTGCGGATGCGCGGCGATACTGCGCACGTCGCCCAGCATCCTGCCGGGCCGGGCGGCGAGCACGAACTCGACCGGGATCACCACGTCTCTGGTGATGACCAGCGGGTCGCCGTCGATCGCCTCGTCCAGGCTGACGCCCACCGCGCCGCCGACCGAGTTCTCCCACGGGACGAGAGCGGCGTCGGCTTCGCCTGACCTGATGGCGTCGAGCGCCTCCGGCACGCTGCGCATCGGGGTGCAAACACCCTTTCGCGCCGCTGGAATGGTCATCAGCGCCTGTTCTGCGAATGTGCTTTCCGGGCCGAGATAGACAAAGCGGGTCGGCGGAACACCTGGCATATCCGGACGGTAGCAGTAATCGCTAGCAGCTTGCGGCCAACAGGATGCCTGTCGGCGCCTGCCTGCGTACGTCGACCGTGCAGACGTCGGTGCCCACAGCCATCAGATGCAACCCGGTCGGCTCCGACTTGGACAGCACCTGAAGAGGTTCCCTATTCGGGACCTCAAGAACGGTGAAGTGCCAGGTGCCCGCGCAGACCGGCTGGGTGATGGGCTTGCTGGGCGAGATGTTCGTCTCCCGCTTCACCAGCGCCAGCACCTGATCGCCGGTGGGCTTGCCGTTGCACGACACCGAGCTGAATTCGGGGAAAGGCGTGGCGACCGCGCTCGGGGTGGTCGTCGGCCCGGTCGCGCGCGGGGTGTAACCGGGCGGGAAGGGGGCGCTCACCGGTGGGGTGGCGCTGGGAACCGGGACCTGGGTGCCGGGAGGTGGTGCCAGCTCGGGTGGAACCCCGCAACCGGCCAAGGCGGACAGCACGACCGCGGTCATGCCAACGCGGAGTTTGGTGAGGGGCGGCATAGCCGCCGATGCTAGCTCGCTAGACCACAGCAAAAAAGCTGAGCGAGCCAACGACTTCCCCGTCCTGGCGCACCGGGGTCGCGATCGAGTCGAGGGTGCGATTGTCCGAACCGGTGCGTACCCGCATCAGCCCTCGTGCCAACCGACCTGAGGTGAGCGCGAGTAGTGGGGGAATCTTCTCGCGCTCGGACTCGCCCAGCTCGTTGCCGGCGGCGGTGAAGTCGATCAGATAGACAACCTCTGGATCGAGCATGTACCTGCCGGTGAGCTCAGCGGGCTGGCTCAGGCCGAACAACCGGGCGCAGGGCTTGGACGCGGCGACGATGATCCCGGCCGCGTCAATCACCAGGCCCGACTCTTCGGCCTTGGCCAGTGACGCAGCCCAGCGCTCGAGCGGGTCGGTCATTCCCGCCTCCAATGGAGACTGTGCCAAAGGAGTTGGTGCGAGCGGAGAGAGCGAGAGCTCGATGTGGGTCATCGTCGGACACGTTACCCCCGCGTCGTGGGCTTGTCACCGGGTGTTGACCCTTCCGGATACCAGTCGTAGCCGGAGGTGTCTGCCCAGATCTGCGGGCTGCGCGCCACCTGTGAAAGTTTTTCGGCTGTCGTGGGTGAGATGCGCTTGCCGGTGGCATTGAGCACCTTGTCCAGTTCGCGGTACGAGGTGATCACGCAATCCTTGGGCAGCCCGTTGACGCTGATGGGTCCATTCCCGACGAACGCCAGTACCGGATGGACTTTGATGTCCTGGCCGATCGCCGTGGAGAGAGCCTTCGCGGCCTTGCGTGCGTCGCGACGTGCCTGCGAAACGTAGGGCGGACGTCTTCCACTGATCTGGACGACATCGCCCGCGATCATCACCCGGCTTCGCCCGTGCTGGGCGATCGAGATGCAGAAGATGCCACCCGGCCCGATCACGAGAAAGCCTGACAGGGGAGGGGTTTTGCGTTCGGACGTCTGTCCGGTGCTGGGCAGCGCCAGCGGTCTTTCGACCACGTGCCACTGGGGTCCCAGCCGATGGGCGGCCCGGTCTTCGGCGGCCGCCATCCGTCTGATCGTTTGCTCCGCTCTCATGCGGCGCGCCCAGTCGAGCGGCGCCGGTCTTAGTCCGTCTTCAATGGTTGGACGGTAGGGAAATGCGGTCATGTCCTGCCTCCGTGCGGTGCCACGCGCTGAGTTAGGTGTCCCTTACCGTACGTGCTGCATCTATAGAGCACCTATAGCTATGAAGGGGTGAATAGTTTTCCACTCGTGAATGAGTGGGTGAATGCCGGATTCGTCTACCGCAGACTGAGTTGTCTGCCTAGTAGACCTTGCTTAGCACGGCGTTCGTCTGCGGTAAGCGGCTCATCGGACAGGGCCGCGTTGTACCGCTGGACCGCTGCCGCGAACGGCTCCTCCCAGGCTTGCGCCTCCGGCTCCATCGGCAGATCCCACACCGGCACGAGCAGGCCGTGCGCCCGGAACATCCCGGCGAACTTGGTGTCGTCGCCGAGTTTGAGCTGGCCGGCCGCACTGAGCCGGGCCAGGGCGTTGAGCCCGGCCTCTTCGCTGTCGGGCAGCACCCACCGCACGTGCGACTTGCCCGGCACCCGGCACCAGTAGGCGGCACGCGCCGCGGTCAACGGCTCGGTGGGGAAGATCGAGGCGTTGGCGGCCTCCAGCGACTGCTTGACGTTGTCGTCGCGTTCCTGATCCGCGTCCAGCCAGAAGTCGAAACCACTGTGGAGCTTTACGTCGAGCGGCTCGTTGGCGATCACATCGGCGAGCCGAGGTCCAACTCCCGGCAACGGCGGCACGTTGACCGAGCCGCCCGGCGCCGCATCGAGCGCGTTGAGCAGGGCCACCGCGATGTCCCGGTTGACATCTCCGGAGCGCTCGTGGCGCTGCAGGCCGATGAAGATCCGGCCATCGGGCTTGGTCAGCGCGGGCCACGCCATCGGCAGAATGCTGGCCAGCGTGATCTCACGGTCTCCGTATTTGGCGGCGTACTCCGCGTTCAGGCGAAGTGGCGCGGTCGCGGCCGGGACCAGCTCGCGAAGCGCGATCCACTCCGGCTCATCGGCCAGCCCGGCGAACGGGCGTGCCACAAATACGTCACGGATCTTTTTGGCGGCGGCGTCGCGAACGCGGCTCTTCTTACCCACGGGAGGTCAGCTTAGTTCAGCCCAGACCGACTGCCCGAGACCGTCCCTATCAACGCCCCAGCGGTCGGCCAATGCTTCGACAATCGTCAATCCGCGGCCGTCGGGCTCCTCGGTGCCGGCCGTGCGTGGCCGGGGCAGCTGCGGCGAACCGCCGTCGGTCACCCTGACCTCGACCGAGCGGCCCTTGTCGGAGGTGCGAAGCCGCCAGGCCAGGCGAACCACCCCACCCGGCAGTGGATCGGCGTGGCGGACCGCGTTGGCGACCAGCTCACCGGCGACCGAGATCACATCTGCCAGCAGGGCCGGCGGGATGGCTCCCGCCAAGGCGTTGGCCAGCCGATGCCGCGCCTGCCGGGCGCCACGAGCATGGTGAGGCACCACCACGCACCAGGCGCTCTCTGCGACAGCCGTCGACACTTTTATGCCTCCCCGACACCTATGTCACCGCGTGGCAGGCGTACCTCTGCGACGGTACCTCCCCCATCCCGGGGACGTAAGGACACCCAACCGTTTTGTCGCTCAATGGTCTTTCGGACAAGGAATAGGCCCAGTCCGGCACCACCGTACCGCCGATCATCCCCCGCCTCGCCCTGCCAGAATCGCTCGAAAGTGTTAGGCGCGCGATCGGCGGGGATGCCGATGCCTCGATCGGCGACGCGAAAGAACACGGTGCGCCCGTCCGAATCGGCGCTCAGCACAATCGGCCCGGAGCCGGGCGAATACTTGTGCGCATTGGTCACCAGCTCCACCACGACGCTGGCCAGCCCGCTGCGGTAACCCAGCGCAGGCGGGAGTTGTGGCGGGAGCTTCATATGCAGCCGCTTGCGCAGGTAGCCGGGCAGATCGGCGGCGGCCTTTCGCAGCGACTCCAGCAGGTCGAAGGGGGCGATGCGGGAGCTGATCGCCTCGCTTGCCGTGCTGGCCTCGAGCAGCCGGTCGACCATGCGAGCCAGCTCTGTGGCGCGCTGGCCGATCACCCGTGCCGACTCGATGCGCTGCGGCTCGGTGAGCCTGTCCCAGTGATCACGCAGTGTCTCGGCATACCCCTTGATCACGGTGACCGGGGTGCGAAGCTCGTGGCTGGTGACCGCCATGAAGAGCTCTCGCTCGTCGATCCCCCGGGCTGCGTGCTCCGGCGTCTCCCGCCTATACAGGTACCCGATGCAAGCGGCCACCAGCTTCATGACCGCGGTCTGATCCGCGTCGAGCGCCGCTCCTTCCGCGAAGAAAGCCGCCAGGATCAGGGCCGCCCGGCCGTGGATGTAGATCGGGTAAACCTGGATCGAGCCAATGCCCAAGGCCTTCAGCTGGGCAATCGCGAGATCTTCAAGAATGTCGAGCTCGATGGGGTAAGGCGCCGGGCTCGGCTGCAGCGAGGCCTTGACCACGTCGGCCCCGATCGGGCGGCCGAGCGCCCAGCTGCTCGCGCCGGTGGCGGCCACTATCCGGCTTCCCGGTGCATCGCCATCGGCCAGCTCGCCGAGCGTCAGCCCAAGCGCGCCAAGGGAACGTTCACCGAGCCGCATCACGCGATCAAGCACGTTCTGGTCGTGGTGGGCGTCCTCGACAATAGCGGCGAGATCGAAGATCAGCTCTCGAAAAGCAACACCCACGCACGGAGTCTTGCACTATCTACCAAGCTGGGCCAGAACTTCCTTTGGACGATCTGTAATCAGTCCATCCACGCCCAGCGAGACCAGCAACTCCACATCTTCGGGCTCATTCGCCGTCCAGACATAGACCTTCTGCCCCGCCGCCTTTAGCCGGCGCACGATCTCCGGACGGCGGCGGATGAGTTCCAGGCCCGGCCCGGCGATGCGCGCACCGAAGGGGAGCCGCCTGAACCGAAGCCCGGGCGGCAGCATGTCCATCAGCTGCACGGTCGGCAGCTCGGGAAGCAGCTCCCGGCTGCGCCTCACCGCCAGCGGCGAAAACGACATGACCGTGACCAGAACGCCCGCGTGACCCCGGTCGATGGCGTGCCGGCGCAGCACGGCCCGCAGACGATGCTCGACCGCGCCGCCGTACCGGTTGGGATGCTTGGTCTCGATCAGGATCCGCACCCGCCGCCCGGCCCCCTTGAGCAGGTCCAGCAGATCGTCGAGGGTCAGCACTCCGGCAGGCTGCCCGCTGTGATGCCAGGACCCGAAGTCGAGCTCGCGCAACTGATCGAGGGTGTACGAGGCGAACGGACCCGTTCCGGTGCTGGTGCGGTCGAGCCGGCGATCGTGGAAGCACACCAGGTGCCCGTCGCGGGTCAGCCTGACATCGCACTCGACCCCGTCCGCACCGGTTTCGAGCGCGCTGCGGTAGGCCGCGAGCGTATGCTCCGGCAGCTCAGCGGAAGCACCGCGGTGGGCGAAGACGAGCGGGTGGTGGTCAGGCGATGTGGGGCGCACGGCCGTTGTCCGCGATGACCGGCCGACCGGCCGCGGCCCAGCCGAGCATCCCGCCGTCCAGGTTGATCACGTTGTCCCAGCCCTGCTGCCGCAGGTAGGCCACGACCTGGCCAGACCGCCCACCCACCCGGCACACCACGACCACCTTGCCGTCCTGGGGCACCTCGGCCATCCGCACCGGGATCTCCATCATCGGCAGGTGCGCGGCACCCGGAGCGTGTCCCGCCTCCCACTCGTCGTCCTCGCGAACATCAAGCAGGTAGGCGTCGGCGGGAATCTCGCTGACCGTCACTGTAGGTATCTGCACCAGCCCATTCTGACCGACCGCCGCCAGCCCCCGAAGCACGGGTAGAACATGGTCACCCCGCACCTACCTCTCTGCCTCACCGCCCTAACGCAGAGATGTAGGTGCCGGGGGCAGCCGGGCCCGGGGGCGGCAACAGCAGAGGCGGTGCGGCGGGCAGCCGGGGCGGGATGTCTGTGGCACCTACATCTCTGCCTCGCCGCCCTAACGCAGAGACGTAGGTGCCAGGGGCAGCCGGGCCCAGGGGCGGCAACAGCAGAGGCGGTGCGGCGGGCAGCCGGGGCGGGATGTCTGTGGCACCTAC
>NZ_BONY01000120.1 GCF_016862955.1 Rhizocola hellebori | reverse complement strand
GATCAATGTGCGTGTATGGGTGCAGAGCAAAGGTGCGGCGAAAGCAGTTCCCACCAGCCCGGCACCAGCCGCCCTGCGCCGCCGCGGCAAGCCAGCGGGAGCAGCAGCCACAGAAGGGGGTGCAGCCGCCGGCGTGACCAAGCACGCAGGTGGCGTTGCCGCGCGGGAGCTTGCGGCGAGGGACCACAACGAAGCGGCGCAAAGGAAGGCGCAAAGGAAAAGGAACTAGCGGGAAGCGAAGAAAGCGGCCAGGTCGGCGGCGACCAGGTTGGGGTGTTCGATGGGGGCGAAGTGGCCGCCGCGGTCGAAGACTGTCCAGCGCTGGACGTTGTAAAGGCGCTCGGCGAACTCGCGTGGGGGTTCGCCTTCTAGAACGGTTTCGTGTGGGAAGAGCGCGAAAGCGGTTGGGGTGCTTACGTAGGTGGGGGTGACTGCTTTCCAGCGGTTGTCCCAGTAGTCGCGCATTGAGGGGGTGATGGTTTGGGTGGCCCAGTAGAGGGTGAGCAGGGTGCAAAGGTAGTCCCGGGATGGGGTGGTGTCCGTCCAGGAGTTCCATTTTTCGAGCAGCCAGGCGGCGAGGCCGGCTGGGGAGTCGTTGAGGCCGTAGCCGACCGTCTGTGGCTTGGTGGACTGGATGGAGCTGTAGCCGCGTTCGGCTGTAGCCCAGGAGTCGTTGACGGCCAGGTAGGCACGTTCCACTTCGGACTGTGGGCCGTCGGTTGGCGACAGCTCGAAGGTGGTGAGGTGGATGCCGGTGACCGCGTCGGGGTGGTCGATCGCGAGGAAGGTGGCCACGCCCGCGCCGAAGTCGCCGCCGCCTGCTCCATAGCGGGAGTAGCCCAGCTCGGTCATCAGGTTGTGCCAGCGGGACGCGACGAAGCGGTAGTTGACGCCGGTTTGGGCGGGGCGGCGCGAGAAGCCGTATCCAGGCAGTGACGGGATGACTACGTCGAAGTCGGGCAGCAGTGGCAGGAGGGGGAGATATTCGAGGAAAGCGCTGGGCCAGCCGTGAGTCAGCAGCAGCGGGAGACCGCCTGATCCGCGCCGGTGGACAAAATGGACACCGTCGTCGGTCATGAAGTGTTCGTGCTGGTTGAGCGACTCGCTTGCGGCGGCCCAGTCGAAACCGTCGGCCCAGTAGGCGAGGAATTCTTGCAGGTAAACGAGTTCTGTGCCCTGCTGCCAGCCGATGGAGGGCACCTGGTCGGGCCAGCGCGTGGCCAGGATCCGCGACCGCAGGTCCGCCAGAACCTCGTCACCAATATCGATTGAGAAGCGCTGAATGGCCATGATAATGAACAGCATGCCACGGACCCTCGAATACAGGATTGCCAACACCGAAACAGAGTTCGAGGCCATCCACCGGCTGAACTATCGCACCTTCGTCGAGGAGATCCCGCAGCACGCGGCCAACGATGAGGGCAGGCTGGTCGATCGCTTCCACGCCGAGAACACCTACGCGGTCTGCTACGACGGCGATCACCTGGTGGGCATGCTGGCCGGAAGGTCGGCGCGGCCGTTCTCACTGGACGGCAAGCTCGCCGACCTCGACAAGCATCTGCCTCAGGGACGACGGCCGGTGGAGATAAGGCTGCTCGCGGTCGAGCCGTCGCACCGCAACAGCGTCGTCATCGCGCAGCTCATCACGCTGCTCGCCCGGCATTTCGCCGAACAGGGCTGCGATCTGGCGGTCATCTCCGGAACGACCCGGGCCCTGGCCATGTACCGGCGGCTGGGCTTCGTCCCGTTTGGACCGTTGACCGGCGTGCCCGGAGCCCAGTACCAGCCCATGTACCTGGACTCGGCCGCGGTCGCCCGATGGGCGTGGACCGACATCGGCAAGCCGACCGAGATAGAGAACTTCCTGCCCGGTCCGGTGAGTGTCGCGCCCGAGGTGGCCGCCGCGTTCGCCGGCCCGGCCGCCTACCATCGGTCGCCGGAGTACCTCGCCGCGTTGGAAACCCTGCACGCCGACCTGGCCGCGCTGGTGCACGCGCAGGGCTGCCAGTTGCTGATGGGTTCGGGCACGCTCGCCAACGACGTGGTGGCCGCACAGCTGAGCCGGCTCGACGAGCCGGGAGTCATTGTGGCGCAGGGAGAGTTCGGGGAACGGCTCATCGACCACGCCGGCCGGATGGGGCTGACTTTCAAGACGGCTCAGGATTTCGACGGCCTTCCCCAAGCAAAGTGGCTGTGGACCACCCATTGCGAGACCTCAACCGGGACGCTGACCGACCTTCCCGCGCTGGTCAAGCGGTGCGATGAGAGCGGCACGCGGCTGGTGCTCGATTGCATCAGCTCCATCGGCACGGTGCCGCTGGACCTGAGCGGGGTCTACCTGGCGACCGGGGCCAGCGGGAAGGCGCTCGGCTCGTACCCGGGACTGTCAATGGTTTTCTATCAGCGGCGACCCACCGCTTCCCCGGGGCGGCTGCCTCGCTACCTCGACCTTGGGTCCTATGTGGACGCTGACGGGGTGGCCTTCACCCAGTCGTCCAACCTGGTGCAGGCGTTGCGTGCGGCGCTGGCCGTGACGGATTGGCCCGACCGCTACGCACGGCTGGCCAGCGCCTCGACCTGGCTGCACCATCGCTTACGGCGCTTGGGTTTTGACGTCGTGGCACCGCTGGAGCACGCCGCGCCGGGGGTATGCACGATCGCGCTTGAGTCCGACGCCGCCGAGGTGGGCCGGCGCATGGAGGCCGAGGGCTACCTGCTGGCCTACCAAAGCGGTTACCTGCGCACCCGAAACTGGCTTCAGGTAAGCCTGATGGGCCAGTGGAGCTGGCCCGCGCTGCGGGCGCTGCCCCCCACTCTGCGCCGGGTCACGACAGGGCCGCTTTAGCCTCGGCGAGCGGCCACCCGAAGGCCTTCGCCAGGTCCCGCGGCGTGGTCTCGAAGACCGTTGCCAGGTAACGTTTCGTGGCCGCCGTCCGGTCGAAGCGGCCACCGACGTCGAAAAGGCGGCAGGTGAGGTCGATCATGACCACGGGCCAGCCGGCCCGCTGCTGGCGCACCCCGGCCGAGCTGACCAGCAGATGGCGCTGCAGCTCGACCATGGCCCGGTCATAGCGGCTCTTGTTGCCCACGATCTCGCGCAGCTCGCTGGTGGGCAGCGCGCCGGCCAGCAGCGCATCGGCTATGCGGTGGGCTTCGGGCATCAGGTCGAAGGCGCGGTGGTCGTCCGGCTCGCCATCGCCCGGATAGAGCAAAGTCAGCAGGTCGGGCGCCACCAGCGAGGCCCGCTTGCCCAGCAGCTTGCCCGCCCAGGCCAGGCCCGCCTCGGGCAGCGCGTCCTTCCACTCCCAGACCAGCGACTCAGCCTCGCCCATGCCGTCGGCGAACGGGACCGCGTCGGGCCCGGCCACCGCCTCGTACAGGGACGGGGCGAGCACATCGTCGGCGGGAAAGGCCAGCGCAAAGCCCATTTTGTCGACAAAAGCGCCGGCCGCTTTCAGGGTGCGCGGCTTGCGTGTCGGGAGCCACAGTTTCGCGCGCGCAGCGCCGGTTACATTTGGCGGCATGTCGTCAGTCTATGAGCACACGATCAATGACCTCGCCGGCAAGCCCCTCGATCTGGCCGGCCTGTCCGGCAAGGTGACGCTGGTGGTCAACGTGGCCTCCAAGTGCGGCTTGACCCCTCAGTACACCGGGCTTGAGCGTCTCCACGAGCAGTACGCCGGCCAGGGCTTCACCGTGCTGGGCGTGCCGTGTAACCAGTTCGGCGGCCAGGAGCCGGGCACGTCCGAGGAGATCGCCGAGTTCTGCGCGGTCAACTACGGCGTGACCTTCCCCCTCACCGAGAAGATCGAGGTCAACGGGCCCGAGCGGCATCCGCTCTACCAGACCCTCACCGCCACCCCCGATGCCGACGGCGATGCCGGTGACATCCAGTGGAACTTCGAGAAGTTTCTGGTGGGCGCCGACGGTCAGGTGATCGCCCGGTTCCGTCCGGGCACCCAGCCGGACTCGGAGGAGATCACCTCGGCGGTCAAGGCCGCGCTGCCCAGCTGATGGAGTTGTGGCGAAGCCTCGGGCTGCCCGGGCTCATCGATGTGCATGTGCACTTCTATCCACAAAGGATGCTGGACAAGGTCTGGGCCTACTTCGACAAGGTGTTCTGGCCCATCACCTATCGCGGGTCCGACGCGGAAAGGCTGGCCCAGCTGGAGGGCTTCGGCGTGCGCGCTTTCCCGGCGCTGAGCTACGCCCACCAGCCGGGCATGGCCATCGATCTGAATGCCTGGGCGCTCGGCTTCGCCGCCGCCCACCCGGCCTGCCTGCCCTCGGCCACGTTCTACCCGGAGCCGGGTGTGCTCGGCTACGTGCGCGGGTGCCTTGCCGACGGGGTGCGCATCTTCAAGGTGCACGTCCAGGTGGGCGACTTCGATCCGCGCGACGAGTTGCTCGACCCGGTGTGGGGGCTGCTGGCCGAGGCCGGCACGCCGATCATCGCCCATGCCGGGTCCGGGCCGCTGCCTGGCTCGCACACCGGCCCCGGGCCGCTGGGCGAGGTGCTCGCGCGGCACCCTCGGCTACGGGCGATCGTGGCGCACATGGGCACGCCCGAGTACGCCGACTTCCTCGCGCTCGCCGAGCGCTATCCCAACGTCGGGCTCGACACCACGATGGCGTTCACCGATTTCGTGGAGGGCTTCGCGCCCTACCCGCGGGAGCTGCTGCCGCGGGTGACCGAGCTGGGGCTGGCCGGAAAGGTCTATTTCGGCAGCGACTTCCCCAACATCCCCTATGAGTACGCCCATCAGCTCGAAGCGTTGGCGCGTCTCGACCTCGGCGACGAGTGGCTGCGGGCGGTGCTGTGGGGCAACGCTTCGGCGCTATTCGACCAGCCGGGCGTGTAGCCGGCTCAGCTGGTCGGCGGTGATGCCGTGCGCCTGCAGATATTCGGCCACCCCGCCCCAGCGTTGCCGCACGAAGCTGAGCAGGGTCGTCATGGTCTCTGGCCGGGAACTCATCCGCTCCACCGCCTTGCGCCGCAGTGCCTCGTCGGTGATCGAGGCCAGAATCTCCTCGTGGTCGGCGCGCAGGCACTCGGTCGACAGCGCGTAGTCCTCGGCGATCACCTCGTCGGGCACTCCCGCCACGCTGAGCACAAGGGCCACCATCATTCCGGTGCGATCCTTGCCGACCGCGCAGTGCACCACGACCGTGCCGTCGGGCGCGTCCGCGATCGCGGTGACACCCTCCACAATGGAGCGTGTGTTGCGTTCCAGACTGGAACAGTAGATGTCGGCCAGGCTCCGCTCGGCCGACTTGTTCCTATCTGGTTCGCGGGCCGGGTCTATCAGCGGCGCCAGCCGATAGAGGTCTAGCTCCGAGGCGAAAGGGTGATCCGTCGCCTCATCCACGTTGCGCAGGTCGACGATGCGCCGCACCCCGGCGGCCTTGACCTGCGCCACCCCGTCCTCGGTGAGCCGGGTGAGGCTGTCGGCCCGGATCAGCGCCCCTTCGCGGATGCGGCCGCCCGAGGCGGTCGGCAGCCCGCCGAGGTCGCGCACATTCCGGCAATCGGGCCACGATAAAGGACTAGGCATAAGGCTAACTTATCGCGCCCAACGCATAGACTCTCATGCTATGGCGGCTGAGAGTGACGGCACCACTTTCCGTAAGGCGGCTATCTGGGCGTGCGGCGTCGTCGCCGTCCTGCTTGCCCTGCTTTCCCTCTGGGCAGTGCGCGACATGCTGGTTCTGGCGCTGGTGGCGCTTTTCATCGCGGTCAGCCTCGATCCGGCGGTGCGCTGGCTTGTGCGGCACGGCATCAAGCGCCCCTATGCGGTCACCCTGATGATCCTGGTGACCATAGCGCTCGTCGCCACGGTCATGGCTCTGCTCATGCCTCCGCTCATCAGTGAGGCCAGCCAGATCTCCAAAGACCTCCCCGGCTACGTGTCTGATTTGGACCAGCGATCGAAGACCTTCCGCGAGCTGAGCACCCGCTACGGGCTCGACGAGGAGCTGACCAAACTCGCCCACGATCTGCCCGGCCGCATCGGCACCAGCGCTGTCAACTTCTTCCGCCGCTTCCTCGGCGTGCTGGCCTCCACCCTGCTCGTGTTGGTGCTGGCCATCTACTTCATGGCCGATCTGCCGCGCATCCGCCGGGTCATCCCGCAGGCCGCTCCCCGGGCTCTGCGCCACCGCACCCGGCACGTCGTCGACGTCGTGTTCGACAAGGTCGGCTCCTACATGATCGGCGGATTGCTGGTCTCCTTCATCGCCAGCATCGTCACCTACATCGGCCTCACCGTGCTGAAGGTGCCCTTCGCGCTGCCGCTGGCAATGTTTGTCTTCATCTGCGCTTTCATCCCGCTCATCGGCGCGAGCATCGGCGCCATCGTCTGTGTCCTCGTGGCCGGCATCGCCAACGGCCTGTGGCCCTCGGCCGCGCTGGTCGCCCTGCTGTTCATCGTCTACCAGCAGCTGGAGAACTACATCATCGCCCCGCGCGTCATGCAGCGCACAGTCAACCTGCCCGCGGTAGGGGTGTTGCTGGCCGGCTTGCTCGGGGCCACCCTGCTCGGCCTCATCGGCGCCCTGATGGCGATCCCCATCGCCGCCGCCATCAAGGCCGTCATCGTCGAGATCCGCAATCCGTCCCCGGACACCGACGAGGAAGCCGCCGACACCGACGAGGACGAATCCCCACCTCCGTCACCAGCAACGCCGGCCGCTGCCTAGCCCTTTCTTTGCGCCGCGCCGTCGTGGTGGCGCGCCGCGAACTCCCGTGCGGCGACGAAGGCCCGTGCGTGGTTGCGCCCGGCGGCTGCGCCGCCGACCCGCGCGGGGCGCGCCGGGTCGCCGGCGGTGAGGGCTAGCCTGGGCGGGTGGCGTTGACGATATCGACCCGTAATGCCCGGTTTCAGCAGTGGGAAGCTCTGCTGACCAATCGGAGCAAGCGACACCGTGCGGGTGAGTTCCTGGTGCAGGGCGTGCGCCCGATAACGCTCGCGGTGCGGGAGGGGTGGCCGATTCACGCTCTGATCCATCGCTCGGGCGGCGCCCTGTCGCGGTGGGCGCTGGAGCTGTTGAGCGCGGTGGAGACGCTGCAGGTGGCCATGGCCGACGAGCTGCTCGAAGAGCTGGCGGAGAAGGAGACCGAGCTGATCGCCGTGGTCGGGCAACGGCCCGACGATCTGGCCCGGGTCGGCGGCGATCTGGTGGTGGTCTTCGACCGGCCGACCAGCCCCGGCAACCTGGGCACGCTGATCCGCTCCGCGGACGCGTTCGGGGCATCCGGGATGATCGTGACGGGGCACGCCGCCGACATCTATGACCCGAAAGCGGTCAGGGCGAGCACCGGGTCGCTTTTCACCCTGCCCGTGATCAGAGCCGACCGCACCCCTTCGGGGTTGCCGGGCCGCGTCGTCGGGCTCGACGAGGAGGGCACCGTGGAGCTGGCCGAGCTGGACCTGACCGGCCCCACCACGCTGGTGGTGGGCAACGAGACGCACGGGATGAGCGCGGCCTGGCGGGCGGCCTGCGATGTGGTGGCCTACATCCCGATCGGTGGCGGGGCCAGCTCGCTGAACGCGGCCGCGGCCGGAACTGTCGCGCTCTACGAGACCGCCCGCCAGCGCAAGTCGCACCGTCCACATTGAACACATTCAGTACGGAGATAGGATGACGATCATGGCGAAAGTAAACGTGATAAGGACGCTGGACGGCGACTACGTGGGCTCCAACGAGCGCGGGGCGCGGGTGGCGATCGGATCGTCCACAGAGGACGGTGTGTTCTCGCCGGTCGAGCTGTTGCTCATCGCGCTGGGCGGCTGCGAGCTGGTCACCATCGAGCCGTTGACGGCCAAGCGGGGCCATCGGCTCGTCAAGCTCGAGGTGACCGTCACCGCCGAGAAGGTCGAGCCCACCAAGCTGGGGTCGATCACCTCAACGTACGAGATCGAGCTGCCTGAGGACGACGATGAGGCGGCCGAGGTATTCAAGTCGGTCGCTCATCGGGTACACGAGAATCACTGCACGGTGGGGCGGGCTCTGCGCGAGAATACCGAGACCTTGCTGGTCCTGCCGGTGTAGAAAAGGGGTATGAAACACAAAAAGAACAACGAGGCCGGTCACTATGACGAGCCCGAGATAAACGAGAAGGAGACCGAGCGCTCCCGTCAGCAGGCGATGGCCGCCCGGGAAAGGGCCACCCGCACCCAGCTCTCGGTGGGCCAGACCAAGGTGCAGCGCTTGCACAAGGGCAACCAGCCGCGCGGGCGCTAAGCCGAGCGTGTGTAGGCCGTGGGGGAAACGCCCAGCGTGTGCGAAAAGTCGCGGACGAGGTGCGCCTGATCGCTGTAGCCCAGCTCGGCGGCCAGGCGTCCCCAGTCCACGTCGGGGCTGGCGAGCTCGATCGCCTCGTGAATGCGGTAACGCAGGATAACCCATTTTGGACTGACACCGACATATTCGGCGAACAGCCGCTGTAAGCCGCGCGTGGAAAGGCGTTGGCCGGCGGCGAAGTCTTCCACGCGCCGGATGCCGCGGTCGGCACGGATCGCGTCCACCATGCGCATCGCCTCGTCGGCCAGCGGATCGGGTTGCGGATCCAGGCCGAACAGGTAGGCGTCGAGCCGCTGCCCGCACAGCGCGTCATCGTCGTTGTCCAGCAACGGTTCTTCCGGCGCGGGCAGGGCTATCCGGCGGCCGGTCAGCGTCGACACCGGCGCGTCGTGGAAGGGGCGGAAGCCCCCGGGGCGAAACTGCACCCCGGCCACCCGACCCGCGCCCTCCAGCTTTTGGGAGAACAGCTCCAGGCCGATCCCGGAAAGCTCCACCAGCTCCGGCTCCTGCGCATAGCGCTGAAAGACGATGTTCACGCTCGGATGCGGCACGACGTGCTGCTCGAAAGGCTCGGCCAGCTCCCAGTCGATGAGCCAATAGTGTTCTACCCAGCGGCGAAGCGGCTCGGCGGCGGCCAGCCGCCGAAAGGACACCCGGCGCATCAGCTCACCGGGATCGACGATCCCCCGCGTGTCCGTGCGCACCTGCCTCACGCGCACCACCTTATGTCGCGTTTCTTCAAGCCGGGGACCGCCTCGGCTATCTAGCGTGGCGGCATGGACACGTTGCTCAAGGCCGCCTCAGCCGCCGCCATACCGGTCGTCAGAGGTATCGAAGCCAAAGACCTGCGCCTGCCCACCCCGTGCGCCGAGTACACCGTCGAACAGCTGATGAACCATCTTTTCCTGGTCGTGGTCAACTTCCAGAGCCTGGCGGCCAAGGGGCCGGCCGACTTCAGCGGCACCCCCGACTACCTGCACGGCGATTGGCAGGACAGGTTCGAGGAGGAGACAGCGCGCCTGGTCGACGCGTGGGCGCAGCCGTCCGCGATGGAGGGTGTCTCCACCGGAATGGGCCTGCCGCAGGAGGTCGTGGCACAGATGGCTCTGCTCGACCTGACCGTGCACGCCTGGGATCTGGCCAGGGCCACCGGACAGGAGTTCACCCCGGCCCCGGGCGCGATCGAGGTGCTCGGCGCCTTCGTCGACCTGATGGGAGACCAGGCACGGCAGATGAAAATGTTCTCCGAGCCTTGCCACGTACCAGACGAAGCATCACCAATGGAGAAACTGATCGCTCGCACTGGACGGGACCCGTTGGCGAGTCACCTGTAGGCTCGCCCCATGTCGGATCAGGTCGCCACCATTCTGTGGGCTGTCGGCGGGCTCATGTTGATCGGCCTGTTGGTGTTTGTGGCGATCTTCGTCAAGTTCGTGGCGAAGGCCGCCTTCGGTTACGCCCGCGCCAAGCCCTATGCGGCAACGATCGTGTTCTGTGTGGCCGGCGGCCTGGGCAGTTTCATCACCGCCTGGTTCGGCGCCGAGATGCTGATCGCCGCCATGGTCGGGGCGATCGCCGGCCTGGCCACCTTCCTCCTGGTGGCCGTCGAGCTCGGCGCGGATTAGCCGCGCTGGCGAGCGCCTTCGCGCATGCGGCCCGGGTCGATGTCGCGCTGCGGGAAGCGGCGCAGATAGTCGTTCTCCAGCTCCATCATGCGTTGGGTGTGGGTGGCCAGCGCCTGATCCGAGCCGTGGCGCAGGGCGTCGAACCGGGTGCGGTACATCTCGGAAAGCTCCCGAAACAGATCATCTTCGGACAACTGGCTGGCCGGAATGCCCTCGGCTTCTTGCTGCATGTCTTTCATCATCGTCGTACTACCCGCGATGCGGGTCGGCTCAACCCAAAAATGTCGCGGCCGCGTGGGATAGTCTGCGCTATGCACGAGACCGCTGAGGAAATCGATGCACTGCAACAGCTGCTTGACCGCTCAGCAGGGCGGGCCGGCCCGCAGCTGACCGCGATCGTCAAGGAAGACCGGCGGCTGACCGCACGTCAGGTGCTAGCCGAGCTGACCGGCATGAAGGTGCTCATCGTCGCCACGGTGACGGCGTCGGGCGAGCCGCGCACCAGCGCCGTCGACGGTCACTTCCTGCACGGCCAATGGCTGTTCGGCACCGATGCCCGCGCCCACAAGGCACGCCAGCTAAGGGCCAATCCGGCGGCCAGCGCCACCTACGCCGATGGCGAGCGGGTCGCCGTGTTCACCCACGGTTATGCCGATTGCATCGATCGTGAGCATCCTCTGTTCGACGCGTGCGACGCCCACTTCATCAACCACTACAAGTCGTCGCCGAAGGACTGGAGCGAAAACCCCGTCTTCTTCCGCCTCCGTCCAAAGTGGATGGTCGGCTACGCCTTCAACGCCACGGAATTTCCCTCTACACCGCCTGGGTGAGACCGCCCCGTCCGCTGGGTGAGCCAGGCCCACCAGCCCAGGGCGAAGACGGTGGCCACCTCGGCGATGCCCAGCCCCCGTTCGACCGCGCCCAGCGGAATGATGCGCC
Source organism: Rhizocola hellebori (assembly GCF_016862955.1). GTDB lineage: Bacteria > Actinomycetota > Actinomycetes > Mycobacteriales > Micromonosporaceae > Rhizocola > Rhizocola hellebori. The sequence continues at coordinate 14,814 of NZ_BONY01000120.1, read as the reverse complement.
ACCAGCGCACCCCGGTGACTGGCTGGAGGGCAAAGGCGCCAAGAATGACCCCGAGAAGCAGCAGTGCCGCCACCGCGCAGGTCAGCGTCCACAGTGCGCAGACCCGCCAGCGGTTGTCGTGCCGCCAGGCCCAGGCGATGGCGATGGCGGCCACCGGCAGGCCGATGAAGGCGGCCAGGCTCGCCACCCGATGGATGTCCCCGCTTGCCGAAGGGCCAACCGTCCAGTTGTGTTTGGGGAAGTAGACCACCGCGGTCAGCCCCGCCGACCATGCCAGGAGCCCGGCGCCGCCCAGCGAGGCCGGCCGCACCACTTTGGCCCGCGCCAGCGCGAGCAGGATAGCCAGCGCGCCCAGGGCAAGGCTGAGCACGGCGAGGTTGAACAGCCAAGCCGTCTCATGCAGAGCGTATTCGCTGATGGTGCGCCGGATAGGGTCGATGCGATCCGAGGGCGGCAGCAGATGCAACGCGGTCATGGCCACGGTTCCCGCGGCTGTGGCGGCAAGCCCGCCTAGGGCAAGCGGCTGGGCGCGAAAGACTTGCTGCATAGCCCCTATGGTGCCATGGGGTTACGTTGGAACCCATGCATAGACGAACTCTGCTAAACGCACTCGTCCTAGCTCCGCCGCTGACTCTGGCCGTTCCGGCCGTCGCCACCGCGGCCCCTCCCACCAAAGACGACAATCTCGACGAGCTGCTCAACGCGATCCACGAAGCGGGCATGCCCGGCGTTTTCGCCGAGGTTCTCACGCCCAGGCGACGCGAGCTGGCCGCCGGCTTCGCCGACGTGGAGACGCTACAGCCGGTCCAGCCGTGGTTTCAGCACCGCGTCGGCAGCATCACCAAAAGCTTTGTCGCCACGGTCGTCCTGCAGCTGGTCGGCGAAAGGCGGCTGCGCCTGGACGACCTCGTCTCGCGCCACCTGCCGCAGCTGAACACCGGGCCGGTCACGGTCAGGATGCTGCTCAACCACACCAGCGGGATAGGCAACTACACCGACGCGCTGCTGCAGACCCCTGACGATCTGATCAATATGGGCAACCGCACCGCCGTCCCGATGGAGCTGGCCACCCTGGGGTTGAGCATGCCGCCGACCGGCCCGCCCGGCGGCGCCTGGTCCTACACCAACACCGGTTACATCATCCTCGGCCTGCTGATTGAGAGGCTGACCGGAAAGCGTTACGCCACCGAGGTTGAGCGGCGCATCCTGCGTCCGCTTGGGCTGCGGCACAGCTACTTCCCGGGCACTGATCCGCACATTCGCGGCCCGCACGCCAAGGCCTACGTGCCATGGATCGACGGCACGCTGCGCGACTTCTCGGTCTACAACATGTCCTGGGCATGGGCCGCCGGTGAGCTGATCTCCACTCCGCAGGACCTGAACCGCTTCTACCGTGCCCTGTTCGCGGGCCGCTTGTTGCGCCGCGATCTGCTCGACGAGATGAAGACCACGGTGCCCATGAATCCGGACTTTCCGGAGGACGGCGGCTACGGATTGGGTGTCTACTGGGCCGGCCTGCCCAACGGTCCCGCCTGGGGTCACGATGGCGGGGTCATCGGGCATCTCACCATCTCCCTGCACAACGCCACGAGCGTCAGCCTGGCGTTGAACATGAGCTTCTACGCGGCCGGCCCCAACCCGATCGACGACGCCTTGATCACCTTCCTGCTCGCTGCGCTTGGCAACACGCCAACCGCGCGAGCCCAGGCCGGCACCTTCAACCCATGGCGCGACAAGATTACCGATGCGAGGTTCATCGCCGGGTGACGGCGAGTTCGCGACGGGCGGCGCTGCCGCGCACCACCGGCTTACGGGAAAGCCGTCCCCAAGGCTTGTAGGTGGACAGCACCGTGATGACGATCAGCGCGACGGTCTGCACGATCGGGGCCGCCAAAAGCTGTTCGCGCGCTTCAGGACCAAGCGCCGCCCCCGTCGCGGCCAGCCGCAGCGTCGGCCCGAGCACGAAAAGCACGAGCACGGTCAAAATCGTGGTCGCGACCAGCTTCACCGTCACCCACCAGTGCTTGAAGACGCCCCACGGCGTCAGCAGGCTCGACAGCAGCCCGAAAACCCAGGCCACCACCACCAGTGGGGTCAGCAGCGCGGTGCCTATCAACCCCATCGCCGGATAGACCAGCTCGGGGTCGGCGCCGCGGGCCCCCGCCACGCCGAGGGTGAGCAGGACGGCGCTGATGCCAAGCCAGCCAACGGAAGTGACGATGTGAACCGTGAGCAGTGCCTTGCGCCAGCGCGGCGTGAGTCTCTTCCTCATGCCCCCGATGCTGCCCGCGCCGGGCCCGGCCGTCGTCGGATGGCGAACGCACGCCCAGCTACGCAGCGGAACGTAGCGCTTAGAAATCCACCAGGCCGGACTGGTAGGCGAAGACCACGAGCTGGGCGCGATCGCGGGCCCCCAGCTTGATCATCGCCCGGCTCACGTGGGTGCGGGCGGTGGCCGGGCTGACATTGAGCCGCAAGGCGATCTCCTCGTTGCTCAGGCCCTCCCCCACCAGGCCCACCACCTCGCGCTCGCGGTCGGTGAGCGACGAGATCTCGCTGTGCGGCTTGAGCACCCGGGGCGGGCGGGACGCCAGCTCGCGTACCACGCGGCGGGTCACCGACGGTGACAGCAGCGCATCGCCCTCGGCCACCAAACGTATGGCGCGCAACACTTCAGCCGGCTTGGTGTCCTTGATGAGGAAGCCGCTGGCACCGTAGCGCAACGCATCGAGAACGTATTCGTCCAGCTCGAACGTTGTCAGCACGATCACGCGGGTGTCGATCAGCGCGGCGTCCGCCACGATGCGGCGGGTGGCCTCGATGCCGTCGATGCCGGGCATGCGCACGTCCATCAGGATCACATCGGGCCGCAACCGTTGCGCCGCTTCGACCGCGGCCAGCCCGTCCGCAGCCTCGCCGGCCACGCTCAGGTCCTCTTCGCTCTCGATCAGGGTGCGCAGGCCCAGCCGGATCAGATCCTGATCGTCCACGATCAATACACTGATCATGTCAGCGGCAGCCGCGCAAGGACCCGGAAACCGCCACCGGCCACCGGCCCGGCCGTCACCGAGCCGCCCAGGGCGGTGACCCTTTCCCGCATTCCGGCCAGGCCGTGGCCCTCCTCGAAACGGGCCGGCCGTTCGGTGCCCGCATCGGCCACCTCCACTGTCACCACCTCCGGTTCGAAGCCTAGCCGCACCACCGCGGGCGCTGTTCCGGCATGGCGCAGCACGTTGGTCAGCGATTCCTGCACCACCCGGTAGACAGCGAGGTCGATGGCCGTGGGCAGGGCGCGTTTCTCGCCGGTCACCTCCAGATGGACCCGCACCCCGGTCTCGGACATGCGCTGAACGAGGTCGTCGAGACGGGCCAGCCCGGGCAGCGGCGCCCGCGCCTCACCGGCGCTGCGCACCAGGCGCAGCGTGACCCGCAGCTCGTCGAGGGCTTCCCGGCTGGTGCGGCTGATCGCGACCAGCGCCGCCTGCGCCTGCTCGGGTTTGCGTTCCGCCAGATGCAGCGCGACCTCGGCCTGCATGTTGATGGCCGACAAGCCGTGGCCGACCACGTCGTGCACCTCCTGCGCCACGCGCAACCGCTCCTCGTCGGCGTATTTGCGGGCCAGCTCGGCCCGGGCCCGGTCGGCGTTTTCACGATTGAGCTTCATCGTGGTACCAACCGCAAAAGGCACCACGACCCAAGCCGAACCCGGAATCAAACCGATCAAACCCGGCCCACTCCAGATCAGCAGATGGACCAGCAGCACGAGCAGCGCAGCCCCGCTCGCGATAGCGGCCCGCCGCAGCGGCAGATGCCGTGCCACCGTGTAAACGGCCACCAGGAACGACAGCAGGATCGGGCCGTAGGGGTAGCCCAGCGCGAGATAGGTCGAGGTGGCCAAGGTGACGACGGTGAGGGTGACCAGCGGCCACAGCCGGCGCACAGACAGGCTCAGCGCGGCCACCACGGCCAGCCCGATGGCTACCCCGTCGACGGCCTTGAACCCGCTGGGCCGCTGGCCCGCACCCCAGGTGCCGAGCACACCGATGAAAGCCAGCGCCCCGGCCAGCATCGCGTCCACGACCAGCGTCCTACCCCGCACGCCGTCCAGCGTGGCACACCAAGGCGGCGCTTCCATCGGCTCCGCGGCGGCCCCGCCACTACGTCGCCGGACGTAGCCGGGCTAGCTCTCGGGCTCGATCGGCAGCAGCACCCGGAACCGGGTGTCACCCGGACTGGAGTCGACGCGGATGTCTCCGTGGTGCTTGTTGACCACGATCCGGTACGAGATGTCCAGCCCCAGCCCGGTGCCCTCGCCCACGGGTTTGGTGGTGAAGAACGGTTCGAAGATGCGTGGCCGGATCGACGGCTCTATCCCCGTCCCGGTGTCGGCGACCTCGACGAAAATCTGCCCGTCGACCCGCCCGGTGCGGATGGTCAGCGTCCCCGACTCGCCCATGGCGGCGACGGCGTTGTCGATCAGGTTGGTCCAGACCTGGTTCAGCTCGGCGGCGTAGGCCGGAATCGGCGGGATGCTCCGATCGAAGTCCTTCACCACGGTGATTCCCTTGGGAATCTTCCCGTTGAGCATGACCAGGGTGGCCTTGATCAGATCGTGCACATCGACGACCTGGTGTGGCGCGCGATCGAGCTGCGAGTACTGCTTGGCGGCGGAGACCAGGGTGGAGATGCGGTTCACCGAATCATCGATCTCGTTCATCAGCAGCTCGGTGTCGAGCGTGTAGGTGATCCAGCGGACCGCCCCCTCCACATACTCCTCGCCCACCGTGGCCGCGACCTGTTCCAGCCACGGCGCGTCCACCCCACCGGCCACGAGCGTCGGCGCGATGTCCCACGCCCCGGTGATGTCCCGCGATTCCAGCCACTCGCCCAGGGCGTCCTCGGCGTCGCTGGTCTGCATCGGGGTCAGGTTGGGCGCCAAGCTGATCCGCTTGACCGCATCCTCCTGCAGGTCGACCAGGACGCGCAGCTGCGACCCATCGAGCCGGCCGTCGGCGATCATCGCCAGCTTGTGCCGCATGCCCGCGATTCTGGTGCGCAGCACGGAAGTAGCGCGCACCGCGGCCGAAGCGGGATTATTCAGCTCGTGGGTCAGGCCGGCCGACAGCGAGCCGAGCGCCAGCAACCTTTCCCTTTCCCCGACAATGGTCTGCTGGTTGCGCATGCCGAGGAAGAGCCCCTCGAGCAGGTGCATCGCCATCGGGAACCACTTGCGCATGAGCTCGCCGAACTCGGGGGCCGGCAGCACGAAGAACTCGCAGTCGGTGATGGCGCGCAGCGAGCCCGGGTAGCGCTGCTCGACCTGGTTACCGAGATAGGCCTGCATCGCGCCCGCGTACACGCCCCGCTGCTCGGTGCGGGTGACCTCCACCAGGTCCCCGTGCACCTGGCGGCCCAGCGAAACCGTTCCCGACAACAGAACATAGAAGCAGGTCGCTTCCTCGCCCTCGGTGTAGACCACCCCGGCCGGATGCCTTTCCACCCGGCCGTGTTCGGCCAGCCACTCCAGCTTCTGATCGTCGAGCGCTTCGAAGAGGAAGAGCGTCTTCAGCTCGTCGGGAGTCAGCCGATCGCGTGTCACTGCGCCTCCAAATACCTGTGTACCAACGAAACCGCCATTGCTCCCTCGCCCACCGCGGATGCGACGCGCTTGACCGAGTCGGCCCGTACATCACCCGCGGCGAAGACCCCGGGAACGCTGCACTCCAGATGGAACGGATCGCGTGGCAGGTTCCATCCCGGCGGGCGCTGGCCGGCCGTGAGCAGATCCGGCCCGGTCAGCACGAAACCGCGCGCGTCCCGGACCACCACACCGTCAAGCCAATCGGTGCGCGGCTCCGCCCCGATGAAGATGAAAAGCCAAGAGGTGTCGACCGCGCGGGTGTCTCCGGTCTGCGCGTCGCGCAGCCAGAGCCGTTCCAGATGGTCAGCGCCCTCACCCCGGCACACCTCCGTGAACGGGTGCACGGCGATGTTCTCGATCGCCTCGATCTGGTCCACCAGGTACTGCGACATCGACCGGCGCAGGTCCGCGCTGCGGATCAGGATGTTGACCCGCTTGGCAAAGCGAGCAAAGTGGACTGCCGCCTGCCCGGCCGAGTTGGCCCCGCCGACGATGTAGACCTCCTCGTCGGCACAGTTGATCGCCTCCGTGCTGGCGGACCCGTAGAAAACGCCGCGTCCGGTCAGGTCGGCACAGCCCGGCACGTCCAGCATCCGGTACGAAACCCCGGTGGCCAGCACCACGCTGTGGGCGGCGATGCGGCTGCCGTCGGCGAAGCGGACCACCCGCGTCGAGCCGATGTTCTCCAGCGCCACCACCTCCCGCGCGCTGAGCAGCTCCGCGCCGAACTTCAGCGCCTGACGCCGGGCGCGCTCGGTCAGCTGCGACCCGGAAACCCCGTCGGGGAAGCCCAGATAGTTCTCGATGCGGCTGCTCTGCCCGGCCTGGCCGCCGGTGGCCCGGCGCTCCACCAGCACCGTGCGCAGACCCTCCGACGCGCCGTAGACCGCCGCGCCCAGCCCGGCCGGCCCTGCGCCCACCACGATGAGATCGTAGAAATCGGCGGCCGGGGTGACCGTAAGCCCGACGCTGGCCGCCAGCTCCGCTTCGCTTGGCTGCACAAGCGATTTGCCCTCACCCGTGACGACCAGCGGCACCGCGGCCTCGGTGACGCCCGCGGCGCTGAGCAACCGGGCGCCCTCGGCGTCGTCGGCCAGGAACCACCTGTACGGCACCAGGTTGCGGGCAAGGAAGTCGCGCACCTTGTAGGACGGCGCCGACCACCGGTGGCCCACCACGCGAACCTGCGACGTGGACGCGTCCGGCGCGGTGAGCCAGGCTTCAAGCAGCGCATCCACCACGGGGTAAAGGTTTTCCTCGGGCGGGTTCCACGGCTTGAGCAAATAGTGGTCGAGGTCAACCACGTTGATGGCATTGATCGCGGCATCGGTGTCCGCATAGGCGGTAAGCAGAACGCGGCGAGCCCGCGGGAACAGGTCCATCGCCGCTTCCAGGAACTGGATACCGTTCATCTGGGGCATCCGGTAGTCGGCCACCAGCAGCGCGGTCTGCTCGCCACGCAGCTTGATCTCGCGCAACGCCTCCAGCGCCTCCGACCCCGAACTGGCCCGCACCACCCGATAACGCTCGCCGTATCGGCGGCGCATGTCCCGCGCCACCGCCCGGGAAACCGCCGGATCGTCGTCAACAGTCAGGATCGCCGGATTAGCCACGGCTCTAATAATGGCGCGTTCTCTTTAATACCCCACCAGGCGGTGTAGGCGGAGGAAGGTTTCTTCGAAGCCGAGGGCTGGCCAAGCGCGGGAGGACAGCAGGTTGGTGACCCGCCAATCGGTGACGACGCAGTCGAAACCGGACTCCGCTGCCCAGGCTAGGACGGCTTCCCCCAGCGCACGCCCGGCCCCCGCGCCGCGGGCGGACGGGAACACCGCGGCGAAGCCGAGGAAGCCCGCGTTGTCGACGCTGGCCGGACCGGCATGGCTGCTCGACTTCGAAAGCGCGCAGCCCACCGCTGAGCCGACGACCTCGCCGTCGAGCTCGGCCACGAAGGTCGCGTAGCTGGGATCGTCGAAGTCCTCTTCCCATTCGGCGATGTTTTCCTCGACCGTGGGGACCTTGCCGGCCGAGAAGGTGGGCGCAAGTCCTTGGTGCGCGGGCAACTCCACTTCGAGCTGGGCGAGGGTTGGGATGTCGGCACGGGCCGCCCGGCGGATGACCACCTTCGTCGGCGATGGCGGCCCGGTCGGCAGACCGCGGATCCCGTGCGCGTGCTGCTGCCCGAACCCGAGCCGGAACCAGGCGCGCACCAGCTCCTGATCTGTCGCGGGCACAATCACGTACTGCGCCTTGAACCCGCTCTCAGGCACCCACCGCGTAGCGGCGACCCCATAAAGATCGCGCATGACGTCGGCCTCGGTGACGGCTTGGCCGGCCGCCTCGACCCAGACATTTGGCCCCCACAGCGGGCTCGGCTTGGGCGCTCCGAGCAGGTAACCCACCATCTCGCCGTCACGCCAGGCCACCGCCCCGGAGGCGTCGTCGGCCTCGAACGCGGCCCTCACCGCCTCGACCGCCACTTCGACGTCCTCAAAGCGGGCAGACAGCAGCGGCTGCGCCAGCCGATGGCGCCGATGGCGCTGGGCCAGTAGCCGGCCGGCGCTGGGGATGTCGTCGGCGGCGAACGGCCGTACGTCGAGGCGGGACATGCGGGAAAAGATACGCACCCCTGCGCTTCCCGGCATCCGGATTTTTGCTGATCAGCTCAGCCGGCCTGGTCCGAGCGCCGCTGGAATTCCTCGTTGAGCTCGCGGGCCTGCTGCAGCTGGTCTTCCAGGCCCACGATGCGGCAGGCCGCTTCCACCGGGGTGCCCTGATCGGCGATCTCGCGGGCCCGGGCGGCGAGGCGCAGCTGGTGACGGCTGTAGCGGCGGTGACCGCCGTCGGAGCGCAACGGCTCAAAGAGTTGCGCTTGCTCTACGGAGCGCAGGAAAGCCGGGGTAACACCGATCATCTCGGCGGCGCGGCCCATGGTGTAGGCCGGATAGTGATCGTCGTCGAATCGATCGGTGGCGTCTTGCTCCCTGGCACTCATACAGACCTTTCAGCGGTAACAGCCGAAAGTCTATAGAACCTGGCACGTAATGTCTACCACGGCCGCTATAGATTTTATGTCAGATGTGGTACCTATATCGCCATGACTGGACTCAGCCCACGCGCTACGCGCACCACCTTCGAGGTGGACGGTCATGTCTGTCTCCAGCTCACGGGCGAGATCGACATGCAGGTCGAATCCATGATGGCCACCTGGTTCCAAGAGGTGGCAACGCAGCATCCAGGCCAGGATCTGGTTGTCGACCTAACCGGAGTGTCCTTTATGGACTCCAGCGGGATCAGGCTGCTGATGGATGCCCATCGCAATCTCGGCGACCGAGGCATCAAGCTGACCGTGACGGGTGCCCACGGCGTCGTGCTCACCGTCCTCAAGGTCACCGGCGTCTACCATGCGCTCTCCGGCGAGAGCTAGCACTGCCAGACGAAGGCCGCCTCCTGACATGGCTTACACACGAACGCATAGCCGAGCCCGTCGCCGCCGAAGTTGACGGCCGTGGTGTGGTCGTGCCCCTGCTGCAGCTGCACCAGGAAGTCCATGTAATCGCCGCACTTCGGGCAGCCCGGCGTCTCGTCGGCCTGGATCCACTCCGGCTTGCCGCCGACCCTGCCGATGACATGCGCGTCCGCGGGCGCCTCGCCCTCCAGCCGCATCCCCGACACGGCTGAAAGCGTCGTCACGCCCTCGGCCGGCACCTGCGCCGCGCGCAGCTCGCCGACCGGGAACAGGTAGCTCTTGTTCGCCCCGGACCTCGGGTTCCAGTCGTCACACATGCCCGGATCGTTCTGGCACATGAAGACCAGCAGCGATCTCTCCAATTCGGACACATCGTCGGGCAGGAGTTGCACGATGAACTGCATGGCCCCCTTGCACTTCGCGCACGTCGGCCACACGAAGTCGGCCGTCACCAAGGGAATGCCGCCCGTCCGGCTCACGTGAGAGTCAGCCACCGGCGCACCGTCATAGATCATGTGGAGGGTCACCCGCTCAAGGTACCCGCCGAAGCGATTGGTCCCTAGCCTACGTTTGTCCATGTCGGTGCACCGCGGTGAGCAGGTATCCGCTGCCCGCATTATCCTCATCCGATGGCCATCCCTGGAGCAATGCCATGACCAACAGCAGGATCATCGTTGCCTTGACAATGGGCGTGGCTGCTATCGCCGCCTTCGTGTTCACCTGGACCGAGCCGCCCGGCGACCCATGGCCCAACCGGAGCTTCGCGGTGGACTGCACCAACCCGTCGCAGCTGTCGCCGCGGGGAGGGATCTCGGTCAACGAGCTGTGCAATGCCACCATCGACCTCCCGGACTGGCGAGCGAACACGACCTGCCCGCAGAGCACCGTCTCCTTCGCCGGTGGGACCACCACCGTCTACGGCAAGGTGAATGAAACCATCGATCGTGTCGCCTATGTTGACATCGACAAAGATGGAAACGCCGAGACCGCGGTCCTGATCTCGTGCGGCAGCCAGGGCTCGCGTCGCCAGGTGATCGTGCTGGAATCGACCGGATATAGCCAATTCCGCGCCCTTCAACAGGTCGTGACGACCACCTATCCCGTCGCCGACATCTTTGATCTGGTGGGAACCGAGAACGGCGAGCTGAAAGTCCAGGTTGGCGACTACCCCGGCACGGCGAGCACGGCATCTTCGCGGCAGTGGCTCTCTTTCCGATCCAACCGGCACAAGCTCATCCGCAGCGACGGGACGACCCTCACCGGCAACCCCAAGGTCGCGGACTTCTTCGTCACCACCACCGACATCGTCTTCCACGCACCCGCCGACGGCCTGCGGACCGGCGCTCTGACCGCCACCGTGCGCAACTTCGGCTCGTCCACGGTCCCCTTCAGCCTGCGCCTGACCCTGCCCCTCTATGCGGAGGTGGTAAACCTGCCACCGACCTGCACAGCCGTCCCAACAGCCACGGACGGCCTGCACGTCACGTGCGAGATCGAGGGCGTGGCCACCAACGGCGCCACCCAGGTGGAGTTGAGTCTCAAAGCGCCCGAGAACCCCAACCAGGTCGCGGTACAAACTCCGCCCGTCCTGGCCGCCGTCCTCACCCTCAAAGATGGCTACGCCGACCTGGGCATAAGCCCCAAAACAATCAACTACAGCCTCCGCCTGGAGTAGCTGCTAAAATCTAGTCTGTCTAGACAGAGGGGGTACTCAGATGCGATGGCAGGTTCAGGAGGCGAAGCAGCGCTTCAGCGAGGTGCTTCGGGCAGCCGAAGCCGGTGAGCCGCAGATTGTCACCAAGCACGGCGAGGAGATCGCCGTGGTAATCGACATGGCTGAGTACAGGCGCCTGCGTGGCGAGCCAGCCACCTTCATGGAGTATTTAGGTGCCGACCCAGCCGCTGATGACACCTTCACCGTGGAGCGAAGCCATGATCTGCCGCGTGAGATCGATCTAGCTGGCTGAACATGGCGTTTCTCGTGGACACGAATGTGGTATCCGAATTGCGCAAAGCAGCGCCCGACCCGAATGTGCTTGCCTGGCACCAAAGTCAGATCCGCGCACAGGCGTACATAAGCACGCTTGTGGTCGGCGAGATCCGCCAAGGCATCGAGAGGGTTAGCGCCCGCGACCCCAAGCAGGCTGAATCGCTTGAGCGTTGGCTGCGCGGGCTCATCAGCGCTTACCAAGACCGCATCCTGCCGATAACAACCGATGTGGCGCAACAATGGGGCCGAATCAACGTGCCACCAAAGCCGCCGCCGGTAGTCGATGGCCTCATGGCGGCCACAGCGCTCGTTCATCGCCTCACCCTGGTCACCAGAAATGTCGCCGACGTCGCCCGCACCGGAGTCCGGCTGGTCAACCCGTTCCAGCCCGGCTAGGCATCACCAGCCGCGGGCTCGCCATTCGTCGAGGGAGGGGCGTTCTGCGCCTAGGGTGCTGTCTTTGCCGTGGCCCGGATAGAACCAGGTGTCGTCGGGGAGGCGGTCGAACAGCTTGGTTTGGACGCCGTCGATGAGCGAAGCGAAGTTGGCTGCGTCGCCGCGGGTGTTGCCGACACCGCCGGGGAACAGGCAGTCGCCGGTGAACAGGTGCGGGTGGCCGGCCGGGTCGCGGTAGAGCAGGGCGATGCTGCCCGGGGTGTGGCCGACGAGGTGGATCGCTTCCAGCGTGATCTGTCCGAAGTGGATGGTGTCGTTGTCGTCGACCAGGGTGTCGGTCCGGACTGGGATCCCGGGGGCGTCCAGGCGGCCGGCGTAGGTGGTGGCGCCGGTCGCGGCGACGACCTCGGCGAGGGCCTGCCAGTGGTCGCCGTGTTGGTGGGTGGTGATGACGGCGTCGAGTTTGCCGCCGATGAGGTCGATCAGCTTGTCGGCGTCGTTGGCCGCGTCGATCAGGAGCTGTGCTCCGGTTTCGTTGCAGCGCAACAGGTAGGCGTTGTTGTAGTATTTGCCGCCGACGGAGACCTTCGTGATGGTCAGGGCGTCGAGGGAGCGCACGGCGGCGGGGCCGCCCGGGGTAACCGAACCGGTGTAACTCACAACCTATTCCACCACCAACGGGCCGGAACCGGGTAGCTTGCTGATCAGATCGGCGCCGCACAGCCGCGACGGCGTGTAGAAGCCGCCCGGCGGGCGCTGTGTCAGCACTTGGTCGACGACGGCCAGCGCGCCGGTGACGGTGAGGTCGTAGCCGTTGGCGGTTTTGATGCGGGCCACCCGTTTGTCGCCGCGGTCGTTGCGCACCTCACCCCAGACGAAGACCGGGGTCTTGGCGCGCGACTCGGCAGACGGGCCGGTCACGGTGCGGGTCACCCGTCCCTTCAGCATGTTCTGCAGCGCGGTCAGGCGCAGGATCGGCCGAAGCACATTGACCAGTTTGAGGCCGCGTTTCTGCTTGGGCGAGGTTGCCACGTAGACCTCGATGTTGCCGATGCCGGTGGTGTGGAAGGCGGTGGACACGTCGCCCCACGGGATCGCGGGCGCCCATTTGACGCCGCTCCCGAAGTCGATCTCCCGGCTCATGCTGCCCATCGGAATGGTGACGATCTTTCCGCCGCGCCGGATCTTGCCGCCCTGGCCGAGTGACTCGACCGAGGTCTTGGTGGTGCCGGGCGACATCTTGGTCCGCGAGTCGAAGCCGAGGGCGAGGTGGGTGGCGTCCGGCAGCGCCTGCTTGAGGCTTGCGGCCACACAGTCGGTGGGGATGACGTCGAAACCGACCCCCGGGCACAGCACGACGTTGGCGGCGACAGCCCGGTCGTGCTGATCGTGGGCGTACTCGAAGATCGCGATCTCGCCGGTGATGTCCAGATAGTGGACTCCCGCCCGCAGACAGGCCTCGATCATCGGCTTCCCGGTGGCCGAGAACGGGCCGGCGCAGTGCAGCACCAGGCTCACCCCATCGAGATCCGGGTCGTCGACCAAACCGAACACCCGGCATGGCAGATCCAGCTCCGCGGCCAGCGCGGCCACCTTGGCGTTCGAGCGCCCGGCCAGGATCGGCCGCAACCCCCGGGCCACCGCCTCACGGGCGATTAGTTCCCCGGTGTAGCCGTTTGCCCCGTAGATCATCCATTCTGCCATGTAAGCACCGTAACCTCAGATCGTGAACGACAAAATCCATACGTGGGTACTGGAGAACGGACTGCACCCGATCCAGCAGACGATCCTTGTCGACAGGCCCGGTCACCTGGTCGCCAAGGTGGAGACGACCACCATCGATGTCGTGGTCAAAGCCCCGCTCCATGACCGGGAAGTAGCCGCGAACGCCCGTTTGGCCGCCGCCGGAGTTCCGGTTCCCCGGATTCTGGCCGCGGGTAACGGGTACCTGATGATGGAATGGATCGAAGGCGAAGGGCTCTCCTCGGCGTCGCCGAATTCGGCTCAGCTGGAAGCCGGGCGTCTGCTGCGCCGGGTCAACGAGCTGGGCGGAGGCCCGCCCTACCAGGGCAATGCCACCTTCACCGAATGGATGGCAGGCTGGCTCAACCACGCCTTGCAGTGGTGGGAACCGGGCCCGAAGCGCACCCGTGAGATCTGGGCCTGGTTCGAGGAGCTGCGGCCCATACTCGACACGCGCGGGCAGCACCTGATGCTGATGGATGGCCGGCCCGACCATTTCCTCGTCCGCGACGCCAAGATAGTCGCAGTGATCGATGTCAGCGAGCTCTGTCCCGGCGATGGCGTGATGGACCTGGCCGTGATGGGTGTTTCCGACCCGGTGCTGCTGCCCGGGGTGCTCGCCGGATATGGCCCACCTGCCCCCGACCGGGAGCTGCTCGACTTCTACCTTCTCCTGCGGCGGCTCGCCGGTGCCGAGTTACACCTCACCCTCGGCAACCCGGCCCTGGCTGGCCGGATCCTCAGACTCGTACAGGAAGACCAGCGTTGAGCAGCGCCTTTTTCACTTCGGCGATGGTCACCTCGCCGAAGTGAAACACGCTCGCCGCCAGCACCGCGTCGGCCCCGGCGTGGATGGCGGGCGGGAAGTCCTCCGCTTTGCCCGCGCCGCCCGAAGCGATGATGGGGATGTCGACCACCTCGCGCACCCGCGCGATCAGTTCCAGGTCGAAACCGGCTTTGGTCCCGTCGGCGTCCATCGAGTTGAGCAGAATCTCCCCCGCGCCCAGCTCGGCCACGCGTTTGGCCCAGCCGATCGCTTCCAGCCCCTCGGACTTGCGTCCGCCGTGGGTGGTCACCTCGAAGGTGCCGTGGACGGTGCGCCTCACGTCGAGCGAAAGCACGATCACCTGGGATCCGAATCGTTTCGCAATGTCCTCGATGAGCGAGGGATCATAGATGGCGGCCGTGTTCACACCCACCTTGTCGGCCCCGGCCCGCAGCAGAACGTCCACATCGGACACTGAGCGCACCCCGCCTCCGACAGTGAGCGGGATGAACACCGTCTCCGCGGTCCTGCGGACCACCTCGAGCATCGTCCCGCGCCCCTCGACACTGGCCGACACATCCAGGAAGGTCACCTCATCGGCCCCCGCCGCGTCATACGCCGCCGCCAGCTCAACGGGATCGCCGGCGTCGCGCAGGTTCTCGAAGTTGACCCCCTTGACCACACGCCCGTGGTCAACGTCCAAACACGGGATAACCCGGATCGCCACCGCCATACCCGCCACCCTACTTCGCCCGGCCCAGCCTCTCTCCCACCCTGCCCCGCAGCATTTCCTTTGCGCCGGTTCGTGGGGG
>NZ_BONY01000119.1 GCF_016862955.1 Rhizocola hellebori | reverse complement strand
CGGCTCGCGGGGTTGCCAGCCGCGGCGGACTATTTCCAGCTCGGCCTCGGCCCGCGCGAGGTCTTCCTCGGTGGGCCGGGCCGCGTCGCGGGTGCGCATCGCCGCGGAGATGCTGACCTGGGAGGCGCCCGGCCCGATCAGGCCGCGCAGGCCCCGTTCGAGATCGTGGTCGTCTGCTTGCCGATCGTGCATTCCCCGATTAGAACATCTCGACCCCGGCCGGGGCATGGTGCCAGGTGAAGGCGGCATGCGCTTCGGCTACCGCGCCTGGGCGCAGCTCCTGGATGCGTCCGGCCGCGGCGAGCCCGCCGGCGGAGCCGCCGCCCAGGTAGAGGGCGCTGAGTGTGGCGATGTCCAGGACGAGATCGGGCTGGTCCGTGGTGAGCACGCAATGGGCGCCGGTCTTCAGGCCGGTGATGCGGAACTTGCCCGTGTTCTGGGGGAACAGCTGGTCCTCGACCTGTAGCACCAGGTCGAGCGGAGCCGCGTAGCGGCGGGCGCTCAGGGCGTCGATGACGTTGACTATGCGCAGCCACAGGCCGTCGGACAGGGTCGCCCCAAGGCGTCGTGGCTCGTTGACCATGTCGAGGATCGGCTCGTCGATCGCGGCGAAGCCGACGCTGACCGTGCGGGTCAGGTCCATGTCGAGCAGGAAGCGCCACAACTCCCGGTACGCGACGGGGTTGGCGGCCACGACATTGTTCACCTGGACGACCCCGTCGGGGCCGAGCTCGTTCCACTGTTGCTTGACGCGGTAGAAGGCGTACCCATCCGGGCCGGACTGTCCATAGTGGACGATCGCCCGGCGCGGCCCGCCTCCGTACCGGCGGCTCGCCGGATCGGCGAGCACGAAGTCCCACCACTGCTTGTTGCGGCTGATATAGCCGGGGCGTTCGGCGCGTACCAACTCATAGGCCTCAACAATGTCGGGCAGCAGATCGGCCGGAGCACCACCGCGGATGCGGCTGTCCTTGGCGCGCGGCTCCAGCAACCGCGCCTCGCGCGTGTCGATCGCCAGCCGCAGCCGCCGGGTGGCCATCCCGTAGCCGTACCGCTGATAGATACGGCCCTCGCTGGCCCACAGCAAAGCCACCGCTTCACCGGTCGCGCGCACGTCCACCAGCTGCTGACGCAGCAGGGTCGAGGCGATGCCCTGGCGGCGATGGGTTCCCCGGACACCGACCATGGTGACGAATGCCGCCGGGATGACCGACCCCGGAACGGTGAGGTCGCGCGTATAGATGCCGGCGTGACCCACCACCTCCTCGCCATCGAGGGCAATCAATGATCGCTCGGCCTCGAAAACCTGGCGCTCAGCATCGCTGACCTCGTTCTCTTCCATGCTGTCGTGGAAGGCGGTCATCACCGTCCGGAGGATTTCGTCATGGTCGTCGGGGGTCGCTGCGCGCACGGTGAATGACATGTGGCCTTCATATCGTGGTGTCCGGTGTTGAGCAACCCGGTTACCCTCTAACACGTGAAGAACCGTCTGGACCGCACTCAGGAAGTCCCGACCGTGCCCGTGACGTCGCCACGGCAGCGCAACGACTTCAGGCCCGGTGTCGCCCCGATCCCGGCCAAGCGTGAGGATCCGACGCTGGTCGAGCCGACCATGCGCCCAGGGCACATCGTCACTTCCGGGCAGCTCAAGCGGCCCAAGCTGCCGATGCGGCAGCGAGCGCGCAATCTGCGCGCGGGCGGCGGCTGGACGGTGGGCGGGCTGGTGGTCCTCCTGGTCAGCTGGGCACTGTGGGCAGCCGAAACCGGAGCCGACTCGGTCAAGGGCTCGGCCCTGGTGCTGGTGCTGATCTTAGGCGTCGCGGTGGGGCTGTTCGGGCTTTCCCGACTTGTTGGCAGCATTGTTCTGGAAAAGCTGATGAACCGCCAAAGACGCAGCTCTGTCCTGTCACACTTGGCGATAGGCCTGTTCTTGACCTTGGCGGGCGCCTCGCTGCTGCGCCAGGTCGAGTGGGTCATCACGGCTTGGAACCACCTGATCGGCGCCCGTTAGCAACGTTCACCAATCCCCCGACGAAGTTTCTGCGAAACGCTCGCAGAAGATCCACCGGAGGGGGAGCCCGCTATGTTGTCCCACAAGCGTCTAGCCGTCGTAGTCACGAGCGCATTCGCCGCGCTGGCCCTGAGTGCCTGTACGACCCTGAGCGCTAGCGCCACGACACAACCCACGCCCGGCCCGACGCAAAGCGGTGCCGCCGATTCAGAATTCGGCGCGGGTTGTGCCGCGGTGCCGACCGATCCCAATGACCCGGCCAGCTTCGAGGCCATGGCCAAGGAACCGGTGGTCACCGCGCTTTCGGCAAACCCCATGTTTTCCATGTTCGTGGCCGCGGTGAACAAGGCCGGGCTAGCCGAGACGCTGAACAACACAGGGAACATCACGGTGTTCGTGCCGACCAACGACGCCTTCGCGAAGGTTTCGGCGGAGGACCTCAACGCGGTCATGGCCGACCAGACCGTGCTCACCCAACTCCTGAGCTATCACGTGGTACCCGAGGCTCTCGCACCGGACAAGCTCGCCGGCACCTACCAGACCCAGACTGGTGACAACGTGACGATCACCGGCAGCGGGACCGAATTCAAGGTCAACGACACGGCAAAGGTCGTGTGCGGCAACGTGAAGACCTCCAACGCGACGGTTTACGCCGTCGACAGCATCCTGCTGCCGTCCTGAGCGCCCGGGCGCTGACAGCCCAACATTTCGCAGAACGGGGGAGTCTCATCATGTTGTCCCACAAGCGTCTAGCCGTCGTTGTCACGAGCGCATTCGCCGCACTGGCCCTTGCCGCCTGTACGACGCTGAGCGCCAGCGCCACCGCACAACCCACGCCGGGCCCGTCGGAAAGCGGTGCCGCCAGCGAACAATTCGGCACCGGCTGCACGTCGATGCCCACCGACCCGAACGACCCGGCCAGCTTCCAAGCCATGGCCAAACAAAAGGTTGCCGCGGCCGCGGAGGCCAACCCGAAGCTGACCACGCTCGCGGCCGCGCTGAGGGAAGCGAATCTCACCGATACGCTGAACAACGCCGAGAACATCACGGTTTTCGCGCCGACCGACGACGCCTTCGCGAAGATCGCCGTTGCGGATCTGGAGGCCATGCTGTCCGATCAGGCCACGCTCAAGCAGATCCTGACCTATCACGTCGTGCCGCAGACACTCACTCCGGACAACCTCGCCGGGACGCACACCACGCTGGAAGGTAGCGATCTGACGGTGACCGGTAGCGGTACCAAATTCATGGTCAACGAAACAGCGAACATCGTCTGCGGCAACATCAAGACGGCAAATGCCACGTTGTACTTCGTCGACGGAGTGCTGCTGCCCTCCTGAGCCCGTGGTGGGTCAGGCCTTCGCAACCGTCATGGAAACGGTGACCGAAGTGCCGGCAGAGCTGGTGACTATCTTGATGTCGTCGGAGAGGGTGCGAGCCACCCACAACCCCCGGCCCCGCTGCGAGGCGGCGGCCGGCTGGTTGTGGCCGAGGTCGGTGGACTCCGGGATGCCGGGGCCGCGGTCGCTGATCTCGCAATGCACCTGAGAAGCTTCGCGCCACAAGCGGATCCGCCCGTTTCCGCCACCATAGGCGATCGCGTTGGTGACCAGCTCGCTGGAGATCAGCACCAGGTGCGCCACCTGGCTGGGGGAGGCCCCGAGCGAGCTGGCGTGTGCCGCCACGGCGGCGCGCACGCTGTAAAGGCCGCCGCGCTCAAAGGTCTGGTCGAGCGAGACCACGCTCTGCTCAGGGCTGACCATTTGCCACCTGTACCCGAAGTTGTGCTGCTTCACTCGCTCCGACCAAGGCCAAAGTTGATTTGATCCGCTCGTCGCAGACTACGAGCAGGTGACGGTCGGCGGGAAGGCTCAGCGCCGCGCGCACAATCGTGCTGGCGTTGGCCAGGTCGATAAAACGCAACCCGCGCAGGTTGAGAAAAACATTGTGGTCCAAGCGAATCGCCTCCGTCAGCGCCTGGGCGAGCGCGTCGGCGTGGTCTGCGTCGATCTCTCCGGCAAGCCTTATGCCCGGCGGACTGTACTGGCGGCACACCCGAAGCAAGGCATCGTCATGATATGCGGCCGCGGCCACCGAGACGGGGTGAGCTTCCACCGCGCGATCCAGCGTCACCGGGTCGAACTGGTCGCGGTCGTAGTGGCAGATGACCGTCAGCCTCCCGTTCTCCAGCAGCGTGGTCAGCGAGTTCTCGAAGGTGAGCAGCTGGTCGATCGCGGCCAGCGGCCTGGTCGCCCAGAGCATGTCAGCGCTGACTCGCAACCCGGGATAGCCGTCCCCTACCGCCTGCGTGACCTGGGCCGCAAGCATTTCGAGCATGCTCTTCGCGGTGGGCGAGCCGCCCTGTGCCATCCATGCTTCATCCGTGGTACCGATGGTCAGCTGCCCAGTCTTCAACGGCTCGGTGACCGGCACTTCACGCTGTGCGAGCTCGTGTTTGAGCCGATCGGGAGGCAGGGCCTCGGTCAGGCAGAGCACCTTAACGCCGGAAATCAGTCCCATATGGACGTATGCCGCCATCAAGTCCAGACGCTCCTCCGGATCGGTGAAGGTCATGCACGCGTGCGCGCCTGGACTCAGGTCCGCAATTGAGGCAACTGTGGTCACAATCACGACACTTTAGCCGATCTGATCGGATGGGCATATTGGTCATCTTCTAGGCTGTGCCGATGTCGAATCGCGCCCTCGTCGTGGCCGCCGATCCCGGTTGGGCGGCCGCGGGCAAAGCACTGGCCGCCCAGCTCCGCGAAACGCTCGGCCCGCTGGCGGTCAGGGTCGAACACATTGGCAGCACGGCGATTCCCGGCATGCGAGCCAAAGACCTGCTGGACATGCAGGTGTCCGTGGCCGACCTGGACGAGGCGGCGCAAGGGTTCACCGCACCGTTGGCGGCATTGGGCTTCACCCGCTCGCGCTACGAGCACGACCACGTACCGGCTGGATCCGGTGACGATCCGCAGCGCTGGCGCAAGCGTCTGTTCACCCGGCGCGGGCCGGAAGCGGCGGAGGTGAACCTGCACGTGCGGCTGGCCGGTTCGCCCAATGAGCGGCTGGCACTGCTGTTTCGTGACTTCCTGCGCGCGCACCCGGACGCGGTTGCCGCCTACGGCGAGTTCAAAACGGTGCTGGCGGCTAAAGTTCCGGACATGGCCAGTTACATCGACGTGAAGGATCCCGTGGTGGACCTGGTCTTCGCGTGGGCCCAAAGCTGGGCCGAGCAGACGGGATGGAGCGCGTGACGGTCGGCCTCTGGTACCAAGTGATGGGCGAGGGAGAACCGGTGGTGCTGTTGCACGGCGCGCTGGTGGACTCTCGCGTGTTCGATGGCAATCTCGTTGCGCTGGCTCAGAATTTTCGCCTCTATCGGCCCGAGCTGCGCGGTCATGGGCACACCGCGGATGTGGCCGGGCCGCTGAGCCCCTCGGTCATGGCCAAGGACGTCATCGCGTTTCTGGAGACCGTGGTGCAGCGACGGGCGCATCTGGTCGGCTACAGCGCGGGCGCGGTGGTGGCGATGATGGTGGCTGGGCAACGGCCCGACCTCATCGACCGGCTGGTGCTCGTGAGCGGCGCCTTCCACCGCGACGGCTGGCTGCTGCCCCCGGCATCCCCGGCCGACATCCCGAAGGAGCTTTACGACGCCTACGGCGAGGTCTCCCCCCATGGGGTGCACCATTTTCCGGTGATCATCGACAAGATCGCCGCATCGTCCGCGGACGAGCCGGCGCTGACCGCCGCGGATCTCGCGGCCATCACCTGCCGCACCCTGGTGATGGCCGGTGACGACGATGTCGCTTCGCTGGAGCATCTGCTCGACCTCTACCGTGCCCTGCCGGTCGCCGAGTTGGCGATCGTGCCCGGGGCCAGCCACTGCTTGATTATGGAAAAACCCGAGCTGTGTACGGGCCTGGTGGCCGACTTCCTGATGACCGAGCCGGTCACGACCTTCATGCCGTTGCGGCGAAGCTAGTCTCGTCCTTCCCAGGTGGTGATGCAGACCTCGTTGCCCTCCACATCGGCCAGCACCCAGAAAGCCGGCGCCTCGGCGTCGTAGCGCAGCGTGCCGCCGGCCTCGATGGCGGCCTGCATGCGTTGCTGCGCTTGGTCTGGCGGCACGCACACGTCAAAGTGGAGGCGGTTGCGCTCCAGCCGTGGCGGATCCATCTGCTGGAACCAGATGGTGGGCCGCTGGCCGAGCGGGTCCACCAAAGGATCGGTGGGACCGCCCGCGGCGGTCTCATCGACGTAGCCGAGGATCGCCTTCCAGAATGGCCGCACCGCGGCGATGTCAGCGGCATCGATGGCAATTTCCATTATCTGCGCCGATTCGCCGGTCGTGTCGCGCCCCATTCCGCGCACGATGGCCGTGATGCGCCCGGCTAGCTCGATGTCGGCGGGACTCACCCAGATGATGTCGGGTGTTTGCAGGGTGAGGATGACCCAGCGGTCGCGAAGGTCGAGGCGCAACCTGCCCTCGGCGGCGGGCTCGCAGACCGCGGCGGCCACCTCCACCGCTTCGGCCAGCGAACCGACCGGCACGCAGGTGCGGATGACGCCAAGGACAAAACGCCAGCCCAAGGGATCGACCGCGGCGGAGATGGCTTTGCGGCTCAGTTTTTCATCCATGCTGTGACTCAACCACTTTGCGCAACTCGTCGGCATAGTTGGCGATATCGCCGTGGCGGCCGATGCCGGCGGCCTCCTCCTCGCTCATCGGGCCGGTCGCCACCTTCGACATGCGCAGCACGCTCTGAGCGCCGTCCTCGGTGATCTCGTAGGCGGTGTCGAGAATGGAGCCCGGCATGACCCGGCCGCGCAGGCTGAGCCTGTGCGGCGGCTGCCATTGGGTGACGTGCCCGTAGAGGTGGCCCTGCCCATCGCCCCAGTCTTCGTAGTGGGCGCCGCCCACGCGCGGCTCGATGACGACCCGCTTGGTGCGCTCACCGCCGTAGGAGTGCGGGAACCAGGCCATGGTGTCGCCGGTGAGGGCGGCGAAAACCCGCTCGGGTGGCGCGTCGAAACTCAGCTGGGTCTCGATGCGGACGGTTCGGATCTGTTCCTCGAAGGTCATCGTGGTCGCTCCTGACTTCTCGACATGGCGTTGCAGCGCAAGGAGTTGGCCGGCCGACTCGTCCGCGAGCGGGACGACCCAGCGCTCATACCACCGCCGCAGCGGCACCGGGTTGAGGTGGTTGTAGCGGTGGCGGCCTTGGCGTTGCACGACGACCAGGTCGACCTGTGTCAGCACCTCAAGGTGTTGCATCACCGCGAACCGGCTGAGCTCAGGGATGGCCTGCGCGAGCTGGCCGGTCGTGTGTGGACCGGCCCGCAGCAGGTCAAGCAGCTGGCGACGCCAAGGGCTGGCCAGCGCGCGCCACAGCTCCTCGGGCTCAGACATGTGATACTTATATCACATGTCTGAGCGATCGCTAGCCCGCGTCGCGAAGGTGGGCGCCGATGCGCTTGCCCACGGCCTCGATCTCCTCCTGCGGCACGGGCGGCATCTGCTCCTCCCAGATCGGCAGGAAATGTTTGCTCGCCTCCAGCATTCCCAGCGGCCGGGGCATGAGCCAGAAGTGGAAGTGGGAACCGCCGTCGCCCCAGCGGTAGAGATGAACCCGGGCGATGTCCTCAAGGGTCAGGATCGCCCGCTCTACTTTGGCGATGAGCCCGCCCAGCTCGCCCTGCAGCTGCACGGGCAGGTCGCTGAAGGAATCGACGTGCATGCGGGAGGCGACCCAGACGGTGCCCGGAAGGCTGCACCCGACCGGGTTGTAGACGCCCCAGTGGTCGTCGGCCCAGATGTGGTCATCGCGGTTGCAGACTCCGCAGGTGTCGCCACCCGGCTCGCCGCGTCGCGGTGGCTCCGGAATCACCCGCGGCCCGGCCGGCACCGGAATCAACGGTTCGGCAAATGGAAATGTCATGCATCCAAGGATGCAACACGAGCGTTGCACACGCAAGGGTTGTGTTGCGCAGATGAAACAGTTACGTTGCACAGATGCAGGACGAGCTATACCGGGCAACGATCGCTGTCCTCGGCGAGGTGGGGTGGGACGGCCTCACCCTGGAACGGGTGGCCGAAAAAGCCGGGCGATCCCGGGTCACCCTGTGGCGTAACGGGGTCAGCAGAGAGTCGCTTCTGGACGCGCTGCTGCGCCGCCTCACCGAGGGCTACCGCGATGCCATGCTGCCCGTCCTGACCAGCCCGGGGTCGGTGCGCGAGCGGATGGAGCGCACGATGCACGCGCTTTGCGACGTCATCGACGCCCACGCCGACGTGCTGTCGCTCTCCGACGAGATGTTCCACCGAGCAGCCGAGGCCAATTGCGAAATGCCGATCGGTTTCCTCGACCCCTTCCTGCGGGTGCTGGCCGATGCCCGGGCCGCCGGTCAGCTCACCAGCAAGGCCAAGGACCTCGACCTGGCCGACGTCCTGTTCAACGGGGTCGCCTGGCCCTACCTGCATTTCCGGGTCAGGCACGAGTGGCCGCCCGCCCGCGCCCGGCGCCTGCTGTTCGCCACCCTGCTGGACGGAGTGCTGAAGAAATGAACCCGCGGCGTAGGCTGACGATGTGGAACGCGTGGGCGCATTAGCCGCCATCGGCGCAACGCCGGTGGTGCAGCTGGGTCAACTGGTCGGGTCGGAAAGCGCGCAGGTGTGGGTCAAGCTGGAGGCGGCCAATCCGACCGGCTCCTACAAGGACCGCATGGCGCTGGCCATGATCGAGGCAGCGGAGGCCGACGGGCGGTTGTCACCGGGCCAGCCGGTGGTCGAATACACCGGCGGCAGCACGGGTTCGTCGCTGGCCTTCGTTTGCGCGGTGAAGGGATATCCACTGCGGATAGTCTCCTCCGACGCGTTCGCGGTGGAGAAAATCCGTACCATGCAAGCGTTTGGCGCGCAGGTCGAACTGATTGAAAGCCCGGAAGGGATCACGCCTCAGCTGATCCCGCGGATGATGGCCCGCGCTCGGGAGATCGCCGCGGAGACCGGCGCCTTCGCCACCGATCAGTTCAACAACACGGACATGGTCGACGGCTATCGCCGCCTGGGCGCAGAGCTGATCGAGCAGCTGCCGGGCGAGCCGGCCATCGCCGCTTTCACCGGCTACGTGGGCACGGCCGGCTGCTTTCTCGGGGTCACCCAGGCCTTGGCGCAGAAGGTGCCGGGGCTGCATCGGGTGGCGGTCGAGCCGGCCGAGTCGGCGGTGCTTTCCGGCGGGGCGCCAGGCGTGCACCACATCGAGGGCGGCGGCATCGGCTCGCGCCCGCCGCAGTTGCACGAAACCGATTATGACGAGGTGATCGCCGTACCGGAGGCGGAGGCTTTCGCCATGGCAAGGGAAGCGGCGCGCCGCGAGGGCGTCTTCTCGGGCCCGTCGACCGGGGCGAATCTGGTGGCGGCGATCGCGGTGGCGCGCCGGCTGGGCCCGGGGCGTCGGGTGGTCACGGTGCAGGTGGACAGCGGCCTGAAGTATCTGTCGGGACACCTCTACGGGTAACCCCGACTTTCGTCCACAGTGGACCGATCGGGCGCAGCGTGATGCTGGTACGAATGCCGGGGTTGCCCGCCAGCGCGCTCAGCCCCGCCTGGCACAGCGGCGTGAGCGCGGTGGTGAGCATCAGCCGGGCCAGATGCATCCCCAGGCAGGTACGGCTGCCGGCCGCGAAGGGAACAAACGTCCACGGCGCCTGCCGGGCCGTGAAGCGCTCGGGCCGGAAAGACAGCGGATCGGGCCACAGCTCGGGATCGCGGTGGGTCAGGTAGGGCGAGTAGCAGACCAGCGTGCCGCGGGCGATGGGCACTCCCGCCGCGACGGTGTCGCGGGCGGCTGTCCGGCTGCCCAGCCAGCCCGCCGGATAGAGCCGCAGCACCTCGTTGATCACGAGCGGCAAAGCCGACGGCTCCTGCCATTCGGGGTGACCGCCCAGTTGCCAGATCGCCCAGGCGAGGGTGTGCGCGGTGGTGTCGTAGCCCGCCGCGAGCGCCACCCGAAGCTCCTCGGCCAGGTCGTAGTCCACGGTCGCGGGGTCCAGGGTGCGCAAAGTCGCGGCGAGGGTGTGCGGCGCGGGTGAGAGCATCGCCGACTCGATCGCGGCGCGCATCCGCCGGAACAGGACCGGGCGTGGGCGCAGCGCGCCCGGGGTCGGTTTCTCAAGCGGGGCAAGGAAGCGAGCCAACAGCTGGTCAGGCAGCGCGCCATCGAAGAAGGCGATGTTGAGCATCCGCCGCACGATCGGGCCGGCCCAGGCAAGGGCGTCGAACTCTTCACGCGGCAGGCCGGCCGTCACGACCTCGGAAAGCCGCTCGTGCAACGCGCTGAGGGCCCGGTCGTGAAAGTGGGGGTTGAGCTGGCGTCGGCGTGGGTCGTGCGCGGGCTGGTCGAGGTGGACCACCCCGCCGTGCAGGTAGGGGGTGAGCGCGCTGAGACTGCGCCGGCTGCGGAAGGTCTCCAGGTCGCTGAGCACCGCCCGGTTCCAGTCGGGACGGAAGCCGACGATGGCCTTGCGCCACAGGTGAAGCGGAAAGACCGGGCCGCGGCTCGCGCCGCGTTCGAGCAGGCCGATCGGGTTGAAGGTCCACTGGTACAGGTCTTTCACCGGTATTCGCGACCCTTCCAGCGTGCGGTGCGGCGCAGGCCGAGCCGGTAGATCGGCAACGCGGCCGGGGCGATGAAGGGGACCAGAGCCGCCTCCGCATAGCTTGCCCGGCCGGTCTTGGCGTTGGTGAGCACGCGCTGCGCCAGGCTCAGCGCGGCGGCCAGCTGCCAGGCCGCGCCGTGGCGCAACCGTAGCCAGGGCAGGGTGTAGGCGGCGAGGTTGCCCAGCGCGCTTGCCACCAGCAGCGGGTCGCTGTCGGCGTGAGCCGAGCGGATGCTCTTGCCGATGCCGCGAACCGTTGCGGCGTAACCGTCGTACATGCGCGCGCGGACGAGGTCACCGCCGAGCGCCAGCCCGAGCTTGAGCCCGGCGCGCCGGGTCAGGCGGGCCAGGGCGAGGTCTTCGACGATCTCGCCCGCGACGGCTTGGTGGCCGCCGAGCGTGCGGTAGGCCCGCCGGGTGAACGCGAGCACCTGGCCGTTGGCCACCGCGGCGGCCGGGATCGGAAGATCGAGCAGGGCGTGCGGGAGGAACGCGAGCAGAACTTCGTCGATGAGCGGCACCAGCATCCGCTCGCCGAGGGTGCCTGCGTGCTGCCGCGGGAAGACGGAGAAAACGTCGGCGTGCTGGGCGCCGATCTGTGCCCAGATCGCGCTCAGCGCGCCCGGCCGCATCGAGACGTCGGCGTCGACGAAAGCGAGCAGGTCGCCGGTGGCCTGCTCGGCGAGCTGGTGGCAGGCCCAGTTTTTGCCTATCCAGCCCGCGGGCGGCGGGCTTCCCTCAAGCAGGCGCAGCCGGGAGTCGGCCTTGGCGAGGCTTCGCACGATCTCGGCGGTGTCGTCGGCCGACTGGTCGTCGAGAACCAGAATCTCCGCGGCGGGCTGTTTCAGCAGGCCAAGGAGGGTTCGTGGCAGATTTTTGGCCTCATCTCTCGCCGGTACCAAGAAAGAGGTCTTAAGAAAGGAATTCGCGCCCTGGCCCAAGACCGGGAAGGCGTGCAGGTTGGCCAGCAGACCGGCCGTCTTCACGAGGTGGAACGCGGCCACCGCGCTGCCTAGCCGTGCCATGTGATGCGCTCCTCGTAGCTGCGTCGCCCGTTGATCGCCAACGTGAATCCCCTTATCGGAGAACGAGGATCGGCCTGCCTCAACCCATCGTCCAATTCGGACAGAGATTCGGCGAGCTGGGCGGCAAGCCGCCCGGTGACCTCCGCGCGCGACCCGGCCGTGTCCACCCGATCGAAGACGAGATGCGCCTCGGGAACCTGATGGCCGCGCAGCTGGATCCGGGTGGCCACGGCGTAGAGCGGAACCTTTGCCGCACAGGCGAACCAGGCCGCGCCAGGCGCGATATTGGCCAGCGGCCCGGCCGGGCGCAGCTCGCCCTCGGGAAAGATGATCAGATGGCGCCCCTGCTCGAGGAAGCGCAGCCCCTGCCGAGGCTCGCCCGTCCCGAAAGCCCCGATGGCACGAGCGAAACGGAAGGTTTCCAGGTTTTCCTGAAGCATCAGGACAGCGGAACGAGAACCCAGCGCGCGGCTGACCGCGGTGAGGGCAAAAGGATCCCACCAACTGTGGTGATTGGCGGCCCACACCGCGGGCCCCGGCCGCGGATGCGCACGCACCCACACCCCGCGCAGATTGCGCCGCACCAAATGCGTCACCACGGCCTCAAACATGCTTAGCTCCGAGCCGGCCCAGCCGCACCCAGCACAGCAGGGTGAGCGTGATCAGGGCGAAACCGAAACCATAGTCTTCGATCGGAATATTCCATGGTGCCCGCACGCCGGTGATGGCCTTGTCGTGGTAGGAAACGATTTCCGCGTCGGCGCGGGTGAGCCAGCCGTCCACCGGAATCTGGAAAGCCAGCGCGATCGCGATCGCCGCCCAGTAGCGGCCCTGCCGGAACAGTCCCGTCTTGAGGACCAGCAACTCCAGCGCGACCACCGCGATCGGCGCGGCCACGGCCAGCATCGTGTACTCAGGTCGCATGGCGCAGCACCCGGCCCACGGCCTCGTAGGTCAGCAGCGCGCACAGCGGCACCACGATGAAGAACAGCCACTCCTCTACAGGTAAGCCAACGATTCTGGGGCCCAAGGTGTAGCGCTCGCTGAACCACCAATGCCCGCGCTGTGCCGCGGTGAGGTCCCAGATCGCGAAAGCGGCGAAGGCGGGCAGGATGGCAAGCGCGGTGCGCCTGGGCCGCCGATAGACCCGTGCCCCCAGCACGAACTCCAGCGGTAGCGTCACCAGCACGCAGGCCAGCAGGATGAACAGGTAGGAGAATCGCTCAGGCACGGACGGCTCCGGTCAGCAGGCAGCTGACGGCCACGCGAAGCCGTTTCGTGGTAGGCACTCTGACGCGCTTGGCGAAAACGTCGAAGTCGGCGTTCTCGACCTCGTCGAGGATCCCGGCGTAGAGGTGAAACGCGGTGCGGATACAGGCCTGCGAGGTGCGGTCCAGCAGGGGCACGCCGAGCGCGGCTTTGGCGTAGTGCTCGCGAGCACGCGCTATCTCGTACCGGATCAGCTCCTTGATGTCAGGGGTCGCCTCCCGTCGGTGCAGGTCCGCCGTCGTCACCCCGAACAGCGCCATGTCCCGCTGGGGCAGATAAACCCGGCCGCGGTCGAGATCCTCGGCCACGTCGCGGATGAAGTTGGTGAGCTGAAAGGCGAAACCCAGCTGCCGTGCCGGTTCGCGTCCGGCGACCGGGTCGGCGCTGCCCAGGATGGGCAGCATCATCGTGCCGATGACCGCGGCCGAACCCTCCATATAGGTCAGCAGGTCTGCGTAGTCCTGATAGAGGCCGATCTCCAGATCCATTTTCATGCTTCTGAGAAACGAGTCGAAGTCGGCCAGGTCGAGGTTAAATGTCCGGATCGTGTGCAAGACTGCCGGAAGGAGAGGATCGGTCACAGCTTCACCGCGTAACCCGGCGGCGAAGCGCTGTGACCAGTCGGAGAGCCGGGATGCGCGCTGTCGTGGGGTCAGGTCGGCGTAACTGTCGACGATTTCGTCGGCGTAGCGCGTAAATCCGTACAGGGCGTGCACGTGGGGGCGCTTCGCGGCGGGGAGCAGCTTGGTCGCCAGGTAGTAGGTGCGCCCGTGTTTGCGGTGCAGCTCCCGGCACCGGGTATAGGACAGCGCCAGCTCGGGCTCCATGCCGCTTCTCCAATCGACGCAGATTTCGACTCAACTCGTTCCGTAGGTTACTCTCACCGGGTGGCCAACGAAAGCGCCTGCGGAGAAAGTGACATCACGCAAGCCGTGGACGGCGTGCTCAAGGACTTCGTCGGCGACGAGGTGGCGGCACTGCTGGCACTGGACCCGGCCCTGGAACCATTGACCGGCGCGGCGATGAACGCGGTCTTCGCCGGCGGCAAGCGGATGCGGCCGACCTTCGCCTACTGGGGGTGGCGAAGCGTGGCCGGGCCTTCCGCGTCCCAGGAGCGGGTGCTGCCCGCGCTCGCCGCGCTGGAGTTGCTGCACACCTTCGCCCTGGTGCACGACGACATCATGGACGGCTCGCCGACCCGCCGCGGGCAACTGACCGCCCACCGCGCGCTGGCCGCCGACCATTCGACGCAGGGTCTGCGCGGCGACCCGGCTCACTTCGGCGTGTCGAGCGCGATCCTGGTGGGCGATCTCTGCCTGGTCTGGGCCGACAAGCTGATGAGCCGGTCAGCTGTAGCCCCGCATACACTGCTGCGGGCTCGGGCCGGATATGACGTTATGCGGGCCGAGACCATCGCCGGTCAGTTCCTCGACGTGCTGGGGGAGTCGGCGCGGGAATGGACGCTGGAAAGGGCTCTGCGCACCGCCCAGCTCAAGACCGCCGGTTACACGGTGACCCGGCCGCTTCAATTCGGGGCCGCGCTGGGCGACCCGGCGGGCCGTGCCGTTTCCGCGGCGTTTGAACGTTATGGCCAAGCGGTCGGTGTCGCCTTCCAGCTGCGCGACGACCTGCTTGGCCTCTACGGTGACCCGTCGGCCACCGGCAAACCGGTCGGCGAGGATCTGGCCGCGGGCAAGCCAACCGTGTTGCTGGAACTGGCCCGAAGCCTGGCCGACCCGGCTCAGAGCGCCGAGCTGGACAAGTTACTTTCTGACACGGAAAACCTCGACGTGGCAAGAGTTTCCCGCCTGATCCAGGAAACCGGCGCCACCATCCGGCTCGACCAGATGATTTCCCAACGCGTCGCCATCGCGCTCGAAGTGCTCGACCGCGCCCCGATCGATGCCTGCGCCCGGGCGCCGCTGGGCCGCCTCGCAGCCGCCGCCGCTTGGCGCAATACCTGAGGAGGGCACACATGCGCACAGTCACCGGGCGCACCGATCACGTCGTCATCGTCGGAGCCGGGCTCGGCGGCCTGGCCACGGCGATGCATCTGGCCGGGGCCGGACGCCGGGTCACCGTCGTTGAGCGCGAAGAGTTCCCGGGCGGGCGGGCCGGTCTGCTCGCCGACGGCGGCTACCGTTTTGACACCGGCCCGACCGTGCTCACCATGCCCTCCCTGATCGAGGAGGCGTTCGCGGCCGTGGGCGAGTCGTTGCCGGACTGGGTCAGCTTGACCACTCTCGATCCGGCATACCGTGCCTGGTACCCCGATGGCTCCTCGCTCGACGTCATCGCCGACCCACACCGGATGGCGCTGGAGATCACCCGGGTGTGCGGTGCGGCCGAAGCCGACGGATACCTGCGTTTCGTCGACTACGCGCGCCGCCTATGGAAGCTGGAACGTGCCGACTTCATCGAACGCAACTTCGACAGCCCGCGCGATCTGTTGACCGCCAACCTTTTCCGCCTTGCCGCCAGCGGCGCGTTCGGACGCCTGCAGAACGTTATAGACCGCTACTTCAAGGACCCACGCACCCGTCGCGTCTTCTCGTTCCAAGCCATGTATGCCGGTCTCGCCCCGCACCGTGCGCTGGCCATCTACGCCGTCATCGCCTACCTGGACTCCGTTACCGGCGTCTATTTTCCCGCCGGCGGCATCCACTCCGTCCCGGCGGCGATGGCCGCGGCCGCCACCAAACACGGTGTCGACATCCACTACGGCACCACCGTAACCTCGGTCGAGACCCGTTTCGGCCGCGCGGAGGCCGTCATCACCTCCACCGGATCGCGCATCCCCGCCGACGTGGTCGTGCTCAACCCCGACCTGCCCGCCGCCCATGCCCTGCTGCCCGGCGGCAGGACGCCCAGACCCCTGCGATACTCACCGTCGTGTGTGGTCCTTCATGTCGGATCCTCTTCCCGGTACCGGAAAACCGCGCACCATAACATCCACTTCGGACGGTCGTGGCGGCGCACCTTCGACGAGGTCATCAAGCGCGGCGAGCTGATGAGCGACCCATCCTTGCTGGTCACCAACCCGACCTACACCGACCCTTCGCTCGCCCCCGCCGGCCGCGAGACCTACTACGTGCTGGCGCCCACCCCCAACCTCGCCACCGGCGGCAGCCTGCCCTGGCAACACGGCCTGGCCACCCGCTACACCGACTACCTGCTCGACGCCCTGGAAGCCCGCGGCTACCTCGGTTTCGCCTCCGGTATCGAAGTGCTGCACACGGTCACCCCAGCCACCTGGGCCGCCACCGGGCTCGCCGCAGGCACCCCCTTCGCCGCCGCGCACACCTTCCGCCAGACCGGCCCGTTCCGCCCGGGAAACCTCCACCCGACACTGTCCAATGTGGTCTTCGTCGGCTCCGGAACCCAACCCGGAGTGGGCGTCCCCATGGTCCTCATCTCCGGAAAACTAGCCGCCGCCCGCATCACCGGCTAGCCCCACCCCACCCCTTCGCCGACGCGCCGCCCACCCCGCCCGCACGAGCCGCGCGACCCGCGCGACCCGCGCGACCCGCATGCCCGCATGGCCCGCACGACCCGCATGCCCGCATGGCCGCATGGCCCGCGCGGCTCGCATGGCCCGCGCGGCCCGCGTTGCCTTGCGCTGTCCGCGTTGCGGCTCGCGCCTCCGCGGCACCTGCATCTTTGCCTCGCCCGCCTAATCCAGAGATGTAGCTGCCACGGACCCGCTCACCTCCGGCCGCGCCGCCCGCATGGCTTGCGCGGCCCGCGTTGCCTTGCGCTGTCCGCGTTGCGGCTCGCGCCTCCGCGGCACCTGCATCTTTGCCTCGCCCGCCTAATCCAGAGATGTAGCTGCCACGGACCCGCTCACCTCCGGCCCGGGCTTGCCCCGTTTCTTCGTGGCTTCGCGGTCGTCGTGGGCCGACAGTTGCTCTTGTGCGGCATCTCTGCTTGGTCCTGTTAATGCAGAGATGTAGCTGCCACGGACCTCCTTACTTCTGGCCCCGTTTCTTCGCTGGGTTCGTGGTCGTGGTGGGGTGCCTGGTGCTTTTGTGGCTCCTGCGTCTCTGCCTCCGCGATGCTGATGCAGAGATGCGGCCTGAGGCGGCGGCTGGGTGTTGAGGGTGGGCAGCGCCATCACGATGAACTCAGCTGGCTGTGGTGCCAACCGGGAGCTCATTTGCTCGGCATGAGCTGAGGGTGCTGGGGGCCGAGGGCTATACGTGTCCAGGGTGAACCCTGGACAATGTGTGGATCTTGCGGTCACTGCCACGCCGACAGCCCGGCGGCGGATGGGTGGTCAGGCGTGATCTGTGGCATCGGTGGTGACTTCATTGGGTTCGGATCGGATGATGTGGAAGATCGGATGTCGTGGTGCGGCGTCTTCGAATGCGAGGGTTGGCGCGTCGGGGGCGACGGTGAGGAATGACTGTCCGCCGCGGACTGACTGGGCGAAGTGTCGAAGGATGGCAGCGCGTTGGGCGATCGGAACCTCAACCAGCGCAACATCTTCCAGTTTGCGTCCCCGTCGCAGGGTGGCGTTGCCGGCGGCGCGGGCGTTCTTCACCCAATCGGAGCCGTCATAACCGGCAACGAGGTAGCGCTCGCCGTCAACGGTGAGCACGGCAACCGGTGTGGTGCGCGGTTTACCGGACCGGCGGCCGATGGTGGTGAGCAGGTGCTGCGGTGCTGGCCCGATGCCGCGCCCAAGCAAGAAGCGGTTGATCGGATTGACCCACTTCAGCCAACTCGGCGCTCGTCGCGCCATCGCGCCCTCCCGGAAACGTGTCGGAGCAAAGCCGGAGCAAAGTCGGAGCAAAGTCGGAACGAGCGAGAATGATAACAGTGGATGCGGCTAGCTGACGGCAACGGCCAGGGAGAGGGCTTCGGCTAGGGAGGTGGGGGTGAGGGCGGCGGGTGGGAGGTTTTCACCCCAGCCTGGGCCGGCGGCAACCACCAGGGCTGGGCGGTGGGGCAGGTCGAGGAGGGCTGAGAGTTGGGCGGTGTCCGCGGTTTGCGAGGTTTGCGACCAAAGGACCACCATGGCTGGGCCGGTACGGCGCACGGCGTCGAGCAGCGCGTCGAGCGGGACTCTGGCGCCTAGCAGGTGGCAGCCCACGCCGCGTTCGGCGAGGGCTGCGGCGAGGGCTTCCAGGGGCAGGCTGTGCTGTTCCTCGTCGGCGCAGGCGAGCAGCACGGTGCTGGCGGAGCCGGCCGCGGGCCGGGGGACAGAGCCGAGAACCTCTGCCACGCAACGGGAAAGCAGGTGTTCCACGTCGATCAGGCGTTGTGTGGCCTCGTGTCGTTTGCCTATCCCGACCAGAACCGGCACCAGCAGCTCTGTCCACGCGGCGACCACGCCGTGTTCGGCCACGGCGGCGGCGACGATCGAACGCACGGTGGGCATGTCCAGGCGGGTGGCGGCGCGGGCGAGGCCACGAGCCTGCGGGCCGGCCCGGCCCACCGGAATCGCGTGGCCGCCACCGGCCCGGGCCGTGCGCACCGAATCGACGTCACCGGTTCGGGCGATTCTCGCGGCTTCCGCGGCGGGCACGCCTTCGCTGGTGAGCCGGCGCATGGTCTCGAGCCGGACGAGGTCTTCGGCGTTGTATCGGCGGTGGCTGCCGTGCGCGTGCCCGCTCGGGCCCAGGCCGTAGCGCTGATGCCAGGTGCGCAGGGTGGTGACGGCTATGCCGAGGCGGCGCGAGACCGCGCCGGGGCTCAAGCCGTCACTTTCCACAATCGGAGGGTACCTTAGAGTGAAGTTGCGTCGATAGGTGAGTCGGAGCGAGTCGAAGATGCGCACTGTGGTCATGCTTTTTACCCGGGATCTTCGTGTCCGGGACAATCCTGCGCTCAGCCTGGCATGTACGACAGCGGACAGGGTGGTGCCGCTGTTCGTGCGCGATCCGGCCCTTTCCGTGCCGCCCAACCGCGAGCGCTTCCTGCTGGAGTCCCTGGCCGACCTGCGTGAGTCGTTGCGCGGGAAAGGGGGCGACCTCGTGATCCGGCACGGCGACCCGGTCGCCGAAACAGTGAAGATGGCGCGGCAGGTCGACGCGACCGGCGTGGCGATGATGGCCGACGTGAGTGCCTATGCGCGGGCACGGCAGCGCGGGCTGGAGTCGGAACGGTTGATGGTCAAGGCTTTGCCGGGCGTGACCGTGGTACCCGCCGGAGAAATCAAACCGACCACCGGAGGGGACCAATACAAAGTGTTCACGCCGTATTTCCGGGCGTGGCAATCGCATCGCTGGCGTTCCATAGCACCCACGCCGAAGCGGATCGCGGTTCCCGAAGGACTGTCGGCGGGCCAGATCGAGGCGCTGCCTTCGGTTCCGGAATGGACCGGCGGGGAGACCGCGGCGCTCAAGAGGCTCAAGAAGTGGCGGCCGCTGAGCGACGGCTACGCCGAACATCATGATGATTTGGCGGGCGACCGCACCTCGCGGCTGAGTCCCTATTTGCATTTCGGTTGTCTTTCCCCGCTTGAGCTGGCCACCGCCGGTCTGCACGACGCATTTGTGCGGCAGCTGTGCTGGCGCGACTTCTACCATCAGCTCCTGGCCACCTTCCCGGCCATGGCGCGCAAGGCTTACCGCGCCGGCGCGGTAGAGCAGTGGCACGATGACGAAGAAGCCTTGCAGGCGTGGCAAACCGGCCACACCGGGGTCGACATCGTTGACGCCGGCATGCGCCAGCTGCTGGCACAGGGCTGGATGCACAACCGGGCCCGCCTGATCACCGCCTCGTATCTCACCAAGAGCATGGGGCTGGATTGGCGGGCAGGCGCGGACTGGTTCATGCGCCACCTGGTCGACGCCGATGTGGCCAACAACTACGGCAATTGGCAATGGGTGGCCGGGACGGGGACGGATACCAAGCCCTACCGCAAGTTCAGCCCGGCCCGGCAGGCACAGCGTTTCGACGCCGAAGGTCAATATGTCAAGCGCTGGCTGGGTTTCGACCCTCCCATTCGCGGGAAGGGTTAACGCCATGACTGCTGATTTGGCTCACCGGCCGCAAGAGCGCTCGAATTGGTGGGGTCTAGCCGCCTTCTTCGTCGCTGTCATTGCCACCGCCGCCATCGGCGTAGTCGCTGTCACCGGAACGGCCGAGCAGTACAACACACTTCAGCAGCCTGATTGGGCACCGCCGTCATGGCTTTTCGGGCCGGTGTGGACGGTACTGTACGCGATGATCGCCATTTCCGGATGGCTGGTATGGCGGAGAGTTGGCTTTGGTAAACAGATTGCCGTGTACGCCGCCCAGCTGGCTCTCAACGCGATTTGGACGCCGCTCTTCTTCGGCGGCGACCTCTTCGGGCTGGCATTCGCCGACATAGTCGCGCTGTGGATCCTGATTGGCGTGACCATCCTGCTTTTCTCGCGCGTGTCACGCGTGGCGGCGTGGATGCTGGTGCCCTATTGGGCATGGGTGACTTTCGCTTCGGCCCTGAACTTCACGATCTGGCAACTCAATTCCTGACTTCGGCGCAGGTGTTGGGGCTCGTCACTCAGACGGTGGACCGGCTGGTGTGGGGCCTGTTCTTTACCTAGGCTGATT
This sequence comes from Rhizocola hellebori, assembly GCF_016862955.1. Lineage (GTDB taxonomy): Bacteria > Actinomycetota > Actinomycetes > Mycobacteriales > Micromonosporaceae > Rhizocola > Rhizocola hellebori. The sequence continues at coordinate 5,202 of NZ_BONY01000119.1, read as the reverse complement.
TCATCCGGATTTGGGGAAACGGCCCGATGCCGGAGGTGCCCCCCATGGCCAGACTCAAAATCAGATGGACAATGCTCGGCATCGCCGGAGCACTCGTGATGATTTGCTGCGGCGGTGGTCTAGTCGCCTATGTCACGGGCGATTCCGGCGACACTCGCGCGGCCGAAGAGGCGAACGGCAGGGTGTCCGTGGCGACGCTCGGCGTTCCGGTGCGGGATGGGCTGTTCGAGTTCACCGTGCACAGTGTCCGGTGCGGCGAGTCCAAAGTGGGTAGTGACTACCTGAGCAAGACCGCTCAGGGACAGTTCTGTCTGGTGAACCTGCAGGTCAAGAACATTGGAAAGGAGGCTCGCACCTTTGACTTCGGCAACCAGCAAGCTTTTGGCGAGGAGAACACAAAATACAGCTCCGATGGCGCGGCGAGCCTCTACGCCAACGACCAGAGCGAAGCCTTTCTCAACGAAATCAACCCCGGCAACGCCATCACCGCCGACGTGGTTTTCGACATCGGCAAGGGCGCCAAGCTGCTTGCGGTCGAGCTGCACGATTCGGCCTTCTCCGGCGGGGTGAAGGTGCGGCTGGGCTGACTCAGGTGAGCCGGAGCTGGTGGACAAGCTCCATGAATCCGCCCAGATCGACCGGGCCGCCGCTGATGCGGTGCCAGATGTCGCCGGCCGTCCAGCGGGCCTCGTAGCCGCAGGCGGCCGGCAGGACCGACACGCGGCGCGGGCCTAGGTTCACCTGGGCGATGACGCGGGCCGCCGGGTCGGCGGCGGGCAGCGCCGCGTAGTGGTAATTCGCCGTTGGCTGGCCCGCTCGGTGGTAGGAAACGAAGGACTGCAGGCTCGTTTGGATGCGGCTGTGCGGCACTTCGGACCAAACGGCGGGAAAGTGGGCCAGCCCGGCCCAGCCCGGGGCGGGTCGCTGCGTGTCGCGCAGGTGGATCAGCTGGACCTTGTCGAGGCCGGGGAAGAGGAGCCACGGTGGAGGAGGGGCTACTGCGCGCACGGCTCACGCTCCAGGCGGAGGTCGGATTCGGCCGAGCCCGTCGCTGCGCTCGCGAACACTGTGCCGCGAATGTGACGTTCCCGTTATCACTTCCCACCTATCGGGACGGTTTCCGAAACTATCGGAACCGTCCAATGTAGACAGCTGGAAGTTTCCTCAACAACTGTGACTTCGGGCACGCTGGGACGCCGAACCGGAAGCGTCTTTGACACGATCGGCTGCGAATACCGGTACCAGAGAAAGAGGAGAAGGCATGACCTCAGCCACCCGGCCGGATGCCGCCAGCGACAAGCTCGACAGCGGTGTCCTGAAGATCGCCGGCGTGGTGGTGTTGGGCGCCATCATGGCGATCCTCGACGTCACCGTTGTCAGCGTCGCGCTGCCGACCTTCCAAAAAGAGTTCAACGCGACCTACGCGACCGTCGCCTGGACCATGACCGCCTACACCCTTGCCCTGGCCACCGTCATTCCGGTCACCGGCTGGGCCGCCGATCGGTTCGGCACCAAACGGCTCTACCTCACCTCGCTGGTGCTTTTCGTCGGCGGCTCGGTGCTGTGCAGCATGGCTTGGGACATCGGCCCCCTGATCGCCTTCCGCGCCCTGCAGGGCCTTGGCGGCGGCATGCTCATGCCGCTGGGCATGACCATCATGACCCGCGCCGCCGGTCCCGACCGGGTCGGCCGGGTGATGGCGGTTCTCGGCGTGCCGATGCTGCTCGGCCCGATCGGCGGCCCGATCCTGGGCGGCTGGCTCATCGAGACCGTCAGCTGGCACTGGATCTTCCTGATCAACCTGCCGATCGGCGTCATCGCTTTCCTGTTCGCCCTCAAGGTGCTGCCCTCGGATGCGCCGCATCCGTCGGAGTCGTTCGACTTCCTGGGAATGCTGCTGCTTTCGCCGGGTCTGGCCCTGTTCCTCTATGGCGTTTCGTCGATCCCGGGGGAGGGCAAGGTCGTCGCGGCCAAGGTGCTCATTCCCGGCCTGGTCGGCTTGGCGCTGGTGGTCGGGTTCGTCTTCCACGCCCTGGGCAAGGAGCATGCCCTCATCGACCTCAGCCTGTTCAAGAACCGCAACCTCACCATCGCGGTCGTGACGATGACGCTGTTCTCGGTGGCCTTCATGGGCAGCATGCTGCTTTTGCCCAGTTATTTTCTCCAGGTACGGGGTGAGGGCACCCTGACCACCGGCCTTCTGCTGGCGCCACAGGGCTTGGGCGCCATGCTGACGATGCCGATCGGCGGCAAGCTCACCGACAAGATGGGGCCCGGCAAGCTGGTGCTCGCCGGCATCCTGGTCATCGCGCTCGGCTTGGGCGTCTACACCCAGGTCGGCGCGGACACGCCTTTCCCGCTGCTGCTAGGTGGCCTGTTCGTGATGGGCATGGGCATGGGCGTCACCATGATGCCGATCATGTCGGCCGCGCTGGCGAGCCTGGTGGACCACCAGATCGCGCGCGGCTCCACCATGATGAACATCATTCAGCAGGCGGCGGGCTCGATCGGCACCGCGGTCATGTCGGTGATCCTCACCAACCAGGTGCTGGAAAGCCCGGCTGCCTCAACCTATTTCGGCGTCAAGCAGGGCGCCATCCCGGCCGAGGCGGTGCCGCCGGGGGTGCTGGCCGAGGGTCAGTCGGCCCTGGCGAGCGCGTTCGGCAGCACCTACACGATTGCCTTGGTGCTTATCGTGCTGTGCATCATCCCGGCGCTGTTCCTGCCTCGCCGCAAGATCGAGCGTGTTGATCAGAGCGAGCAGCCGGTGCTCACCGCGGTTCACTAGTTACTGGAGAAAGGCCCGGTTCGTTGGTGAACCGGGCCTTTCGCATCGTTGTAAAAATCTTAACCGTTGAGCGTATCCACCCACTTGCATGGCTAATTTCGACGTTCGTTGGAGGTACTCTGGCGCCGATTCACGTCAGCCATCGAAACATCCAAGGAGGTTCCATGGCACGTAATCGGGTCAGGGCAGTGGTGGCAACCATGCTCATCCTGCCGTCGTTGGTGGTGGTGGGTTCGGCATCACCGCTGGCGGCTCAGCCCGCGACACCCTCGGCCGCGGTCGGCCCGGCAAGTGACGTCCGTGAGCTGTCCCGCAAGGACTTCACCCTGGACGGCAAGCCGGTGCAGACCCCGATCAAGTACCAGCCGTCGGCAGCTCGGGGCGGAGCGAGGGTCGCCGCTGAAACGCCGCCTGTTGGCACAGTGCGCCAATGGCTCGGGCTTGACGACTTCCTGGGCCGGCTCTACCGCAAGAACTACACGTTGCGTGGGGTCGGCAACAACATCGAAGTCTGGGTGGCCAACGACATCGCCTTCCCGGCCGGTGACTGCCGGCTGCAGATTCCGACGTCGACGGTCATCACCGACGCTCAGGTGGCCAGCCTGATCAACGAGTTCGACAACAACATGTACCCGAAGGAGACGGCCGCCTTCAGCACGCCGCCCGACCGGGACGGCACCAACTCCATCCTCGGCCCCGACGCCAACGGCAACGGCGGCGTCTACACCGGCGGTGGCAACAAGACAGTCACGCTCGTCGACAACGTGCGTGACGACAACTTCTACCAGTTCCCGGCGGCACCGACCTACATCGCCGGGTTCTTCTCGTCCCAGTTCAACGAGCTGTTCGACCGCAACGTGATGACGGTCGACGCTTTCGACTGGGCACACCGCACCGGGGCGAACCCGCCCGACGAGCCGACGGCCGACCTGTGCACCAGCCGCGCCGCCCGCCCGTTCCTCTACGAGAGCACCTTCGCGCACGAGTGGCAGCACCTCGCCCACTCGTACACCGACCCGTTTGAGGGCGCCTGGATCAACGAGGGGTTGTCGGACTTCGCGCAAACCCTCACCGGCTACGTCAACGGGCAGGCCACGGTCTTCGATCGCGGTGCGGACAGCCACCTGTACTGCTACCAAGGTTTTGGGATAGTGCAGACGCCGTTCAACACCAACCCGCGTGACTGTGGGGGTCCGGAAAACTCGCTCACACTGTGGGGCGAGAGCCCGAATCCCAACGCGATCCTGGCCGACTACGGCAACGCCTACTCGTTCATGTTGTTCCTCTTCGACCGGTACGGCGCGGACTTCATGTCCCGCCTGCACCGCGACGGCGACCACCAGGGGCTGGCCAGCCTCGACGCGGCGCTGGAGGCCGAGGGCGTTTCCGACATGTACAAGGTCATCCATGATCACCAGACGATGACCCTGGTCGACAAGATTGTCGGCGGCTCCCACGGAGTCATGCTGGGTGTCCCCAAGAACCGGGTCACCACGCCGAGCCTGCGTTCGACGGTGAACCTGGCCAACCCGACCACTTCGGCCACCCCGGGGGCCGCGCCCAACGGTGCGGACTTCGTACAGCTGAAGAACGGATCCGGGCAGGTGCTCAGCGGACATGACCTCAGGTCGCTGCGCTTCGCCGGGGCGGCAACGCTTCCGCCGGTGCCATTGGCCTGGACAGTTGTCAACGACGACCCGGACCGTCCGGGTAACCCGGTGCTGTGGTCGGGCAACGGCAACAACATCGACGCGGCCGCGGTCACGTCGGTGGCCGTTCCGGCGGCCGATCCGAAGCTTCGCTTCAACGCCAAGTACGGCGCGGAGTTCGGCTTCGACTACGGCTACATCATCGTCTCCACCGACGGCGGCGCGAGCTACACCGCCATCGCCGGTGACAAGACGGTCGATGGGCCGTTCGGCCCGGCGCTGAACGGGACGACCGTGGGATTCGAGGCGCACACCTTCGATCTGGCGGCTTACGCGGGCCAGACCGTGTTGCTCGGCTTCCGCTATGTCAGCGACGGCGGCGTCAACGAGGGCGGGCTTCTGCTCGACGACATCACCGTCGGCGGCACTTCGATCAGCGATGGCTCGAGCTTGGCGCCGTTCGACTCGCCAAGTGAGATCCACCCGGTGGCCGTCAACAACTGGAACGTCCGCCTCATCGGTCTCGACGAGCAGCACGGCATCGCCTGGCAGCTGGAGTTCAACGGGCGCAACAACCTGTCGCTCAACCTGCTGCAGCTGGCGCCGCTGCTGATCTTCCCGACCGTGGTGGCCGTGGTGGCCTACGACGAGCCGACCGAGCAGTTTGCTCAATACGCGCCATACACCTTGAAGGTGAACGGCGTACCGCAGGTCGGCTGACGCACTACCGAAATGGCGGCTCGGCAAGCTTGCTCAAAGCTTGCC
>NZ_BONY01000118.1 GCF_016862955.1 Rhizocola hellebori | reverse complement strand
CTTCTCGACCGCACGGATAAGGCCCAGGTTGCCCTCCTGGATGAGGTCCAGGAAGGCCATACCCCTTCCCGTGTACCGCTTGGCGAGCGACACGACCAGGCGAAGGTTGGCCTCCAGCAGGTGGTTCTTGGCCCGCTCGCCGTCGCGCGAAACCCAGAGCAGGTCTCGCTGCATGTCGCGGGTCAGCTCCAGGCCCTCTTCGTCGGCGGCACGCAGCCGCTCCGAAGCGTAGAGACCGGCTTCGATCCGCTTGGCGAGCTCGACCTCCTGCTCCGCGTTGAGCAGAGGCACCTTGCCGATCTGCTTGAGGTAGGCGCGAACCGAGTCGGCGGAAGCGGTCAGCTCGGCGTCCTTGCGGGCCTGCTTGAGCGCCTCGGATTCCTCGGCGTCCCACTCGAAGTCGTCGGACTGCTGCGCGTCGGCCTCGGCCGCCTGTACCAGCTCCGGGGCGTCCTCGACGACCACGTCCTCCAGCTCGGCCGCGAGGTCTTCGACCTCGAGCTCCGGCCCGTCGGGTCCGTCGGGATCGGTCTTCGGCGCCTTCTCGGCCTTGCCCGCTTCGGGCGCGTCGGTTTTGACCGCGGCCTTGGCAGCTTTGGCGGCCTTGGCCGGGGCCGCCTTCTTGGCCGGGGCTTTGGCCGCCTTCTTGGCCGGTGCCTTGACCGCCTTGCCGGCGCCCGCCTCGGTGGCGGTATCGCCGATGGTGTCGGCCGAGTCGGCTACGGCGCCCTCGATGGCGGTTTCGGCGGACGTGTCGTCGCCGGGGCCACCTGTCTTGGTCGCCGCCTTTACCGCCTTGGCGGGCTTGTTATGCGGTTCGAGCTCGGTGATGGTCGCATCGGTCTGCTTGGGCGAGGCCACATCCGCCTTCTGTTTGGGCGCCGCGGGCGCCTTGGATGTCTTGGCGGTGGTGGCCTTGGACGCTGGGGTCGCCGCGCGTGCGGCGGCCACCTTGCGGCGGTTGTGGGACGAGTCGTCCACCTCTACGGTCACGCCGGCCTCCAAAAGGGCGCGCAGCAATTTCTTCGTCTCTGCCGGGCTAACCGCGGCGGCCTCAACCGAACTCGCCAACTCAGCCGGGGTCAATCGGCCGCCGCTGAAGGAGGCTTGGGCGATCAGCATGTCGGTGAGCGAGCGTACGTCGACGCCGATCTGGCGGGCTTCAGTCACGGATGACCTTCCGGAGGCGAATCGGATTTGTGCGTTGGCACGTGGCAGGCGTGAATTGTAGCGCCGCATTCGACGATCATCTCGGCGCGCACGCCGGATCCGCTTTGAAAGGATGACAAGCGTGGGTGTGAACGAAAGCGAGCTGTTGGAAATCGCGATCGCGGTGGCGGCCGATGCGGCTGCGACAGCGTACCGAATGCGGGCAAAGGCAATCACTCAGATCGATACGAAGAGCACCATCACCGACGTGGTAACGGCGGCCGATCGCGCGGTCGAACAGCAGGTGGTGGCCGCTTTGCGGGCCGTCCGGCCGGGCGACGCCATCCTCGGTGAGGAGTTTGGGGACGACGGAGAGGTGGTGGCCGGGCAGGTGCGCTGGATCGTCGATCCGATCGACGGGACAGTGAACTATCTCTATGGATTGCCACAGTACGCCGTATCCATTGCGGCCGAGGTGGATTCGGAGGTGGTCGCCGGCGTGGTGCAGAACGCGGCGACGGGCACGGTCTGGACGGCCGCGTTGGGCCGCGGGGCGTGGCAGGGCCAGACCCGGCTGACCGGCTCGGCCGCCACCGGGCTGGAACGGGCTTTGGTGGCGACCGGGTTTGCCTATGCGGCGCAACGCCGGGCGCATCAGGGGCGGGTGGTCGCCGCGCTGCTGCCACACATTCGCGACATCCGCCGGATGGGAGCGGCCGCGCTCGATCTGTGCGCCGCCGCGCAGGGAAACGTTGACGCTTACTACGAAAAGGGCTTGGCGGCTTGGGATCTGGCCGCGGGCGGGCTCATCGCTCGCGAGTCGGGCCTGCTGGTGACCGGCCTGTCCGGCGCTGCGGCCGGCCCCGACCTGGTGCTGGCGGCGCCACCGGCCCTGCACGGGCCACTGCACGAACTCCTGGTGGAGCTGGATGCGGCCGGTGGCCCGTGAGGGTTCTCCGGTCTACTCCGGCTTTTCGCAGGTACCCGGCGGAAGCGTGGGATGACCCAACAGCGCGACCGCTTGGCGCATCTCGGTCGGCGTGGCCAGCGTCTTGTATTTGCCGCCGATGACCACGTCGATCACGTCGTCATCGCGCTTAAGATCGAACTGCATCCTCGCGTCGGTGAGGAAGTAGGCCCGTACCAAATGAGCGGCGCCGACCGTTTTCGGCCCATAGCGAATAATCGCCACTACGTCCGGATGGTAGGTATCCTGGCCGTTTACCTTCTCGCCTTCGACTTTGGCGACATTGAACTTCCGGTTACGGAAGTCGGCGGCAACGCTGGCGCCGAGGCCCTGGGTCTGAGTCGCGTTATAGACATTGATGTTTACAGCGGGCTCATCCGGCATCGTCAAGCTGACCGGAACGTGTCCGGGCTTGCACTGCTCAGCCGCAGCGCCGCTGTTCTGAGTGTCTTTGGACAGGGTGATGACCACCAGCACAACTGCCGCGACCGCCAAAGTCCCGACAACCGCTAGTGCCCGAATTCGCGTCATGTGCATGTGCGCAGCGCCCCTTATCCCCGACCCGTCGCGAGCAGGTTATCGCCTCGAGTACAGGGAGCGGAGTGCGACCCACGAATGGGGGCTGGCAAAATCTGCCGAGCATTGCGCCGAATCTCCGGCGCGCCGAACGTGATCGGCGGTTAGCTACCCCTACCTTTGTCTCGCCCGAGCTGTCGGCTCGGTCACATCGGGAACAAATTGCCACCCGTTGGCGTACAACTCCCACACGGACGCGCTAAAGTACCGCGCTCGTTGGGGTAAGACAGATATTGGGAGTGTGACAAAAATGGCTACCGACTACGACGCCCCACGCCGGGACGAGGTCGAGCTCGGCGAGGACAGCCTGGAGGAGCTTAAGGCCAGGCGTGTTGACTCGCAGTCGGGCAGCGTGGACGTGGACGAGACCGAGGTCGCCGAGAACTTCGAGCTGCCCGGCGGCGATCTTGCCGACGAGGAGTTGACCGTCAAGGTTTTGCCCATGCAGGCCGATGAGTTCCGCTGCTCACGCTGCTTCCTAGTGCACCACCGCAGCCAGCTCGCGGTCGAGCGCAACGGCGAGTTGATCTGCCGTGAGTGTGCATGATCATCAGCATCTTTGCGCCCGAGGCCGGGCATGCGGTGAGATGGGTGCATGACGGCCGACGAGTCTAAAGAGGACCGAAAGGACGATCTGGCGCTGGCGGTTGCGGGTCTCGCTGAGTCCGAGATGGACAAAGCGAGCCGTGCCCGCCTGCTGGCACGCCTGGTGGGTGGGCTGAAGCAGCGCGGGGTGGGCCAGCTTTTCCAGCCGCGGAAAGCGATGCAGTGGATCGCCGACGCGGTTTCCGATCTTGCCCCGCACGTTCCTGTTCGGACGATCGAGGTCCTGCGCGCCCACTATCCCGGGCTGGAGGGTGAGGCGCTCGCCGAGCGGCTCATCCGCAACGCGGCCCGCGCCACCGCGAGTGTGGGCGCGGCAGGCGGTGGCCTCGCCTCCGTGGAGTGGGCGGCGCCGCCGATGCTCCTGACGACGCCGGTGTTGCTGGCCACCGAGACAGTTGCGGTGGTGGCCATCGAGATGAAGCTCATCGGCGAGCTGCACGAGGTCTATGGCCACACCATTCCCGGTTCAGGCAGCCAGAAGGCGGTGAGCCTGATGCAGGGCTGGTCCTCGCGTCGCGGGGTGAACCCCATGCTGCCCGGCAGTGGGCTGGCAACGGTCCTGAGCACGGCCACCCGCAAGCAGATGCGAGACATGCTGCTCAAGCGGTTCGGGCGCAACCTCACCACGCTGGGCCCGCTGCTCACCGGGGCGGCGGTGGCCAGTTTCCTCAATCAGCGAGCCACCAAGCGACTCGGCGAGGAAGTGTCGCGCGACCTAAGGCTGCGTCACGGCAAGCCGGCGCTCCCGCCCGCTGAGTAGCGCCTGGGCCATCTCTTCCGGGTGACGTGTGCTGATCAGCCAGTAGGGCGTCGGGTCGGCCGGGTCGTCGAGCACGACCTGGACGGCGCCGGCGATCCAGGGCCGCTGGATCACGAAGGCCAGCGGGTCCGACGCCTGCCCCATCAGAAGACGCTTGTCCTCCGGGGTGAGCGCGATGGCGTCGGCGATCACCTCCAGCGGCAGATGGGCGTCGTCGACCTGGAGCTCCGCCTCGCCGACCGAGACCCGGATCCTGCCCAGCCACCACAGCGACACCAGTGACAGCGGGATGAGCAGCGCCAGCGGAAGCCAGCTGCGCACGCCCGGTGCGCCCAAGCCGACCTCGGCCGCGAGCACAGCGGCCACGGCCGCGGTGGGCAGCCACATCCACCACGGGACGTTCAGCCGTTCCGTGTAGCGGTCGGCGGCCGTTGTGCCTTTAGCGGCCACGTTGCCAGGGTGCGTCACGCACCTGAGGATAGGGTGCTGGCCCGCGACTTGATCTCAGAGCCCCCATCTCCCCGGAGGTAACCGTGACCGCCCATGAGGCAGACGCTGTCATCGTGCCCGTGCATCAGCTGGATCCAGACCTTCCGCTGCCCGCCTACGCCCACCCGGGCGACGCGGGTGCGGACCTTTACGCGGCCGAGGATGCGGTCATCGGGCCGGGGGAGCGCAAGCTGGTGCGTACAGGGGTGGCCATCGGGCTGCCGGACGGGTTTGTGGGCCTGGTGCACCCCCGCTCGGGGTTGGCGGTGAAAAAGGGCCTGACGGTGCTCAACGCGCCGGGCACGGTGGACGCCGGGTACCGTGGGGAGATCCTCGTGAACCTGGTGAATCATGACCGGTCCGCGCCCGCCAAGATCGTGCGCGGGGACCGGATAGCGCAACTTGTCGTGCAGCGTGTTGAGCGGGCACACTTCCACGGCGTCGAGCAATTGCCCGACTCCGTGAGGGGTACCGGCGGACACGGTTCGACCGGTAGCTGAAGGAGGACCAAGTGATCTTCTCGCGACGCTCGCGTGCGGGACGACACGCCAGAGCGGATGAGCCGCGTGCCACCGCCACGCTGTCGCCGGCGGAGAAGCGCCGGCAGCAGCGCGAAGCGATGCTGGCGGAGCTGAACCTCACCGACGAGTTCGGCGACGCGCCTTCGGCCGCGCCAGCTGTCTCCGTCAAGGCGCCCGAGCCGGTGCTGGACTCCGGCCCCTACGACTTCGCGGAAGCGCCCGACGGCGAGCGGGTCGACCTGGGCAGCCTCCTGATTCCGGGCATCGACGGCATCGAAATCCGGCTCCAGGCCGGTGAGGACGGGGCGATCCAGCAGATCGTGCTCGCGCACGGGTCCAACGCGCTGCAGCTGGGCGCCTTCGCCGCGCCGCGATCCGGCGGACTGTGGGACGAGGTCCGCGCCGAGATCCGCAAGTCGCTGTTTGACGATGGGGTCGGCGCTGAGGAGACCCCGGGGCGGTGGGGGATGGAGCTGCGGGCGCGGCTTCGTACCCAAAACGGCTTTGATGATTTGAGGTTCATCGGGATCGACGGCCCGCGGTGGATGGTGCGAGCCGTGTTCCAAGGCCCGGCGGCGGTGGATCCGGCGCTGGGCGGCCCGCTCAACGAGTGCCTGGCCGGCCTGGTGGTGCGCCGCGATGACCAGGCCCGCCCGACCCGGGAGGCACTTCCGCTGAACCTGCCGGCACAGGCCGAGGTGCAAGGCGGTCCGCAGCCCGAGGAACCCGCATTCGAGCAGGTGCCGAGGCGCAAGCCGTCGCCACGCCCGCGCCGGGATTAGGCTGGGGGTATGGCCGCCGACGAAGTCCGACCTCGCTCTGGACTGCGGAGCTTGTTACATCGGCTCACCGCAAGTGAGCAGGAGCTTGAGTCTGAGGATCTGCGGCGAGACAGCGAGCGGGCGGGGTGCGCGTGCGCCGATACCGTCAAGCGTGGGGAGCTGGTGACAGTCGCGGGTAGACTTCGCACGGTCGTCTATACACCGCGCACCAACCTGCCTACCCTTGAAGCCGATCTCTACGACGGCACCGATGTGATCACCCTGGTGTTCCTCGGCCGTCGTCAGATCTCCGGCATCGAGCCCGGCCGGGCGTTGTTCGCCAAGGGCCGGGTGGCGTTGCGGGATGGACGCAAGGTCATCTATAACCCGCACTACGAGCTGGAAGCCCACAGATGAAGCCTGATACAGAGGAACTTCCCCCGTTCGCCGAGCAGATGGCGCAGCAGCTCGGTGGCTGGCGTGGCCTGGTGGAGTCCGGTGTTCCGGTAGCCGTGTTCGTGCTGGTGAACGTGGTGCTGGGCGAGATCTACTCCGATCCGGCTGACTCGCGATTCGTCCTGCAGTGGGCGATCGGGGCCGCGGTCGCGGTGGCTCTGACGATCGCGGTGCTGCGGTTTGCCCGCAAGCAAAGCATCAGGTTCGCGGTGAACGGCCTGTTCGGCATCGCGCTGGGCGCCTATCTGGCGTGGAATTCCGGCGAGCAGCGTGACTTCTATCTGCCCGGCATCTTCATCACCCTTGGCTATGTCGTGCTGCTGCTCGGCTCGACCCTCGTCGGCCACCCGCTCGTCGGCTGGATCTGGACGGTGGTGGCCAATGAGGGCAAGGGCGACTGGCGCGCCGAGGAGAAGCTCAAGCGCACCTTCACCTGGCTGACCGCGCTGTGGGCGGCCGTGTTCTTCGTGAAGTTCCTCATCCAGGGCTCGCTGTATCTCGCGCATTACGAGACCGCGCTGGGAGTTTCCCGGATAGCGCTGAGCTATCCGCCTTTCGCGCTGCTGCTGGCGATCACGATCTGGGCCGTGCGGCGGGTGCGCCGCCAGGAGGAACAGCAGCTGGCTACCTAGGCCGCTTGGACCGGGTCTTCTCCACGCTGTCAGCACCCAGCACCACCGAGCGCACCTGTTCCTCGACGTCCGCGGTACAGACGAAGATCAGCTCATCGCCGGCCTCCACCGGGTCATCCGGGGTGGGGGCCAGCACGCGCCTGCCGCGCACGATGGCCACCAGCGCGCTGTCGGGCGGAAGCGGAATCTCCCTCACCGGCTGACCCACGTGCGGCGCGTCGTGGGGCAGCGTGATCTCGACCAGGTTCGCCTCGCCCTGGCGGAAGGTCATCAGACGGACCAGGTCGCCCACGGTCACCGCTTCCTCGACCAGTGCCGCCATCAGACGCGGCTTGCTGACCGAGACATCCACGCCCCACTGCTCGGTGAAAAGCCATTCGTTCTCGGCCCGGTTGACCCGGGCCACCACGCGCGGCACCGCGAACTCGGTCTTGGCCAGCAGCGAGACGACGAGGTTCACCTTGTCGTCGCCGGTCGCGGCGACGACGACGTCGCAGGCGGCCAGGTCGACCTCGTGCAGGCTGGCCAGCTCGCAGGCGTCGGCAAGGACCCACTCGGCCTGCGGCACCCGCTCGTGGCGAAGCATCTTCGGCTGCCGCTCCAGCAGCATGACCTGGTGACCGTTCTCGATGAGCTCCTGGGCGATGGATCGGCCCACGTTTCCAGCTCCGGCAATGGCGACGCGCATCTGACTTTCCTTTCCGCGAGCCGTTAGGAGGAGACCGGAGCCGTGGCGGCCACGGTGGCGACGGGCTTGGCGATCTCGTCGGTGACGAGCATGAAGAGCTGGTCACCGTCTTGGATCACGGTGGAAGCGGTGGGCAGCACGCCGATGCCGAAACGCATGACGTAGGCGGCGCGCGTGCCGCACGCAGTTTCCAATTCGGACAATGAATGGCCGACCCAGCCCGGGTCGAACGGCACCTCGACGATGGCCACCATGCTGGTGGGATCGCGCCACAGCTCTGCGGCGCCCTCGGGAACCAGATGGCGCACAATGCGGTCGGCTGTCCAGCGGACGGTGGCGACGGTCGGAATGCCAAGGCGCTCATACACTTCCGCGCGCCGCTGGTCATAGATGCGGGCCACTACCCTTTGCACGCCAAAGGTTTCCCGCGCCAGCCGGGCTGAGATGATGTTTGAGTTGTCGCCGCTGGAGACCGCGGCGAACGCGTCAGCGCTTTCGATTCCGGCTTGAATCAGCACATCGCGATCGAAGCCGACCCCGGTCACGGTCACCCCACTGAACTCGGCGGAAAGCCGGCGGAACGCGTCAGCGTCCTGGTCAATGACCGAAACCCGATGCCCTTTCGCCTCGAGCCGGTGCGCCAGGGTGGAGCCGACCCGGCCACAACCCATAATCACGACGTGCACGTCTTTGGCCCTCCCAGCCCCCCACTCAGTGTCGGGCTCATCATAGGCTCCCAGGTGTGGCCAACCCGACCTCCCTGCTGAAGCGACTGCTTCTCGGCCGTCCGTTTCGCTCCGACCGGCTGCATCACACGCTTTTGCCCAAGCGCATCGCGTTGCCGATCTTCGCTTCCGACGCGCTATCCAGCGTTGCCTATGCGCCTGGCGAGATTCTGCTGACGCTGTCGATCGCGGGGGCGGCGGCTTTTGCTTACTCGCCGTGGGTGGTCGCGGCGGTGGTCGTGGTCATGGCCACCGTGGTGGCCAGCTATCGCCAGAACGTGCACGCCTATCCGTCGGGCGGCGGCGACTACGAGGTGGCAACCGTCAACCTGGGTTCCAAGGCCGGGCTCGGGGTCGCCAGCGCGCTTCTGGTCGACTATGTGCTCACGGTGGCGGTGTCGGTCAGCGCGGGTGTGGAGAACCTGGGGTCGGCGGTCAGCTTCATCGGTGAGCACAAAATGTTTTTCGCGGTCGGCCTGGTGGCCTTGCTGACCGCGCTGAACCTGCGCGGGGTCAAGGAGTCCGGCGGGCTTTTCGCGGTGCCCACCTATCTGTTCATGCTGGCGATGGTCTCGCTGATCCTGTGGGGCATGTTCCGCATCTTCGTGCTGGGCGACGATCTGCGCGCGCCAAGCGCGGGGCTGCAGATCGTCGGCGAGCACGGGCTCAGCGTGGGCGCCACCTTCGCCTTCGCCTTCCTGCTGGTGCGGGCGTTCTCCTCCGGCTGCGCCGCGCTTACCGGTGTGGAGGCGATTTCCAATGGGGTACCAGCCTTCAAGCCCCCCAAGAGCAAGAACGCGGCCACCACCCTCCTGCTTCTGGGCGCCATCTCCATTGCGCTGATGGTGTGCATCGTCACGCTCAGCCTCAAGACCGGCATGCAATATGTGGAGAACCCCGCCGAGCAGATCGTGGGCGCCGGGCCGGACTATGTGCAGCCGACCGTGACCGCCCAGCTGGCAGAGGTGATCTTCAATCACTTCAAGCCCGGCTTCTATCTCGTGATCTTCATGACCGCGCTCATCCTCGTGCTCGCCGCGAACACGGCCTTCAACGGTTTCCCGGTGCTCGGCTCGATCCTCGCCCAGGACAGATATCTGCCGCGTCAGCTGCACACCCGCGGCGATCGGCTGGCCTTCTCCAACGGCATCATCTTCCTGGCGCTGGCCGCGATCGTGTTGATAGTCGCCTTTCGGGCCGAGACCACGCGGCTCATCCAGCTTTATATCGTCGGCGTTTTCGTCTCCTTCACGCTTTCTCAGATTGGCATGCTGCGCCACTGGAACAGGCTGCTGCGCACCGAACGCGACCCGGCCCGCCGCAACCGCATGGTCAGAGCGCGTGCCATCAACGGTTTCGGCGCAGTATTGACCGGGTTCGTGCTCGTCCTGGTGCTGGCGACCAAATTCACCCATGGCGCCTGGATCTCCATCGCGGCAATGGCGGTCATCTATGCAATCATGGTGTCGATCCGCAAGCACTACGACCACGTGGCGCGTGAGCTGACGCCGACCGAGGAGCGGCCGGTGCTGCCGGCCCGCAACCACGCCGTCGTCCTCGTCAGCAAGGTGCACATGCCGACCCTGCGGGCGGTGGCCTACGCACGGGCGACCCGGCCCGACACGCTGACCGCGCTGACCGTCAACGTCGACACCGCCGATGCCCGCGCGCTGCAGGCCGAGTGGGATCGGCGGGAGATGAACGTGCCGCTGACCATCGTCGACTCCCCGTACCGGGAGATCTCGCGCCCTATCATCGACTATGTGAAGTCGTTGCGGAACAAGTCGCCCCGCGACGTGGTGACGGTCTTCATCCCCGAGTACGTCGTGGGCCACTGGTGGGAGAACCTGCTGCACAACCAGTCCGCCCTGCGCATCAAGGGCCGGCTGCTGTTCGAGCCGGGGGTCATGGTGACCAGCGTCCCGTGGCAGCTGGACTCCAGCGCGGGCAAGAACCTCGAAAGGCTCGATCGCGACCTGACCCGGACGCCGTCGCGCGGGCCGCGCGCCGGGGAAGAGGAGTGATGGATTTCGTTGTCGGAGACCGGGTCCGGGTCGAGGTGGGCAAGCCCGCCCACGGCGGGCACTGTGTCGCCCGCCACGAAGGGATAGTCCTTTTCGTGCGCCATGCCCTGCCGGGCGAGGCGGTGGTGGCCGAGATCACCGAGCTGCACAAGGGCTATCTGCGCGCCGACGCGATCGAGATCCTGACCGCGTCGCCGGATCGGGTCGCCGCGCCGTGCCCCTATTCCGGCCCGAATCTGTGCGGCGGCTGCGATCTTCAGCACGCCTCCGCACCGGCGCAGCGCGCCTGGAAGACGGCGGTGGTCCGGGAGCAGCTGGCCCGGCTCGGGGGCCTGCCCGATGTCGAGGTGACGGTGGAGGCGCTGCCCGATGACGGCTTCGGCTGGCGCACGCGGGTCAGGTACCACATAGATGCCTTGAATCGACCGGGGCTGCTCAAGCACCGCTCAAACGAGGTGGTGCCGATCGACCGCTGCCTCATCGCTCATCCAGGCATCCAGGAGCTGGACGTGCTCCAGCGTCGGTGGCCCGACGCAGACGTGGTGGATGTGGTGGCCCCGGCCGAAGGTAAGGCGCAAATCGTTGCGGGACAACGGATTTCCGAGTTCGCTGTGGGCCGCCGATTTGACCTCGCGGCTACCGCGTTCTGGCAGGTGCACCCGGCCGCCGCCGACACGCTCGCCGAATGCGTGCTCCAGTTCCTGGCGCCCAAGAGCGGCGAGACCGCCCTTGATCTTTATGGCGGCGCCGGGCTGTTCGCCGCCGCGCTGGCGGCCCAGGGCTGTCAGGTGACCATGGTCGAGGCCGCGGGGGAGGGGGTGAAGGCCGCGCGCCGCAGTCTGGGCGATGCCGTGCAGGTCGTCGAGTCCAGCGTCGAACGGGCCAAACTGCCAAGCGCCGACCTCGTCGTGCTCGACCCACCGCGGACAGGTGCCGGAGCACGGGTGGTGCGAAAGATCTCCGCGCTCGCCCCGAGAGCAATCGCCTATGTTGCCTGTGACCCGGCCGCGCTGGCCCGCGATCTGAAGACCTTCGGCGAGGAGGGCTGGGAGCTGACGAACATTCGCGCTTTCGACTGCTTCCCGCAGACCCACCACGTGGAATGCGTGGCACTTTTGGTGAAGATCGTGTGAGAGACGCGAGCGTTGCTTGAACCTCCCGATAGACTTTGCGGCTATGAGCCACCGCCCACCAACGCTGCTGAGCACTATTCGAGGACCAGAGGATCTCAAGGAGCTGCCATCTGACCAGATGACTGTGCTCGCCGCCGAGATCCGGGACTTTCTGATCTCGAAGGTGGCGAGAACCGGCGGTCACATCGGCCCCAACCTGGGCGTAGTCGAGCTGACACTGGCGATGCATCGCATCTTCGATTCCCCCAGCGACCGTTTCCTGTTCGATACCGGGCACCAGGCCTACGTTCACAAGATCGTGACCGGTCGCCAGGAAGGCTTCGACCAGCTCAAGCAGCGTGGTGGTCTCACCGGCTATCCGAACCAGGCCGAGAGTGAGCACGATCTCGTCGAGAACTGCCACGCCTCGACCGCGCTGTCCTACGCCGACGGCATGGCCAAGGCCTACGCGCTGCGGGGTGAGTCGCGTCACGTCGTCGCGGTGGTCGGCGATGGGGCTCTCACCGGCGGGATGTGCTGGGAGGCGCTCAACAACATCGCCGCTTCCCGCAACCGGCTGGTCATCATCGTCAACGACAACGGCCGCTCCTACGCCCCGACCATCGGCGGGCTCGCCGATCACCTCGCCGCGCTGCGGCTGAACCCGGGCTACGAGAAGGTGCTCGACCTGATCAAAGAGGCGCTGGAGAAGACGCCGCTGGTGGGCAAGCCGCTCTTCGAAGCGCTGCACGCGGTGAAGAAGGGCATCAAGGACGCGGTCGCCCCGCAGGCGCTCTTCGAGGATCTCGGCATCAAATATGTGGGCCCGGTCGACGGTCACGACCTGGCCGCGATGGAGTCGGCCCTGCAGCGCGCCAAGCGCTACGGCGGGCCGGTCATCGTGCACGCGGTGACCCACAAGGGCTACGGCTACGCGCCCGCCGAGCAGGACGAGGCCGACCGGCTGCACGCGCCGGGGGCCTTCGACCCGCAGACCGGCAAGCAGCTGGCCGCCCCGAGTCTAAAGTGGACGAAGGTCTTCGCCGACGAGCTGGTGGCCATCGCCGGGGAGCGGCCCGATGTGGTCGGCATCACCGCGGCCATGCCCGAGTCGACCGGCATCGACAAGCTCGCCGCCGCTTACCCCGACCGCGCCTACGACGTGGGCATCGCCGAGCAGCACGCCACGACCTCCGCGGCCGGGCTGGCCCTGGCCGGCCTGCACCCGGTGGTCGCCATCTACGCGACCTTCCTCAACCGCGCCTTCGACCAGGTGCTCATGGATGTGGCCCTGCACAAGCTTCCGGTGACGTTCGTCCTCGACCGCGCCGGCATCACCGGTCCGGACGGGCCGAGCCATTACGGCATTTGGGACATGTCCATCCTCGGGGTGGTACCGGGTCTGCGCGTCGCCGCGCCGCGTGACGCCGAGACCTTACGCGCCTGTTTGCGGGAAGCCGTCGGCATCGACGACGGCCCGACCGTGGTGCGCTTTCCCACCGGCTCGGTTCCGGCCGCGCTTCCCGCGCTGCGCCGGGTCGGCGGAGTCGATGTGCTGGCCGAGACGCAGCAAAAGGACGTCCTGTTCGTCTCCGTGGGGGCGTTCTCCCACGTCGCGGTACAGGTGGCCGCCGAGCTGGCGAGGCGTGGCTACGGGGTGACCGTGGTCGATCCGCGCTGGGTGCGGCCGGTGCCGATCGAGCTGGTGGGCCTGGCCAGCGAACACAAGCTGGTGGTGACCATCGAGGACGGCGTCCGCAGCGGCGGCATCGGCGATGCGGTGGCGAAGCTGTTGCGCGACAACGAACTCGACGTTCCCCTGCGCGACCTCGGGGTGCCGGTGCAGTGGATCGACCATGGCACCCGGGCGGAGATCCTGGCTGAGCTGGGGCTGACCGCGCCGGAGATCACCGAACAGGTCACCAAGTGGGTCTCTAGCCTGACCACCCCCGCGGCTTCGGAGCTGTCGAGCGTCACCCGCAGTTGAGTTGGCTGGGCTGCGGCGGGGGCCGGAGCCTGTGACAATGGCGGCGTGCCGGACATCTTCATTGAGCTGGATCGCGACCTCGATCTCCTGGAGGAGCCGCCGCCGCGTCCTTCCCGCTTCGGGAAGCGCTGGCGCCCTTGGGCGGCCGCTGGTGCGGTGTTGGTGCTTCTGTCCACATTGGGCAGTGCCGGGTCCCGGCCCGTTGCCAGCATCCAGCTGGTGGCGCAGTTCGAGGTACACGATGCGACAAGACTTGAGGTCATAGGTGACTCGCTGCTTGTCGCGGAGCCTGACCGGCTCACGTCCTATGTGATGGGCAGCGGCCAGCGCCGCTGGCAGGTGCAGACCGGTCTGTCCGACGTCTTCCTGGCCAGAGACGATGACATGGTCATCCTGAACGGCACGCTCGGTCCGGCCAAGATGAACCTGCCACCGCCGCAGGCGTCGATGGCGGTGGATATCGCCACGGGCGAGGTGCGGTGGAGGATCACCGGCTACATAGATGTTCTTGAGGACGCTTTGATCGCCTACCAGTACAGCGGTCCAAGCGAGGTGCCGGATCAGCTGAACGAATCAGGCATTACCGTCTACAGCCGTGATGGCCGGCGGGCGCTCTGGTCCACGCCACAGAGCAGGGTCGGGCCAGCGGTGAACGTGGAGCGGTCCATCGTCACCACCCTCGACCGGGAAACCGGTGAGCTGACCGACCACAAGCTGCACACCGGCGAGGTGATCAACAGGTACACCTTCCCGGAGCTGATCGGCGCCAACGGATTCTTCTACGACCGGGGCCGGGCCGTGTTCTTCTTCGACGACGGCCGGCAATTGAGCTTCGATGGCATCACCCTGCACCCGAACCCCGACTCCATGCACGACCTCCGGCAGGACCCCATCGACTGCGGACAGGTCTGGTGCAACTACAAGGCGGACGGCCCCGGCTACTTCATGATCGACAAGGCCTCCGGGAAGAAGGTCTACGAAGCCAGCGACTGGGACATCATCGTGCGCACCGAGATCGGTCTGCTGGGAATCCGCTACCCGCAAGGCGATGGCCCGATGCGGGCGCTGGGCATGTTCGAGCCGCGAACCGGCAAAGAGCTGGAGGTGAAGGGCTGGTCGTTGCTCGATCTCGCGTTCAACGATCCCCTGCCCGTCATCAGCAAAGGCCCGATCTACCTCTGGTCGTACCAGAACACGCTCGACTACTTCGGCATCCTGAAAGCCGACGGGGTGCGCACCCTGGGCGTCCTGGCGCACACCGACGAGCTGCGCCAGTGCACCGTCGCGGCACCCAACGTGGCGTGCCTGGTGGGCTCGAACTTGGTGCGCATCTGGCGACTGACGTAGCCTGCCAGCCATGCGAGTGCTGGTAGTGGAAGACGAGCGGCATCTCGCCGACGCGATCGCGCGCGGGTTGCGCCGGCATGGCCTCGCCGTCGATGTCGCCTATGACGGCAGCACGGGACACGAGATGGCCTTCGTGACCCGGTACGACGTGGTCGTGCTCGACCGTGACCTGCCCGGGATGCACGGTGATCAGCTCTGCGCCGAGCTGGTCAGCTCGGGCGCGCTGACCCGGGTGCTGATGCTGACCGCGAGCGGCAGCGTGGCCGACCGGGTGGAGGGCCTGCGCCTGGGGGCCGACGACTATCTGCCCAAACCCTTTGCTTTCGATGAACTTGTGGCGCGGGTGCATGCTTTAGGGCGGCGGGCCACTCCGGTGACACCGCCGGTGCTCCGGGTCGCCGATCTGGAGCTCGACCCGGCCAAGCGCACGGTGTCCCGTGGAGGTGTCCTCATCGAACTGACCAACAAGGAATTCGGGGTGCTCGAGGAGCTGTTGCGGGCCCGGGGCGCCGTGGTCTCCACCGAGGAGCTGCTCGACCGGGTCTGGGACGCCAACACCGACCCGTTCACCACCATCGTCCGGGTCACCATGCGCACGCTGCGGATGAAGATCGGGCAACCGGTGCTCATCGAAACCCTGGTCGGCGCCGGATATCGGATCGTCGAGCCGTGAAGGTGAAGCGGCGCAGGTTTCGTCCCACGCTCCGGCTGCGGGTGACGTTGCTCAACGCGCTGCTGCTGGCCGGCGCGGGTTCGCTGCTGGTCCTGCTGGGCTGGCTGCTGGTGACCGATGCCATGCGGCGCAGCGATCGGCTGGGCGACGGCACCCAGGTGCGCCTGGAAGAGGGCGGCTGGGTGGACTTCCACCAATGGCAGGAAAGGGCGGTCGCCAGCGCGGAGACCGAGCTGGTGACCAAGGGTGTGCTGGCCGTCGCCGCGATCACCGTGGTCGGCATGGCCGGAGCCTATGCGGTGGTCGGGCGGGCTTTGCGCCCTTTGCATCAGGTGACCGCGACCGCGCAGCGGCTCGGCGGAGAGACCCTTGATCAGCGGATTCACTATACGGGTACCGATGACGAGGTGGCCGAGCTGGCAGACACCTTCGACGCGATGCTCGACCGCCTTGGCGCGACCTTCACCGCTCAGCAACGATTCGTGGCCAACGCCTCCCACGAGTTGCGCACCCCGCTGGCGGTGATGCGCACCGAGGTGGACGTGACCCTGTCCGATCCCGATGTGGACGCGGCGGAGCTCAGGCGGATGGCCGAGGTGGTGCGCGACGCCTCGGAGCGCGCCAACGCGCTCGTGGACTCGTTGCTGATGCTGGCCCGAAGCCAAGCCAGGACAGGGCTGCGCGCGGAGCCGCTCGACCTCGCGACCGGGGTGCAGGGCGCACTGTCCGCAATGGACAATGAGATCCGCAGAACCAACCTCAACGTCACCACCCAGCTCGCCGGCGCCCCGGTGATCGGTGATCCCAGCCTGCTGGATCGGCTGGCGGGCAACCTCATCGAAAACGCTGTGCGCTACAACCATCTCGGTGGCCGGATCTGGGTGCGCAGCGGCCGCCAGGGCGACTACGCCCACCTGATCGTCGGCAACACCGGATTCGAAGTGGCCCAAGCCGATGTGGCCGGGATGTTCGAGCCCTTCCGCCGCGGCGGCCAGGAACGCACCGGCGCGCGCGGCTCTGGTCTGGGGCTGTCCATCGTGCATGCGGTGTGCCAGGCGCACGGCGGCTCGGTGGGCGCGGTCGCGCTGACCGGGGGCGGCCTTGAGGTCACGGTCGCGCTGCCTGTGCGCTCGCCGTAGGTAGCGTCAGGCCGAGACGCGCTCGGCAGCCGATCGCTCGACACAGAACTCGTTGCCCTCGGGATCGGCCAGGGTGACCCAGCCCTTCCCATCGGAGGTGCGGTGATCGCCGACCACCGTCGCGCCGATGCCGAGCAGCCGCTCGACCTCCTCATCGCGGGTGCGGTCGACGGGCATCAGATCAAGGTGCAGCCGATTCTTAGCCGCTTTGCCCTCGGGGACCGCGATGAACAGGATGTTCGGGCCAATACCGTCGGGTGCGAGCAGAATTGCCTCGGGATCGCCCGGATTGTCATCGTCGTGCATCGGCCGGCCGGTGACCTGGCTCCAGAAACTGGCCAGCTTATAGGTGTCGGCGCAGTCCACAGTGATGTGGTTGATTTGTGAAGTCATAGGCCTGAGAGCCTATGGCGGGGGCAAGGGTAGTGCCACCACATTTCCAGCGGCGGCTCCGGGGAGAACAGCCCCATCGCTGGCCCGACAGCTGATCTCCTACCGATGAGGACGTCGCTCCCTATAGTGGTCGCGTGCGAATGATCTCCCAGCGTGTCGACGGGCGGGTCGATCTCTACGACTTCGATCGTGGCGAATCTCCCATCCGGTCCATCGAGCTCACAGCTGAGGTCGAATCGGTGTCGGCGCATCCAGACGATCTCGGTATCGCCTACGCGGATCGGTGCGAAGTCGTCCGCCTGAACCAGGATGCCGCAGTGGTCTGGCGAGTCGCGATCCATGCCGAGCCCGGCAGCAAATATGGCGGTCACGTGTCCTGCGGCTTCTCGCACGACGGTAGCCAACTGTGGGTGTTCAGCCCGGACGCGATGCTGAATCGCGGTGACGATCGGATTCTGGTCATCGATGACGCAACCGGATCGGTGGTGGCGTCACCGCAACCGTCTCGAACGCGTCGCCTTCGATGCCACGGCGCTTCAGCATCCCGCTGAAGATCGTGCTGGAGCGAATTAGGTTGACCTCGGCCGGGCGCATTAGGAGCGTATACGCAGGAGACGAGAGCATTCAGCCGTTGGCGGTCATCGAGGCACCCATTGTTGGGTCCTTGCGGTTGAGCAGGAAAGTGGTCGCGGGCAGCCGCCCCGACGGTCCGCGTTCCCCGCGCGCGGTGGTCGGGTCGCCGCTGCGCAGATCCGTCGTGGACCAGCGGGCATCTCCCCAGGAGTTGCCCGAGTCGTCCACCCCCTCGCCCAGCTGCGCGTCGCGGCCATTGGCCAGGGCGAGGTTGCGGCGCATCAGCGACTGGGAGTAGACGAAGGCGAAACCTGTCGCCCCATTGCGATAGGCGGTGTTGTTGGAGAGGGTGATCCGGCCCCGGTTGCCGCTCTCCGTGAAACCGTAACCGGCGTTGTCCCACGAGGCGTTGTCGGACACGAGATGGTTGACCGCCGGAGCCGGCTCGCCGCCGCCCAGCTTGATGCCGTTGCCCGGCCCGTTGAAATCGCTTATCTGCCAACGATTGTGGCCGTTGCCGTAGGACCAGTTGGCGGTGACTGTCACGGCGTCGGCGAAGTTGCTCAGGTCCAGCCCGTCGCCGGAGTTCTCGGCGAAACGGTTGCCACTCACCAGGTTTCCGGCACCGGCGCCGTTCTTCACGGACAGGCCGTCGGCGCTGCCACCGCGGTCGGTGGTGTCGTGGTTGCGGGTGAAGTCGCTGTCGAGGACCTGGTTGCCGACGGTGCCGGGGTCACGCAGCATCAGAGCGGTGTTGCCGTTGTCGTGCAACCACAGCCGCCGCAGAATGTTGTACCGGCATGCCCGGCAGACGTAACCGTGCGCGGGGGCGTTGCGCAGCTCGATGCCCTGCACCGTCCAGTAGGACGCGGAGTGGTCGATCATCGGGCTGGTGGCTGGGATCGCCGAGGCGTCGATGACGGGCCGTTCGCCGATCAGATTGCTCAAGGTGATGCGCTGCTGTTGGGTTCCGCTGGTGGTGATCCGCACCGGCGAGCTGGGCCGGTGGGTGCCGGCCCGCAGCGCGATGACCTGCCCGGGGCGGACTACGGAGACCGCCTTGGTGAGGGTGGCGAGCGGCTGGGCCTGGGTGCCCGGGTTGATGTCGTCGCCGTCGGTCGCGACATAGATGTCGGCGGCGGATACGCCTTCGGCGGCAACGGTTATCAGGCGTGGGGCCGGGGCCGCGGGCGCGGACGCCGACTGGGCGGGCCTCGGGCCGACCGTGGGCGGCGCGACGGTGGCGGTCGGCGCGTTCGGTGGCGGCGCGACGATGGTTTCGGGGGGCTCGGGGACGGTTTGGACCGCGAGCACCATGACGGCGGCCGTACCGGCGAGCCCCAGCGTCTTGAGGTTGAAGTAGCCCAGCACGCGCCGCATTCCGTCGCCGACGGCAGCCATCACCTTCGCGGCGGTGACGGTCGGGATCTGCCAGGTGAGGTAGGCCGGGACTGGAAGCAGCCAGGCCGTGCCGAGTGCCAGCTCCGGTGGGGTGCCGCGCTGCCCGGCCAGCAGGCACTGGGCGCAGCCGCGCACATGGCGGCCCAGACGTTTGAGCCAGCGCGGTTCCGCGAACTGGTTCCACCGTTGGGCGGTCTCGGTCAGGCCTTCGCAGCGCGGCTGCGCTTGCAGGGCACGCAGCACGGTCAGGGCCAGGTCGAGCTGGGCGCGCATGCGCTGCACCCGGACGGCGGTGTGTGCCGGGGTCAGCGCCAGCGCGGCGGCGACCTCGGCCCGCGACAGCCCGCCGGCGACCTCCTGCGACCACAGCGCCAGCACCTGCCGGTCGGGCTGGCTGAGGAAGCCGGCGGCGCGGGCGATGGTGCGCATCTCCCGGGCGAGGTCGAGCCGCTCCTCGATCGGGGCGGCGAAGTCGGAGTAGGGGTCGGGCAGCGCGGTGGTGGCGTCGTCGGTGAGGTCGATGGGCTGCGGGGCGCGGGTCAGGTGCCGGGAGCGTTCCTGCAACTGGCGTACAGCGATGGCGATCAGCCAGGCTCGGAAGCCGTGGGGGTCGCGCAGCGCCCGCACGTGCCGAACGGCGCGCAGCATGGTCTCCTGCACCACGTCATCGACGTCGGGGGCAGCGCCAATGGTCCGCCGGACCACCGAGTAGACCAGCGGAAGATGGTCGCGCAGCAGCGATTCCAGCGCCTGACGATCACCGCCACGGGCGGCCGCCACGAGCGCCGGGTCCGCCGCTGGGTGCATGTCGGCATGCTGGCATCGAATTTGTTCGTTGTAAAGTCCAACTAAGTCTGCGCGGTTTTGTTATCCCGCCCGGAGTCCGCCCGTCTTCATATCGTGGGAACGATAAAGCGTCTTATCTGGATGATCACGCTCTGCCTGGCCGTGCCCGCGGCGGTGGTGTGGGTGTCGGCGTGGCCGTCGGCCGCCGCGGTGGCTCCCGTGAGTGGGGGTGTTTACACGCTGGCTTCTGGGGCGAGTGGCAAGTGTCTTGATGTGGTGGGGGCGGGGACAGGTAATGGTGCCCTGTTGCAGCAGATCGCGTGTAACGCGGCGGCGGCCGATCAGCAGTTCCGGGTGGTGTCGCAGAACGGGGCTTTCGGCCTGGTCAATGTCAACAGTGGTCGTTGTGTTGACGTGCCCAATGCCAGTAGTGCTGCTGGGATTCAGTTGTGGCAGTGGACGTGTGGGGCCAGCTCGAATCAAACGTGGTCGTTCACGGCATCGACCGCGGCCTCGGGTAAGTACCTGATCCGCAGCGCGTCGAGCGGACTGTGCGCGAGCGACAAGGACGGCTCGACCGCGGGTGGCAATCCGATCGTGCAGGAGGCATGTTCCGACATCTCCCGCATCCAGTGGGCTTTCAACCCGGTAACCGTCCCCACCCCGACCGGACGGACCTGGTCGAACACGGCCGACGGGTTCGCGCAGGGCACCACGGGCGGGGCGGGTGGTACGACAGTCACCGTCTCCACCTACGCAGACCTGCAGACCTACGCCACCGCGAGCGCGCCTTACGTGATCCGGGTAAACGGCACCATCACCTACCCGACCTTCGGATCCGAGCTGCGCGTGGCCTCCAACAAAACGATTATCGGCGTGGGTGCCACCGGCCGGATCAGGAACGGCGGCTTCTTCCTCGGGACCGGCGTGCACAACGTCATCATCCGCAACCTCACCATCGGCGACACCGCGGTGGCCTCGGATGACCCCGATGACAAGGACTTCGACTACGACGGCATCCAGATGGACACCGCCGACCACGTGTGGATCGACCACAACACCTTTACCAACATCAACGACGGGTACATCGACTCGCGCATCGACACCAGCTTTGTCACGGTCTCGTGGAACCAAATGGGTAACCACAACAAGACCTTCGGCATCGGCTGGACGGCGAACGTGACCGCCCGTATGACCATCCACCACAACTGGCTGCACCACAACAACCAGCGCAACCCCAGCGCCGACAACCTCGCCTACGTGCACCTCTACAACAACTACCTGCAGAACATCACCAGCTACGGCAACTACTCGCGGGGCGCCAGCAAGATGGTGATCGAGAACAGCTACTTCGACCACGTCAACAATCCGTTCTATCCTGACACCACCGCGCAGCTCAGGCAGACCGGCTCCATCCTGGTCAGCTGCACCGGACGGCAGGAGACGCTCGGATCCGCTTTCACACCAAGCAGTTTCTACTCGTACACGCTCGACCCGGCCTCGGCCGTGCCGAACCTGGTCCGCACCTTCTCCGGACCGCAGGCCAACATCGGCGTCTAGCGATTGCGGTGGTGGTGCCTCAGGCTCGCGGCTGGGGCACCATCGCCTGACCGGAGGGCGATGCTGCCGAGGGCATCTCGGCTCGGCGGCTGCCGGTCAGGAAAGCGAGCGCATGGGCCAGCCGCGCGGTCACCACGCCGGGTTCACCTTGCCGGGCTGGGTGGCCGGCGCGGTCTGCGCATGCAGCTCGGCCAGGGCGACCCGGCCGCTCTCGGCACCGTGTGGGGTGAGCCGGTAGTAGCGGCGGGCGGGTCTGCCCTGCGCCACCGGGTCGATGTCCTCCCACTCGGCGGTGACCCAGCCGGCTTCCTGAAGTCGTTGCAGGATCGGGTAAAGCGTGCCGCTGGGCAGGCCGGTGGTTTTCATCAGGTCCAGCCCGTAGCGATCTTCGGCGACGTCGGCCAGAAACGCGGACAGGACCTTGGCCACGGGGACGGTGATGCGCATGGCTTTACTGTATCGAGTTTCTACATAGGGTCAAGGATCATCGTCTTCGCCCAGCGGAGCATGCCCGACTCCGGGGCGGTGTCGCAGTACGCGCGGAACTGGTCGCGGCAGTCAGCCTCGCGGATGCCGCCAGAGACCGAGGGCATGCGGTAGAACGGCATGTCGTCGTTGGCCGGGCGCCAGCTCGCGGCTATCCCCGCGGCGCCGTCGCCGGGCGAGGCCAGCCCGTAGTAGATCTCGGTCACGCCCAGCGACATGGCGGCGCCGAGGCACATCACACACGGCTCGAGGGTTATCCCCAGGCGAAGCGGAGCCGTGCGCTTCCGCCAGCCCAGGCTGCTGTCCGCCTCGATCATCGCCAGCAGATCCGCGTGCACGAGCCGCCGGCCCTGGGTGACCTCCTGGGTGTGCGCCCGGCCAACGACCTCATCGCCCATCACCACCACCGCGCCCACCGGCAGCTCGCCTGCCCGCAGCCCTTCCGCGGAAACCGCAAGTGCCTGGCCCACAAGCTCTTCCGGCGTCATCGGCCCGCCCTCACCACGACGTAGCCCTTGGGATCGCGCCGCACCTGCCCATCGGCGAACAACGCTGTGGCGCGCTGGACGATCGTGTTGACAACGGCTTCGCGCCGCGGGTCATCGGGCTCGACACCGAAGCCGCTCAGACATGAGACGGCGTAGGCGATGACGGGCTCCGCCGAGGGAAACACGAACGCGTTGTCATGGCGCTCGATGTCGGCGTGGCCGAAGACGCTCTCGACCATGGCGGGCAGGTTCTGCGAGTCCACCGGAACCTGAAACACGCCGGGGTCGAACCCGTGCGCCGCAACCGATTCGGCCACCAGACCGAACAGCATCGGGGTGGCCCCGGCGATGTTGACGATGGCCGCGAACGTGCCGCCCGAACGCAGTACCCGATAAGCCTCCTGAATCGCAAGAACGGGATCGGGCACGTGGTAGAGCATGTGCCGCTCGGTCACCACATCGAAGCTGCCGTCGGGGAAGGGCAGCGCCTGGGCGTCGGCCAGGTGAACCGACACGGCTGCCACATCGGCCAGGGCGGCGATCGCGGCGGGGGAGGTGTCGACCGCGGCCAGCCGGCCCAGATGGCCAGCGTTGGCCAGGCGGCGCAGGAACGAACCGGTGCCGCAGCCGACATCGAGCAAATCCTGATGCGGCAAGGGTTTAACCGCGGCCTCGACGTCGTCGGCACGCTCGCTGTAGCGCTCGTGGGTGTCGATCCTTGTCTGCAGCGGGTCCAGGCTCAGATATTGGGTCAGCACCCCAGCAACTGTAAAGGAAACGGCCGCCGGACGGGGGGTCCGACGGCCGCAACCGGGGGGATGGGCTAGTTCAGATAGCCGTGCTGCTTCAGGTACGGCGTGATCCCGCCCAGGTGGAAGGGCCAGCCGCCACCGACGATCATGCACAGGTCGACGTCGGCGCGCTCGGCGACCACGCCTTCGTCGAGCATGATGGTGATCTCCTCAGCGAGCGCCTTGAGCGCGTTGTCGCGCACCTGCTCCTCGGTCAGCGGGGAATCGCCCACCTTGAGCTGCTGCAGAAGCTCCGGGTTGATTTCGGAGTCGACCAGGATCGGCAGGCCCGACTTGGCGATGATCTCCATGTTCGGGCTGAGCGGGAACCTGTCCGGATAGGCGTCGTGCATGATTTTGCCGACGTGCGCGCCCACGCCTGGGCCTACCAGCGACAGGAACTCGGACGGCCGCATCGGCATGCCGAGCGGGTCGAGCGCGCGGTCGGCCACCTCGAACGGGGTGCCACTGTCCACAGCGGACCAGATCTGGCCCAGGAAGCGGGCGAAGACGCGGTTGGCGACGAAGGCCGGCGCGTCCTTGACCAGCACGCAGCTCTTGCCGAGCTTCTTGCCGACCGAGAATGCCGTGGCGAGAGCAACGTCGCTGGTGCGCTCGCCCCGGACGATTTCGAGCAGCGGCATGATCGCCACCGGGTTGAAGAAGTGAAGGCCGACAACCCTTTCCGGGTGCTTGAGGTCGGCCGCCATCGCGGTGATCGACAGCGAGGAGGTGTTGGTCGCGAGGATCGCCTCGGACGACACGATCTTCTCGACCTCGGCCCACACCTTCTTCTTGACCGAAAGCTCTTCAAACACGGCCTCGACGACCAGCTCGGCGTCGGCGAAGCCGGCCTTGTCGACCGATCCGGAGATGAGGCCGCGCATCTTGGCGGCCTTGCCCGGCAGCAGCCGCTTCTTGGCGACCTGCTTGTCGATTTCGTCGAGCACGTACTTGACGCCCTTGTCGACACGTTCCTGGTCCAGGTCGGTCAGCACGACCGGTACCTCAAGGCGGCGCAGGAAAAGCAGCCCGATCTGGGCGGCCATCAGGCCCGCGCCGACGATGCCCACCTTGGTGACGTCGGCGGCCAGGGCCGGAGATGGTGCACCGACCGGCTTTTTGGCCCGCCGCTGTACCAGATCGAAGGCGTAGAGCCCGTTCTGCAGCTCCGGCGTCATCGCGAGATCGGCTAGCGCCTGCACCTCTTCGTCGAAGTGCAGACCGTCCTTGGCGAGAGCCAGCAACTCCAGCGCGCGGTTGGCCGACGGCACCGCGCCGTGCAGGCGCTTGTCGAGTTCGGCCTTGGCGAAGCTGAGGATGGCGTCCCACATCTCCGACTTGTCAACCTCTTCGCGTTGCACCGAGGTCTGTCCACTCACGACAGAGGCGGCCCAGGCGAGCGACTGCTCAAGGAAATCGGCCGGGTCGAGCAACTTGTCGGCGATGCCCATCTCGAAGGCCTGCTTCGGCTTGAGCATCTTGTTCTGCATCAACGGGTTCTGCACGATCACCTGGACCGCGGGCAGGATGCCCACCAGGTTGGGCAGCAGCTGCGAGCCGCCCCAGCCCGGAATCAGCCCCAGACCCACTTCCGGCAGGGCCAGCGCGGCCGCACCGCTGGAAAGCGTGCGGTAGTGGCAGTGCAGCGCCACCTCGAGACCGCCGCCCATGGCCGCCCCATTGATAAAAGCAAAAGTCGGGATTTGACTGGTACGAAGCTTCGCGAACACCTGATGCCCCAGCTGCCCGATCTCGACCACCTGGTCGCGGCCGGTCAGAGTGGAAAAGCTGGTCAGGTCGGCCCCGACACAGAAGATGTAGGGCTTGCCGGTGACCGCGATGAACGCCGGGTCGGCCGCGTGTGCCTCGTCGACGGCCTTGGACAATGACGCCAACCCAAGTGGGCCAAAGGTATTGGGCTTGGTGTGGTCGAGCCCGTTGTCGAGCGTGATGAGCGCGGCCGGCTTGGCGAGCCCAGGAACCTTTACCAAGCGCAGCTTGGCGTTGGTCACGACTTCACTCATGCCGCATCTCCTGTCCAGTTCGGGTTCTCCCAGATCACGGAACCACCCATGCCGATGCCGATGCACATCGCGGTCAGGCCGTAGCGGACCTCGGGGTGCTCGGCGAAGTGGCGGGCCAGCTGGGTCATCAAGCGCACCCCGGAGCTGGCCAGCGGGTGCCCGACGGCGATCGCGCCGCCCCACGGGTTGACCCGCGGGTCGTCGTCGGCGATGCCGAAGTGGTCGAGGAACGCGAGCACCTGTACCGCGAAGGCCTCGTTGAGCTCGAAAAGCCCGATGTCCGCAATGGACAGCCCGGCCATCCGCAGCGCCTTCTCCGTCGACGGGATCGGGCCGATGCCCATCACCTCAGGCTCGACCCCGGCGAAGCCGTAGGAAACCAGCCGCATCGCGATCGGCAGGCCCAGCTCGATCGCGACGTCTTCGGCCGCGATCAGGCAGCCGGTCGCGCCGTCGTTGAGGCCGGCCGCGTTACCCGCGGTCACCTTGCCGTGCGGGCGGAACGGGGTCTTGAGGGTGGCGAGCTTGTCCATGCTCGTCTCGCGGGGCGCTTCGTCGGTCGTGGCCAGGCTCCAGCCGGTCTCGGCGTCGCGCAGCGCCACCGTCACCAGATCGGGCTCGATCTTCCCGGCGGCCTGGGCGGCGGCGAACTTCTGCTGCGAGGCCAGGCCGAACGCGTCCGCGCGCTCCTTGGTGATCGCGGGGAGCCGGTCGTGCACGTTCTCCGCGGTCGAACCCATGACGAGCGCGGAGGGGTCCACCAGCTTTTCGGCCAGGAACCGCGGGTTCGGGTCGACGCCTTCGCCCATCGGGTGGCGGCCCATGTGCTCCACCCCGCCGGCGATGGCCACGTCGTAGGCGCCCACCGCGATGCCCGAGGCCACCGTGGTGACCGCGGTCATCGCCCCGGCGCACATCCGGTCGATCGCGTAGCCCGGGACGGTGTTCGGCAGACCGGCCAGCAGCGCGGCGGTGCGGCCGATGGTCAGGCCTTGATCGCCGATCTGGGTGGTGGCGGCGATGGCCACCTCGTCGATGCGGCTGGGCGGCAGCTGGGGATTGCGGCGCAGCAGCTCGCGAATGCAGCGCACGACCATGTCGTCGGCGCGCGTGTCCTTATATAGGCCGCCGTTGGCTTTGCCGAACGGCGTGCGTACGCCGTCGACAAAGACGACCTCGCGGACGGGACGTGGGTTAGGCATGCCCCGATGCTACTAGTGAGTAACTAGCCGCGCGAGCCTTCCGCTGTGGTCCATGTCACGCGGCGCGGCGCTGCCGC
>NZ_BONY01000117.1 GCF_016862955.1 Rhizocola hellebori | reverse complement strand
ACCTGCCATGACCGCCACCCCCTCGGGCCGCAAGCCGTCCCGCCGCGCGGCGGCGGAGCTGCCATGACGTCTGCGCCCTTGCGAGCCTGGGCCGACCGGCAGGCGGCCACGGTGGGCCGGACCCGGTCGACCTCATCCTCCTATGTAGACAGAGACTTCCCGGTGGTCGCCACTCACCGGGCCGCCGCCGGCGCGGTGGCGTGGCTCGGCCCTGACCTGATCTACGCTGCGGCGACCACCACCGTGGCACGTCTCGACGGGGCGAGCGCACGGCCAAGGTGGACAACGGATCTCAAGCACCACCTGTCCCGGATAGAAAGGATCGAGGCGAGCCCGGAGCTGATCGCGGTCAGCGGCGTGAGCCGGGACCGCTCCGGACGCGCTGCCGTGATCCTCGGTTCCGACAAAGGCCAAGAGACACAACGGATCCCGCTGACCGTCGTGAGCCAATGGCGGCCGGGCCACCGGCAGCTGCTGGGAGTTGACCAGCCGGTCTCGCCCGACGGGTACACGGGTTCGACCTGCTTGCATCTGGTGGGCGGCGCGACGATGCATCGCACCGCCAGCGCCGCCGGCCGCGCCGTGTTCTCCCCGGACGGCTCGCTGATCGCGGCCGGCATGCCCGGTGGGGTGCTGATCTGGGCGGCGCCCGAGTGGGACAGGCAGGAGCCGCTGTCCATCGGCTCGGGCCGGCTGGTCGACGGGGCGGCATTCTCCCCCGACGGGCGCTATCTCGCGGCCGGGCCGGCCCGCGGCAGCAGGGGACGAATCGCCCTCTGGGAATATGATCCTCCATATTGGACGAAAAGCTCGGAGTTCGGCGTCGCGGTGGGGCTGGACTCCGGTGAAGTGGTGGCGTGGAGCCCGGATTCGACCGCGCTGGCGTTCATCGGCGAGCACGGGCAGGTGGAGGTGTGGGACGCCATCACCACCCGCCGGATCCGCAGCATCGGCGAGCGACGCCCGGCCCACTCCCCGCCCGGGGTCTGGTCGATCCGCTGGTCGCCGGACGGCCTCCGGCTCGCGGTAGGGGCAACCGCGGGCCGGATCCACCTCCACGCCGTGACCCCGCCACCCGCGCCACCACCCCGGCTCTCGCCGTCCGCGCTGCCGTTCCCGGCGGAATTCCTGGCGCGGCTCGCGGCGGCCGCGGCCGACCTGGGCGCGGCGGTGCCGCTCAACGTCCTCACCAACGTGCTCGTCATGCTCCAAGCACCCCCGCGCGACGCGGCGCGCGGCGCCCAGCAGCTGGCCGAGCTGCACTGGCCACCGGACGCCGCGATCGGCATCGTGGCGCTGATCGCCGCCCATCTGTCCAAACAGGATGAATATCGGTCGCCGCCGGAGGTCCCACGTGCCGATCTGGCGCGTGCCCTGGTGCACGTGCTGACCGGATGGGGCCGCGAACCCGCGCCGGGCGAAGCCGACCCGGAGCAGCTGGCGGCAACCCTTAATCACGTCGCCGACCGCTACCTCGGATTGCTTGAGGTGCTTGGACCCGACGCGGTGAAGGCCGAGCCCGCGTTACCGGTGCGCCTGCGCGGGCTGCCGCGCCTGCCGCCGTTGACCGCGACGCACCGGGCGTTGCTCGACGTCCGGCTCGCCACCGACGAGGGCGGTTCGCGGGCTGAGGGCTCGGGACTGGGCGCGGGCCGGGTCGGGCTGAGCCGGCGCGGCAGCTTCAGCCAGCTGGTCACCCATCAGTTCGCGCTGCCCCCGCGGCTGTTACGAGCGCGGCTGGCCCAAGGCGAATTGCTTTACTGGACGGGGCGAGGCCAACCCGCGATCGACAACCGCCCGCTCATCCTGGTGCTCGACAACACGCCCGCAGTGCACGGCCCGGTCGGGCTGACCCTGCGAGTCATCGCTCATCTGCTGGCACGCCAACAGATCCAGGCCGGCCGCGGCTGCGGGCTGGTCCCGCTCGCGCCACCCGCTCGGGCGCACACCCTGCGCGAAAGCGCCGACCTGCTCTCCATCTGGACCTGTGGCACGGTCGAAACTCCCGCGCCCGCCAATGCGCACCGGGAGGCCGTCGCCCTGGGCGCCAGGCTGGGCTCCGCGGTCAGCGGCCGGCCCCGGACGGTCCTGTTGACCCATCCCCATCTGCGGTTCCCGGAGCTGCATGACCTGGTGACCGTGCGGGTGCACTATCCGGGCAAGCCGGCCGCGGCGGTCGATCGGCACGGCTTCATGCTGCCGCCCGACCCGGATCTGGCGACGCTACGCGACGCCCTCCTGGGGGTGCTGACTCAAAACCCTTAGCCGCACAGCATCTGTTCGATCTCGGCGGGATCCAAGGTGGCCAGCAGCGCCTCGATCACCTCGGGCCGCATGGCGTCGCCCAGCACCTCCACCCCGTCCTCGGTGACCGTGATCCGCACATGCACCAGCTGCCCGGCCGGATGCTGTTCATACTGACTGGGATCGATGAGATCGGGCAGGCTGTCGACATAGCGGTGCGCCGTCATTCCCAGACTCCTTCGAGACGATATTCGCAGTGCGGGCAGCGCCCGCCGGAAAGATGAACCGTTTCGGTGGACCAGATCCCGCGCTCCACCACGGTTTGACGGCAACCCGGGCACCGGGTGTCGCGGCCGTCGGCACCCAGCGCGCGCTCGATGTATACGAATTTCAGCCCCGCCCGCAAGCCGATCTCCCGTGCCTGCGCGAGATCGGCGGGCAGGCTCGGGTTGGACCGGCCCGCCATCTGGAAGGTCGGCGTGAACCGCAGCAGATGCCACGGCATGGCCGCATCGATGTCGGCCAGCGTGTGCGCGATCGTGGCCAGCTGCTCGGGGCTGTCGCTGGTACCCGGAATCAAAGGAGTGGAAATCTCGATCCAGACGCCTTGCGCGCGAAGCGCCGCGATCGTCTCGAACACCGGGGTCAGCGCCCCACCGGTCAGCTTGCGGTGGGCGCGATCGTCGCTCGCCTTCACGTCGATGTTCATGGCGCGCACCACCGGCGCCACCATGGCGACCGCCTCCGGAGTCATGAAACCGTTGCTCTTCCACAGCACCGGGATGCCCCGCGGCCCGCCGAGGCCGGCCAGCGCCAAGGTCAGCTCGATCGCCAGCGACGGCTCGGTGTAGGAAAAGCCTATGGCGCAGCCGTTTTCGGCCGCAAGCTCGATGATCGACGCCGGATCGGCGGGTTGGCCGGTCCACTCCTCGCCGCCCGATCGGCCAAATTGGGACAGGCGGTAGTTGATGCAATATCCACATCGCAGCGAGCATCCCGGCGCGGCCAGCGTGAGCAGCCTGCTGCCCGGACGCCAATGGTAGAGCGGCTTTCGTTCCACCGCGTCGATGTGCTGCACGGCGGTGGCGAAGGTGGCCGTTTCCAGAGCCGCGCCGTTGCGCCGGCGCACCTGACAGTAACCCGTTTGCCCATCGCCCAGCTGACACCTGTGCGGGCAGACGTCACACACGACGCGATCCTCCCGCGCACTGTGCAGAAGCCCAGGTGTCCAAGCCAATGCAGGCTCGGCCGTCACAGCGTCAGCCATCGTCACAACCCCATCATGGCACCGGTTACGGGGATCGCCGCGGCGTCGACCGTTGCCTGTTTCACCAATTCTCAAGGGAATCGGCGTGCTTCAGTACCGGACGCACCGGCGCGTTGTCTGACCGAAGGTACCGCTCACGGTTGCCGCCGGGCGAACCAGACCTCTTCGGCGGGCCAGCGCCTGACCCACTCATCCGGATACTCGGGGAAATCGTTGTTGACCGCGCCCGGCGGCACCCTCACCTCGATCAGGTCTTCCACCACCAGACCACACCCGGCCAGGAGCCGAATCCACTCCCCGTGCGGCAGCGTGAAGAGCCGGTATTCGTTGCCGGAACTGCCCCGCCGCACCACCTGGCGCAGCCCGAACAGATCGTGCACCAGCCTGTCCGTCACCGGTCCCCGCTCCGCGATACACAGACGCGCCAACGTGGATGCTCCCATGAACACCAGCCGGCCGCCCGGCCGCAGCAGCCGCGCCGCTTGCGGAATCCACCGGAATGGGTCGCACCACACCGACGCCCCGTACTCACTGATCACCAGGTCCGCGCAGGCGTCGGTCAACGGCACCCGCTCGGCATCGCCCTGGATCAGCGGAAAACGCAGACCGAACTCTTTCTGCATACGGCGCGCGGTGGCCAGCTGCCGGGCCGAGATGTCGAGCGCCACCGGTCGTGCGCCGCGCCGAGCCAGCCACGCCGAAACGTAGGCGCTGCCGCAGCCCAGCTCCACGGCCACCGCTCCGTCCACATCGGCCGGCAGCACCGGCAGCTGAGACTGCGGGATGTCCCAGATCCCCCAATACGGCTCGGCGGCCGCCCACCGGGCCGGCGCGGACTGATCGAACCAGGCCGACAGCTGCTCGTCCCAATGCCGCCGCGTGTCCCAAACGTGTTGGCCTGTCTCGTCTGTCATGGACCGATTCTAGAAACCGCACTTTCGGGCGCAGTCGTGTTAGCGCTCACACCACTTTTCGGTTTCGGTCGTCATAGGCCGCTCGGCGATCGCCGGCGGATCTCCCACCGCATGGCACCTGCGCGATGGCGATTGGACACAGTGAGTGATGATGGCCAACCTTGTTACAAGACCGTGACCGCACGATGTCGAAGTAGGACCTTGACGATCGTGGATGTGAACGCTAACAATGTTAGCTCAACGTGATCTTTCGTGCATGAGCGATGACGCCTATCCCGGAGAGGGAGGGAATTGTGAGCAGAAGACTTCTAGCCGCTCTGAGCAGTGCCGTCTTGGCGTTCGGCCTAGCCGCATGTAGTGGAGAAGGGGCGGGCGGCGGCACCGATACCGCCGGACAGGACCCCAAGGACCTGACGATCGGCGTGTCGATGCCGACGCAGACGTCGGAGCGCTGGATCGCCGACGGCAATTCCGTGAAGCAGAAGCTGGAGGCCAAGGGGTACAAGGTGGCTCTCCAGTACGCGGGCGATGACATCCCGACCCAATCGCAGCAGGTCGATCAGATGATCACGCAGGGCGCCGACGTCCTGATCATCGCCGCTATCGATGGCACGGCGCTGACCAGCCAGCTGCAAGCCGCCGCCGACAAGAAGATCCCTGTGATCGCCTATGACCGGCTGATCCGGGGCAGCAAGAACGTGGACTTCTACGTCAGCTTCGACAACTTCAAGGTTGGCGTCGCCCAGGCCAGCGCACTGCTGGTCGCGCTGGGTCTGCAGAACAAGGACGGGTCGAAGGGCGCCAAGACCGGACCGTTCAATGTGGAATTGTTCGCCGGCTCGCTCGACGACAACAACGCCCACTTCTTCTTCAACGGCGCGATGCAGACCCTCAAGCCCTTCATCGACAACGGTTCGCTGGTGGTCAAGTCGAAGCAGACCGCCATCGAGCAGGTCGCCATCCTGCGCTGGCAGCAGGAGACGGCGCAGAAGCGCATGGAGGACCTGCTGACGTCCACCTACAACGATGGCAGCAAGGTCAGCGGGGTGCTGTCGCCCTACGACGGCCTGTCCCGCGGCATCATCACCGCGCTGCAGAACGCGGGCTATGGCACCGCGGCCAACCCGATTCCGATGGTCACCGGCCAGGACGCGGAGATCGCCTCGGTCAAGCTGATCAACGATGGTGTCCAGAGCTCCACGATCTTCAAGGACACCCGGCTGCTCGCCGAGCAGGCGGTCATCGCCGCTGAGGCGTTCCTGCAGAAGAAGCAGCCACAGGCCAACGACACCAAGACATACGAGAATGGGGTCAAGGTCGTACCCTCGTACCTGTTGCCAGTGCAGACCGTCTACAAGGATGACATCAAGGCGGTGCTCATCGACTCCGGCTACTACACGGCCGCGGAGGTCGCCGCCGGTCAGGCGAAATAGCGTGCCGGCCGGCTCGGCGAAGGCATCGCCGGGCCGGCCGCACCATCACCGCGACGAAGGAGGACGGATGGACGAGGTGCTGCTCGAGATGAGCGCCATCACCAAGCGCTTTCCCGGCGTCAAGGCGCTGCAGGACGTCTCGCTTGCCGTCCGGCGCGGTGAGATCCATGCCATCTGCGGCGAGAACGGCGCCGGCAAGTCGACGCTGATGAAGGTGCTCTCCGGCGTCTACCCCACCGGCAGCTACACCGGTGAGATCGTGTTCGGCGGGAAACCGGTGCACTTCAACGGGATCCGCGATAGCGAGTCGGTCGGGATCGTCATCATCCATCAGGAGCTGGCGCTTGTTCCGTACCTGTCGATTGCCGAAAATATCTTTCTTGGCAACGAACGCCGTGGCCGGGGCGGGCTCATCGACTGGAACCGCACCAACGCCGAAGCCGGAGCGCTGCTGAAATCCGTTGGGCTGGAAGAGAATCCGGTGTCGCCGGTGATCCAGCTCGGCGTCGGCAAGCAGCAGCTGGTCGAGATCGCCAAAGCCCTGTCCAAGGATGTCCGGCTGCTGATCCTCGACGAGCCGACCGCCGCGCTGAACGACATCGACTCGGCGCACCTGCTGGATCTGCTGCGCCAGCTGCGTGACCGCGGCATCACCTGCATCATGATCTCCCACAAGCTCAACGAGCTCATCGCCGTCGCCGATTCCACGACCATCCTGCGCGACGGCCGGGTGGTCGAGACCCTCGACATGAGGTCGGGTCAGGTGACCCGGGAGCAGATCATCCGCAGCATGGTGGGACGCGATCTGGACAGCATGTACCCGGAGCGGGTTTCCGCCCCCGGCGAAGAGGTGCTGCGGATCGAAGACTGGACGGTGTGGCACCCGGTTCAGGACCGCAAGGTCGTCGATGGAGCGAGCCTGAACGTGCGGGCCGGTGAGGTCGTCGGCATCGCCGGGCTGATGGGTGCGGGCCGCACCGAGCTGGCCATGAGCCTGTTCGGACGGTCCTACGGGCGCGACATCGGCGGTCGCCTGATCATGCACGGCAAGCAGGTCAGGGCGCGAACAGTGGCCGAGGCGATCCAGAACGGCATCGCCTACGCCACCGAAGACCGCAAGCGCTACGGCTTGAACCTCATCGCCGACGTACGCGCCAACGTCTCCGCGGCGGCACTGACCAAGCTGGCCCGCGCCGGCTGGGTCAACAGCCATGAGGAGATCAAGGTCGCCGAGCAGAGCCGCCGCGACATGAACATCAAGACGCCCAGCGTGATGGACGCGGTCGGCAACCTTTCTGGCGGCAACCAGCAGAAGGTTGTTCTGTCCAAATGGCTTTTCGCCGACCCGGACGTGCTGATCCTGGACGAGCCGACCCGCGGCATCGACGTGGGTGCCAAGTTCGAGATCTACACGATCGTCAACCGGCTGGTGGCCCAGGGCAAGGCGGTCATCTTCATCTCGTCCGAGCTGCCCGAGCTGCTGGGGATGTGTGACCGCATCTATGCGCTGTCGGCCGGCCGGATCACCGGCGAGCTGCCGGCCGGGCAGGCGACCCAGGAAAACCTCATGGCGCTCATGACGAAGGAGAAGGAGCTCTCCGGATGACCAGCATCAAGCCCGCGACCGAGAACCTCGCATCGTCCGGGAGCGCCCCGGCCGGCGCGCTGCACACCGGCACCAGCGATCCGCGCACCCTCATCATGCGTAACTTCCGGCAGAGCGGGATATACATCGCCTTCGTCGTCATCGTGGCGCTGTTCGCCGTGCTGACCGACGGTGTTTCGCTGAGCCCCGGCAACATCACCAATATCGTGCTGCAGTATTCGTACATCCTGGTGCTCGCCATCGGCATGGTGATCCTGATCATCGCCGGTCACATCGACCTGTCCGTCGGATCGGTGGTCGCGCTCGCCGGTGCGGTGTCGGCGGTTCTGGTTATCCGGCAGGGAAATGCTTGGTGGGTCGGGGTTATCGCGGCGCTGGCCGTGGGTGTGGCGGTCGGCGCCTGGCACGGTTTCTGGGTGGCGTACGTGGGGATGCCCGCCTTCATCGTGACGCTGGCCGGCATGCTGCTGTTCCGGGGCCTCACCTTGCAGGTCCTGAACAACGTTTCGCTGTCGCCCTTCCCCAGCGAGTACCAGCGGGTCGCCAACGGATTCCTCAACGGCCTGATCGGCGGGCAGGGTTACGACGCGTTCACGTTGCTCATAGCCGCGATCGCGGTGGCGGGTTATGCGGTCAGCGTGTTCCGCACCCGGCTGGCCCGCATCCGCTACCAGCAGTCGGTGGAGTCGTTCCCGCTGTTCGTCGCCCGCGTCGTGGTGGTCGGCGCGGTGGTCATGTACTTCGCGTGGCAGCTGGCCCACGCCCGCGGGCTGCCGATCGTCCTGATCATCCTGGCCGCGCTCGTGCTCGTGTACGGGCTCGCGACGAAGAAGACCGTGTTCGGCCGCCAGATCTATGCCATAGGCGGAAACCTCTCGGCCGCAATGCTTTCCGGCGTCAACGTGCGCAAGGTCAACTTCTGGATCTTCGTCAACATGGGGCTGCTGGCCGGCGTTGCCGGTGTCATCTACTCCTCACGCTCCAACGGGGCACAGCCCGCCGCCGGCAACATGTTCGAGCTGGATGCCATCGCCGCAGCCTTCATCGGCGGCGCCGCCGTGGCCGGGGGCGTCGGCACGGTGGTGGGCGCCATGGTCGGCGGGCTGATCATGGCGGTGATGAGCAATGGCATGCAGCTCATGGGCGTAGACCAGTCGACCCAGTCGGTGGTGAAGGGCCTGGTCCTGCTTTTGGCCGTGGCGTTCGACATCTACAACAAGCGCCGCGTCGGGGCCACCCGCTAGGTGGCCGGGAATGCCGGGCAGTGGGCGCTGACGGCCACGTCGAGGGTGAGGTTGTTCCACTGTGGAGTGC
Organism: Rhizocola hellebori; assembly: GCF_016862955.1. Taxonomy (GTDB): domain Bacteria; phylum Actinomycetota; class Actinomycetes; order Mycobacteriales; family Micromonosporaceae; genus Rhizocola; species Rhizocola hellebori. The sequence continues at coordinate 18,392 of NZ_BONY01000117.1, read as the reverse complement.
CGGGTTCCGCGGTGATGTCGGTGTAGCCCAAGGGAGGCAGCTCGGCGGACCGGCCGTCGGCCGCGCAGGTGTTGGGGTAGCCGCGCGTCAGGTGCAGGGCTTGCCGCGCGCTCAGGCGGGGGGCGGCGAAGGAGGTCCCGCGCACCCGCGGCGTGGGTGGGCGGCCGGCGATGGTGGCTGTGCCGTCGAGCATGACTTCACCGCTGTTGGAATATTCGGCTCGCAGTCCCGAATGCAGGGCCGAGGCGCTGACCACCGGGTTCCAGATGGCGGGAGCGAACGGGAAGTTGATTTGGACCAGCCGGCCGTCCGCTCGGTGGACGCCGTTGCCGGCTGCGCCGACCGTGCTGACACCACCGGCAAAGGGGTTGCCGGACAGGTAGCTTTGCAGCGGGTCCTCGATGGTGACCCGCAGGAAGCCACGGCCGGCAAGATCCGTGATATGCCTGAGCTGATCGATGGTCCTGGTGGTCCACAGGTCGTAGAAGAGGTTGGTGGCCACCCGCTGGGTGATCTCGCGAAGCTCCTGGTTGCCGTGGAGGTCGGCGGGCAGCCTGGCCGCGGGGCTGCTGCCAGCGAGTGAGTTGATGAGGCTGTGCAGCCTGTCGGCGTGCGGGTTGCGGTCCACCATGCGGTGATAGGCGTCAACCAGCGCGGCGTTGGTCACCGCTGCGCCGTTGGCGGCCAGCCAGCCGGGCACGTCGCAGGGCGTGATGACGAAACTCATGTTGAGCACGAAGCGGGTGATGCCGAAGGCCGTTCGCAGATACTCCAGCGTCGCCTCCAGGTCGATGGCGATGCGAGCGGTGTCAAAGTCGGCCGTGTCCATGCCCAGCAGCAGCAGGCGTTTGCCGAGACCTGGATGCTTCCAGTTGGAGAGGTAGCCGGGGACGAGCGGTGCACGCCGGATGTCCAAGGGGCCGACAGAGGTGTAGCCGACGTCTTGCAGGCTGCGCTGCAGGGTGTCGTAGACCGCCTTGCCGTGAGTCACGCCCGCGGGCAGGCCGTCGCCGCCACCGCCGGTTTCGATCTCGTTGGCGCCACGACCGGTGTTGGCGCAATTCGCATTCGGGTCGTGGGGCGCCGGGTTGACGGCAAGGTTGAAGTCGTCGAGCACGACGACTGCCACCTCGGCCGGCGTCAGCTCCGCCTCCGCTGCCCCTGCCGTACAGGCGACGAGGCCAGTGGCGAACAGCGCGGCGATAAGCGCAATGGCTAACCTGCTTCTCACGGGCTTCCCCCAAAGGTTTCCGGATAGGACAAACAATGCCGCGCGAGCCGGCGGCCGCGAACGAATGGCGAACGGACCGCGAACCGATCGCGAAGTCTGGATCAGTCCAGATAGCCGAACTGGCGCATCACCTTGCGCAGCCTGAGCTCGAGCTCCTTCTTGCCCTGGCTGATGTAGAGCTGCAGCGCCCGCTCGTAGTGCTCCCGCGCGGCGTCGAAGTCCTCGAAAGCGTGATGGCCGGCCGCGATGGTGCGGCTGGTCATCGCCAGCAACCAGTCGCTGCCCAGCTCGACGGCGATGTCGCGGGCCTGCTCCTGAAGCCGCAGCGCGGCGCTCACCCCCAGCTTGAACTCCGCCAGCCCCGCATTGTTGAGGCATACCGCTTCGGTCACCCGATCGCCCACCAGCCGGCTCAGCTCCACGCCGGCCCGGGCTGCCTCCAGTACCCCCGGATAGTCCTGCCGCCGGAACGCGGCCAAGGTCATCTGTTCGAGCACTTCCAGCAAACCTGGATTGTCGCCGGTCTGCTGGGCCAGGGCACGAGCCTGGTCGAGCCGGGCCTGGGCGGCGTCGTGTTCGCCGAGTTCGGCCAGGGACTTGCCGATCAGGCTGAGCATGACGATGCGGCGATGCGAGCTCGGCGCCAGCTGCAGGGCCAGCTCGTACACCTCGGCGGCACGGCGAAACTCGCCACGGTGGATGTGGGCGTTGGCCCTCTTCGCCAGCAGGGTGTGCCGCAACGGCGGCTCGGCCAGGGCGATGGCGTCGTCCAGCAGCCGCAGCAGGCCCAGCGTGTGGCCGTGGTGGTCCAGATAGCCGCCGGTGGCGAAGACCTCGATGATGGCCAGGAACGACGACGGGTCCGCCGATTGCGCCTCCGCCGCGGCGCCCAGCAGGTTGTCCAGATCCAGCGCCAGCAGTCGATGGTCTTGGGCATGGATGGTGGCGAACTCGGTCACGGCCTTGATGCTCGGCTCACCACCGAGCATCCGCGCGTAGCTGAAGGTCAGCTCGTGCACCTCGTAAACCTGGGAACGCTTGACCAGGCTCAGGTCCATGAGGCGGTGCAGCGCCTGGCGGGTGCGCACCAGGTCGGACCCGAGATAGACGGCCAGCAGCTCGGCGGTCGCGGCCCCGCTGTGCAGGGCGCCGAAGGCCTGTAGGACCGCCCGGGCGTCGCGGTCCGACGGCGCGGCACCCAGCGCGGCGAAGGACCGGTCGAGCAGGCGGGTGATCCCCTCCCGGTCGGGGGCGGCGAACGAACCGGGCATCACCAGCTCGTGCGGTGCCACCTGCCGGCGCAACTCGGCCGGGGTGAGCTGGTAGAGCCGCAGATGGCAACCGGCGATCTCGATGGCGTAGGGGTGGTGCCCCAGATCCGCGCACAGCTCCTGTGCCTCGTCGGCCCAGGCCCGGCCGGCGTGCAAAGTCAGCAGGGTCAACGCATCGGCCGGGGCTAGCTCGGCGACCTCGATCGCGTCGGCGAGGCCGAGCTTGAGGCGGGAGGTGACGATCGCTCCCACCCCGGCCGGCAACGCGCGCAAGAGGGTGTAGGCGAGCAGGGGTTCCCATACGTCGTCCAGAACGACGAAGGCGACGCCGAGCCGCAGGATCATCGCCTGCAGCGCGGTGAGCCGGGCATCGCCCGTGGTGGCGGCGATTGCGTCCCGCTCGGCGGTCGAGGCCAGCGAGCGCACCAGCGCGTCGACCGCACCCTCCACATCGGACTGTCCAGGTCGCAGCCACAGGTAGGACTCGCCCGCGTCGGCAAGACGATCGGCGACCGTGGCGGCCAGCGCGGTCTTGCCCGCGCCGCCCATGCCGTGCAGCAGGAAGCGACGCCGTTGCGCCAGCATCCGCTCCAGCTCGACCACCAGATGATCGCGGCCGATCAGACGCTCCGGCCGGTTCAGCGTGTTGACCGAGGAGTCGAACAGGATCACCTCGAGCCGCGCCATGGGCTCCACCGGCAGGGCCTCGCCTGCCCGGCTGCGGTGCTGCGCCGGTCCGCCGTCCCATACCGCGGCGGCGGCGCGCCGCAGGACCTCGGCATGGGCGACGTCGCCGCCGAGATGTTCGACGATCAACTCAAGGTTGCCTCGGCTGATCCGGCGGGTCGCCGTGAAGAAGCCGGAAAGGGTACTTGGGGCCAGGGCGACGGCCCGGCCGATCTCGGTGAGGGAGGGCCGCCCCGCGTTGCGGTGCAACTCGTCCAGGTAGGACAGCATGACGCGGACCGGACCGTCAGAAGGCCATTTCGCCCTGCTGAATGCCGCCACGACCCCACCGCCCCTTCATCCAGCACCTTAGATGACACCCGGGTCCGCACGCAGCTGTGCCCACAGCCAGATGTCCTTACGCCGGTGGGTTCGCCGATACCGCCGAATTCCGCGATGTCGTTTACTGGCTGCGACTGTGCCAGCGAAACGCCCATGTCAGGCTCGATGAGGAGGCTCGATGGTGCTCAAAGTGGACGTTCCCTCCGATCTGGTTGCCGGCGACGTCGATGAGGGCTACGGCGCGGTCGCCGACGCGTTCCGGCGCAACTTCGCCCAGCGCGGGGAGATCGGGGCGGCCTGCGCCGTCTATCGCGACGGCCGCAAGGTGGTCGACCTGTGGGGCGGCTATCGCGACGGGATCGCCCGCGCGCCTTGGCGTTCCGACACCATGGTGAACGTCTTCTCCACCACCAAGGGCGTCGCCTCCCTCGCCCTGGCCCTGGCTCACTCGCGCGGCCTGCTCGACTACGACCAGCCGGTGGCGGCTTACTGGCCACAGTTCGCGCAGGCGGGCAAGGCCGACGTGACGGTAAGGCAGCTGCTGTCCCATCAGGCCGGGCTGTGCGCCATCGACCAGCCGCTCAGCCTGGCCGACCTGGCCGACCTCGATGTGGTCGCGCAGGCCCTAGCCGCCCAGCGACCGGCTTGGGCGCCGGGGAAACGGCACGGTTATCACGCGATTTCCCTTGGCTGGTACGAGGGCGAGCTGTTGCGCCGGGTGGACCCGAAGTCACGCAGCCTGGGCCGGTTCTTCGCCGAGGAGATCGCCGGTCCCCTCGGGCTGCACTTCCACATCGGACTGCCCGACGACACCGACCCGCAGCGGCTGGCGCGCATCCACGGGTTCAAACCGGCGGAGATGCTGGGGCATCTCAACGCCATGCCGTGGCGGTTCGTCGCGGGTTTTCTCAACCCACGCAGCATCACCGCCCGCAGCTTCGCCAATCCGAAGGTGCTGGCCGAGGCGGACAACTACAACCTGGCCCAGGTACGACGGCTCGAGCTGCCCGCCGCCAACGGCACCGGCGAGGCGCGTGCCGTGGCTCAGCTCTACGGCGCGGTGGCCAGTGAGGAGTCCAAACTGGGCCTGGCCATGTCCACTTTGGCGGCATTGACGCGGCCTGCCCGCCCACCCAGCGGAGGCCTGCGCGACATGGTGCTGGGGGTCGACTCAGTCTTCTCACTCGGCTACATCAAACCCTTCCCCCGCTTCCGGTTCGGCGGTTCGGAGGAGCGGGCGTTCGGCACCCCCGGCGCGGGCGGCTCGTTCGGCTTCGCCGATCCACAGACCGGGATCGGATTCGCCTACACCATGAACCGCATGGGCTTCCACCTGTGGGACGACCCCCGCGAGCTCGCCTTGCGCGACGCGCTCTACCGAACCGTGCTGGGGGAACGCTCGCAGCGCCCGAGCTGATCGGGGTTGCGCTCTAAAGCTAACGGTATTAGCTTTAGAGCTATGGAGCTTAACCACGATGCCTAGGGCCGGCCTGAACGAGGAGGCGGTGGTCACCGCCGCGCTCGCGGTGGTCGACCGCGATGGGGCGGCCGCACTCACCCTCGCCTCGGTGGCCGCGCTGGTCGGGGTGGCCACCCCGTCGCTCTACAAACATGTGGGCGGGCTGGCCGAGCTGCGCTCGCTGGTGGCCAACCGGGTGCTGCGGGAGATGGCCGACGTGGCCACCGCCGCGGTGCTGGGGCGCAGCGGCGACGATGCGGTGACCGTCCTGATGCGACAGTTGCGCCATTACGCGGTCGAGCATCCCGCGCGCTATGCGGCGATGCCGGCCGATCCACAGCACGATCCCGCGCTGGCCAACGCGTCAGGCGCACTGATTGGCGTCTTCGCGGCCACGCTGCGGCACTACGCGCTCGAAGGGTCGGCTGCCATCCATGCCATCCGATGCCTGCGGGTGATCGTGCATGGCTTCTCGTCCATCGAGTCCAGTGCCGGCTTCGGCATGGCCGAATCCCCTGACGACACCTTCTCCCACCTCATCGAGATGTATCTGTCCTACCTACATAACGCACAGGAGCAGTGAGATGTCCACTCTTCGTCCTCGCTTCGCGGCCGCGGCACTCGCTTTGGCCGGTCTGCTTTTTCTGTTGTACCCGGCAGTGCGGCCATGGCACGACGAGACCACCGCCGCCGGCGCCGCGGCATCGATGGGTTCCTCCGCCTGGGTCGCGGCGCATTTCTTCGCCATCATCGGATTCATTCTGGTACCCATAGGATTGCTCTGCCTCAGGACTATCACTCCGGCGATCGTCTTCTGGATCGGCAGCGGACTCGTCCTGCCCTATTACGGCGCGGAAGATTTCGGGCTGCACGCTATCGCCACGGGTAAGGGGGATCTGCTCGCCACGGTCGACGCCGTGCGCTACCAGCCGGTCGCGATCACGATCTTCGGTGTCGGGCTCCTTCTCATCGCCGCCGGCGCCATCCTCACCGCTGTCGCCTGGTGGAACGAGGGCGGGCTCGCCCGATGGGGATCGCTGATATTCGCGATAGCCTTCGCCACCTATCTGCCTCAGTTCTTCACCCCGGCGCCGGTGCGGATCGCCCACGGCGTGCTTGCCGCCGTGGGCTGTCTGGCCGTCGCTGCCAACCTGTGGCGGCAAGCCCGCATCTAACTTCGCTACTTGCACTTCCAGATGACGGCTCGCTGTAGCCCGTCGTAGCTCTTGTCGTCGTTGTGGCCGACGATGGTCAACCCGTCGTCGCTGATCGCCTCGCCCCAGTTCATTCCGTACTCCGGCTTGGCATAGAGGGCGGTCAGCGGAACGGTGTTGACACCGTCGGTCATGACCGCGTCCTGGTGGGTGTTCATCCCGACGATCCAGCCGAAGCGGCTCACGTCGTTGCTCCACTCGAGACCGTCGAGCACCATCACTTTCCCGGTGACCAGGTCCCACCGCACCCCGGCCGAACGCTTCTGGGCCAAGGTGACGTAGCCGGTGACCCAGCCGTTGCTGATGCTGCGGGCATCGAAATCCGTCGCATATTGACCTTCCCAGACCGGTGTCGGCAGCGCTTGAGCGGTGCCATCGGGGTACCAGACGTAGGCGATGCGGCCGTTGTTGGGCAGGAATCGCACGATGTTGCCGACGATGGTGCCGTCCTCGTCGATGTCGTTGGCCATGGCGCGCAGGGTGCCCTCCGGCACCGCGAGCCGAACCGGATCGCTGGCGGCAGAGGGCCAGGTGACCGCCGTCCGGGTCCTTCCCTCATCGAGGAAACCGGAGATCGCGCCGCGCTCGTTGATGCCGGACGCTTCGGCGCTGCCGCCGCGCAGCTTGGTCAGCACACCGCCCACATAGGCCTGGGCCTGTGGGCCGTCCGACCGATAGCTGAAGCCCACGGCGTCACCTTTGCTGGTGGCGTCCTGGAGCATGTCGTCGTCACCGCCCATCGAAATTTGGGTGGGGTGCCCGTCACGCCAGATCACCGGATTCTGGTCGTCGTCGTAGATGCGCCCGGTCGCGTAGAGGCCCGACGGGTCCACGTTGGTGACATAGCTTTGGATCCCGTTGCCGCCCGGGACGGCGAGCTTGCGCGGGGTGCACGAGGCCGGCAGCGCCCGCGTGCCGGAACGATCGTAGGGCCGGGTCTGAAAGCCCGCCTTCGCGGTCGGTGTGGCGCTGGCCGGCGCCGACGGCGCGGCGGACGCCAGGCCGACCGGTTTACGATCGATCGATTGCAGGGCAAAGGGAATCGCCATCACGGCCACCGCGCTGACACCGGCCGTGGCCGCCACCACCCGCATGCGGCGCACGCGCTGCCGGTGCTTGCCTTCCGCGATGGCCCTGCCAATGTCCACTGTGGACGCGATGCCGGGCTGATCGGCCACCGTGTTCAGCAGCCGCCGGTATTCCTCGTTCTCGTCTTGCATCGCTAGCTCCTCACAGCAACACTTCTCGGCGACGGCGCACCGTCGGACACCCCACCGACGTGGCGGCGCAACGTGACCAGCCCGGCCGAGGTTTGGCTCTTGACGGTGCCTTCGGAACAGCCGAGGATCTCGGCGACCTCGTCCACCGGCAGATCGCACATGAAACGCAGCACGACGACAGCGCGCTGGCGCGCCGGCATCTGTCCCAACAGCGCCCGCACCACCATCCGGTCCTCGACCGAGTCGGCCTGCGGGCTGACCATCTCCGGCGATTCGGCGGCCAGCCTCACCCGCCGCATCCAGCCGACCCGCTGCGAATCAAGGAACTCGCGAACCAGGATGGAACGCAGGTACCGATCGAGGTGGTCGATGGCATGACGCCTGTGCCAGCGGGTGTAGAGCTTGGTGATCGCCTCCTGCACCAGGTCGTCGGCCCGGTGTGAGTCCTGGCAGAGCACGATGGCCAGCCTTCGCAGCTGACCGAGCTGCGTGGTTATGTACTCGGTGTATAGGCGGTCGCTCTCATCTATCGCTTCCGATCTCATAACACCCCCGGGGTCGTCTTCCCATGGACGTATCCGGCCCCTCGCGAGGTTGTGCCACCAGCAAAGAATCTTGTCCCTGAATGCCTCAGCCCAACACGACGGAGAACGGCATCTCGGTCTGCTGCGACTGCTCATAGGTGTAGGGTGCCAGCTGCCCGATCTCGACGCTGTAGGGCTGCTGCCATTCGAACTGCGGCTTGGGATTGAGCTCGGCGGGAAGCGTTTCGGCGACGAAGTCGAATTCCATCTTCACGTTCGCGCCCGCCGGCAGCTCGGGCGCCGCGCAGATCACCTGGAACGACACCGGAGTGGAGTAGTCCTCACGAAAGCACGACGACCACGTGGCGCCGGCCGGCTTGAGCCAATTGCCGTTGAGCCGCATGCGAAGTTCCGCCCTCGCGACATAGAGGCTGCCGCGATTGGCCACTGTCACGATGAGGTGGCCGGCGTAATGACCGCCCGCCGCGGGGCGCAGCGTCAAGTCGGTCGCGTCGACCCACAGCACCGCGTGTTCGGGGTTCTGCTCGAACGAGGTCGGTCCGGCTATCTGACGCGCGACTCCCCCGACGAGCCGATAGGTGCGGGCCTGGACCGGCACGTACTGCTGACCCGTGTCGGTGTATTCCTTGCTCAGCTCCACCTCAACGCCGCCGTCCGCGGCCACGACCTGGTAGATGGCGCCGAATCCGTCCCGGGTGCCGACGATGCGGCCCAGGGTCACCGGCCGGCCGTTGCTGTCCCGGCGGAAGGCAATGACCTCCGAGCCCGGCGACTCCGGTCCCTCGCTGCACCTCACGATGGCGACCAGGTCCGCGTCGCCGTCGGCGTCCACATCGGTCTCGGTGTACTGGTCCACCCAAACCGGAAGAAGGGAGCCGCCTTCCGTGGTGCCACCGTCGTTCAGGTGGACCTGCCCCGACGGGCACTGCGACCCACGCGCGCCCGCCCACGCCGGCACCGCGATCGTGACATTGCGGAAAGGACCGAGGTCACGAAGGTCAAGTTCGGCGGGGCGGGCCGGCAGCACCGTCGGCGATGGTGCAGGCGTGGGGGATGGGGTGGGCCCGATCGGCGGGACGTTTTCGTCCGGCCCGAGGCCGAAAAGGGTGACCAGCCCGGTCACCACGGCCGCCAGCACCACGACCACGGCGACCGTGGCCCGGCGCGCCGCCAGCCGCCGCGATTGCGAGACCGCACCGTCACGCAGGTCGACCGGGCGAACCTCGTCGACCGTACCCGCATAAAAATCTCTAAGTTCGGGAGCGAGCACCCGCAGCTTGGCCAAGGCCTTGGCGGTCTGGCTTTTCACCGTGCCCACGGTCACGCCCAGCACGTTGGCGGTCTGCGCCTCGGTGAGATCGTCGAAGAAGCGCAGCACGAGCACAGCTCGCTGGCGGGCCGGCAGCCTCAGCAGCACCGAGCGCAGGGTGACCTGCAGCGCGGTCGACTCCGCCAGGTCGAGGTCGGCGGCCCGCGCCGGAAGGTGCTCGGTCAGCGTCTCCGCCACCCGCCGCCGACGCCACCAGGAAACCTGCAGGTGATACATGGTCTTGCGGGTGTAGGCGTCGGCCGCCGCCGTTGCGTGCAGGTTGGACCAGGCCCGGTGGGTGCGGGCCAGCGCCGCCTGGACCAGGTCCTCCGCAAGATGCTGATCGCCGGTCAGGAAGTAGGCCGACCGCAACAGCGGCGCCGTCCTGGCCCGGACGAACGAGTCGAACTCTGCGGACATGTGGGTCACGGTAGATGCCACCATGCACACCAGGACGCGACCCGGTTCGCCAATGGTTGCCCGGGCTATCCGAACACGGCCAGCGATGGGCCGCGCTGCTGCTGAGCCTGCTTGGCCGCGGCCTCGGTGTCGCGCAGCACGCGCACGGCGTTGTGCCAGGTGAGCTTCGCCAGATCGGCATCGGGCCAGCCGCGGGAGGCCAGCTCCTCCACCAGAAGCGGGTAGCCGTCCACCCCCTCGAGCCCGTCGGGCAGCGCGACCACACCGTCATAGTCGCCACCCAGCCCGACGTGGTCGACACCCGCCACTGCCCGGACGTGCTCCACGTGATCTGCCACGTCAGCGATGGTGCACGGCGGGCGCGGATTGGCGCGAAGCCACGCCGCCTCGGCCGCGCGAAGCTCCGCCGACTCCGCGCCCAGCTGTGCGGCCAGCGCCTTCGACTCGGCAAGCAGCGCGTCTATCCACACGCGACATTCCTCGTTGAGGAAGCCGGGGACGAAAGTCACCATGACGATCCCGTTGCTGTCGCGCACCCGCAGCAGCACATCGTCGGGAACGTTGCGCTCATGCCCGCACAGGGCTCGGGCCGACGAATGCGAGAAGAACGCGGGCGCGGTCGAGATGTCCAGAGTGGCGTTCATTGTGCTGTCGGCGACATGGGACAGATCGGCCATCACGCCCAGCCGGTTGCACTCCCTGACCACCTCGCGGCCGAAGTCGGAGAGCCCACCGACCCCGGGCACATCGGTCGCGCTATCGGCCCACGGGGTGTTCTGGAAATGGGTGAGCGTGAGATAGCGGACGCCGAGCGCGTGCATCGTGCGCAGTGTGCCCAGGGAGCAGGCGATCGAGTGGCCACCCTCGACACCGATGAGGCAGGCCAGCTTTCCTTTGGCACGAGCGTTTTCCATGTCGTCGGCGCAGGTGGCCGTGACCAGATCTGCCGGGTAATGCTCGGCCATCCGGTGGATCGCGTCGATCTGCTCAAGCGTGGCGGTCACCGCCGTGTCGCCAGGAAGCGTCGGGGGCACGAACGCCGACCAGAACTGCGCGCCAACCGCACCTTTGCGCAGCCGGGGCAGATCGGTGTGCAGGCCGTCGGCAGCGGTGTCGCGGTCGATGGTGTCGAAGCCCCGCTGCCCGCGGATCCGCAGGGCCCACGGAAGATCGTTGTGTCCGTCCACGACGGGCGCCTCACGCAGCACCGCCGCCACCCTAGGGCTGATCATCTGCTCACCGTACCAACGCGCCTGGCGATCGCCGTGCGCGCGGCATCGGTCAACGCCAGCGTGAGCAGCTCCTGGACGGCTTCGGCGGCCAGCCGCTGGAAGCGGGCGATGACCTCGGCCTGGGCCGCGAGCTCATCGGGCGACGGGACGCCGTCGGGCAGCACGTGCTGCTCGAAGAGATCGACGAACCGGTCCGCGATGCGCCGGGTGTCGGCGGCGAGGGCTTCGTATTGGTCCAAAGCCACCTCGGCCGGCACCCCATGGGACGCCAATTCCTTACCCACCTTGAGAAAGCGGGCACTTGCCGAGCGCATCGCGCCGGTGGAGCCGTCGATTTCGAGCAGCCCGAGCGCCATGGCCCGCTTGGCGAGGGCCGGGTCCAGCTCGGCGCCGGCGGGAAAGATGGCGGCGAGGTCCTCCGCCGTGATCTCGGCCGGCTCGCCCAGCCGGATCAGACCGAGCACGTCGGCCAGGTTGGCCCCGTGGTCCCAGCCGTCGACCAGGTCCTTGATGGCCGCCAGCGAGTAACCACGGTCCTGCAGGCGCGAGATCATCCGAAGCCGGCTCAGGTGCGACTCGTCGTAGAAGCCGACCCGGCCTTGCAGAACCGGACCGGGCAGCAGCCCGCGCGTCTGGTACATCCGGATGGTCGAGGTCTTGGTGCCGGCCCGCTGCGCCAGCTCGTCAATGGTCAGCTCCACCACGGGTCCATCCTATGCGATCTAGCGCACAAGCATTTGACTAGTAAATACCTCACTAGTAAATGTTAGAGCATGCTGATCGGTTCGCTCGTCTGCTGCGCCGCGATCTACGCCTTCGCCAAGCTGGTCGGCCTCTGGCGCGGCCCGCTGCCCACCGGCCTCGGGCTGCTCGCCTACAGCACCATCTGGCCCGGCGTCGCCACCCGGCCCTTCGCCCAGCGCCGGCCGGCCAATCGCACCGCGGCTTTTTCCTTGATGGCTCAGGGAACGGCGGTGATGGCCGGAGCGGTGACTTGCTGGATCATGTTGTGGCACAGCGATATCGGGCCGTTCGCGCGGGGCTGGCTCGGGATCGCGGTCATCCTCTGCACCTTCCACCTCGGTCTTTCCGATGTGGTCACCGGCGGGCTGCGGCTGAACGGGTTCGCCGTCCGCCGGCTCTTCGACGCGCCGTTGCGCAGCCGGAGCCTGCGCGAATTCTGGAGCCTGCGCTGGAACCACGCCTTCGTCCAGATGAACCAGGTCGTCTTCATGCCCGCGCTGCGCCGCCGCTTCGGACGGCACGCGGCGGTGGCCGCCTTCCTCCTGTCCGGCCTGCTGCACGAACTAGCCATCAGCTTCCCGGTCGGCGCCGGTTACGGCACCCCCACGCTCTACTTCGCCCTGCACGCGGCCGCCACCAATGCCGAGGGACGCCTGAAGGTGTTGCGCTGGCACCCCTGGGCCCGTCGCCTGTGGACCTGGGCGTGGCTGTTGCTTCCGCTGCCCCTGCTTTTTCACCGGGCGTTTCGCGACGCGCTGGTGCTACCCCTAGTTGGAGGAACCCGATGACCACCCTCATCAGCCTCGCGCTGTGGCTCGCCGCAGCGGGTCAGGCCATGCTTCTCGTGGTCAGCTTCCAGGTACCGGCAAAACTTCAATGGCGCACCCAATTGGCGCGACTGGACGCGGCCAACCGCAAACTCTATGTCGTCTCTGCCGGATACATCGTCTTCACCTATCTGGCTTTCGCCGTGCTGACAGCCACCTTGCACGACCGGTTCGTCCGGGGCGAGGCCACGGCGATCGGTTTGTCTGTCTTCATTGGACTTTACTGGCTGATCCGGGTCGCCGTCGTCGATCGTATCTTCGGCAACGATCCATGGCCGGCCGGCCGTCGCTTCGTAGTGGCGCGAATAGTCCTCGAGTCGGCCTTCGCGGCTCTGGCCATCACCTACCTCGGCACCGCGATCTGGCACCTGACAAGGTGACCACCCACACACTTGCCGGGGCGGAATCGAAGATGATCGTCGAGATAGGATGGTCGCAGAGCATGGTGACCGAGGGGGACGGACCGTGAACTTCGCCTTGCGGCAGTGTCCATTTTGGAGCACACAACCCTCGGTTTGCCGTGCCCCAAGGAAAACACCAGTAAGGCACGAAAGGAAAGCGCATGCAAAAGCACCGTTTTCTCCGGAGGATCGGCTTGCGGGTGTTGGTGGCCGGCTCGCTGATCCTGCCCGTCACCATGGCCAGCGGCACTGCGCACGCCGGCAGCACCGACGGCCTCTCCGGCTTGTACGGCTCCACTTTCGTTGACGGGGCAGGTGTGCTCACCGACGATTGGGGCGACCACTTCAGCGAGCTGGGCAACGCCCTGTGCAACGGCTGCGGTGACTCGATGAACAGTGACCTTGTCGTCATGTGGCAGGGCCTCCTGTACACCGAGGGATTCCTCACCGACGAGGGCGTGGACGGCGATTTCGGCCCCAACACCGCCAACGCCACCAAGGCGTGGCAGACCAGATACGGCCTCACCGCCGACGGCCGGGTGGGCGCAAGCACCTGGGCGAGGGCCGACGACAAGCTGTACTGGGTGCACGGCACCAGGACCTGGTGGATCGAGTACTACAGCACGGCAACGGGACGGACCATGGTGTTCCACCGAGGTGACTACGACGTCCAGGACGGTGGCGCCTATTCCTTGTACTCGGTGGAATTCCCCAGCGGTGGGGAGTGGGCGTTCTTCCCGCAGTGGAGCAAGGTCGGGTTCAGCGGGAACAAGTTATCCATTTCGCCAGTCCCCTGTCTGGACTGCTGAGCCGCTGACGCGGGGCTGGTCGGCCAGGGCCAGCCCCGCCAAAGCGATCCGGGCCTGTTCGGCGGCGGGCGGATCGAGCTCGGTGAGGATCGCCAGCGCCCGCCGCCAGGAGGCACGAGCCTGCCGCAGGGCTCCCGCGGCCTGCTGAGCTTCGGCCAGATGGGCGAGCACGAGCCCCTCCAGATGACGGTCGCCGATTTCGCCGTAGAGGTCGACAGCGTGCTGAAAACACCGCACCGCCTCGGTGTGGTGGCCCAATTTGTGGTGGGCGTAACCGAGACTGTCCCAGATCGGCGCCCGATCGCTGGCCATCTCCTGTTCGGCCAGCGCCGCCTTGCAGTGCGCCAGCGCTTGGGCGTGGTCGCCGAGCAGGGTGTGATACCAGCCGACCGCGTTGCGGGCCCGGCCCTGACCGACCCTGTCGTCGTCCTCCGTGAACAGATCCAGTGCCGTTTGCGCGTGTTCGAGAGCTTTGCCGTGCTCGCTTTGGCGTTCCCACACCAGCGCGGCGTTGAGGTGGGTGTTGGCTTGGCCGTTGCGGTCTCCGACCCGCCGGTAGAGGTCGAGCGCGTGCTGCAACTGGGCGCGCGCGTCCTCCAGGCGGCCTATCCGGGTGTAGGCGCGCGCGAGCATCCGGTAGGCGTCAGCCTGTACGCCGGGACCGGCGGCCCGGCCCGCCGCGGCGATAGCGACCTCCGAGGCGGCGGCCAGATCGGCCCAATAGCCCTGCCGATCCAGATGGGTCCACAGTGTCCACGCCAGCTGCCAGGTCTCGGTGTCCTGCCGCGCCGCGACGGTCTGGTCGACGATGGCGAGCAGAACGCTGTGCTCACCGGCAAACCAGGCCAGCGCCTCCTGGCCGTCGGGGAACGCCTCGGCGGTGACGCCGGGTGGCAACGGCTCCAGCTCGATGGTGCCGCGGGCCGGATTCAGCAGGCGCTCCGCCGCATGGGCGGTGTGCACGTAGTGGGCCAGCATCCTCCGGCCTGCAGCCCGTCTGCGCGGCGCCGACTCGGTCCGCTCGACCAGCTCCGCGGCATAGGCGCGAACGAGATCGTGCAGCGCGTACCGGCCCGGGATCGGGGTGAGCAGCAGGCTGGCCGACACCAGCTCGGTCAAAGCCGCCCGGGTCTGCGGCAGCGGCTGCCCGGCCAGGCTCGCCGCCGCGGCGGCCGAAATGTCCGGGCCCGGATGCGTGCCCAGCAACCGGAACAGCCGGGCGCTCAGCTCGCCCAATGCCAGATAGGACCAGGAGAAGACCTCGCGCAGATCGATGCCGGAGTCGCCCACGGCGAGGGCGTCGAGGCGGCCACCGGCCTTACGCAACTCCTTGGCATAGGCCTGAAGCGGATGGCCGCCACCGATGACCGCCCGCGCCGCGAAGATCGCCAGGGCCAGGGGCAGCCCGGCACACCTTTGCACGATTTCCGCCACCGCCTCGGGCTCGGCTGCGGCCCGGTCTGCGCCGAGCCGTCGTACCAGAAGATCATGTGCCTCCGCCGGGGCGAGCGGATTGAGCGACACCGGCAGCGCCCCCTCCGCGGCCACCAGACCGGCCAGCTGGTTGCGGCTGGTGACCACGGCCAGACACGAGCGCATGCCCGGCAGCAGCGGCCGCACCTGCGCCACGTCGACGGCATTGTCAAGCACGACAAGCACCCGCCGCCCGGCCAGCTTGCTTCGATAGAGCGCCGCGAGCGCGTCCAGGTCAGCCGGGATCTGTCCACCCGCGACCCCGAGAGCGTCGAGGAAACGCCGCAGCGCCTCGGCCGGGTCCATCGGCGCGCCGGTGGGATGGAACCCACGCAGGTTCACATACAGCTGTCCATCGGGGAACTGCGACGCCACCCGGTGCGCCCAATGCACCGCGAGGCTGGTCTTGCCCATCCCGGCGGCCCCGGACACCACCACCACCGGGGCCGTTTGCTCGCCGGCGTCCAGCAAACCGTCCAACAGGGCCAGTTCGGCCGCCCGCCCGGCAAACACCGGCACCTCCCCGATCAGCTGGGCAGGTGTCACCGGTTCCGGCACTCCGGCGATGACAAGCGGTGCAGCCTCTGCTTCCACGGTGGGCAGCGAAGGTGGGGCATCTTGCAACAAATCATTGTGTACGGCCGCCAGCTCCGGCCCCGGATCGACACCCAGATCGTCGGCGAGCAGTCGGCGCACCGCGTGGTAGGTGGCAAACGCCCGATCGCGCCGCCCCAGGCCGCGATAGGCCAGCATCAGCCGTGCCTGCGCCACCTCGTCCAGCGGCCGCGCCGCAGCCTCCTCCTCCAGCGCCGCGACGACGTCCGCCGCCCTTCCCGCCGCGATCATCAGGTCGCCGTACCGGCCGAGTGCGGACTGCCGCTCCTGCACCAACGCGACCAGCTTGGGATGCCCGGCCAAGGCGGGGACATCGGTGAGCGGAGGGCCCTGCCACCGGGCCAGGGCGCGTTCCAGCACGGTGATCGCCTCGTGCAGCCGGCCCTCGCGGCGCAGCGTCGCGGCGGCGGCGACCTCGACGCGGAACTCCACCACGTCCACCGTGCAGGCGGGCATGTGCAGGGCATACCCCTCGCCGACCCGGCGCACCACGACGGCCTCCGCGCCCGCGGGCCGCTCCGGCTCGAGCAGCCGGCGCAGATGCTTGACGTGGGTGTGCAGGACGTTCACCGCGCTCGGTGGGGGCGGCCGTCCGTACCAGACACCGGCCACCAGCTCGGCGCGCGGCAACGGCTGCCCGCCAGCCAGCGCAAGGAGACCCAGCATCGCGCGCCGGGATGCCGGCCCGAGCGCGACCGGGTCATTGCCCCGCCACGCACAGACCTCGCCGAGCACCTGGACCCGCAACATCCAGCCACCGCCATGAGCCGTGCGGGTGTCACCGCCCCGGCGCACCCATCGCCACATATTAGATGATTGATGTCTGAAATGCTCAAGTGCTTGCGCCCACGTTGGCAAGACAGGCTGGCATCGCGCCATCCCATACGGCATGCTCGATACGTTCTTCAAGGCCCCGACCATCATGGGGAAGTTGAGAAGGCCGGAGGCAAGCCGTGGCGGACACCGCAGTAAGGCAACGCATCGCTGAGCTCGTGCATCAGGCCACCGATGGCCGGGTGTCACCGGCCGACGCGCTGATGGCCGGCGCTTCGCTGAGCGCGCTGGGCGTGGACTCCCTCGGCCTGCTGCGGCTGATCGACGCGGTCGAGCTGGAATACGATGTGGAGATCGATTTGGCGGGACATGGGCCGCGCCTGGACACGATGGACGATCTGCTCGCCCACCTGGCGCAGGGCGGTGCCCGGTGACCGCCCCGGTGACCCGCCGCCCGGCGGACCTGGCCGAGCTGCCGCTGTCGGCTTTGCAGCAACGGATCTGGTACCTGTGCACCGCTTACAGCGGCGACGCCTCGCCCCAGGTCTTCGTGATCTGGCGCTTGCGGGGTCCACTGAAGACCCAGGGCTGGTGCGACGCGGTCGGCGCGGTGGTCGACCGGCACGAGAGCTTCCGCACCACCTTCGTCCTACGCGACGGCCAGCCGGTACAGGTGATCAAACCGCCCGGCGGCGGGCTGGAGACCGAGCTCATCGACCTGACCGGGCTGCCCGAGCCGGAACGGGAGGAGCAGGCCCAGCAAATAGTGGCCAAACGCACCCACGCCCTGCTCGACCTGGTCGGCGGCCCGCTGGTGCGCTCCTGCCTGATCCGGCTCGGCGAGGAGCATCACGTGTGGTGCTTCACCGAGCACCATGTGCTGGCCGACGGTGCCTCGCAACGAATCCTGGCCCAGGACATGCGGGCCGCCTATCAGTCCTTTGTGGACGATGTCCCGCTCGACCTGCCCGAGTTGAAGGTGCAGTACGGCGACTTCGCGCTGTGGCAGCAGACCGTCCAACAGCCGTCCGAGGAAGCCGACCTGGATTACTGGCGTGAGCAGCTGGCCGACGTGCCGCTGCTGGACCTGCCCACCGACCGCCCCCGGCCGGCCGAGAAAGTCGCCGGCAGCGGGGAGCTGTTCCACTCGGCCGGCGGCGAGCTGCCGCAGCGGATCGCCGAGCTGGCCCGGGCCCGCCGATGCACGCCGTTCATGGTGCTGCTTGCCGCTATGCAGGCACTGCTGGCCTCGGAAACCGGGCAGGAGGACATCTGCGTCGGCTCGGCGGTCGCCGGCCGCACGGTGGTCGACCTGGAGCCGGTCGTAGGTTTGTTCGCCAATACGGTGGCGCTGCGCGGCGATCTGTCGGGCGACCCGACCTTCGCCGAGCTGCTGCTGCGCACCCGCAAAGCGGTGATCGCGGCCCTTCGCCGGCAGAACGTGCCGTTCAGCCGGGTGGTGGACGCGCTGAACCTGCCCCGGATAGCCAACCGGACCCAGCTGTTCCAAGTCATCTTCAGCATGCGCCCCAACAGCGGGGGCAAGGACAAGGAGGACCTGGCCGGGCTGCAGGTCGAGGACTTCCCGCATCCGCACGCCAAGACCCTGCACGACCTCGTCATCGACGTGTGGCGGCTGGATGAGCACGAGCTCAGCGTCGGCTTCCGCTACGACGACACGCTTTTCGACGCCAACCGGGTGGCCGCCCTGGCCCAGCGCTATGAGCAGCTGCTGACCGCGGTCGTCGACCGCCCCGAGGCCCACCTCTCCGAGCTGACCTCCCAGACCCATCCCGCCGGCTGAGCCAGTCGTTGGGAGGTAACGGCTTTGGTGGGTAGG
>NZ_BONY01000116.1 GCF_016862955.1 Rhizocola hellebori | reverse complement strand
AGGCGGGGCCTGACGCCCCGCGCGAGGCGCGGCACAGCCTTCCGCAAGACGTCCGGCGTGAGGCGCTGCGCGATGCTCCGGGCGATGCCGAGCACGCTGATGCCCTGGTGGAGTCCAATGGCGCGCCAGAGCCAGTGCCCGCCGAGCGAGAGAGATCGTCGCGGTTTCGGAGAAATCGCGGTGTCGTGCGGCTGGGAGGCAGCGATTTCCCCGAAATCGCCAGGATCTTGCGCCGCGCACGCCGCCCGCGCGGGAGCGGCGTGCGCGACGCAGCCAAGCCTGACGAGGGCGGAGCCGCTGCAGTCAAGGCGGGGCCGGGCCAGGGAGACGCCAGCGCCAGCAAGGAAAGCAAGGGTGGTAAAGGCGGGGGTGTAGCGGTCAGTCGGGAGGTGTTGGGCAGGGGGGCGCGGCTCATCGGGCGGGCGGTGCGGGGGGAGCCGTGGCTGTTTGCGGTGTCGTTCGGTGGCGCGTGTCTGGTGGTGTTGCTGACCATTGGCGGCGCGTTTGTGATCGGCGCTGTGGTCGCCGACGTCATTGTGCCCGCTCTTGACCGGCGGGAGTTCGAGGTTTCCGCGGTGGCCGGGGCCGCTGCCGCGCTGGTGGGGCTGAGCCTGCTCCGGGTGGCCGGGATTTTCGCGCGGCGGCTGGGGTCGGTGACGATGCAGCAGCGGTTGCAGGCGAAGACCCGCAAAGTGTTGGTGAGAAGGTATCTGAGCCTGCCCATGGCGTGGCACCAGCAGCAGTCCACGGGGACTCTGCTGTCCCACGCCGGATCGGATGTGGACGCGTCGTGGTCGCCGGCCGCCAGTCTCGCCTACGCGGCCGCCACGGTGGTTTTACTGGTGGCCGCGATGACCGCGCTGCTGACCATCGACTGGGCGCTGGCCGCCATCGGGCTGGTGGCGTTTCCGCTGCTGTTCACGATTTTCGCGTTCTATTCGCGTGCCGTCGCGCCACGTTATCGCCGAGCGCAGCAACTGCGGGGCGAGGTGAGCGCGCTGGCGCATGAGAGCTTCGACGGCGCTCTCGTGGTCAAGGCGATGGGCCGGGAGGCCTTTGAGACGCAGCGGTTCCGGGCGAAGGTCGATGAGTTGCGCGACTGCCTGATCGCGATCGGCAGGATCCGGGGGCGGGCCGATCCGGTCATCGACTCGATCCCGAGCATTGCCACGCTCACCGTGCTGGTGGTGGGCGCGTGGCGGCTGCGGGCCGGTGCGGTCGACCTGGGCGAGCTGACGACGGCGGCGTTTCTGTTCGCGTTGCTCGACATGCCGGTACGGGCGATAGGCTGGCTGTTGACCGCCCTGCCACGGGCCGTGGCAGGGTCGGAGCGGGTCGACAAGGTCCTCGCCGCGAAGGGCGACATGCGCTACGGGTCGTCCACAGTGGACCCAGGTCCGGCCGACCTACGGATCTCCCGCCTCACCTTCCGCTACCCGGGCCGAGAACCGGTGCTGCACAAGGTGAGTCTGCATCTCGCGGCGGGCACTTTGGTGGCGCTGGTCGGGGAGACCGGCTCGGGCAAGTCGACCCTGATAGCTCTGGCCGCGCGCCTGGTCGACCCGGAGTCCGGCACGGTCAAGCTCAACGGGATCAACCTCAGAATGCTTGGCGCGCAACCACTCGCGGGCGCGGTTGCGCTCGTGCCACAGCTCAGTTTCGCCTTCGACGACACGGTGCGAGTGAACGTGGCCCTGGGCCGGGAGGGGATAGACGACCACCGCATCTGGGAAGCGCTGCGACAGGCGCAGGCCGACGAATTCGTCACCAAGCTTCCCGATGGCTTGGACACCGTGCTGGGCGAGCGCGGCGTGGTGCTCTCGGGCGGGCAGCGTCAGCGAATCACCCTGGCCCGTGCCATAGCGGGAAGGCCGGGCCTGCTGCTGCTTGACGATGCGACGAGCGCGGTCGACCCTGCCGTCGAGTCGGCCATCCTCGACCGCCTTCGCGGCGAGCTGAGCCGCACAAGCGTGTTGGCCGTGGCCACCCGGCGGGCGGCGGCGGAGCGGGCCGATCGCGTGATCTACCTGGAGCACGGCCGCGTGAAAGCTGCGGGCGCCCACGAGGAGCTGCTCGCCCACATTCCCCGGTACGCCGAGCTGATGCACACCTACGACAGGGCGGTGCCATGACCGAGCTTGTCGAGATCGTCATGAGATTGGGATTCGGTCATGTCTTCGCCGCAGGCGATTGCCTACGGCGGGAGGCAATGGCATGACGGAGTCGACCTGGCACACCCTTCGCCGTGGGCTTGCGCTCTCTCCCGAGCTGTATCAAGGGCTCGCCGGCACCCTGGCTCTCGCGGTCGCGATGACGGCGGGACGGGCCGCCGTTCCGGTCGCCATCCAGCGCGGCATCGACGACGGATTACGCGCACCGGGCGGCCCTGACCTGGGCGCGATCGCGTCGATCGCCACGGTCACCGGCCTCATCCTGTTGGGCAGCATGGTCAGCGGGTACTTCATGATGACCCGCCTGTTCAAGGTGAGCGAGAACGCACTGGCCGCGGTGCGCGCTCGCGTGTTCCGGCACATCCACGATCTGTCGATGCTGCATGTGCAGGCCGAACGCCGGGGGGCGCTGGTTTCCCGCGCCACCACCGATGTCGACCAGATAACCTCGTTCCTGCAATGGAATGGGGTCGTCCTGCTGACCTGCATCGGCCAGACTCTGGTCACGGCAACGGTCATGCTCTTCTATTCCTGGCGGCTGACCCTGGTGGTGCTTTTGGTCTTCGCGCCTGTGGTCTGGGTGGTGCGCTCGTGCATGCGCCGGCTGGGGCAGGCCTACGCCTTGGTACGCCTGCGTTCAGCCAATATGCTCAGCGTCATCTCGGAAAGTGTGGCCGGGGCCGAGGTCATCCGCGCCTATCAGGTTTCCGCCCGCACCGCCGAGCGGCTCGACGATGCGGTGGACGGCTTTCGTGCGGCGACCAACCGGGCCTCCCGGCTGACCGTGACCGCCTATTCGATCGGCGAGCTGGCCACGGGTTGTGCGCTGGCGGCCGTGGTCGCGATCGGCGTCATGTCCGGAGTGGACGGTGCCATGGGCGCGGGCGAGATCACCGCATTCCTGTTTCTGGTAACGCTTTTCGCCCTGCCCGCTCAGGTCGCCGGGGAGATGCTCAACGAGATGCTCAACGCCATCGCCGGCTGGCGGCGCGTGCTGGACGTGCTCGACCTCAAGCCTCAGGTCGCCGACCCTGTCGACGGGGTCGAGCTGCCGCCCGGCCCGATCGACGTGACGTTCTCCGATGTTTGGTTTGCTTATCCGGGTACCGAGAAAATGGTTCTGAAGAACATCAGCCTGGATATTCCGGCCCGGACCCGGCTGGCCGTGGTGGGCGCGACCGGCGCGGGCAAGACCACCTTGGCGAAGTTGCTTACCCGCCTTGCCGATCCGGAGCGCGGCGAGGTGCGGCTCGCCGGGGTGCCGGTGACGCAGATCAGTTCGGCCAGCCTGCGCCGGCGGGTGGTCATGGTGCCGCAGGACGGTTTCCTCTTCCGCGGTACGATCGCCGACAATGTCCGGTTTGGACACTCGGTGGACGTGGCCGAGGTCTTCGCCCAGCTCGGCCTCGACGATTGGGTGAACGGGCTCCCGAAAGGTATCGATACCGCGATCTCAGAGCGCGGTCACGGACTCAGCGCGGGCGAACGTCAGCTCGTCGCACTGGCGCGGGCCCACGCGGCTCGGCCCGATCTGCTTGTCCTGGATGAGGCAACAAGCGCCGTCGATGCGGCGACCGAGCGGAGGCTTGCTATCGCACTGGACGCGGCCGCCCGGGGCAGGACGACGATCACGATAGCGCACCGTATAACCACCGCCGCTCGTGCCGATGAGATCATCGTTGTTGACGACGGACAGATCGTCCAACGCGGATCGCATACCGAGTTGATAGAAGATCAAGGCTCGATTTACGCTTTCCTGCACGCAGCCTGGGTCGCCACAGTGAGTTTTTCCGCCTGACACGATTACTTTTGCGGCGGAGCATCTTTGACAGCTTAGCCGTGACGTGGTTTAGGGTGAGGCCACAATTTTGGCGTAAGGTGCAAATCCCCGGGTAAGCCATAGTGGTTACTTTGTGGGATAACTAGAAGCTGTCATTCTGGTTAAGGAGACCGATCGTGGCCAAGGCAAAAAGCTCGCGCGTCCCTGCCATCTGGGGAAATGTACCGCCGCGGAACGCACACTTCACCGGTCGCAGTGCAATTATCGCCCAGATGCGTGAGAGCCGTGAGCAGCTGGCACGGCAAGTGGTGCATGGGTTAGGTGGCGTCGGGAAGACCGAAATCGCTGTTGAGTATATCTATCGCTTTGAAGCTGACTATGACCTCGTCTGGTGGATCCCGGCCGAGAACAGGGAGTCCATCAGAGCCACATTTGTGTCGCTTTCGAGCGCGCTGGAGCTGTCGGAAATTGGGGGATTGGACAGTGTTGCCACGCGCGTAGTGGACGAACTCAGGTCGGGTAGGCGATCTCATCGCTGGCTGCTGGTATTCGACAATGCGAACGATCCGGAGGTCGTTGGACGTTTCACTCCTAATGCTCTCGGTCACGTGATTATCACGTCGCGCAACAGCAACTGGAGGAGCCCGGCCGCTTGCTTTGAGGTTGACGTGTTCAACCGGGAGGAGAGTGTCGAGCTTCTCGGAAAGAATTGGCCACGGCTCGGGCCGATCGATGCATGTGAACTAGCGGCGAATTTGGGTGATGTGCCCCTAGCGCTTAGTCGGGCGGCCGCCTTCAACCGGCAATCGGGCATGCAGGCGGCGGGCACCTACAAGGGGGAGTTCGGGAAAGATGTATACGAGCACCTGGGCGTGGAAGCGGCGTGGCGGCCTGGCCTTGAGGGGCTTGCGGCGAAGCATCCTGATGCGGCACAGCTGTTCAAGCTATTTGCATTCTTCGGTCCTGAGCCGATTTCAGGGCAGATGCTTTTGGACGCCCGCATAGGCGAGTTGACTGCCCAGCTGAGCGGCATTTTGCGAAATGAGGCCCACCTGGGGCGGGCATTGACTCAGATCGCTAACGGATCCTGGGGCAGGATCGATGGACCGCGCCGCACAATCATCATCAATCCATTGGTGGCACGTTGGCTTCGGGCGGACGTGGGGCGAGAGGAGAGCGACGAGTACATTCGGATGGGGCGGACGATCTTGGTCGCTACCAACCCGGGTCCGCCTGAAGAGGTGAAGAATTGGCCACGACACGAGCGACTCAGTCCGCACATTCGTGCCCTGAGGTTGTATCTGTCGTCGGAACCTGCCAGCCAGAGGCTGACGCTCGATCAGATTCGGTACCTGTATGCCATCGGCGACTACGCAGCAAGTAGTGAACTCGCTCGCCTTGCTTTGTCCTGGTGGAGCAACGAGCTCGGACCCGACCACGAGCTGACCCTCGCCGCAGAGCTGCAGCTCAGCGAAGCCTTGCGACGCCTGGGCGAGCACAAGCACGCCACGGTGCTGACACAGAAACTCACCCAGCGGATTCCTATCGCGCTGGGCGAGGATCACGAGCTCAACCTTGCCGCGTTGACTTCTTGTGGCGCCGACCATCGCAGGGAAGGCGACCTCGCGAAAGCGTTGAAGGTGGACCAGGACTGCCTCGGCCGGAGTCGCGCCGCGCTCGGAGGGAATCATCCGCGCACCATGGACGCCGCGCACAACCTGGCTGCCGATCGTCGTCTGCTTGGCGACTTCGCGAAGGCCAAGGAACTCGACGAAAGCACCTTGCAGAACCGACGCGAAAAGCGAGGCGACAGCAGCCCGGAAACCCTCGCGTCAGTAAATTCTCTCGTGTTCGACCATATTCTCCTTGGCGACTACGCAGAGGCCAAGAGGGTGCTAGAAACCAGCAGAACCTCTGCGGTGCAGAGTAGGTCGGCTCATCTATCGTTGTTGCAGGCGGCCCAGATCGAGTGCGTGCTCAAACGCAAACTCGGTGAGCACGAGAAGGCTCTGGTGCCTGCCGAAGCGAACTTTGCGCAAACGCGTAGCCAGCTCACGAACCACCACGATCAGACCCTGGCTGCGCAGATGACCCTCGTCAATGCCCTCCGGGCGGCCCGCGATTTCGAGCGGGCGGAAATGATGGCCGAGCAGAACCTCAGCGCATTCATCGACCGGTTCAAGGCAGACCATCCATACACGCTGGGATGTGCGGTAAACCTGGCGATTGTTCGCCGGAGGCTGGGTCAGCACGACATGGCCATGAAGCTGGACGAGAGCACCCTGCAAAGTCTGCGGATCACGCTGGGCCAGGATCATCCTTACACCATTGCGGCGATGGTAAACATGGCAAACAACCTTGCGGAGGCCAGTCGGAGCCGCGAGGCGCAAGCTCTGTCGGCCGATGCGGCGGCGCGTTCGCGTGCCCGGTACGGGGCAAACCATTGGTACACGCTGGCGGCTGAGGCGAATCTCGCTTTGGACCAAGAAGCCGTCGGCCTGTGCTCAGATACGGCGGCCCTGCGCGATCGCGTAAAACAGCAGGTGCGTCTCCAGCTTGGCCCTGAGCACCCGGAGACCGCGAACATTGAGCGGGGTAGGCGAGCGGAGATTGATATCGATTTGCTGATGCTCTAATGGACCGCCCATCGCATGTACTCTTCGCTCTATGCCGCCTTCTCCGAAGATCTTGCATATCGCGTGGGGTGAAATGGAGGTCGAGAACCTCGGCCCAGGCAAGGATTTCAAGCTGTTCCCGGGCGGTGGCCGGGAGTGGGACTGGTCCGAGACCGGCACCCGGCACAGCCCCGGCATCCAGCCGGCCGACGTCGAGGAGTTGCTCGCGGCCGGCGCCACCACGGTAGTGCTGTCCCGTGGCATGGATCTGCGTCTCGAGGTGGACCCGCGCACGATAGCGCTGCTGAAGCAGCGCGAGATCGCCATCCACGTCGCGGAGACGCGGGAAGCTGTCGAGATTTACAACAACCTGGCCGCCTCCACCGCGGTCGGTGGCCTCTTCCACTCCACCTGCTGACCCATATCCCCATTGACCGCAGTGCTGTTACCTAGGTACCGTGGGACCTAGGTAACAACATTTACGGGAGGAAGCGATGGCGGTAGAGCGAGTACAGCTCGGCGTGCGTATGGAGCAGAGCATGGTCAAAGTGCTTAAGGGCCTTGCCGAATTCAACGGGGAGACGCTCGGCGAGCTGCTGGAGAAGATCGTGCTGCACTCATTCGAGCCCGTGCCAGGAGATGAGGGCGAGTCGAGTGCGAGCCCGCACAGCAAGCGGCAGCTGGCCGCCGCCAAGGACCTCATGCGCATCTACGGCATGAACCTCGACGTGCATGCCAGCCGCGGTTTTGAACGCGACACCGCGGAAACAGAGTCCTAATTGGACAACATGGACAGGCGCGTGTGCGGGTCGGCGATGACGGCCTGGAGCAGGCTCTCGTAGTGCTGGAGAAGGACGACGATTCTGTTGTGGCTGAACAGGTCCGTGTCGTAGCGCATGCCCACGCGGATGCCCTGCGCGTCGAGCCGCCAGACGTCGACGACGAGGTCGTGCAGCACCTTGGGGTGGCCGTGCGGGAAGTCGGCCACCCACAGCTCGCCCAGCTGTGACGGCTTGTTCTCGTTGTCGTTGCGCATGCTGAAGATGGCTTGAAAGACCTGGGTGCGGCTCGGGTCCTTGGGCAGGTCCAGCCGGGCGACGATCTGTCCAAACGGGACGCTCTGGCGGCGCAGCGCGCCGATCACGGTTTCCCTGGTGCGGCCCAGCAGATCCTGGAAGGTGGGGTCGCCGGAAAGGTTGGTGCGCAAGGCCAGTGTGTTGGCGAAGAGCCCGACGAGGGGTTCCAGCTCGACTCGGGTGCGACCGGCGACGGGGGAGCCCACGCAGAAGTCGGTCTGGCCGCTTTCGGTGCTGAGCAATGCTTGCAGGCCGGCCAGCAGCACCATGAACGGGGTGCCGCGCACGCCTTTGGCGAGCCGGGCGATGCCGGCGGCGAGCTCGCCGTCCATCTGCCGCACGATTTCGGCGCTGTTGGTGCCTTTGGCTGCGGGCCGAGGGTGGTCTGTCGGCAGATTCAGCGGGGGTACGGCTTCCAGCCGGGAAACCCAATACGCCAGGTGATCCGGGTCGGGCTCCTGGGCGGCGGCGAAGTCACCGTATTGGATGGTGAGCGCAGGGAGCTGGCCGCCCTCGATCAGGGTGCGCATCTCGCGGCCCACGATGCGCAGCGAAGCACCGTCGGAGACGAGATGGTGCATGGTGAAGCACCAGATGTGATGGTCGTCGTCGAGGCGCAGGAAGCAGGAGCTGACGAGCGGGTCGTTGGTCAGGTCGAGCAGGGTGTGGGTGCGCGCGGTGACCAGCCGCTGCGCCTCGTCCTCCCGCTTCTCCTCGGGCAGGTGGCGCAGGTCGATCAGGTCGGTGTCTATCCCCGCGCCGGGGTAGATGACCTGGACGGGCTGGCCGTCGCGCAGGGTGAATCCGGTGCGCAGGCTTTCGTGCCGGTTGACGATCTCGCTGACCGCTCGCGACCACAGCTCCGGGTCCAACGGCCCGCGGATGCGCCAGGTTAGGAAGAGGATGGGGGAGGCGTCACCGGGGTAGGCGGTGCACAGGTACCAAAAACGTTGCTGGAGTAGCGAAAGCGGCATCTCCTTCACAGCCTGGCCTCCACTGATTGGGCGATGTCGTCCAGGGTGTCGGGCCCGAGCACCCCGCCGACCTCCACCTCGACCCCGAACTCGAGGTCGATCGCGTCGATGAGGCGAAGGGCGGCAAGCGAATCGAGCCCCAGGGCACGCAGCGACCCGCCGGCGAGGGCATCGCCGACGCCGACGCTGCCCGAGGTGGCCTCGGCGATGAGGCGGGCCAGAATCGGCCGCAGCTCGGGGATCATCGTGCCTCCCGCACGTAATCGGCGATCTCGGCGATCGTCGGCGTGTCGAAGAAGATTTCCAGTGGCACCTCTATCCCGTAGCGCTGGAAGATGCGCCCATTGATGCGGGTGATGGTCAGCGAGTGGCCACCGAGGTCGAACAGGTCTTCGTCCAGTCCGACCTCGTCGATCGAGAGCAGCTCCTGCCAGATTTCCTTGAGGAAGGCGGCGATCTCGTCGGTCGGGGCCGCCTTGACCGGGGCGGCCTGCCTCGGCGCGGGCGCCGGAAGCGCGGCGCGGTCAAGTTTTCCGTTGGGGGTGAGCGGAAGCCGGTCGAGGTCGAGGAAGAGGCTGGGAATCATCGCGGCGGGAAGGGTTTGGGCCAGGTGACTCTTCAGATCGGCGGGAGCGGCCGGGATCACGTAGCCGACGAGCTGCTCGCCGCGCAGCGCCACGGCCGCGTCGGTCACCTGTGGGTGCTCGCGCAGCCTCTGTTCGATTTCGCCGAGCTCGACCCGATGACCGCGCACCTTGACCTGGCTGTCGGAGCGGCCCAGGTAGGCCACGCGCCCGTCGCTCAGCCGGACACAGAGATCTCCGGTGCGGTAGACCCGTTGCCCGTCAAGGGAAATGAAGCGCTCAGCGGTCAGCTCCGGCTGGCCGAGGTAGCCGTTGGCAAGGCCGTGGCCGCCTATGCACAGCTCGCCGGGGACGCCGATGGGCACGCTTTGGCCCTGTTCGTCGACAATGTGCAGCTGGGTGTTGGCGATCGGCCTTCCGATGGTGATCTGCTCCGGGTCGGAAGGGATCTCGTCCGCGCTGGACCAGATCGTGGTCTCGGTGGGGCCGTAAACGTTGAAGAGCCGCGCCACCCGGGCGCGCAGCTGCCTGGCCAGATCGAGGGGAAGGGCCTCGCCACCGGCCAGGGCGACGAGCCCGGGCGGCAGATCCGACTCCAGCAGCACCCGCCAGCCGGACGGGGTCGCCTGCACATGGGTCACGCCATGTTCGCGGATCAGGGCGTTCACGGCTCGCCCGTCCTGGCCGCTGACCTCGCTGGCGATGATGAGCCTTCCCCCGGTCACGAGCGGCAGGAAGATTTCCAGGCCCGAGATGTCGAAGGAGAGCGAGGTGAGGTTCAGCCAGCGGTCGTCGGGCCCGCTGCCGAGCAGTTCGGCCATGCCCAGCAACAGGTTGGCCAGCGCACGATGCGGAACAGCGACACCTTTGGGCTTTCCGGTGGAACCCGAGGTGTACATGACGTAGGCGACTTCACCGTCGACCGGGTGGGAGAGCGCGTCTTGCAGGATCAGCTCCTGGCGGGCCACCGGGTAGGCGGGATCGACCGGAAGGTAGGCCGCGCCCGCGTGGGTCGCGGCGAGCATGCTGACGACCGCGTCCAGGCCTCTTCCCATTTTCAGGGGCACGATTGACCCGGCGGCCATCGCCTGGGAGCGTTGCGTGACAAGGGATTGCAGCTGCCCGTAGGTGACGGTGCCGGCCGTGTCGGCGATGGCTATCGCGTCGGGGCGCTGGCGCGCCTGTTCCTCGACGAGCGACAGCACGGTCACCTGCGCGGGATAGGGGCGCTCGGTGGCGTTCCACTCCGACGGGACGGGCTCGATGACCAGCCGTGCGACGTCCCGCTCGGGGGCGGCAGCCAGAGCGTGCCGCAGGTGGGCGGCGATGCGGGTCACCGAAGCGGAGTCGATGGCGGTGGGGCTGTGCTGCAGGCTGACGAGCAGCTCCGATCCGTCGTCCACGATCTGAACATGCATGGCGTTGCGCGCCGAGCCGGCGAACAGGGCCCACTGCACCTCGGTGTCGACGCCAGCGAAGGCGGGCGCGGGGCCGCGGCGGCGATAGCCGACGGAGATCGGGGTCAGCGAGGGCGTGGGACGTACCCCGGGCAGCGACAGCGGGACATCGCGGCGCTGGTATAGCTCGCGCAGCCGGGAGCGAAGCCCGAGCGCGTATTCGCGGAAGCTGCCCACGGCGGGCGCGACGGTGACCGGCAGCTCGTTGACAAACAGTCCAATGTGGCCGGTGTGCTGGCTGTCCCGGGTGGACAGGCCGACGGCGACGGGAAGGCCCGCGTTGCCGTAGCGCGCGAGCACAAGATGGATCGCGGCGAGCACATGCTCGAAACGCGTCACGCCCTCCAGCGGGGTCAGCCCGACCGTGAACGTGTTCGCCAAGCCGGGCTCGGCGGCGGCGGGCTGGCGGATCAGGCCGGGCAGGATCACGTCGCCCTGCGGCGGCGACCATTGGGTGGCCGCCGGGGTGTGCGCCGTCAGCGGGGCAAGCGGGCCCAAATCATTGCCGTTGTAGGCGAGTGCCAGGTCGTTGATGAGGATGTCCTTGGACATTCCGTCGAAGACCAGATGGTGCGCGGTGAACAGGAGCAGGCAGCGGCGCGGGTTCTCGCGCAGCAACGTGAAGCGCGCGAGTGGGCCGCGGCCGAGGTCGAAGGGGCGTGCCAGCTCCTGGCTCACCCGGTCGGGGCTGAAAGCCGCGTGCGTCAACGCCACTTTCTCCGCCGCCGGGGCGAACCCCTCGGCGGTGAAGACGGTGCTCAGAGCCTCATGCCGGGCGATGACCGCCGCGCAAGCCTTCGCCAGCGCCGCCTCGTCGAGGTCACCGTCGAACCAGATCCCGAGCGCCATGTGAAAGGCGCTGCCCGCCACCCCTGCCTTTTCGGTGAACCAGATGCCATGCGCTGCCGTTGTCAAGCCTGCCTCCCGGCGTCGATAGGGAACCGGGCGGCCAGCTCACGTTTGCTGACCTTGCCGGACTCGTTGCGCGGCAAGCTTTCCAGCACCAGTAGCTGCGCCGGCAGCTGGTGGTCGGCTAGCCGTTGAGCAAGAAAGGCGCGCAGCGCGGGCAGCCCGATCGGCGAGCGGGCCACCACCACGGCGGCCAGCTGCTTGCCCAGCACCGGGTGGGGCAAACCGACCACGGCGGCGTCGGCGACGGCCGGGTGCTCGTAGATCGCCGCTTCCACCTCCAGGGTGGAAACCTTGTGCGCGCCCGATTTCACGATGTCGCTGTCGCGGTCGGACAGGTACAGGTAGCCGTCGGCCAGCCGGCCCACGTCGCCCATCCGGACCCAGTCGCCGCGGAAGGTCGAGGCGGTAGCGGCCTCGTCACCGAGGTAGCGCCTCGGGTGCGGGGAGCGGAGCCAGACATCGCCGATGACGCCCGGTGGCGCGGGAGCGCCGTCGGCATCTGTGATCAGGATGCTGCCCGGCGCGGGCCGGCCCACCGCGTCGGGCCGGGCGGGATCGAAGATCATGCTGGTTTGGGCCGGGGCCGCTTCGGTGGACGTGTAGTAGTTGACGA
Source organism: Rhizocola hellebori (assembly GCF_016862955.1). Taxonomy (GTDB): domain Bacteria; phylum Actinomycetota; class Actinomycetes; order Mycobacteriales; family Micromonosporaceae; genus Rhizocola; species Rhizocola hellebori. The sequence goes on along the minus strand of NZ_BONY01000116.1, from coordinate 15,028 downwards.
CGGCGGCCTTCGGAAAGGCCTGGGTCAACCGCAGCGCGATGGCGGCGGGAAGCGGCGCCGCGGTGGAGCCCACGAGGTGCACCCCGGTGAGGTCCCGGCCGGGCAGCACGCCCGAGTTGAGCAGCTCGATCGCCATGGCCGGGACGAGGAAGACCGTGCCCACCTGCCCGGTCTGCAACAGGCGCGCGAACCTTACCGGGGTGAAGCGCGGCAGTGTGACCGCGCTCGGCCGCGCGGTGAGGCAGTTGAGCAGCATGGTCTGCGCCGCGTTGCTGCCGATCGGGAAGGCGTGCAGGAAACGCTGGGAGTGGGCAAGCGCCAGGCGTTTGGGGTGGGTGGGTGCGCCCAGGGTGAGGTTGGCGTGGGTGGCGCCGACGGCCTTGGGGGTCCCGGTCGTGCCTGAGGTGAAAAGGATCTGGGCCAGGTCGTCCGGCGCTGGTTCGGGCAGGGCCACCGGGGAAGGCGAGGCGAGTAGGACCTCCGTGTCGGCGCTGCCGCGGATCACCATCTTGGCCGCGCAGGCGTTGGCAAGCTGGTCGATCTGAGCCTGGGGGAGGCGGTCGGAGAGCGGCACGGCCACCCCACCGGCCTTTTGGACCGCGCAGTAGGCGATGGCGTAGTGGGTCCAATCGCGGCCACCGAAGACCAGGCAGACTCGGTCGCCCGGACGCAGGCCCCGCTCGATCAGAGCGGAGGCGGCGATGTCGGAGCTGGAATCCCACTGGGCGAAGGTGAGCGAGTCGACCCCGTCCACCTCAAGCGCGACCCGTTGCGGCTCGTGGCCGCGCCTCCACGCGAGCAGCCGCGGAACCGTCTGCACGTTGCCGATCGCGGGCATGGCCGAACTCCTCGTCGCACGAGAACAGAAGCGGGGATCGGCATATCGCCCGCCTACCCACCGCAGTCTGCCAGTGTCAGACATCGATGGGATCGGCTGAATGGGGGAAAGCGCTTTCCGTCATGCCCCCCTATGCTGTGCCGGTGGCACAGCTGTGGGCCGATTTCCAAGGGCCGGTAACGGGGTCGGAGCCGATGACCTGGGGCCAGCGTTCCATCTGGAAGGCATACAGCGAGTTCCGGCCGTACACGTCGTGGCTGAACATCTGCCGGGTGCTGGCTGTGCCGCGTCGTGCGGCAGGCGATGTGGAAAGCGTGACCCGCGCGGTGGGCGAGCTGATCAGCCGCCACGAATCGCTGCGCACCCGCATCGACGTGGCCGCGCTGCGCCAGGTGCCGCATCCGGACGGCCAGCTGCCGATCGCGGTGACGCTAGGCAGCGCGGAGTCCATGGATGCGGAGTCCATAAAGGATGCGATGGGCGAGGTGCCCTACGACTACGGCGAGGAGTGGCCGTTGCGGGTCACCCTCGTCACCGACAGTTCCGGCCGGGTCACGCATCTGGCGCTGGTCTTCAGCCACGTGGCGGTGGACTTTCACGCCTCGGAGATTCTGCTTCGCGAGCTGCGGCTGATCCTGTTGCGGGGCAAGCCGCCCGGGCCAGCCGGTCTGCAATCGCTCGAGATAGCCCGCCGGGAGGCGGGGCCGATGAGTCATCGCAGCGACGCCGCCCGTGCTTATTGGACCAAGGAATACGGCCACCTGCCCAAGAGCATGTTCGCCGAGGTGGCGCCGCCGTTGACACCACGATTCCGGCGCGCGCTGCTGGAGTCGTCGGCCGTCGAGGGCGCGATGCGCATCCTTGCCGCGAGGCATCGGGTGAGCACCGCGACGGTGTTGCTCGCCGCGACGGCTGCCCTGATCGGCGAGTGGACCGGCCACGACCGCTGTGCTCTGTTCACGATGGTGAATAACCGCTACCAGGCCGGGTACCAAGATGCGATCTCAAAATTGAATCAGGTCGGCCTTTTCGTCCTGGAGCTGACCGGTCGGCCCGGTCTCGATGAGCTCATCCCGCGCACCTGGCAGTCGGCGCTGCGCGCCTACCGGCACGCCTACTACGACCCGCTGGTGATGGATGAGACGCTGCGGGAAATCGGCCGGCCTCCGGGCAGCGGCCTGGAGCCGTTCTGCTACTTCAATGATTTGCGTCTGCCCAACAGCTCGGCCGACGAGGGCCCGTTGCCGGAGCTGAAGACGGTGCAGGATGCGCTGGAAAACACCAGGCTCACCTGGCCTGAGACGCTGGAGCGCTTTGCCTGGCGCTTTCGGATGCAGGTGCTCGACACACCGCGCGGGGTGGGCCTGTCGGTTACCGCCGACTCGGCCTATCTACCGCCGCAGCGGGTGGAGGACTTCCTTTTTGAGCTGGAAAAAATGGTGGTCCGGGCGGCCCACCAAGTGAGCCGCCCGGACCAGTCATGAATCAGATGGTGCGGATGTTCGACGCCTGCGGGCCCTTCTGGCCCTGCGTGATCTCGAACTCCACCCGCTGGTTCTCCTCGAGGCTCCGGAAACCGCTGGAGGCGATTGCCGAGAAGTGGGCGAAGAGGTCGGCTCCACCGTCGTCGGGCGTGATGAATCCGAAGCCCTTGTCCGCGTTGAACCACTTAACTGTTCCGACAGCCATGTCATCTCCTTCGAAGGCTGTGATTGCCCAAGGTCTGGGCGGGACTGCTGCACTGGCCTTCGACCGAGGTACGGCCGGCAAACACAAACAGCGCCTGGTGTCCAGGCGCTTTCAGGTAATGCAAAACCAAGACTGCAACGAAACGAGCCTAACATGACTCCGATGGAAATTGGTCTGGAAGTGTCAGCGCGCACAGTAGCGACGTATGTACTCGGGGAAACCAGACCCTTTTTACACCCCATCCGCACCCTTGGCGGGGTCGTGATCAGTGATTGTGAGCCCGAGGACCACACCTGGCATCTAGGGCTTTCGCTGGCCATGCAGGATGTTAATGGGACAAATCTCTGGGGTGGGCGCACCTATGTGCGCGGCCAGGGCTACACCTGGCTCGATGATCATGGTCGGATCACCCATGAGGGGTTCGACGCGCAGGAGCCCGGCCGGCTCGTGCAGCGGCTGGCCTGGCGTGACCGCGACGGCGGCGTGCTGCTCCTCGAGCGGCGCACCATCGAGGCCTCGCCGGTCGACGACCAGTCCTGGCGGCTCGCGCTGAGCTGGGAGCTGACGGCGCCGGAGAAGGTGGTGATGGGCAGCCCCACCACCAATGGGCGTGAATATGGTGCGGGATATGGCGGAGCCTTCATGCGCCTGGCGCCCGACCCGTCGCCGCTGGTGCAAGCCGGAGCGCTGCGCGGCGAAGACGAGGTCAACGGCTGCCGGGAGCCCGAGGTCTACTGGCGTTCGCCCGGTTTCGCGGCGACCTTCCGCGGCGCACAGCAGTGGTTTGTCAGGACGGGCATCTATCCCGGTGTGTGCGCGGCGTGGGCCTTCGAAGAGGTGAAGGTGATCGACGCCGGGCAGACCTGGCACGGCCACTTCGAGATGACAATCTCAGATATTTAGTGGTTGATAGCCGGAAATTCTTCCTGGTGATGCACTATTGCCGCCATGAATACAGTGCGGCAGACCCGCGCCGGCGCGATCGCGATCTGGATCTTTGTACTTACCCCCTTCCTCGGGTTGCTCGCGGCCGGGCCCATCGCCTGGGGGTGGGGGCTGACCACCCTGGATGTCATCATGTTCGTCATCGGCTATGCGGTGACGGGCTTCGGGGTCACCGCCGGCTACCACCGGTACCTGACCCACGGATCGTTCAAGGCCAACCGGAGCCTGCGCATCGCGCTGGCGGTGGCCGGATCGATGGCGGTCGAAGGCTCGCCGATCCAGTGGGTGGCCAACCACCGCCGCCACCACGCCTACTCCGACCGTGACGGCGACCCGCATTCGCCGTGGCGCTACGGCACCAGCGTGCTGGCTGTCCTAAAAGGACTGTGCTTCGCCCATATCGGATGGATGTTCCGCGGCGAGCTGAGCAACCGGGCCCGGTTCGCGCCCGATCTGGCCGGCGACCGGGACATGCAGGTGGTCGACAAACTCACCGGTCCGCTGGTGGCGGTTTCGCTGCTGACCCCCGCCCTCATCGGGGGCCTGGTGACCGGCACCTGGGCCGGTGCGCTGAGCGGCTTCTTCTGGGCCGGTCTGGTGCGCATGGCGATCCTGCACCACGTCACCTGGTCGGTGAACTCGATCTGCCACGTGGTGGGCGAACGTCCCTTCGTCACCAAGGACAAGGCCACCAACTTCTGGCCGCTGGCCATCCTGTCGCTGGGCGAAAGCTGGCACAACTCCCACCACGCCGACCCCACCGGCGCGCGGCACGGGGTGCTTCGGGGCCAGATCGACCCGTCGGCGCGCCTGATCTGGATTTTCGAAAAGTTTGGCTGGGTACGCGACGTCCGCTGGCCCAAGCCGGAAAGGCTCACCGCCAAGCGGGTCGCCACCAGCCCGGCCTCCTAGCGAGCCGGGTCAGAGCGCGATCGTGCGCCGCCAGATATCGATGGTGAGCACATCGCGCATCCCGTTGCGCTGATAGAGCGCAAGCGCCGGGCGGTGCGGGTTGGTGTCCACGTGAAGGATGGTGCCGACCCGCCCCTGTTCCGCGTCGGCGGCGAAGGCGTAGCGCAGCAGATAGCCCCCCAGCCCGCGTCCCTGGTACTTGGGGGAAGTCCCGAGGGTCAGCACGTAGCCGCAATTCTCGTCGGGCACAAAGTTGTTGGTGCGCACCGCAACCGCGGCCGGCTCTCCTTCGCAGTAGACGACGTGGACGAGGTTCCAGTCGTGCGCGCTGCTCGCTTCGCGATCGCGCGCCCACTCCTCGTAGGTCTTGGGGACGAAGCCGAAATGGTCGGCGAAAGCCTCGTTGCGCACGGCATTCGCGTCCTTGCGAACATCGATCTCGCTGCCGTGCCGAAGCTGTGTTCCGGGCGGCGGCTCGGGAAAGCCGATGAGCCGGGGATGGTCGATGCGCATGCGCACGAAGGTGGCGGCGGCCGCGAAGCCGTGCCCGGCGGCGATGTCACGGATGAGCAGATCGTTGGGATAAACGCCGATGTCGACGGTCACCGCATCGTGACCCAGCTCGCGGCCGATCTCGGCGGCTCGCTGCTGCGCCTTTTCCCACAGCCACTGCGCCACCGGCTCGTGACCGGGCCGGACGTAGACGCCGATGTCCAGATTGTCGCTGGCGCCCTTGCGGCACGCCCAGCCCCAGCCGACCGCCACTGATTCGGAGTCGGTCAAGACCAGCCAGCCGTCGGTTTCGCTGTCGAAGTCGGGCTCCACCAGCTCATCGACGACATCTTCCAGAGTCGCGTTCGGTTTGCCGACCAGCGGTGTCTCGTGCGCGGCCTCTACCTCGAATATGATCTGCGCGTCGTCGACCGTGGCCGGCCTGACCTGGTACCCGAGAAGCATGCGGAGAAGTGTGCACCCTTCGTATGCCAATCGCGACCGATTTGCCGTCTGGGGGAGTGACACTTCGCTCACCGGGATCGCTCCACTGACGTGGGTTTAGGACTGCTATGACACGACAGATTCAGCTTCTTCGACTGGACCAGCAGAGTCTCCGCGAGCTGTTGGCGATGGCGATCGACGAGGCCGACCCCGATGAGACGATGCCGCCCATGGTCGGTGCGCCCGGGTGGACGCCGATGCGCCAGGCGGCCTTCATCGGGTTTTTCGAGCCGATGCTGGCCGGTCTCCAAGGTCCGAAGCGGACTGTCCTTTACGGCATCAAGGTGGATGGGCTCATGGCCGGCTTTATCCGGATGAGCCTGACCGATCGCCCGGGCGTGGTGGAGACGGGAATGTGGATGGGCCGCACCTGGCGCGGTCTCGGCGCGGGAAAGGCGGCTCTGACGGAGTTGCTCCACGAGGCTGCGCGCAACCGGATACACACCGTCGTGGCCGACACGACACCGGAGAACAAAGCCGCCATCGGCGTGCTGCGAAAGCTTGGCGCCACCATTCGCGAAAGCGACAAGATCTATGCAGAAATTTCAATCGGTCCAGCGTACGCCGGTGATCTAGATAAATGAATATCTATGATTGAACCCGCTCCTCCCATAGCATCGGGCAAACGGCCCATGGGACCGTCATTCAAAGTGTCATAAGCACTGGTCGACGGCCCCCCAGCAAGGGGAGGACGGAAGTGAAACTCCGTTTCATCGCGCTCGGGTTCGCTATGGCAACTGCTGTGGCGTCCATCGGGGCGCCCGCCGGCGCCGCGCCGGCAGAAGGCTTTATCCTCGCCGCTGACAGTGTCACCGCTGTCCCCGGCTCCTACATCGTCGTGCTGAACGACGTGACCACAGCTTCGGCCACCACGCTGTCCAGCAAGTACGGCGGCAAGGTCGGCGACGTGTGGAAGGACGCGCTCAACGGCTATGTCGCCACCATGTCGGAGCGGGAGGCCAAGCGCCTCGCAGCCGATCCCTCGGTGAAGTATGTGGAGCAGAACCAATACGTGTCGCTGGACGCCACCCAGTCCCCGACTCCGTCGTGGGGGCTGGACCGCATCGACCAGCGGTCGTTGCCGGGCAACAACTCTTACACCTACCCGAACAACGGGGCGGGCGTGACGGCGTACATCATTGACACCGGCATCCGCATCACGCACCAGGACTTCGGCGGCCGCGCCACGTGGGGTACCAACACCACCGGCGATGGCATGAACACCGACTGCCACGGCCATGGCACGCACGTCGCCAGCACCACCGGCGGCACCACCTACGGCGTGGCCAAGGGCGTCAGCCTGGTCGCGGTCAAGGTGCTCAACTGCCAGGGCTCCGGCACCAACGCGGGCGTTATGAGCGGCATCAACTTTGTCACCAACGCCCACACCACCGGTATGGCCGTCGCTAACATGAGCCTTGGCGGCGCCTTCAGCCAGGCCGAGAACGACGCTGTCACCGCATCCATAGCCGACGGCGTCACCTACGCCATCGCCGCGGGCAACAGCAATGCCAACGCCTGCAACGCTTCGCCCGCTTCCACTCCGAACGCGATCACGCTTGGCGCTTCGGACATCAACGACGCAAGGGCCAGCTTCTCCAACTTCGGCACCTGCCTCGACCTGTTCACGCCCGGCGTGAACATCACCGCGGCCTGGGGCATCGGTAACGACACCACCACCAACACGATCAGCGGCACCTCGATGGCGTCTCCCCACGCCGCCGGAATCGCCGCTCTCATCAAGGCCGCCAACCCGGCGTTCACCCCGCAGCAGGTTCGTGACCGCATGGTCGCCGACGCCACCCCCGGCGTCATCGGCAACCCGGGCACGGGTTCGCCGAACCTGCTTGGTTTCGTGAACAACGGCGTTACGCAGCCGCCCGGCACGACGCTGTTCGAGGACACCTTCGAGACGGCGCTGGGCTGGACAACCAACCCCAACGGCACCGACACCGCGACCACCGGCGCGTGGGAGCGCGGTGACCCGGAGGCCACCACCAGCGGCGTTGCCTTGCAGCTGGGTACCACCGTCAGCGGCACCAACGACCTCGTAACCGCTCGCCTCGCGGGCGCCAGCGCGGGTGCCAATGACGTCGACGGTGGCACCACGAGCTCGCGCTCGCCGGCCGTCACGCTCTCGGGAACCGGCACCTTCACCCTCAGCTACTCGTGGTACCTGGCTCACCTGAACAATTCGAGCAGCGCGGACTTCTTCCGCGTCAGCATCGTCACCGGTTCGGGAACGACCGTCCTGTTCACGCAGGCGGGCGCGGCGGCCAACCGGGCCGGCGCCTGGGCTACGGGCAGCGTCAACATCTCCGCATTCGCCGGGCAATCCGTGCAGATCCTCGTCCAATGCGCCGACGCCGCGACAGCAAGCCTTGTCGAGTGTGGCGTCGACGATGTGCGGATCACGCGCGCCTGATCGGCTAGTTCGCTTGGGGGTTCCGACTCGTCGGAACCCCCATTCCACTGTGGAGGAACCATGAAACTCTTGCTAGCTTCCCTTTTGGCCCTTGGCTCGCCGGTCGCTGCGGCCGCGCCCGAGGGCGCCATCCTGCCGGCGGCCAACGCGGTCGCGGGCTCTTATGTTGTGGTGCTTCGCGATGGCGTGTCGCCGGCCTCGGTCACCGCCCGGCACGCGGGCACGGTCGGCCGGGTATTCACCAGCGCCCTCAACGGGTTTGAGGTCAGCCTCTCCGAGAAGGAGGCCCGGCGTCTGGCGGCGGACCCGTCCGTGGCCTACGTGCAGCAGAACGGCACGGTGCACGTCGACCCGGGAGTGCTTGGCACACAACCGAACCCGCCGTCATGGGGGCTGGACCGGATAGACCAGCGCAACCTGCCGCTGGACAACTCCTACACCTACCCGAACACGGCCGGCAATGTCCACGCCTACATTCTCAGCACCGGTATCAGGACCACGCACGTCGACTTCGGTGGCCGCGCCATCCATGGCCGCGATGTCGTCGACAACGACGACGACGCCACCGACTGCAATGGCCACGGCACCTCCGTCGCCGGGGTGGTGGGCGGAAGCACCTATGGCGTGGCCAAAAATGTCACGCTGGTGGCAGTGCGCATGCTCGACTGCGCCGGAACGGCGACCATCGCCCAGGTCATCGCGGGGGTTGACTGGGTCACCGCCAACGCGGTGAAGCCCGCGATCGGCGTACTCGTCGCGGGTGGGCCCACCGATCTGGCCTACAACAGCGCCATTCGCCGCTCGATCGCCTCCGGTGTCACCTACACGGCGGTCTCCGGGTCGAGCGCAAGCGACGCTTGCCAATTCAGCCCGGGCGGGGTCACCGAGGCGATCACGGTGGCCGCGACCGACATGGCCGACAACAAGCATTCTGCGTCGAACTTCGGCCCCTGCTTGGACATCTTCGCGCCCGGGGTGCTGGTGAACACGCTCTGGTACACCAGCGACACGGCGACCATCACGCTTTCGGGCAGCTCCTACTCCACGGCCTATGCGGCCGGCGTGGCCGCATTGATCGCCTCGGCGAACCCGGCCTGGACGCCGCAACAGGTGCGCGACGAGATGGTCGCCGACGCGACGCCCGGGGTGGTGATCAATCCTGGTACGGGCTCGCCCAACCTCCTGGCCTACGTGGACAATGCGGGTGCGCCGCCGCCGTGCACCGGTACCAACCCCAATGACGTCACCATTCCCGACTCCCCGGCGGCTGCGGTCAACAGCCGGATAGTCATCGCGGGCTGCACCGGGAACGCCTCGTCGAGCTCGGCCGTAGAGGTACACATCATCCATCCGTTCCGTGGTGACCTGCAGGTCGATCTGCTGGCCCCCGACGGCACGGCCTACCGTCTGCAGAGCCGCAGCGCCGACAGTGGCGACGACATCCATACCACCTATGTCGTCGATCTCTCCCGGGAGGTTCGCAACGGCAACTGGCGTTTGCGCGTGCGCGACCGCCGGGCTCTCAACACCGGATTCATCGACTCCTGGACCCTTCGGCTGTAACGGATTCCGGGCGGCTCTCGCTTCGGGAGCCGCCCGGGCCTTGACCCGATTCGAACGTATGTTCTAGGCTCGGTGTCATGCCGGGACCCTATTCGACCTTGACCGATAGCGAGCTGGCCGCTGCGCTGCGGGCCGTCTTCGCCGCCGAGCAGGCGGCTGTCGCCAGTCAGCTGGAGCTAGCGCGTGAGCTCGATCGGCGCGCCAGAATAGGCATCGAGAATCTGTCAATATTTGCAGGTGCCGGTGACAATCCCGGCGAAGACGTAATACGAGCCGTCCGGGGTGGAGTAGACCGAGATGATTCGCTCGTCCCAGCCGGTGCACGAGACGCCGCTGGCGAGGATGCTGTTGCGCAGACCAGGTAGCGCGTTCCTCGCGTTCTCCTGGGCTTTGGCCGACGTGCTCGCGCCCTGGTCGCTGCGCAGCTCGCGCCGCACCAGATAGGGCGCGGAATAGGCGAGATTGCCCCGGCCGGTGTTGCTCTCGCCGGCCGAGCTGACCGCGCGCACCTCCGCGTCGACCCGCATACCGTCGCAGACCCGCCCGCCGCAAGGGATCTCCGTCGAGCCGCCATCACCACCTGCGCCGGTCTGCCAGCTCGTGGCATACCCGCGATCGGTGCGGATGCTGACCCGGTGGGCGGTGACCGTGTGCCCGTTGCCGCTGCCGACCCGCCAGCTGACCGCTACCTGCAAGGCTGGGCCGGTCTCCCTTACCGTCGTGACCGTCACCGCGGTCGGCGTCGCGGGCACCGGGTTGGCCACGACCGGCTCTTTCACGCTGCCCGGCGCGGTCGATGTGCCTGCCGACGGGGTCGGGTTGGCTGCGGCAACCGGTGTCTCATCGCCGGCGGGGGAAGGTTCGGCGTCGGCGACGACGGTGGCCGGGCGGGCCGAGCTGGGGGCGGCCTGGGGCGTCGGGCCGGGAGTCGGGCTGGGCTTCACGTTGGGCCAGATGCCAAGCGTCACGCCGACGATGAGAGCGAGCACCGTCAGCGCCACCTTCGCTGCTCGCGAGTCCGGCACCGAGTGATATTAACAAATGGAGCAGTATCTACATCCGGCGATCAGATGAGGGTGGTGTAGAGGATCCGCAGGTGCGCTTTGGCCCGATGCCAGCGCGCAGCGAGCTTTGGCGCTGGGTCGTCGAAGACGAACGAGGTGAGCAGGATGCCGCGAATGGTGTCCATGCAGGTGTAAACCCAGTGGGCGAAGGCCTGCCGCTCGGCGTGATCCGGGAAGAGCGTCTTGGCCACCTCCACCACCGAGGCGGTGGTCGCCGGCTCCACCATGGACAGGTGACCGTGCAGCTCCGGATCGGTGCGCGCGGCCACCCAAAGCTCCACTGTGGCGTGAAAGACCGGGCCCTGGTGCAGATCCCACATCAGATCCAGCGCGCTGTCGACCGGGTCGGGCGCCTTCTTGATGCGGTCCAGCTCGGCGAAGGCCTGCTCGGCGCGCTTGTCGGCGAGGTGGCGGATGGCGGCGGCGACCAGGGCGGCCTTGGTGGGGAAGTGATGAACCTGCGCGCCACGGGTGACTCCGGCCCGCTCGACGACCCGGGTCGTGCTCGTACCCGCATAGCCGTGATCTACCAAGCAATCCAGGGTGGCCTCGAGCAGCCGGTGGCGCATGGCGGAAGCTCGCTCCTGCTGCGTGCGCCGGATTGCCGTGGCCATGGGAGCACTCTAAACCGCGGCTATACAAACATACAATTCTGACTGTATGTTTTTGAGTCGTGGACCTCAGCGACTCTGCGCCGCTTGCCGCCTACCGCGCCAAGATCCGGCAATGGCTGGCCGAGAACCGAGACCATGCGCCGATCGGCAAGCCGGGGCTGCACGTCACCGACATCGAGCCCTTCCGCGCCTGGCAGAAGCTGCTGGCTCAAGCCGGTTTAGTGGGCGTGACCTGGCCGGCCGAATACGGCGGTCAGGGGCTCGGGATGATCGAGCAGGCGGTGATCAACAGTGAGCTGCACCGGGCTGGGTTGCCCGGTGCGCTGGACATCATCGGCGTCGGCAACCTCGCGCCCACCGTCATCGCGCACGGCACCTCGTGGCAAAAGGACCGTCACCTGCGCCCGTTGCTGCAAGGTGACGAGATCTGGTGCCAGCTGTTCTCCGAGCCCGCCGCCGGCTCCGATGTCGCCGGGATCCGCACCAGGGCCATCCGTGGCGAGGGTGGCGGCTGGCGCCTCAACGGGCAGAAGGTGTGGACCACCAACGCGCAGCACGCCGCCTTCGGCCTGCTGCTCGCCCGAACCGATCCCAGCGTCCCCAAGCATCGGGGCCTGACCGTCTTCATCGTGCCCATGACCGCTGCCGGGGTCGAGGTTCGCCCGCTGCGCCAGCTGACCGGCATTGCCGCCTTCAACGAGGTCTTCCTCGACGACGTCATGCTCGGCGACGAGGCCGTGCTGGGCTCCGTCGACGACGGCTGGACGGTCGCCATGACCTGTCTCATGTATGAGCGCTTCAACCTGCTCACCATGCTCGACCAGATTGGCTGGCAACCGTCGATGTTCGCCGAACCGTTGCGGCACAAGCTTCCGCCGCATCTTGAGCAGCGACTCGCGTCGGTGATCGTCGACATGCTCGCGGTGCGCTACAGCGGCCATCGGGCCCTGAGCAAGGTGGCCAATGGGGAGGTACCCGGTCCCGAGGCGGGCCTAGGCAAGATCACCCTGGTGGACGCCGCCATCCGCGGGGCGCAGGTGGTCACCGAGGCGCTCGGACCGTCCGCATTGGACGGTGAATGGGGCTACCTGCTCGCCGAGATGCAAGGTTTGCGCAGCGGCGGCGGCACCGACGAGATTCTGCTGACCACGATCGGCGAGCGGGTGCTGGGGCTGCCCGCCGAGCCGCGCCTGGACAAGGAAAGGGCCTTCAATGAACTTTGAGCTCGGCCCCGATGAGGAGCTGCTCATCGCCAGCGTCCGGGAAGCCCTGTCCCGTACAGACACCATGGCCGCCGCCCGCAACGCGCTGGACGGCGCGCAGCCCGCGCACCTTTGGCAGGAAGCGGTGCGCGGCGGCTGGACAGACATGCCCGGCCTGCTCTACGGCGTACTGGTCCTCATCGAGTGCGGCCGAAGGCTGGCCCCCACCGGCCTGCTCGGTCACCTCACCGCGGTCGCCGCGCTGCGCCCGCACGCCGACCACCCCGCGGTCGCGGCCGTGCTGCCCGGTCTGCTCGACGGCACCCTGCGCGCCGCAGCCGCCTTCACCCCCGCGACGGCCGTGCCGGATGCGCCCGGTGCGGACGTGTTGGTGGTCGATGGCGGGGTCGTGGTGCGGGAGTTCACCGCGCAGCGTGCCGGCGGATACGACCAGAGTCTGCCGCTCGGGGACGTGAGCTGGGAGCGCGGGGAAGGCTTCGGCGGCGACGCCGGCTTCGCGTGGAATGTGGCACAGACCTTGCTCGCGGCTCAGGCGCTTGGCGCGGCGGAGGGCGCGCTGGCGATCGCGGTAGAGTATGCGAAGCAGCGCAAGGCTTTTGGACGTGCCATCGGCTCTTTTCAAGCCATCAAGCATCAGCTCACCGAGGTGTTGCGGCTCAACGAGAACGCTCGATCGCTGCTCTACTATGCCTCATATGCAGCCGAGAACGAGCCCTCCGAGTTCGGGCTGGCCGCCAACGCAGCGCGCTTCGCCGCCGACCAGGCTATTGATCTGGCGGCCAGACGATGCCTCTCGGTCCACGGCGGCCTGGGCGCAACCTGGGAACATGATGCACATCTGTATTTCCGGCGTGCGCAGCTGACCCGGCTCCTGCTCGGGGGCCAGGCGGCTGCGGGGGAGAAAGTGGTAGGGCATGTCTTTTCTGGTTGAGGCACAACGCACGATCGCCTATGCGCAGGCGACCAATGACCCTATACCCGCGCACCTGAGCGGTGAGCTGGCCCCGCCCGTGTTCGCGGTCGTCCCGGCCTGGGCGGCGCTCGTGGGCGCGATGGCGGATGTGGCGCCGCCCGAGATGCTGCCGATGCTGGTCCACGGCGAGCAGGACATCCACATCCATCAGCCGATGGTGCCCGGCATGCTCCTGCAGACGCAGGCCAAAGTTATTGGGGTGCAAGCGAAATCGTCGGGGACCACGGTCACTGTCCACTGCGCGACCAGCACCGACAAGGGGGAGCCGGTCAACGAGCAATATCTGGTGAGCTTCATCCGCGGCTGGCAGGCCGAGCAGAACAGCGGCCAGGCCGCCCCTGAGCACGCCTTCGAAAACCCGGGCACCCGCGCCGATCACGAGGTGACCGCGGCCGTCGACGCCGATCAGACCTTCCGCTACGCTCCCGCGTCGGGTGACCCCAACCCCATTCACGTCGATGACGAGATCGCCCGCGCGGTCGGGCTGCCCGGCATCATCGTGCACGGCTTGTGCACCATGGCTTTCACCTCGTGGGCCGCGATCACGGCGCTGTGCGAGGGCGACCCGCGGCGGCTCAAGCGGATAGCCGTGCGGTTCAGCCAGCCGCTGCAACCCGAGCAGAAAATAGTGACCCGGTTCTGGGGCAACAGCTTTGAGACGACCTCCGGCTCCGGCGCGGTCGTCATCAAGAACGGTTTGATTGAGAGGGTCTGATAAATGGGAGCACTGGACGGGCGGGTCGCCATCATCACCGGCGCGGGCCGCGGCATCGGGCGTGAGCACGCGCTGCTGTTCGCCAGCGAGGGCGCCAGGGTGGTGGTCAACGACTACGACCGCGAACCCGCCGAAGAGGTGGCCAAGCAGATCGGCGGTGACGCCATCGCCGTTTCCGGTGACGTGGCTAGCTTCTCGGGTGCGGCCGAGATTGTGCAGCAGGCGATCACCCACTTCGGGCGGCTGGATGTGCTCATCAACAACGCGGGCATCCTGCGCGACCGGTTCCTCGCCGACATGACCGAGGCCGAATGGGACGCCGTGATCAACGTCCATCTCAAGGGCCACTTCGCTCCGCTGCACCACGCGGCCGCGTACTGGAAGGCACAGGCCAAGGCCGGTCAGCCGGTAGCCGGCTCGGTCGTCAACACGGCCAGCGCGAGCGGCACCTTCCTGCCGAACCCAGGTCAGATCAACTACGGCGCGGCCAAGGCCGGCATCGCTGCCATGTCCCTTGTCGCGGCACAGGAGCTGGGCCGCTATGGCGTGCGCGTCAACGCCATCGCCCCGGTCGCCCGCACCCGCCTCACCGAGGACGTCCCCATGGTTGGCGCGCTGGTGGCCGCTCCCACCGAGGAGGGCGCCTTCGACACCTACCACCCCAGCCATGTCTCTCCGCTGGTCGCCTACCTCGCCTCGGCGTCGTGCACCATCACCGGCAAGGTCTTCTCCGTCCAAGGCGGACTGATCCAGGAGCTGGAAGGCTGGCGCTCCACCACCTCCTACGAAACCACCGGCCCATGGAACGTGACGGAGGTCGCCGCCAAACTGGGCTAGCCGCTTAAATTACTTCATTGCGCCGGTCCGTCGGGGTCGGCCGCCGTATCTCCCGGCGGCAACGCCACCTCCGTGCATGGTCACCCCCGGCGGCTGCGCCGCTTTCCCGGCGGCAACGCCACCTCCGTGCATCGTCACCTCCGGCGGCTGCGCCGCTTTCCCGGCGGCTGCGCCGCTTTCCCGGCGGCTGCGCCGCTTTCCCGGCGGCTGCGCCGCTTTCCCGGCGGCTGCGCC
>NZ_BONY01000115.1 GCF_016862955.1 Rhizocola hellebori | reverse complement strand
TCAACTGCGGTGCCCTCGGGGGGCATGGATGCCCGAATGGCGCGGCCGGAGCGTCTATTGGGGAGGTCCATTCGGCCGATTCTGGCAGAAGAAACTGATCAACGGGCCATCCCGGTGACTGAGTAGACCCGCGCTAGCTGTCGTGTACCTGACAACAATGCGCCGGACTTGCCCTCGTCCGCACAGCGGCCTTGTCAATTGCCTGACCAGCGCAGGAGACTTAGCGCGCATATAGTTTTAGGAAGGCCCTGACTGATCGTCTGGTCCACCGGACCCGGCCCACTCAACCGGCCCACTCAACAAAGTAAATGAGAGGACACGTTGTGGACCTCTGGGATCTCACCAGACTGCTCTTTCGGCGGTGGTACGTCGCGCTGCCCATGCTCCTCGTGTCCCTTGCTTCGGTGGCGGTCATCAGCCAGACAGTGCCGCCGGATTACAGCGCGACCGGTCACGTCACGATGATTCCGCCCAGCCAGCGGACCCCGGCGGAGAATCCGACCAAGATTCAAAACCCTTGGGAGGAGCTGGGATTCCGGGCGCTGGGCCAGGCCGTCATCATCAAGCTTTCCGAGCAGAAGGTGCTCGAGGACCTCGTCAACGCCGGCTACACCGACAACTTCACGGTGGGGATGGACGATCGCACCCCGCTGTTCACCATCGAGTCCATCGGCAGCTCCGCGGAACAGGCGATCAGCACCACGCGCAGGGTCATGAAACTCATCGAAGAGGATGTGATGGCCCGCCAGACCCGTTACGGCGTGGCCGGTGGCGACCTGATCACGACCCTTGCCCTCGACAATGGCGACACCGTCGTCAAGATTACGTCCAAGGCGACCAGGGTGCTGCTCGTGGCAACGGCGCTGGGAGTCCTGCTGTCGGCCGCTACGACGATCGCAATCGATGCGATCCTGCGCCGCCGGTCTCGCCGGCGTGCGCCGCTGGACGGTGCGGCACCGGTGCTGGATGCGCTTGACGAGCTCAAGCCAATGCCCAAGGCGAAAGGCAAGGCGAAGATCGTCAAACAGCCGGACACCAATGGCGCCAAGCCTGCTGAAGCCAATGGCATCAAACCGGCCAAGGCGACGGCTTCCGTCGGGGGAGTCCGGGCCCCGGTCATGGTCAAATACATTGACGTCGACGCGATGGAAACCATGAATTTGGACGCCGCCGCCGCATCGCATCCGGAGGACGCCACGATCGTCCTCCCGCTGTACGGGGCGAAGCGCCCAGGCCGCGATGACAAAGGCAGGCGCGATTGAGCCTCACGTCGGTGCATCCTGTCGACTTCGAGCCGTCGCTGATCGGCGATAGCACCTACGCTTCCCGCCGCAGGCACACCCGATTCGACACGGCCGCGTGGCTGGGGTTCATGCTCGTCTTGCTCTACGTGTTGCCAGGGGAAGTGATCGTCCCCAACATGACCTATGCGGGCAGGCCGGCGCTGCTGCTTTCGCTGATGTTGTGTTGCTGGTGGATGATGACCCGGCTGAACCCGAGGCTGGCGATGACCGGCCCGCAGCCGGTGCGCTGGGCCGTCTTCGCCTACTTCACCACGCTTCTCATCTCCTATCTGGCCGGGTTGATCCGCGGGTTGACCGGTGTGGAGAGCAATGCTCAGAATTTCGCGATGCTGGCGGCTCTTGAGTTCGTGGGCGTGATTCTGCTTGCCGCCGACGGGATAGGAAACTGGGAACGCCTGAAACTGGTGCTGCAGGTCTATGTGGTCACGGCCGGATTCATGGCGATGGTGGCAATGGTCCAAGCCTTCCTCAAGTTCGACCTCGCGCATTATCTGACCCTGCCGGGCTTGGAGTTCAAAGGCGGCTTGGTGGGGTTTGAGCGCCGTGGACCGGGCGCGGAGAATCAATTCCGAGTGGCCGGGACGGCCCAGCATTACATCGAATTCAGTGTGTGTATGGCGATGGCTGCGCCTTTCGCGCTGCACCTCGCCCGGTTCGCCGAAGCCAAGTGGCAGCGCCGGGGCTTTGCCGTGGTCGCCGGGATGTGCGCTGCCGCGATCCCCATCTCCATCTCGCGGACGGGCATCCTCGCGCTCGCTCTGGCCGTGCTGGTGATGTTCCCGATGTGGAGCTGGCGGATCCGGTACAACCTAATCATTTTGGGAATGGGTCTCGTCGGCGCGATCGCGGTGGCCAAGCCCGGCGTGCTCGGCACATTGCGCTCGCTCTTCTTCGCCGGCAGCGAGGACCCGAGCGTCCAGGGCCGGCTGCTTGACTACACCTTCGTGAACCACTGGTTCGCGCAACGGCCGATCCTTGGCCGTGGTCCGCGCACTCTGGTGCCGGAGCTCTACGGCGGCATCGTGCTGGACAACCAATGGCTCTACACGCTGGTGACCGGCGGCATCGTCGGTGTCCTCGCGCTGGCCGCGTTGCATATCACCGGTATTACCCTGGCCGGCATCGCCTTGCGCAGGTCGACCCGCGAGGAGGATCGCCACCTCTGCTCGGCGCTGATCGCGTCACAGGTAATAGCGCTTGTGGTGGCGGTGACATTCGACTCGATGTATTACACGTCGTATACGAGCACGTTGGCCCTTTTACTCGGCTTCTGTGGTGCAGTATGGCGCTTTACCCACCCGGCTCGCACAATTCGCACTTTGGCTGTCCGCCGAAGGGCTGACTGACCATAAACCACAGTGGAGTGTCGGGAACTGTACTAGTAGAGGACACCATGTGTGGTTTCGAGAAGTGGCCCGAACGGCTTATCGTGCCCTAACCAACTAACAGTTTGTCTGGGTGAACGCCTGGTTGTGGACCACCTGAGCGTTTTATATCGTGCCGTCATTATCGGTGGCTGCATTAGAGGCCACACACACAATAACTGCCTATATATGTGACTGCAAATATTACTGTTCAGAATCGCGAAGGGAATCGCCGTGAGCGGACACCGGCAAGAGCGCTTAGAAAGACTTGTGCGACTTGTCATGCGGCGTTCGTCGCCGTCTCGGCTGTCCCGACGGCAGGTCACCATCGCGTCGGCCATTGCCGCGGTGCTGGCCGCCACCAGCATCGGGGTGATCTCGCAGGCGCTCGCCGCGGATCCGTGCAGCCCACTGGTCAACGCGGTCGCCTGTGAGAACAGTAAACCGGGCCAGCCGGAGTCCGAATGGGACATCGAAGGCACCGGCGACGCCACGATTCAGGGCTTCGCGACCAGCATGAGCGTCAACGTGGGCTCGACCGTCAGCTTCAAAATCAAGACGACCCTGCCGTCGTACCAGATCGACATCTACCGGCTTGGTTTCTACAACGGCAACGGCGCACGCAAGCAGCACACCATAAACGTGAACCCCTCCATTCCGCAGACTCAGCAGTGCGTCACCGATCCGAACACCGAGATCTACGACTGCGGCAAGTGGTCTGTTTCGGCGACGTGGAATGTTCCGTCGACGGCGGTGTCCGGTGTGTATATCGCCAAGCTGACCGCGAACAACGGCGACGTCAGCCAGATCCCGTTCGTCGTGCGCGATGACGCCAGCACCTCGAAGCTGTTGATGAAGACGTCGGACGCCACCTGGCAGGCCTACAACCGTTACGGCGGCTCGGACTTCTACACCGGCGGGGGCAACGGGCGCGCCTACAAGCTCAGCTACAACCGTCCGTTCGCGACCCGCGGTCTCGAGCTGGGCCGCGACTATCTGTTCTCCAACGAGTACCCGATGATCCGGTTCATCGAGTCCAACGGGTACGACGTGAGCTACACCACCGACATCGACACCGACGTGCGTGGTCACCTCATCAAGAACCACAAGGTGTTCCTCTCGGTCGGGCACGACGAGTACTGGACCGGCACCGCGCGGGCCAACGTCGAGTCGGCTCGCGACGACGGCGTAAGCCTCGCCTTCTTCGGCGGCAACGATGTGTACTGGAAGACCCGCCTCGAGCCGAGCCAGGACGGCAACAACACCGCGAACCGGACTCTCGTCTGCTACAAGGAGACCTGGGCCAACAGCAAGTCCGATCCGTCTCCGGAGTGGACCGGGACGTGGCGCGACCCGCGGTTCAGCCCGCCTTCCAATGGTGGCGTGCCGGAGAACGCGCTGATCGGCACCCAGTACATGGCCAACAGCACCGATCTTTCCCTCCAGGTCCCGGTGCAGCAGGGTAAAAACCGTTACTGGCGCAGCTCCACGGTCGCCAGCAACGCCGCCGCCAGCCTGGCCTCGACGCTCGCCCAGCACACCGTCGGCTACGAGTCCAATGAGGACACTGACAACGGTTTCCGTCCGGCCGGGCTCATCTGGCTGTCGACCACGGTCGGCCCGACACCCGAGTACCTGCAGGACTTCGGCAAGGTGGTGCTGCCGGGCACGACGACGCATCACATGACCATGTACCGCGCGGCCAGCGGCGCGCTCGTCTTCTCGGCGGGCACCGTCCAGTACGCATGGGGCTTGGACGCCAACCACGACGGCAACGGGGCAGCGGCCGACCCGTCGCTGCGCCAGGCCACCGTGAACCTGTTCGCGGACATGGGCGTGCAGCCCGGCACGCTGGTCAGCGGCCTGATCGCGTCGCCCGCGTCGAGTGACACCACGGCCCCGACCGTGACCATCAGCTCGCCGGCCGCGGGTGCCAGCTTCGCCAACGGCGCGCAGATCACCCTCACCGGCACGGCCACTGAGGTCGGCGGCGGTCAGGTCGCCGGCGTGGAGGTCTCGGTCGACGGCGGTCTCAAGTGGCATCCGGCCACCGGCACCACCTCCTGGACCTACAGCTTCATCTCGACCGGAATGAGCAGCCAGTCGGTCATGGTGCGGGGCATCGACGACAGTGCCAACGCGGGCACGAACCCGGCTACCCGGACGTTCAACCTGACCGGAGCGCACACGCTGTTCGGCGCCAAGGTGCCCAAGTTCACCACCTCAAGCGACACCCAGTCGGTGGAGCTGGGCGTGCACTTCGTTCCGCAGACCGACGGCATCGTCACGGGTGTGCGGTTCTACAAGGGCTCGGGCAACACCGGCACCCACACCGGCTCGCTGTGGTCGTCGACCGGAACCAGGCTGGCCACCGGCAACTTCACCTCGGAGACCTCCTCCGGCTGGCAGAGCATGAGCTTCTCGACGCCGGTTCAGGTCACGGCGGGGCAGACGTATGTCGTGTCCTACCGGGCACCGAACGGGCACTACGCCTCGGACGAGTACTTCTTCAGCTACGGGGACTGGGTGGCCGGCCCGCTGACCGCGCCGCGGCTGCGCGACACCACCGGCAACGGGGTGTCGACCTACGGCAGCGGCATGCCTGAGGACCAGTGGCGGGACTCCAACTATTACGTGGACGTGTCCTTCATCGCGGACAACGAGGCGGCGCCCTATGTCTCGGCGGTTACGCCGGTGTCCGGCGCCGGTGGGGTGCCCGCGAACGTGCACCCGTCAGCCACCTTCTCCAAGGCGCTGAATCCGGCCACGGCCGCGTTCACCCTGAAGGACCCGAACAACGTCTCGATCGCGGGCGCCACCGTCTACGACGACCCGACCAAGACGATCACCTTCACGCCGTCGGCCAACCTCGACCCGGCCAAGACCTACACGGCCACCGCGTCGGGTCAGGACATGGCCGCCAATAACGCCACCTACACCTGGTCGTTCACGACCGACCTGGACGCATCCGTGCTCAGGCTGTTCCCGAGCAACCTGACGCCGGCGATCCTCGCCGATCCGGACACCGACGGGATCGAGCTGGGCGTCAAGTTCACCCCATCACTCCAGGGCAAGGTCATCGGCGTGCGCTACTACGCGGGACCGGGTAACACCGGCACCCACACCGGCACGCTGTGGTCGGCCGGCGGTTCGCCGCTGGCGACGGTGACCTTCCCGTCCAGTTCGGGTGCGGGCTGGCAGGTCGCCTCGTTCAGCACGGCGGTGAACGTCACGGCCGGGACTACTTACGTGGCAAGCTATTTCGCGCCCAACGGCCACTACTCGTCCACGCCGAACTTCTTCGCCTCGACCTACACCAACGGACCGCTCTCCGCGCCCGGTGGCACGAACGGTGTCTACCGTTACGGCTCGACCAGTGGATTCCCCTCGAGCAGCTATGGCTCGACGAACTACTGGGTGGATCCGCTGTTCGTGGCGGATGCGGTGCAGCCAACCCCGTCGCCGACCCCCACCCCGACACCTACCCCGACGCCGACCCCGCCGCCCAGTGGCACCCAGCTCTCGCTCTTCGCGCTGACCGACACACCGGCGAACGCGGGCTGGAACGACGCCGCCTCACTCGAAGTGGGCGTCAAGTTCACCACCGACGTCGCGGGAGTGGTCACCGGAATGCGGTTCTACAAGGGGGCCAGCAACACCGGAACGCACACCGGAACGCTGTGGCTGGCTGGCACCAACGAGGTTCTGGCCACCGGCACGTTCAGCGGTGAGTCCGCCAGCGGCTGGCAGACACTGACCTTCTCGTCTCCGGTCACCATCAGTCCCGGTAGCACGTACGTGGTGTCGTACCACACGAATGTCGGATTCTACTCAGCGAACCTGAACTACTTCACCAGCGGATACGACAAGTCGCCACTGCATGTGCCCAGCAACGGGGCTGTTTACCGGTACGGGCCAGGCAACGCCTTCCCCAACAACGCCTCCAAGCACAACTATTGGGTAGACGTCATATTCATCGCCAGTTAACCCCGCGGTGAATACAGTAGGCCCGGGTTAACCGGGCCTACTTTGTTTGAGGAGGAACTTTGCGGATCCTGACCTGTGTGCACACGATGGAGATCGGCGGCACGCAGATCAATGCCATCGAGCTCGCGCGCACAGTGGCCGAGCTCGGTCACGAGTCGATCGTTTTCGGTCCACGCGGCGACATCACGCACGTGGTCGAGGAGTTCGGTCTGGAGTTCGTGGCGGCGCCGCCGGCCGGTGAGCCGCCGGCGATGCGTACCTCGGTGGCGATCTGGAGACTGGCGCGGCGACGCAAGGTGGACCTCATCCACGCCCATTACTGGACCCCTGCGGTCGAGGCGGCCTACGGCGGCTTTCTCACCCGTGGCGTCCCCACCGTTGCCACGATCTACACGCCTGAGGTTCCCCGGTGGGCGCTTCCCCGTTCGATGCCCATCATCGTGGGAACGGCCGAGCTGGCCGAGTCCGAGCGTGGCTACCGTCCGCGCACCTACCTTCTCGAGCCGCCGGTCGACACGGTGGCCAACGCGCCGGTCGCGGACACCGCTGCGGCCAGGGCGCGATTTGGCTTGCGCCCTGACGAAATCGGCATCTTCGTGGTCTGCCGGCTGACGCCGGAGCTGAAACGCGAGGGCCTGCTCGCCGCGGCCCGGGTGATGGGAAAGATCGCGACCAGATATGGCTTGCGCCTGTTCATCGTGGGCGATGGCCCATCGCGTGAGGAGATTCAGGCCGAAGCCGATCGGGCCAACGCCGCCGCCGGCCGCGAAGTGGTGACGCTGACCGGGCAGATGACCGATCCCCGAGACGCCTACGCCGCTGCGGACCTCATGCTGGGCATGGGCGGTTCGGCCCTGCGGGCCATGGCATTCGGCAAACCGCTGGTGGTCCAGGGCGAGCGTGGTTATTGGCGCTTGCTCACCCCGGAGAGCCTCGACTTCTTCCTCGACAAGGGTTGGTACTGGAACGGCGACGGCAGCGACGGCGCCCCCGTGCTGGAGCAGATTCTCGTCGATCTCGTCAAGCGCCGCGAAACATGGGGCGAGTTGGGAGCGCTGGCCCGCGAGGTCATCGTCTCCCGGTTCAGCCTCGAGGCGGCCGGCCGTCAGCTGGTGAAAATCTACGAGACCGAGCTGGCGTTGCGCCGGCCCGCGCTGGGCCGGATCGGCGCGATGCTGGCGACGACCGCGCATATGGCTTCGTACAAGGCGGATCGGTCCCGAGCGGTGGGTCTGGCGGTGCGTCCGGTGCGGGCGATCGCCCGCCGTGCCCGCCCGGCGAGATCGGCCAGCGATGACAATTGATGAACCGGTGACCGCGCCCGAAGCCACCACGACCATTGGGGCGAAAGCCCGGCGTGGCTTCGCCTGGAGCACGGTCGGCAGCCTCGTCCTGCGCGTGGGCAACTTCGGCGTGGGCATCATCATGGCCCGCCTGCTTGCGCCGGAACAGTTCGGGGTGTTCGCGGTCGCGCTGACGGTGCAGACCATCGTTCTTGCCTTCGTGGAAATGGGCCTGACCGCCGACCTGGTGCGCCTGGGCAACATCCGAGCCCGGGCCGCGACGGCCACTACCGTCGCGGTCGGCCTGGCGCTCATTTTCGCCACCGCCATGGCGCTGCTGGCCGGGCCGATGTCCGAGGCGCTCGGTGCCGGGCAGGCCGCGCCCGTGGTGCGGGTCATGTCGATCACGCTGGTGCT
Source organism: Rhizocola hellebori (assembly GCF_016862955.1). Classification (GTDB taxonomy): domain Bacteria; phylum Actinomycetota; class Actinomycetes; order Mycobacteriales; family Micromonosporaceae; genus Rhizocola; species Rhizocola hellebori. Next base: position 19,270 of record NZ_BONY01000115.1, on the reverse strand, counting down.
CTCCGCGCTGGCGACCGTGCCGCATGCCATCCTGCAGACCGGTTTCCGCCAGTCGGCCCAGTTCGCGGTCGACGGCAGCGGGCTGCTGGTGAACACGGTGGCAGTGCTCAGCCTGGCGCTGTTGGGTTTCGGGGCCATGTCCCTGGCGCTGGCGAGCGTCCTGTCGCTGGCGACCACCTGCGTGCTGCAGTACGTCATCACCCACACCCGGCCGCGCTTCGGTTTCGATCGCGAGGTGGCGACCCAGCTGATCCGGTTCGGGTTGCCGCTCGCGCTGGCCAACCTGCTGTCGTGGGTGGTCATGAACGTGGACTACGTGGTGGTGGGCTGGCACTCCGGCCCGATCATCCTTGGCACGTATGTGCTCGCGTTCAACATGGCTTCGTGGCCGATGTCCTCGCTGGGCCTGGCGTTGCGGGTGGTCGCCCTGCCCGGCTTCTCCCAGCTCGACGACAAGCGACGGTCCGCCGGGCTCAGCCTGGCCGCCGGGTTGAGCTTCACGCTGGCGCTGCTGGCCGGGGTGCTGCTGTCGAGCCTGGCCTCGGTGGTCATCCCGTTCGTGTACGGCGACAAGTGGCAGGCGGCTGCCCAAGCGCTGGCCGGGTTGGCTTTCTTCGGCGCGCTGCGGGTGGTGTTCGACCTCATGGCCACCTACCTCATCGCCGCCGGGGCGACCCGTGCGGTGCTGGTGGTGCAGGTGTTGTGGCTGCTCGCGCTCGGGCCGGCCATGGTGATCGGGCTGGACAGATGGGGGCTGGCCGGCGCCGGCTGGGCACATGTGGTGATCGGGGTGGGGATTGCTTTGCCCGCTTACCTGTTGGCGGTGCGCTCCCGGGGCGCGCGGCCGCTGGCGATCCTGAAAAACATGGCCGTCCCGCTGATCGCGGTGGCGCCTGCGATGTTTGCCGGCTACCAGATCTCCGAGCTGTTCGACATGAGGTTGCTGGCGTTGCTGAGTGGCGGCCTGGCCGCATCAGCGGTGTACCTGGGCATTGTCTTCCTCTGGGCGCGCCGGCTGCTCAGGCGGATGCGCGCTGTCATGGATGTCGAGCACGACGAGGAAAAGCAGCTCGGTGAGCCGAAACTGGCGGCCATAGCATGACCGAGTCAGGCACAGAGGGTGGGAAAACATGCGCCGAGTGACCATGTGGGCGCAACGGCACGCCCATAACGTGCCCGCGCCGTTGCGGCGGCTCGCACGCCGGGCAATGTCCGTTGTGGACAGTGATGGCAGGTCCGCTGGGCCGAGCGAGAACTGGTCGCAGCCCCTGATCGCCGGGCGAGACGGTGCTGACCTGCAGGCCCTGCCCCGCACGATCGCCCCGACGGCGGTGGCCGAATCCGTTGCGGCGAGCACCGCGACGGTGCGCTGCGTGGTGGCGATCGAGGTGCTCGATGTCGGCGGGATGGACGAGATGGCGGCCTTCCTGGGCCGCCGGTTGCCCGAGTTCGGCATCCAGACCACCGTCGTCTACCACTCGGGGCAACAAGAGGGCTCTACCGGCGAAGTGGGCCGGTTGGTGCGCGCGCTTACCGACGCCGGGGTCGATCTGCAACGGCTCAAACCGGAGACCGCCCAAGACTTCCTGGCCACCCACCGGCCCGACGTGATCAGCGCCCATGGCGCGCCCGGCTGGCTGCTCGACGCGGCCGTAGCCGTTGGCGTGCCGTGGGTGGAGACCCTGCACGGCATGCACCACTTCCTGCACCGCGACTCCTGGGCGCCCGAACAGGAGCGCTCCAAAGGGATCGCCGCTCAGATCGCGGTCAGCGAGATGGTGCGCCGGCAATATCTCGCCTGCGTCCCGACCTTTCCCGCCGACCGGCTGGTGACCATTCCCAACGGGGTCGACGAGCACCGGATCACCACCGTGGACAGAGCCGCGGCGCGGGCCGCGCTCGGTCTGCGCGACGAGGTGCTGCTGCTTTCGCTGGCTCGTTTCGGTTTGCAGAAGAACACCTATGGTCTGCTCAGCGCGTTCGCGAAAGCAGCGCGGCCGGACACCCACCTGCTCATCGCGGGTCGCGCGGACGACAGGCTCTACTACGAACAGGTGCGCCACTACGCCGACAGCCTGCCGTGCGCGGACCGGATCCACCTTCGCGGCCACTGCTCGAACCCGACCGCGCTGCTCGCGGCCGCCGACGTCTTCGTTCTCGACTCGTTCTTCGAAGGCTGGTCGCTGGCATCGATGGAAGCATTGGTCACCGGGCTGCCCGTGGTGATGACCGATGTGGGCGGGGCCAGGGAACAGCTGGACGGGCCGGGCCGCGGCGTTCTCGTGGCCAACCCCGCCGGTGACGCCGAGCGCCTCGACTGGGACATCATCAGCGATCTGCGCTTTCGGCCGCAGCCCAACGAGGACGAGCTGGTCAAGGCCCTGTCGACCGTGCTGGATGGGGTGCCGGGCTTCGCCGCCCGCCGCGAGCAGCTTGCGGCCGAGTCGAGGGCCGCGTTTCCGGCCACGCTGTGCCTACAGCGTCACGCCGAGGTGTTGCGGGCGGTGGCCCGCAAGGAGCCGTTGCCCCACTTCATTTCCGTATGACCGCGGGGGACCAGGCGTCGGGGATGAGCACCTGGGGCGTGCCGGTGCCGTCCGCGGGCACCACCCACACGTCACTGGAGGCGGTGCCCGACCTGGCGCGCGCCAGACCGTAGAGGATGCGGTTGTCGTCGAGCCACTCGACCTGATCGTCCACGCTGTGCGTCTCGGCCAGCAGGGTCTCCGTCCGGGTGGTCAGGTGGTAGACGGCGAGGCGCCATTGCCCGGCGGGCAGGTTGCCGTGCTTCTTGAACGCGATCCGGGTGCCGTCCGGCGACAGGGACGGGCACTCGACGTCCTCGCGGATCGAGGTCAGCCGGCGCTGGGCGAGACTGCCGCGTACCAGCCAGGTCTTGCCACCCGACGCGGCCGTCGCGTAAAAGGTGTCGGCGTCGGCGAACGTGACGCCCCAAAGGTTGCGGTCCGCCGCTGCGATGGTCTGTCCATTCACGACAAGCTGGAACTGTTCCAGGTCAAGGTTTTGCGAGCCATCCAGCGCGCTGACCAGGGTGCGGGTGGAGAACTGCCCGGGGCTGGCGTAGGAGTCGCCGAAGACGAATGTGGTGGTGGCGGCGAGCTTTCCGTCCGCGGACACGCGAGCGCGGCTGGGCAGACCGGTGAGGGGCAGATCGCGGACGGCCGTCCAGTCCGGTCCCAGAACGGTGGACTTGTAGGTGGTGACGATGCCGCGATCGGCGGACAGGCACAGGGCGTCGGCCGCGGTGGCGAAGACCCGCTCGCAGACAGCCGGGGTGATCGCCCGCGATCCCCCCGGATCGGTCACCGGAACGATCGCCACCTGCCCGTACCCGTCGCCCAGCGCCGTGTTGCGGAAGACGATGTGGGATGCCCCGCGCAACGCGGCCAGATCGCCGCGCGTTTCCACCTTGGGGGCGCTCGCTTCGGCCTCGCGCTGCTGATCGCGGACGTGCAGCACGTAGGCGGTCGAGCCGAGCACGGCCAGCAGCACCACGCCGGCGAGGGCGGCTATGCGTACCCGCAAACTGTTCATTCAGACTCCCGGGAGCGCAGCAACCATGCCGCCGCCGGAAGCGCCACCACCAGGAGGCAGGCAACGGTAAGCAAAGCCTGTGAGCGGCCGACGCTGGCCCAGAGCGCCCCGAACCCGACCGAGGCGCCGAAGCGGGAAAGCGCCACGACGGTCTGCGCGGCCGCGATGCCGCTGCCGCGCGCCTCCTCCGGGACCAGCCGGGTCACCAGGGCGGGCAGCACACCGTCGGTGGCCGCGTAGAAAGTGCCCAGGAGCAGCAGGGTGACCACCGTCGGAATGGTGCCGCCCAGCGGGCCACCGGCGGTCAGGTAAACCGCGAGCAACGCGAGATGACCGCCGACGAGCACCTTGGCCCGGCCGACCCGATCGGACAGCCGGCCCAGGGGCACCGCGAGTGCCAGGTAGGCAACGTTCGTCCCCACAAAAAGCAAGGGAAAGAACGAGGCGGCAAGATTGTCGCGTTGCTGCAATGACAGGTAGAGGAATCCGTCGCCGATCGTGAGCACGCCCAGCAGCGCGGAGGCCAGCAGCGGGCCGCGGAGTTTCTTCGCGGAGATGGCACGGAAAAGCCCGGCCAGGCGCAGGGTTGACGGCACGCCTCCGGTGCGCCGGTTGGGCACGAAAAGCACGATGACCGCGACACCCACGATGGCGAAGGCGAACGAGACCACGAAGATGGGGCTGTACCCGCCCGGCACCGCGGCGAGCAAGGCGAAAGCCACGATCGGGCCGATGGTGGCTCCGATCGTGTCCAGCGCCCGGTGCACGCCGAACGCCCGGCCCAGCATGCTCGGCTCGGAGGCATCGGCGATGAGCGCATCCCTGGGCGCCGTGCGCAGACCCTTGCCGAGCCGGTCCGCGGTGATGACCGCGGTGATGGCGAGGAAACCTTGCGCGGGCAGGAGAGCGATGCGGCTCAGCGCGGAGATCCCGTAGCCGGCCGTCGCTATCCACTTTGGACGATTGCTGCGATCGCCGGCATAGCCGCCCGCGATCCGCACCAGCGCGCTGACCCCCTGATAGATCCCATCGATGAAGCCGTAGGCGAGGATGCCCAGCCCCACCTGTGCGGTCAGGTAGATCGGCAGGATTGCGGTGACCATCTCGGACGAGACGTCGGTGAGCAGGCTGACCACGCCGAGCAGGAGCACGGTCGGGGCCACCCGGCGCAGCGCCGACCCGGCGGCTGGCGGTGCCTGGCCGCCGGGTCTGTCGCGTACCGAGACGTACATGATCTAGCCGAGCGCCGCTGCCAGCGCCTGGACCACGGTCTCCTGCTGCTCGGCGGTGATCTGCGGGTACAGGGGGAGGGACAGGATCTCGGTGGCCGCGCGCTCGCTGTGCGGGAAGGTGCCCACGGGGTAGCCGAGCCCGGCGAAGGCGGGGGTCAGGTGAATCGGCACCGGGTAGTGCACGCCCGCGCCGATGCCCTGGGCGTTGAGCTGCTTGAGAACCTGATCGCGCAAAGCCGGCGTGCCATCGCCGGGCAGCCGGATCACATAGAGGTGCCACACGTGTTCGTTGCCGGGCAGGGTCACCGGCAGCGTGACATCAAGCCCCGCAAGCATCTCGTCGTACCGGGCGGCAGCCGCCCGCCGCGCGGCGTTGCCCGCCGCGAGCCGGGCCAGTTTCGCCCGCAGCACCACGGCCTGCAGTCCATCGAGCCGGCTGTTGACCCCGACCACCTCGTGCACATATTTCGTCAGACCGCCATGGCTGCCCAGGGTGCGCACGGCGGTGGCGACCGGGCTGAAGTCGGTGACGACCGCGCCGGCATCCCCATATGCACCAAGGTTTTTGCCCGGGTAGAAGCTGGTGGAGGCGATCCCGTCCGCGCCGGCGCACTTGCCGAAGCGGGTCGCCCCCTGACACTGCGCGGCATCCTCGACGATCGCCATCCCGGGCGCACCGGCCCGCAGCTTCTCCACCGGCGCGTGCTGGCCGTAGAGGTGAACGGGGACAAGCGCCTTGGTCCTCGGTGTGATCGCGGCCAGCGCCGCGTCGACGTCGATGAGATAGGTCTGCGGATCCATGTCCACGAGCACGGTCTGGGCACCCGCGCGGGCGACCGCTTCGGCCGTGGCCACAAAGCTGTTCGCGGGCAGGATCACCTCGTCGCCGGGGCCGACCCCGACCGCACGCAAAGCCAGCTCCAGCGCATCGGTGCCGTTGGCCACGCCAACGCAGCGTCGCGCGCCACTGAACTCGGCGTACTCCTCTTCGAAAGCGGTCACCTCCGCGCCGCCGATGAACGCGGTCTTGGCGATGACCCGGGCGAACCCCTCGGCCACCTCCTGCGCCACTTCGGCGTGCGCCGCCGCGAGGTCGACGAGCGGAATCATTGCCTTCTCCCTTGGTTGGACTTCAAACGGTTTGCAGCTGCGCGGAGCGCAGGAAGCGGGCCGGATTGCCGACCCAGATCTGTCCGGGCGGGACATCGCGCAGGACCACCGCGCCGAGCCCGACCTGCGCCCACGCGCCGATGGTGACGCCCTCGCGGATCAGTGCCCCGGCCCCGACGTAGGCGCCCTCCGACACCGTCACGTCACCGCCGAGCCGGACGCCGGAGGTGAGTGTCGCGTAGTCATGCACGACATCGTCGTGGGTCAGGACGGTCTGCGGCATCACCGCAACGTGTGCACCAACTGACACATCGGCGGTAAGGGTGATCTGCGACAGGAGGACCGAACCCGGGCCGATCGTGCAGCCTGCCCCGGCCGCTACGGTCGGATGGATGATGGTGGCTACCCTATCCGCGGGCAGCGCCAGCCTTTCGACGATCTGTTTGCGTGCCGTGTAGTTGCGCGGGTTGCCCACGCAGACCACCACCGCCGCGCCGGGATGCGCGGCGATCGTCGCGTCCAGACCACCGAGAATCGGCACTCCGGAGCGGCTCTGGCCGTGCAGTGCCGGGTTGTCGTCAAGGAAACCGAGCAGGTGCCAGGTCGGCACCTGCTCGTTGATCGCGTGTACGGCGGCCGCTGTTTCGCGAGCGAAACCCCCGGCACCCGCGATCAGCAGCTCCCTCATGCGCCGGTCAGCTTGCTCAGCACCCCGACGATGTGCTCCTGGTCGGCGTCCGTGAGCGCGTGGTGCAACGGCAGGATCAGCGAGTCGCGGGTGATGCGCTCGGTGTTGGGCAGCTCCAGGTGTGCGCTGTCGGAGTAGGCCGGCTCCAGGTGCGCGGCCATGATGCCACGCCGCGCGGAGACCCCTGCGGCCGCCAGCTCGCTGAGCACCTCGTCGCGGCCGGGGCCGAACTCCGGGTCGAGCAGCACCCAGAACGACTGGAAATTCGTGGTGCCGTAGCTGGGATCCCGCACCGGGGTCAGGCCTTGAATTCCGGACAGCATTTCGTGGTACCGGGCGGCAAGCTCGCGCCGTTGAGACACCAGCGCGTCCATCCGGCCCAGCTGCACCAGCCCGATGGCGGCCTGGATATCGGTCATGCGGAAGTTGTAGCCGGTTTCCAGGTAGGCCTCCAGGATCGGCTTGGCACTGGCGTGCCGGTCGGCCGCGGAGACGTTCATGCCGTGCTCACGCAGTCGGCGCAGCCTTACCGCCCAGTCGGATTTGTCGACGGTGAGCATCCCGCCCTCACCCGTGGTGATGACCTTGCGGGGGTGAAACGACCAGGCGGCGACGAGTGCGCCTTCCCCGACCGGCCGCCCGTAGGCCGTCGAACCCGCCGCGCAGGCGGCGTCTTCGACCAGCGCCACGTCCCACTCACTCGCCGCGGCCCGCAGCGCTTGCACGTCAAACGGCACCCCACCCTGGTGCACCGCGATGATCGCCCGGGTACGGGAGGTGCGCACAGCGTCCACTGTGGACACGGTGAGGTTGCCGGTGGACAGCTCGACATCGGCGAAGACCGGTGTGGCGCCTACATATCGGGCCGCGTTCGCGGTGGCGATGAACGACAGCGACGGCACGATGACCTCGTCACCCGGACCGATCCCGAGCGCGATCAGCGCAAGGTGCAGTGCGGTGGTGCAAGAGCTGACGGCCACGCCGTGTTCCGCGCCGACCAGGCCCGCGAAGACCCGCTCGAACTCGGCGACCCGCGGACCCTGAGCGACCCAGCCGGACCTGACGGCCTCGGCCGCCGCCTGTGCCTCTTCCTCGCCGAGCATCGGCAGCATCACCGGGATCATGCGGCATCCTCCGCCAGCTCGGCCGCGGCACGTTCCGCGCGCCACCAGTCGACAAGGTCGTGAAGTCCTTCGCGCAGGCCGATTTCCGCGCGGAAACCGAGCCGCTGCTGGGCCAGGCTGGTGTCGGCAAGACGCCGGGTGACCGCGTTGACCGTGCGGGCCGGACCGTGTTCGGGGGTCAGGTCGGCCTTCATCACCTCGGTCAGCGCCTGGGCGAGCTCGAGCAGCGAGGTCTCCTCGCCGCTGGCGACATTGAAGACCTCGTCGGTGGCGTCAGCCTCGGCGGCCAGGATGTTGGCCCGCGCGATGTCCTTGACGTGAACGAAATCCATCGTCTGCAGGCCGTCGCCGAGGATCAGCGGCGGTGTCCCGGCCTCGATGCGCTCCATCCAGCGGATCAGCACCTCGGTGTAGAAGCCGAAGATGTCCATCCGCGGGCCGTAAACGTTGAAGTAGCGCAGCGCCACGTAGTCCAGACCGTGCATGGCGTGGAAGCTGCGCAGCATCCCCTCGTTGAACGCCTTCGCCGCGCCGTAGAACGTGTCGTTGTTATAGGGGTGCTGCTGTTCGGTGGTGGGGAAGTGGTCGGCCAGCCCGTAGACCGAGGCGGACGAGGAAGCGATCAGCTTGCTGACCCCGGCCTGAACAGCGGCCTCGATAACGTTAAAGGTCCCATCGACCAGCACCTCGTTGGCCAGCCGCGGCTCCTGCGCGCATTGCGTGATGCGGATCGCAGCCAGGTGGAACACGAGATCCTTGCCGGTGGTCACGTCGCGCAGCAGGTCGATGTCGCGGATGTCGCCGTCGACCACCCGGACCGGCCCGTTGGCCAAGGCCCAGCTCAGGTTCTCCAGCCGCCCCCGGACGAGGTTGTCCAGGACCACCACTTCCGCCGCGCCCTTGGTCACCAGCTGGTCCACCACGTGCGAGCCGATGGTGCCCGCGCCGCCGGTGACCAAAACCCGTGCGCCCGCAATGCTTCTGGTCATGCCGCACCCTCCAGGGGGACGAAGGTGCCACCGTTGGCAAGGCTGACTTTGGTGGCATTCAAGATGTCCAGCACCCGCAACCCGGCCCGCCCATCGGTGAGCGGCGGGCGGCCGGTGTGGATGGAACTGGCGAACTCCTCGACCATGGTGCGCAGGGCCTCTCGTTCGGACAGGGCCGGCGCGACCATGTCGCCGGACCGGTAGGAGATCAGCATTTCGCGGCGCTCCTCAGCACCCAGCTCGCCCGGGGTGGCGACGTCGACGCCCCGATCGAAGATGGCGATGCGCTGGGTGGGATTCAGATCGTCCCACACCAGGGTGCGCTTGGATCCGCCGATGATGGTGGTGCGCACCTTGATGGGCGACAGCCAGTTGACGTGAACGTGCGCGATGGCCCCGCTGCTGAGTTTCAGCGTGAGGTAGCCGATGCACGAGCGGCCCGCGCCGATCGGGTCAGCGCCGTGCGCCGCCACAGCAACCGCCTTGACTCCCTCGGGGAGAACGAAATCCAGGATCGACAGGTCGTGCGGCGCCAGGTCCCAGATGACGTCGATGTCACGTTGCACCAGGCCCAGGTTGATCCGCACCGCGTCGAGGTACTGAAGCTCGCCCAGCTCGCCCGAGCGCAGCAGCTCCCGGATCCGGATCACGGCCGGGGTGTAGCAGTAGGTGTGGTCGCACATCAGGGTCAGGCCGCGCCGGTCGGCTTCCTCGACCAGCTGCAGGCCCTCCTCATAGGTGGCCGCCAACGGCTTTTCGACCAGTACATGCTTGCCGGCGCGCAGCGCTGCGAGCGCGACCTCCAGGTGGGTGCCGGCCGGTGTGGCGATCGCCACCGCCCGCACCGCCTCGTCGGCGAGGACCGCCGCGAGGTCGGCCGTGGCCTGCACGGTGGAGTAGTGGCCGAGGACACGCTGGGCCCGGCTGACATCCAGATCGCAGAGCCAGCGCAAGCGGAAAGCGTCTGATGCCTGGAAGTTACGGACCAGATTGGGCCCCCAGTAACCCGCGCCGATTACGGCAACTCCGATTGGCTCACCAGCAACGACGGCGTCAGGCGGTGCGCTCACTTGTCCTCGTTTCGATTGTCTTTGCGCGATTTGTCATCGCGGCAGCATGCCGACTAGGGGTTGCGAACCCACAATTCGCAGGCAACGTACCGGCTGGCGGCTGCCCTCGGGTAGTCAGCTGACAAAAACCCGCCACAGCATTCCACCTCACGGTTCGCCTTTCCCAGACGGTCACCAAGGCGTGCCAGACTACCTACCCGTCCCCTGCTTTCATCCCGAGAGGAATCAGCCCATGGAACCAGCGGCCCGCGTCATGGCGAGCGCCGATGTCGACGACGCAGCCTCGGTGGGTGCCGGCACGACGGTGTGGCATCTGGCTCAGGTCCGCGAGGATGCCGTCGTGGGAAGCAATTGCATCATCGGGCGGGGCGCCTACGTCGGACCGGGGGTGCGGGTCGGCGACAACGTGAAGCTGCAGAACTACGCGCTCGTCTACGAGCCCGCGGTGCTTGCCGACGGGGTGTTCGTAGGGCCGGCGGCCGTGCTGACCAACGATGTGTATCCCCGTGCGGTCACCCCCGAGGGCAAACTCAAGACCGGTGACGATTGGACGGCGGTCGGCGTGACCGTGGGCGAGGGCGCGGCCATTGGCGCGCGAGCTGTCTGCGTCGCGCCGGTGACCATCGGCAAATGGGCGCTCATCGCGGCCGGGGCCGTGGTCACCACCGATGTGCCCGACTTTGCGCTGATCGTCGGGGTGCCGGGGCGGCGCATCGGCTGGGTGGGCCGTGCCGGAGAACCGCTGACGGCGCTTGGCGATGGCCGATTCTCGTGTCCGCGTACCGGCGAGGAGTACGTGGAGTCCGCCGGCCGACTCACCCAGGGGTGAGCATGCAGCGAATCCGAAGCCTTGCCCGAGCCGCGATGCGCGCCAGCGCCCGCGACGAGACTGCGGCCACCGCAGCCCGCAGCGCGCTGGTGCTTGCGCCGCACCCGGACGACGAGACGCTCGGCTGTGGCGCCACCATCATGCGCAAGCTGGCCGCCGGAACGCCGGTGACGGTGGTGGTGCTGACCGACGGCCGGCATTCTCATCCATCGCTGGGGCCCGACGCGCTCGCCGCGTTGCGGCATCAGGAGATGACCGAGGCGGGGAGGCGGCTGGGCCTGCCGCCCGACGGCGTGCGATGGGGCGGCTTCGCCGACGGCGGGCTGACCGCCCACGAGGACGAGGTCGCGACCCTGATCGAGAAACTGATCGGTGAGCTTTCCCCGGACGAGATCTACACCACCTGTGCCGCGGAGCCGCATCCGGATCACGCCGCCCTGGGCCGGGCTGCCCGCCGGGCGGTTCTGGCGACCACTCGGGCGTCAGGTTCGGCCAATCGGCTGCCCGCCTCCGCCGTAAGGCTGCTCGAATATCCCGTGTGGCTCTGGGGATCCTGGCCGTTACGGCGAGGGGATCGCCTTCCGTCCACTGTGGACGCTGCGCGCCGGGTGCTGACCCGCAACGCGATTTCGGTGCGGGCCGAGCAATACAGCGCCGGGAAACTTCACGCGCTGGCCGCGCACGCATCACAACTGCACCGCCCAGCCGACGTCTCCGCCGACCAGCCGTGGCCCACGCTGCCGCCGCCGGTGCTGGCGGCGGCAGCGGACAAGGCCGAACTGTTCTTCCCGTTCCATGGGCGCGAAGGGGTGCTTGGGTAATGGAGACTCTGTCAGCCGACTCGGTGGTGGGGGCGGCGCCGCAACGGGCAGCCGCATCGCTTTCGACCGGCCGCACCTGGCTGGTCGGCACGCTGGCCGTCGCCGCGATGACCGCGGCGAGTCTGATCCGTCAGGGCGGTGCGGGCGCTCTCAACACCGTCTACGCCGAGGACGGCTCGATCTTTCTCACCCAGGCCGAGCAGAAGTCCACTTTGGACGCTGTCACCACCGCCTACGCCGGTTATCTGCACACGGTGCCGCGATTGATCGCCGAGGTGGTGACCCTGTTGCCGGACGGCGCGATGGCGGCCGGTCTGGCCGTGGGCGCGGCGCTGGTGACCTCGCTGATGGCCTGGCTGGTGTATGTCGCGAGCGGCAGCGTGTTCACCGGGGTGCTGCCGCGGGTGCTGGTGGCCGCGGTGACAGTGCTGGTGCCGGTGGCCCAGGAGGAGCTGCCCAACGCGATCGCCAACCTGCAATGGCCCGCGCTCTACGCGCTGTTCTGGGTGCTGCTGTGGGCACCGGCGACGATCGGCAAGCGGATAGTGGCCACGGCGGCCACCCTGCTGATCACCTTGAGCTGCATCATCTCCGTGGCGCTGATTCCGTTGGCGCTGTGGCAGGTCTACCGCAAGCGTGACCGCGTCAGCGTGCTGCTGCTGACGGCGATGTCGGCCGGGCTGCTCGGGCAGGGCCTGGCCACGGTGCTGTCCGACAGCCAGCAGCGCGACCTGAACCCGGACCTGGTGCACTGGGCGCCGTGGTGGGTGGTTCGGGCCGTGCCGGCCGGCGTGATCGGCCAGCGCTGGTTCGGCGCGGAGGTGAACGGCCGCTGGCTGGTCCTGGCCGCGCTGGCCTGGGTCATCCTCGCCGGGCTCGTGGTGCTGGCCTGGCGTCGCCCGGGTCGGCCCCAGCTTGCCCTGGCCGCCACCGCTGTCCTGTGCAGCATCGCCGTTTACGCCGCGCCCACGGTTCTTTCCGGAATAGCCACGCCACGATATGGCGCCGCGCCGGCCATGCTGCTCATCACGGCACTGGTCGCTCTGCTGATCCCGAAAGCGCAGGTCGGTTGGCGCTCCCCGTTCGCCGTGCTGGTGGCGCTGTGTGCGGTGGTCTGGGCTACCAATTTGGTGGTACCCAACAGGCGTGGCCAAGGCCCGGCCTGGGACTCCGAGCTGTCGCGGCAGCCTTGCGTTTCCACCAGCCGCCAGATCCCCATCACCCCGGCCGGCGAGGACTGGACAGCGACCCTGTCATGTCCCTGACGCACCGGCCCGCATAGGCAATAGTCAGTAGCCCAAGCCGGGTACAGGGCGGTAGGTTGCGCCGCATGGTGGATGTGCGGCAGGTGGAAACCGACGAGCAGATGCAGCGTTACCTTGACGTCTACGCGGAAGTCGAGCCGACGCAACGGGTGCCGACCGTTGCCGAGATGCGGGCAAAGGAGCGGCCGGGCCGGGCGACGTTAGTGGCCTACCGCAGCGGCGACCTGGTGGCGTCGGGATTTGTGGACAGGTCGGGCCAGGTTGGTCGCGCCTTCATCATGCCCCGGGTGCGGCCCGCGTTCCGGCGTCGGGGTATCGGCACTGCCGTGCTGCGCGAGCTGCTGAATCTGGCCGAGAAGCTGGACCTGCCCGTGGTGCGCAGCATGGCCGACGACCCCGGGTCGGTCGAGTTCGGGTTGCGCTTCGGGTTCACCGAGGTCGACCGTCAGGTCGAGCAGTTACGCGCGATCGGCGAGGAGCCGCCGCCCACGCCACCCGCCGGGGTGACGATCGTCAGCATCGCGCAGCAGCCCGAGCTGTGGCGGCCGGCCTACGATGCCGTTGGCGTGCAAGGGTTCGCGGATCTGGCGCTGACCAACGAGGTGAAGGTCACGGCCGAGGAGTGGATGACCGGGGAGATGAACAACCCGGCATCGACCTTCGTAGCTCTATCTGGTACCCAGATAATTGGTGTTGCCAGTCTGCTGACCGAGCAGGACAAACCACATCGCGCCGAGCACGGGCTCACCGCCGTGCGGCGCGAGTGGCGCGGCAAGGGGGTCGCGGCAGCCCTTAAACGCCAATGTCTGGCGTGGGCTGCCGACAACGGGCTCACCGAGGTCTACACCTGGACCCAGCGCAACAACGCGGAGATGAGGCGGCTCAACGAGCACCTCGGTTACCGCTACGGACTGGTCAGCGTCAGCCTCGAGGCTCCGATGCCACCCCATCCGACTCTATAGAGATGACCTGGGTCTTCTCCTCTAGAGCGCCCGCGAGCGGCAGGCTCTGCGTCGCCTCGGCGGCATCGTCTTTGGGGGCAACCACATCCATGCGCTGAGTCGCGGCCCGGCGACGCTCCGCGTCCTCGGCCTCGCGCTGCGCCTTGGCCAGCCGCTCCATCTCGATGTTGAGCTGCGCCTTGAGCTCACCGATGCGCTGCTCCAGCTGCACCTTGGTCTGCGTCGAGGCGGCGATCGCCTGCTGGGTGGCGGCCAGCCCGATGCGCGCCTGCTCGGCGGTGATCTGCATCTGGCTGGCGGCCTTGTGGGCGTCGGCGACCAGCTTCGCGGCTTCGGACTTCGCTGCGGTGATGCTCTCCTCGGAGACGCTCTGCACCGCGTTCAGCCGCTTCTGGGTGTCGGCCTTGGTCTCGCTGAGCAGCTGCTCCGCCCGGATCTTGTTCTGAGCGGCGATCTCCTCGGCCTCGGCGATGATGGCCTGAGCCTCATTGCGGGCCTGGGTGAGGTGCCGCTGGGCTTCGCCGATGTGCTCGGCGACCGTCAAACGCGTGTCGGCGACAAGGGTTTCGGACTCGGCGTGGGCCGCCGCGATCTGCGCCTCCCGCTCGGCGGTCTGCGCGACCGCGCTCTCGTGGGCGGCGGCGACGATCTGCTCGGCCTCCGCGCGGGCGGCGTTGAGGTATTGCTCGGCGTCTTCCTCGCGCTTGGAGGCCGCGGCCCGGCCACCCGCGATGAGCTTCTCAGCCTCGGCGGTGGCGATGGCGAGGCGCTCCTCGGCCTCGGCGGCCCGGCGGGCGGCCTCGGCCTGGGCGGCCGCGACGATCTGCTGCGCCTCGGTCTTCGCGGCGGCAAGGCGCTCTTCGGTTTCCGTGTGGTGGTGCGAAACCTCGTCCCGGCCGGACGTGATGATCTGCTCCGCCTCGGCCCTGGCCTCCGCGAGGCGCTGCTCGGCCTCGGCGACCTGCTGGGCGGCAGCGGCACGGGCGGCGGCGATCGCCTCGTCGGCTTCGGCCTTGGCCAGCGCGGCCAGCTGCTCGGCCTCGGCCTGGGCGGCGGCCAGCCTCTGCTCCGCCTCGGCCTGCGCGGTGGCGAGTTTCTGCTCGGCGTCGGCCTGCAGCGCCTTGAGCCGGCCCTCGGTCTCGCTGCGGAAAGCGGTGATGTCCTTTTCGACCTGAACCCGACGGCCGGCGGCCTCGGTGGCGGCCGAGGTGCGGATGGCCTGGGCCTCCTGCTGCGCATGCGCCAGCACCTCGCGGGCCTCGGCACGCAGCCGCTGCGACTCCTGTATCACCTGGTTGCGGCGATCTTCGTCGGCCTTGATCTCGTCCTTGCGCCGGGAAGCCAGGGCGAGGTCGAAGTCCCTTACCGCGAGCGCTGTCCTTTCGCGGGCGTCGGCGAGCAGCCGCTCAGCCTCGGCGCGCTGATCGGCGATCTCCTGCTGGGCCTGAGCGACAATGTCGCCGGCCTGCTCCTCGGCCATGGCCAGGATCTGCTCGACCCGGCCACCGAGATGGCGGAACGACACTCGCGACGGGACAGCCCGTCGCGCCACGTCGGCCAACTCCACCTGCAGCTGCTGCACCTGACCGGCCAGCGCCTGCATCTGAGCGAAGGCCTGATCGCGCTCGGCAGCCAAAGTCGCCAGATCGGACTCGACATTTGTTACGTACCGATCTACCTGACGTTTGTCATACCCCTTGAAGGCAACGTCAAAGCTGGGCTCGGACGCGACGCCTTCGCCAAGAGCGAACAGGTCTCCACCATGCGACATGCGGTCCATCCTCACACAGAAAGTCCTGATACCTCAGCATGGGGGCCGAAGTACCAGGACTTTCCAAGAAACTATTGCTGGTCTTTGGGTTTGCCCTTGTCAGCGGCGGGCACACCGGGCACGATGCCGGCCAGGCCGGACAGCATCTGGCCAAGCTGCGCGGTGACCGCGTCCTTCTGGCGGGTGAGGTCTTCGACCTCGCGGCGGGCCGCACCGGTGGTGAGCTCGGCCTCGTTGCGGGCGTCGGTGACGAGGCGGTGTGCCTCGGCCTTGGCCTCGTTGACGCCCTTCTCAGCGGCGGCGCGAGCCTTCTCGACCGTGTCGGTCGCCGTGCGCTCGGACTCGATGCGGCGAGCCTCGGCGCGCTGCTCGATCTCCTTGGCGCGGTCTTCGGCGGCACGGGCACGCTCTTCGGCTTCGCCGACGAGCTTCTGCGTCGCGGCAACCGCGGAGGAGTGACGCTGGGTCTCTTCGCGCTCGGACTTCTCGCGGCGCTCGGCCAGCTCGAGCTGGAGAGCCTGCAGGTCCTTGTCGCGCTTGTCGCGGGCGTCGGCCAGCAGCTTGGAAGCCTCAGCGCGCTTCTCCTCCGCCTCGCGGGCGGCCTTGGCGCGCAGCTGGGTGATCTCACGCTCGGCGGTGGCCCGCAGGGTGGCGACCTCGCGCTCGACCGTCGCCTTCAACTCGGCGACCTCGTGCGACGTGGCGGTGCGCAGCTGCTTGGTCTCGCGGTCGGCGTCGGCACGCAGGGTGTCGGCCTCGCGACGGGCCTGCACCCGAACCTCGGCGGCCTCGCGCTCGGCGGCGGTGCGAAGGTTGCCGGCCTCGCGCTCGGCGGTGGCCTTCATCGCAGCCGCTTCCGCGCGCGCCTTGTCGGTGATCTCCCGGGCCTCAAGGCGGGCGGCGGAGAGAATGCCCTCGGATTCGCGCTTGGACTCACCGCGGTGGTCGTTAGCCTGCTCCTCGGCCAGTCGCAGGATCTGCTCGACCCGGGTGCCGAGGCCCGAAAGGGTCGGCCGGCTGTTCTCCTCAAGCTGCTTGCTGGATTCGGCGAGCTTCTGCTCGACCGCACCGAGCCGTTGCTCAGCCTGGCGCAGACGCCGCTGGGCGTCATTCATGCGCTGTTCGGCCTCATTACGCGCCTGCTCTGACTGAGAGAGGTTGGCGGTAAGGCGTCCTATAGCGGCATCGACCTGGTTGCGCTCGTAGCCACGCAGGACGACGGTGAAGTCCTGCTGCGTGCTCACGGCTCCCTCGAAAAAGTCCATGTTGTTATTGGGGGAAGTTTGCTGCTGGGGCATTGGCACATACTCCCAGATACACCCCGGTCTTTCGCAATAGCGTAGGGCCAGATTTGATGCGGGAATATGTGCCGTTGGCTAAACTCCGCTGAATCTTGTGATGCTGTTGAGAAGCTGTGACCGTTTTTCCTGATCTCTGACGCCCAATCCGGTCGCCGGAGCCAGACACAAGACCCCCACTTTTCCCTGGTGGGCATTGCGATGAACGTCATAGGCGGCTTGGCCGGTCTGGTCCATCGGGAACGTTTTGGATAGCGTCGGATGAATTCGGCCAAGGTCAATCAGTCGATTGGCCTCCCACGCCTCCCGATAGTTGGCGAAGTGGCTACCAATAATCCGTTTGAGTGACATCCACAGGTACCGGTTGTCGTACTGATGTTCATAGCCGCTGGTGGAAGCACAGGTAACGATCGTGCCGCCACGTTTGGCCACAAAGACACTGGCGCCAAAGGTCTCCCGGCCTGGGTGCTCGAAGACGATGTCCGGATCCTCGCCCCCGGTAAGCTCGCGAATCCTTGCGCCGAAACGCTTCCACTCACTTGGGTCCTGGGTGTGTTTGTCCGCCCAGAACTTGTAACCCTCGGCCGCGCGATCGATGACCAGCTCTGCGCCCATGCGGTGACAAAGCTCGGCCTTGTCCGGGCTGGAGACCACGCACACCGGAATGGCCCCGCCGTTGAGCGCCATTTGCGTCGCGTAAGACCCCAAACCACCGCTCGCACCCCAGATCAGCACGACGTCGCCCTGCTTCATATTGGCGCCGTGATGGGAGACGAGCTGCCGGTAAGCGGTGGAGTTCACCAGCCCGGGGCTGGCCGCCTCCTCCCAGGTCAGATGGGCGGGCTTGGGCATGAGCTGGTTGGCCTTGACGAGGGCCAGCTGGGCCAGTCCGCCGAAGTTCGTCTCGAACCCCCAGATGCGCTGTTGCGGGTCGAGCATGGTGTCGTCGTGCCCGGCGGCCTCTTCCAGCTCGACGCTCAGGCAGTGCGCGACGATCTGGTCACCGGCCTTCCACCGGGTCACCCCGGCGCCGACCTTTAATACCACTCCCGCGGCGTCGGAACCGACGACGTGGTAGGGCAGGTCGTGCCGGGCGGTCAGTTCGGAGACCTTCCCGTAACGCTTGAGAAATCCGAAGGTTGACATGGGTTCGAAGATCGAAGTCCACACCGTGTTGTAGTTGATCGCGCTTGCCATCACCGCGATGAGCGCCTCGCCCGGCCCAACCTCGGGCGTGGGCACCTCCTGGACGTGCAGGGCCTTGCGTGGGTCCTTCTCGGCGGTGCTCAATCCGTCGAACATAGTGGATTCCTCGGCCCGTACCACCACGCCTTCGTACGTGGTCGGGATGGTGACGCCGGACAGCTTACGGAGCTGTTCTGCGTGATCCGGGGCTTTCTCAGCCTCCATGATCACATCCAGGATCTGCTGCATGGACCGGACGTTACTTATCGGTAGTTAAGCGCGGAATCGGTTTGTGAAAAACTCCACCAACGGGTGTGTCCGAGCACACCGGTTGCCCGGGGGTAGCGCTGCGCGCCGAGCCTGACGATACTCACCGATTATGGAGTCGGTGCGCGCTGAGACGCTGCGTCGCGATCTCGCGCATGCGCTAAGGACCGGTCCCTTCTCCGCCGTCTTACATTTGGCCATCGAAGCCAGCGGAAAACGGCTGGAAGAAATTCAGGAACGCCTTAGCTTGCAAGGGATTTCGGTCAGCCTGACCACGCTGAGCTATTGGCGGCGCGGGCGCAGCCGGCCCGAGCGACCCGACTCCTTGCGCGCGGTCCGCTTGCTTGAGGAGATACTGGGCCTGCCGGCGGAGTCGTTGATTTCTCAACTAGGACCCCGCCGTCCGCGCGGGCGCTGGCTCGCCCATCCCGCCGGTTTCCTTGACATAGACCGGCTTTTCGAAGACTCGACCAGCGTGGAGAAAATGCTCGGCGAGCTGGACAACCGGATGCACCAGGAGATCACCCGGCTCAGCCTGCACGACCTGTACGTGCTCGGCCCGCAGCGGCAGGAGATCAGCCTCACCACCCGGCAGGTGCTGCGAGCCAACGTGGACAGGGTCTCCCGAGCGGTCGGGGTCTTTCGCACGGACGACACCAGTGGGCCGCGCATGAAAATCAACGCAGTGCGCAACTGCCGGGTGGGCCGGCTACGGTCCGATGTGGACGGTGGACTGCTCGCCGCGGAGCTGATTTTCGACCGCGTGCTGTCCGCGGGTGAGACCGTCGTGGTCGAGTACGAGTTCCTGAGCCCCTCGGTAGAACCCGCCAACAACTACTACCGCGCCTTCGCCGGCCCGGTCGGGGAGTTCGTGCTCCAGGTCCAGTTCGACCCCACCGCCGTCCCGGCCCGCTGCCACCGCTTCGAGCGAAGAACAGTGGCCGCCCCCGATCAGGGCGTCAAAGAGGTATGGATAGGCAACACCCACGGCGCCCACCTAGTCGCCTACGACGTCCCCCCCGGCATCATGGGTATGCGCTGGGAATGGCAGTAAGAGAAGAAAATAGGACTGCACACACGGGATTGCAGCGCCGCGCCGGTGTC
>NZ_BONY01000114.1 GCF_016862955.1 Rhizocola hellebori | reverse complement strand
AAGCTTGCTCAAAGCTTGCCGAGCCGTTCTGCTAGCAGCGCTGCGCCAATGAGGATCATCGCTATCCCGGAGAGGCGGCTCACCGTTGCGGCCGCGTTCGGCCGTTGGCGCATAAGGGTTCGCGCGGCCGACCCCAGACACAGGTAGAAGACCGCGCAGGACAGCGTGAAAATCGCGCCGAGCACACCGATCTGGCCGGTGACCGGCCAGCCCCACCTGGTGTCGGTGAACTGGGGGAGCAGGGCAAGAAACATCATGAGGGCCTTGGGATTCAGGCCGCTGACGCCCACTCCTTTGAGGAAGGTGCGCCAGCGCGTGGCCGGGGTGGTGGCGTTCAGCGGGGCCGGGTTGCCCAACGCGGTGGCCGCGCCCTGCCACATCAGGTAGAGGCCGCCGAGGATGGACAGCGCGGTAAGGGCGGCGGGCGATCCCGCCACCAGCGCGCCGACGCCGGCCGCGATGACGGCGGTGACCATCGCATAGCCGACCACCAGACCGGTAACCGCGGGCACGACCGATCTGCCGCGCATCCCGGCGCCGATGGTGAAGGCCCAATCCGCGCCCGGCACCACGATCAGCAGCAGCGCGATGGCCCAGAAGGCAAGCACCGAATCGACGGCCATGGTCGGAAAGGTATCGCCGATTGGCTGGAAAGTGGTTCCGACTATTACCACTCATCGGTGAATTCGTGGAAGAATCTTCGCTGTGGACCGGATCGACGGCAAGATTCTTGCCGTGCTGCAGGAGGACGGGCGGCTCACCATCACCGAGCTGGCCGCGCGCGTTGGCCTGAGCGTCTCGCCCTGCCATCGCCGGCTGCGCGAGCTTGAGCGCAACGGCACCATCCGTGGGTACAGGGCACTGGTCGACCCCGATGCGGTCGGCCTCAAATTCCAGGCGCTCGTCTTCGTCACCATGCGCGAAGAAGATCGCGACACGCTGCGGGCCTTCGAGGAGGCTGTCGCCGCCATCCCCAATGTTGTTCAGGCGCAACGGCTTTTCGGTGACCCCGATTATCTGCTTCGCATCGTGACCGCTGACCTTCCCGCGTACCAACGGCTGCAGGACGACACCCTGTCGGCGCTTCCCGGCGTGCAAAGGATGAATTCGACTCTGGTCATGAAGCAGATCGTCGACCACCGGCCGCTGCCCGACCCCCGATCGGCGAGGTGAGCCTCCGCATGCGAGTGCTGGTGACCGGTGGGCTCGGCTTTCTCGGCCGCGCTGTGACCGCGGAGCTGACCGAGCACGGGCACGAGGTGCTTGTGCTTTCGCATTCCGCGCCGCCGCGGCTTCGCGGCGACGTCGAGGTGATTCGGGCCGATCTGCGCGACCGGTCGGCGATCGCCGAAGCGCTTGCCGCCCAACGCCTCGATGGCGTGTGCCACCTGGCGGGGCTCAAGTCGGTGCGGGATTCGTTCACCGACCCGGTGGGCTATTTCGACACCAACGTCGGCGGCATGGCCAGCCTCCTTCGCGCCCTGACCGGCGGTCTGCCCTTCGTCTATGCCTCCACGAGCGCGGTCTACGGCTCGGCGCGCCCCGGACGTCTCACCGAGGACCTTCTGCCGAACGCTGAAAACCCTTACGCGGCTTCGAAATTGGCCGCCGAACAGCTGCTGGCCTACACCGCCGCGACCGGCTCGGTGGGCGGGGTAACCCTGCGCTGCTTCAATATCGCAGGGGCGGTCGGCGGTCACGCCGACCCCGACCCGACCCGGATTATCGCCGCCTGCCTGCGCGCCGCGGCCGGTCTGATCCCTCACGTGACAGTGAACGGCGACGGTTCGGCCGTGCGTGAGTTCACCCACCTGGCCGACGCCGCACGTGCTTTCCGGCTGGGGTTGGCGGCGGCCAAACCTGGCGAGCATCAGCTGCTGAACCTCGGCACCGGCGACGGAATCACCATGATGGAAGTCGTCCGGGCCGCGGAACGGGTTACCGGGCGGCAAATCCACGTCGTCCACCGCGACGCCGCCAACGAGGCCCACACTTTGATCAGCGACCCGGACCGCATACAAAAGACGCTGCAATGGCACCCTGAGACGTCGACCATTGAGCGGATCATCAGCGATGCCTGGGAGGCCTTGCACCCGACTGCCCATTGAGATGTCGGCCATGATCGGTCAGGATGTGCGGATGTTCGACACCGACGAGTCCTATCGCGGCCGCAAGACGAAGGTTTGCGAGTGTTGTGGGCAGCCCAGCGAACGCACCTGGTGCATGGTGCGCAGGAACGGTCAGCCGTATGCCGTGTATTTCGCGGCCTGCTACGACCACCGCGGGGAGGTCCGTGAAACCTGGGTCGATGTCGTATTCGGGACGTGGGGCGACGGGGCCGACTACGGGGATCACGTCACTTTCGGCTGCCGGTTCGGTCCGGTCAGCAACAGTGACCTGCCCGCGGCGACAGCCGTCGACGCCGCGGCGGTGGCCTCCGACGGGCCCTTGTACGGACACAAACTCAGCCGCGAGGAAGCGCTCGCGCATCCCCGGATAGCGGACTTCTGGCAGGTGTTCGACTTCGTATTGGAGACCGACCCGCTGGTTCACGAGCACCACTACGGCCATCACCCTCAGCTTCGCTAAACGTCGGATCAGTGATCACCGGGATGGACTGTTTAGCCAGCTCACCGGCCATTTCGGAGCTCGGGTTAGGGGCGGGGTCGCCGGTGGCGCTGAACCATCGGTAAGGTAGTCATTCCGATTGATCTGATCTGAAGGCCACCGTCCGGAGGAGACAGCAAGTGCAGGAGCAAGAGCAAGCGGGACGCGTGGTGCAGCGGATAGGGGTGGTCGGGGAATCCGCCGTGGGCGAGACTCGGGTTGCTGCCACTCCGTCGACCGTCCGGCAGATGATCAGTCTTGGTTTTGAGGTGGTGGTCGAGGCGGGCGCGGGAGCGCTGTCCAGTTTCGCCGACGACGACTATATGGAGGCTGGCGCGAAGATAGGCAGCCATCACGACTGCTGGCAAAGCGACATCGTTGTCAAGGTGAACCCGCCCGCGCTTGACGAGCTGGGCAAGCTCGCGCCGGGCGCGACGCTGATCGGGCTGGTCAGCCCGGCGCTTAACCCGCAGCTGGTGGAGGCGATGGCGGCCCGGCCGATCACGGTGCTGGCGATGGATGCGGTGCCACGCATCTCCCGAGCACAGTCGCTGGATGTGCTTTCTTCCATGGCCAATATTGCCGGGTACCGGGCAGTGGTGGAGGCAGCCCACGCGTTCGGCCGGTTCTTCGCCGGGCAGGTGACCGCCGCCGGCAAGGTGGCTCCCGCGAAAGTTCTTGTGGCCGGCGCTGGTGTCGCCGGCCTCGCTGCGATTGGGGCCGCGAAGAGCCTGGGCGCGATCGTGCGCGCCACCGACCCACGGCCCGAAGTGGCCGAGCAGGTTCGCTCGCTGGGGGGCGAGTTCCTGGCGGTCGAGGCCGAGCAGCAGGTGAGCACCGACGGCTACGCCAAACAGACCTCGCAGGACTACGACCGGCGCGCCGCCCAGCTCTACGCGCAGCAGGCCGCCGATTGCGACATCGTCATCACCACGGCGCTCATCCCGGGCCGCCCCGCGCCGAAGCTGCTCACCGCCGAGCATGTGGCGAGCATGCGAGCGGGAAGCGTCATCGTCGACATGGCCGCCGCGCAAGGCGGCAACGTCGCGGGCTCGGTGGCCGGTCAGGCGGTGGTGACCGGCAACGGCGTGACCATTATCGGCTACACGGATCTGCCGGGCCGGTTGCCCGCGCAAGCTTCCCAGCTATACGGGACGAATCTGGTCAACCTTTTGAAGCTGTTGACTCCGGCCAAGGACGGGCAGATCGTGCTCGACTTCTCCGACGTGGTGCTGCGCTCGATGACCGTGGTGCGCGACGGTTCGCTGACGTGGCCCCCGCCGCCGGTGCAAGTGTCTGCCGCGCAGACGATTGCAGCGCCGGTCGCGGTGGCGCAGAAGCCCGCCGCGGCGAAGCCGAGCCGCACCTACACCCTTGCCGGGCTGGCGCTCGCGGCGCTGTTTCTGCTCACCGCGGTCGCGCCGAGCCAGCTGATCGGCAACTTCACCGTCTTCGTGCTCGCGATCGTCATCGGCTTCTACGTGGTGGGCAAGGTGCATCACGCGCTGCACACGCCGTTGATGTCGGTCACCAATGCCATCTCCGGAATCATCGTGGTCGGAGCTGTGCTCCAGATCGGCCACGGCAACACCCTGGTCACGTCGCTGTCGTTCGCCGCGATTCTGCTGGCCAGCATCAATATCTTCGGCGGCTTCGCCGTCACCCGGCGCATGCTGAGCATGTTCTCGAAGGACTGATAGCCATGACTCCGCTTACGGCCGCTCAGGCGGCCTACATCGTTGCTGCCCTGCTGTTCATCCTCAGCCTGGCCGGACTGTCCAAACACGAGACTTCCCGCTCCGGTGTCGTTTTCGGCATCGCCGGCATGGCCATCGCGCTCGCCGCCACCATCGGCCTGGCTTCGCAGAGCGTCACCGCCATCGGCATCGGCCTGTTGGTGGCCGCGATGGCGATCGGTGCGGTGATCGGCATCTGGCGCGCTCGCGTGGTGGAGATGACGGGCATGCCCGAGCTCATCGCCATCCTGCACAGCTTCGTCGGCCTGGCAGCCGTCCTCGTCGGCTGGAACGGTTACCTCGACACGGCCCACTCGGCGAGCCTGACCGGGTCGCTGCTGCACATCCACCACGCGGAGATCTTCATCGGCGTGTTCATCGGCGCGGTCACCTTCACCGGGTCGATCGTGGCCTACCTCAAGCTTTCCGCCCGCATCAGCTCGAGCCCGCTTATGCTGCCCGGCCGGCACGTGCTCAACGTCGGGGCGCTGGTTGCCTTCGTCGTGCTGACGGTGGCCTTCGTGTCGCGCCCGCACCTCGGTCTGCTCATCGCGGTCACCGCCGTCGCGCTCGCGCTGGGCTGGCATCTGGTGGCCTCGATCGGCGGCGGCGACATGCCGGTGGTGGTCTCCATGCTCAACAGCTACTCCGGTTGGGCCGCAGCCGCTTCGGGCTTCCTGCTCAACAACAACCTGCTGATCGTCACCGGCGCCCTTGTCGGCTCCTCCGGCGCGTACCTGTCCTACATCATGTGCCAGGCCATGAACCGCTCGTTCATCTCCGTCATCGCAGGCGGTTTCGGTATCGAGGCCGCCGCGCCCGACGCCGGTGACTACGGCGAACACCACGAGATCACCGCCGATGAGACTGCGGCGCTGCTGCGCAACGCGTCATCGGTCATCATCACGCCCGGTTACGGCATGGCGGTGGCCCAGGCGCAGTACCCGGTGGCCGAGCTGACCCGCAAGCTGCGCGACCTGGGGGTGCGGGTGCGCTTCGGCATCCACCCGGTGGCCGGCCGGCTGCCCGGCCACATGAACGTTCTGCTGGCCGAAGCCCACGTGCCCTACGACATCGTGCTGGAGATGGACGAAATCAACGACGACTTCGCCAGCACCTCAGTCGTTCTCGTCATCGGCGCCAACGACACCGTCAACCCGGCCGCCGCCGACCCGGGCTCGCCCATCGCAGGCATGCCAGTGCTGCACGTGTGGGAAGCCGAACACGTCGTAGTCTTCAAGCGTTCCATGGCCGCCGGCTACGCCGGGGTGCAGAATCCGCTTTTCTTCCACGACAACACCTCGATGCTCTTCGGCGACGCCAAAGCCCGCGTCGACGACATCCTCCGCGCCCTGGCCACCACCAACCCCGAATACACCTCGCCCCGCGCCCCCCAGCGCACGCCGGTGACAGTCGGTGGGACTATCTGACTCCGACACTCCCGGAAAATCAACCACACCAACGCCGACGCTAAGGCTCCGCGGCAGCTACATCTCTGGGTTAGTAAGGCGAGGCAGAGATGTAGGTGCCGGTGACGGTCGGAAGTTAGCTTTCCAGCAAGGGCAATGAGCGGCGGCGGATTGTTTCGGCGTGGTCCCAGATCTGGCGCTCGAGGGCTTCTGGCGTGGGCGATGCGGCGGTGAGCTGCAGGACTTCGGCGCGGGCCTGCCGGGCGATGCCGACTTCGCGGCGGTACTGGCGCAATACCTGGACTTCGCCGCGCGGGAGTTGCTGCCAGGCCTTCTCTTCGGCGACGGCCCTGTCGAGGCCGTGACTGCGCCAGCGGACGGTGCCGTGCGAGGGGCGCGGTTCGGCGAAGTGGTGGCGGATAGCGCGGGCGGCCTCGCGGCTCAACCGCGATGGCGGTGCAGTTTGAGCACCTCGCCAATTGCTGCGGCCGAATCGGGTCGGGGCCTTTTGTGTATGGGCACGGCCACCTCACCTCCAGTTCTGGGCCGCCTCCTCGGTGTCACGTTTCATTGGTCAGCTAAGCAAAGCCGAGCGCGGGCCGGGCGGCAACCCATTAATGCGAGATGAGGTTCAGCGTGCCGTCCACGGGCCGGTGCTGGTGCGGGAGGTGAGGACCGGGGCAAGCAGGGTGATGGGTGGCACCTCGCGCTGGTCGAGCTTGGCCATCAGCAGATCGACAGCGCGGCGGCCGACGTCGTCGGCGGGGATCTGCACCGAGCTCAGGCGCGGGTGGCTGCGCTCGGCTAGCTCGTCGGGGCAGATGGCGACCAGCGAGATGTCCTCGGGGACGCGTTTTCCCAAGGAGCGTAAGGCATCCAGGACGTGGGCGACGGCGGCTTCGTTGTGCACGACTAGGCCGGTGAGGCCGGGGGCGCGGCCGAGCAGCGCGGTGACGGTGCTCATGACGGTGGCGGCGTCCTCTTCGCAGGGCTGGGTGTGCGCGTCGAGGCCGAGCAGCTGGGCGGTTTGCATGAAGCCGTCGCGGGTGCGGTGGGCGAATCCGGTGTCGCGTTCGTAGACTACCTGCGGCGCGCCGAGCAGGGCGACCCGCCGGTGGCCGAGGCCCGCCAGATGTTGCACGCAGATGGCGCCCGCCTGGTGGAAGTCGAGGTCGACACAGGTCAGGCCGGACGAGTCCACCGGCAGTCCAATGAGGACACTCGGGCGGTCGAGCTGGCGCAGGGTCGGCACGCGGGGATCGTGCATCTCGACGTCCATGAGCACCAGCCCGTCGACGATCGCTCCCGCGGCCACCCGGCGCAGCCCGGCCGGGCCTTCGTCGGCGGTCACCAGCAACACGTCGTGGTCGTTGGCGCGCGCCGAGGTGACGACGGCGGTGGCGAACTGCATCAGCACCGGCAGGTGCATGCCTTGGCGCAGCGGCAGAACGAGCGCGATGATGCTGGAGCGGTTGCTGGCCAAGGACCGCGCTCCGGCATGGGGGTGGAAACCAAGTGCCCGGATGCTCGCCCGCACCCGGGCACTGGTGGTCGCGGAGATGGAGCGCTTGCCACTGAGCACATAGGACACCGTGCTGACCGACACCCCGGCGTGGCGAGCCACGTCGGCGATGGTGACGACGTCCTTCTTCATGAGGTCCCGAAACCGATGGCTAACACGACAATGCCGGGAGTGTCGCACACCAGGTAGAGCCGGTCCAGCGGCGCGCCGGTCAGCGGCGCGCTCACCGCGCGGTACTGGTAGCGGGGGTTGCCGGCCACCGCCAGGCTGGCCAGCACCTCGCCGTCGACGGGATCGCCGGCCCGCAGGGTGATCCAGCCCGCGCTGCCGGATGCGGTGACCGTGACCGTGGAAAAGCCGGTCAGATCGGTGGTGCCGAAGCAGATCCAGGCCCCGTTTTCGGTGGCCATGACGGCGTCGCCGCTTTCCGGGCTGGCGTCGGTCAAGGCGATGCCGAAGCCTTCGTCGTGGTCGACCGCGGCCAGCGCCCCGGTCACCCGGCGCGGGCCGAGGCGCTCGCCTTCCACAAGCAGGGTGGTGCAGGCGCGGATGTCGGTGGCGGACCGGCCCACCATCACCTTGTGCCGGGCGGCTTCCACGACGAACCGGCCGCTGGTGACGTCCCAGAAGGCGAGGTCGGCGACGTCGAGGTCGATGGTCACCGCCCGGGTCTGGCCGGGATCGAGGGCGACCCGGGTGAAGCCGCGTAGCTGGCGCAGCGGCTGTTTGACGCGAGAGCGCTGCTGGTGCGTGTAGAGCTGGACGACCTCGGTGACGGGCCGGGTGCCGGTGTTGGTGACCTCGACGCTGACGCTGACACGGGTGGTCGCGTCGGCGGTGCTCTGGCTCAGGGTCAGATTGCGGTAGTCGAATTCGGCCCAGGTGAGGCCGTGGCCGAAGGGGTAGAGCGGGGTGCCGCGGTGGTACAGGTAGGTGGCGTCGTTGGTGATGATGTCGTAGTCGAGCAGATCGGGCAGCTCGCTGTGGCTGCTGTACCAGGTCTGCGGAAGCCGGCCGGCCGGCTCGGCGTCGCCGAAGAGCACGTCGGCCAGAGCGCGCCCGTATTCCTGCCCGCCATGGCTGGACCAGATGATGGCGGGCAGATGTTCGTCGGCCCAGCCGATCGCGTAGGGGTAGCTGCTGGTGACGACCAAAACGGTGCGCTGGTTGGCCTCGTAGACCGCCTGCAGCAGCCGCTGTTGCGCCCTGGGCAGCGCGAGGTCTTGGCGGTCTTCGGTTTCGCGGCCGTTGACCAGCGGGTGGTTGCCGAGCGCGAGGATGACCGTGTCGGCTGCTGTGGCCGCTTCGGCTGCTTTCTCGGTACCCAGATGAAGAACCTCAATCTGGCAAAGCGCGACCACCGTCTTGGTGAGCTCGTGGTGCAGCGCGTGCGTGCCGTCGGTTTGCGGAATCAGGCGGAAGGTCTCGTGGACCTCCCAGCCGTGTGGCCCTGGCGAGTCAAAGGACAGCACGCCGTCGTGCAAGCTCAGGTAGCCACCGGTGTGCGTGCTGCGCAGGGCCAGAACGTCGTTGCCCCAATCGAAGACGTCGACGTCGCAGGGCCCGCCGGGCAGGTGCAGGCGGATCCGGTCGACGCCTTCGGTGAAGGTGACCTCGGCCGACACCCGTTCTGACAGTCCATTGAGGATGGTGCTCCGATAGGCAAATGTCCCGCTGTACCAGTCGGCCATCAGCTGATCGCCCAGCTGGCCGATCACCGCTATCCGGCCGGCCTGGGCCGGATCGAGCGGCAGCAGGTCGCCTTCGCGTTTGAGCAGCACGATGGACCGCTGCGCCGTTTCCCGGGAAAGTGCTTGGTGCGCAGGGCAATTGATGGTGTCCGGGCCCAGCTGGGTGTAGGGGTTGGCCTGGGCCGGGTCGAATTCGCCGAGCCGGATGCGCAGGGCCAGCGCCCGGCTGGCGGCGCGGTCGATATCAGCTTCGCTGATCAGGCCGCGCTGCAGCGCCTCGTGCAGGCGGTCGAGGGTGGGTTGGGTGTCCTCGCCCTGATCGGTGAAGCTGTCGACGCCCGCCTTGAGCGAGGCGGCGTGGCTGGCCGCATGGTCGGGGAAGTAGGCCTGCAGCCTAGGGTCGGCCAGATTGCTTGGGGCGTAAGCATCGGAGACCACGAAGACCTCATCGTCGGTCCAGCTGCGCAGCGCGTCGTTGAGGTGGGGCGTGACGTGGGCGGGGCGGCCGTTGACCAGGTTGTAGGAGGCCATCACGGCCACCGCCGCGCCGGAGGCGATCGCGGGCCGGTAGGCGGGCAGCTCGTACTCGTGCAGGACCCGTGGGCCCAGGTTGCTCGAGGAGGTGCACCGGTCGGTTTCGTTGTTGTAGCCCAGGAAATGCTTGAGGGTGGGGGCGGTCTTGAGATACCGCGGATGATCACCCCGCAGGCCCTGTGCGTAGGCCTTTCCGAGCAGGCCGGTGAGCCAGGAGTCCTCGCTGTAGCCCTCTTCGTTGCGGCCCCAGCGCGGGTCGCGCAGCGGGTTGACCACCGGCGCCCATACGTTGAGCCCGGCCCGGGTGGGGTCCTTGTGGTGGCTGGCGCGCACCTCGTCACCCACGGCGTCGCCAACCCGCTGGACCAGGTCCAGGTCCCAGGTGGCGCCAAGGCCCACGGCCTGAGGGAAGACCGTGGCCTCGCCGAGCCAGGCCAGACCGTGCAGGGCTTCGGTGCCGGTACGGAAGGCTCCGACGCCCAGTCGCTCGATCGGGGCCTGGTGTTGGTGCAGCAGGGCGATTTTTTCGGCGACGGTAAGCCGCCCGAGCAGGTCGGCGACGCGTTCCGGGAGGGGGAGGTGCGGATCGCGGAACCTCATCGTGGCTCATTTCTGTCGAAGCGCTTCGACGACCTAGCTGAACTGTCGAAGCGCTTCGACGATCAACGGCTTAAAACAGGGAATGTTACGAATGGAGTTCCAAAAGATTTACCGCGCAACCCACCGGCAGTCAAGGGCGCGGGAGATTTCCGGCATCGATGAAGTCGAGTACTGCGGCAGCACCACCGACGGCAGTCGCGCTGTAACCCAGCGTCGAGGCTACGATCTGCGCGCACTCTTGCGGAGCTACGCTGCGCGCGGCGAGCTCCTGCTGGGCGGGCGGAAGCAGCCACGGCGCGAGCGGCACGAAGTAGCCGCCGAACACCACCACCGCGGGATCGAGCAGATTGGCCACAATGGACACCGCGTTGCCCAGAGCATGCCCCGCGTCGTCGAGCGCGGCCAGGGTGACCTTGTCACCGGCCTTGGCCCGCTGGACCACCTCGTCGACCTCCGGCTGAAGATCGGTGAGCTTGCCGTCGTAGGCGCTGTCGGGAAGCGCCTTGGCGATCAGGGCGCCTATCCCGGCGACCGCCTCCAGGCAGCCGCGACGGCCGCACCCGCACAGGGCTCCGCCCGGATCGATGGTCAGATGGCCGATCTCGCCGGGGAAACCACGCGATCCGCGGATCATCCGGTCGTCGCTGATGATGCCGGCGCCGATGCCGATCTGCCCGGTCAGATAGATCATGTTCTCTGTCCCGGCGTGCGACCCGTAGCGCGACTCGGCCAGCACGGCCAGGTTGGCGTCGTTG
The DNA here is from genome assembly GCF_016862955.1 of Rhizocola hellebori. Classification (GTDB taxonomy): domain Bacteria; phylum Actinomycetota; class Actinomycetes; order Mycobacteriales; family Micromonosporaceae; genus Rhizocola; species Rhizocola hellebori. The sequence goes on along the minus strand of NZ_BONY01000114.1, from coordinate 16,908 downwards.
TCGACGGTGACCGGGAAGTCGGGCTCGCCCAGCGCCCGGCCCAGCGTCTCCAGCAGGTCGACCTCCTGCCAGCCCAGGTTGGGGGCGAACTTGACGGTGCCCTTGGCGTCGACCAGGCCGGGCACTCCCACGGTCAGGCCGAGCACCCGCCGCCCGTCTTTGACCAGCTTGGCCACGGCCCGCCGGCTCAACGCGGCGATCGCGGCTGCGGCCTGGCTGGGCGTGGACTCCAGGCCGGCGAAGGAGCGGCGCCAGGCCAGCACCTGCGCACCCACCAGGTCGACGGCGACCAGGCCGAGGTGGTCGGCGTTGACCTCCAGACCCACCGCGACATAGGGCGAACCGTCCATTGTCAGCATGGTGGCGGGCCGGCCGATACGGTTCTCGGTGAAGCCGATCTCGCGGACCAGATGGCGATCGATCAGGTCGACCACGAGGCTGGAGACGGTGGCCTTGTTGAGGCCGGTCGCGGTGGCGATGTCGGCGCGCGAGCATGGGTAGTGGCTGCGCACGTATCGGAGCACGACGGCGAGGTTGGTGGCTCGGACGTCGGTGAAGTCCGCGGGCTGTGGACCGCGCTGCATGGTGATCACCGTTAACCCTCCGGCCCTAGTTGTTGCTTCATCATGCCCCATGGGAACGCTCCCTTGTGGCAGTCAGGTGTGTCCGCTAATTTGTTTAGACACCAGACGAACTAATTCGAGCACCATACATTTTGACATGAAGGGAGCAAGCCGTGGCGTTACCCTTCCAGGACGCGGCTGCCAACCGACGCGCCTTCCTTGGGCTGGCAGGCCTGAGCGCCCTGGCCGTGGCTGGATGCACGTCAACGCCCAAGGGCGGCGGCACCTCCACCGACGTCAACAAGATCGATGCGATCCTGCCCAAGTTCAAGGCGCTGGAAGTCGGCAAGCCGGACATCCTTGTCCCGCCGCCGGCCGCGTCGGGTTACCTGTCGTATCCGTCCAGTTTGGTCGACGCGATCACCGACAAGCCCGGCAAGGGCGGCGGTGTCATCAAGGTGACCACCCTCAACTGGGGAACCGTGCCGCCCGGCCTGGGCAGCAACAAGTACCTGGGCTCGATCAACACCGAGCTCGGCGTCGACATGGACTTCAGCATCAACGACGGCAACACCTATGCCGACAAGCTGACCGCCATCCTCGGCGCCCGCGACATCACCGACGTGCTGGTCGCCCCGAGCTGGAACACCAACATCCCGCGCTTCCCCGACGCGGTTCAGACGCTCTTCGAGGATCTGACCGAGTATCTCAAGGGCGATGCCGTCCTTAAGTACCCGATGCTGGCTTCCTTCCCCAAGGAGGCTTGGCAGGGAAGCGTCTGGGGAGGCAAGCTGGCGGCTGTGCCCTTCGTCAACGACAACCCGTTCGCGTGGGCGCTCTTCTACCGCAAGGACATTTTGGACGCGGCCGGCCTGGGGCCGGCAAAGACCGCCGACGAGCTCTACCAGCTCGGCAAGAAGATCACCAAGCCCGACCAGGGTGTGTGGGCGTTCAGCGACATCACCGACTACGTGCAGATGATCTTCAAGGTGCCGGGCGCCAAGGGCGGCTGGCGCGTTGAGGGCGGCAAGATCGTCAACAAGATCGAGACGCCGGAGTTCATGGCGGCACTGGAGTTCCTGGTCAAGATCTTCAAGGAGGGGCTCGTTCACCCCGATCTGGTCGGCAGCAAGGGCGCCGACGCGTCGCAGCTGTTCAACAGCGGGAAGATTGTTGTCCAGCAGAACGGGCTGGGCGCCTGGCAGTCGGCGTTGCGCGAGCAGCTCAAGATCAATGCGAATTACAAGATCCAGCCCATGAAGGTCTTCAGCCACGACGGCAGCGCTTCGCCGCTGGTGTGGGGCAGCGCGGACCCGATCTTCTACACGTTCATCAAGAAGGGGCTCGGCAAGGCGCGGACCGAAGAGATCCTCGCCTGCCTGAACTGGTGTGCGGCACCGTTTGGCACGAAGGAGTGGGAGCTTCGCCAGTACGGGGTGGAAGGCGTGCACTTCACCCGCGGAACGGACAACGTGCCTAAGACGAATGACCTGTACAACAACGAGTACGCCAACCAATTCACCTTCCTCAGCGGGCGCAACGCCGCCGTCACCGGTGGCTCGGACACGCCCAACTACGTTCAGGACTACACGACCTGGACGAAGGACGCCGTGAAGTACCTGGAGCCCAACCCATGGGCCGGGGTCAGGACCGAGGACCCGGTGAAGCTCTCGCAGCTGAACACGCCGACCCAGGACCTGATCAAGGACGTGGTCCGTGGGCGACGGCCGCTGAGCGACTGGCCGACCATCGTTGCCGACTGGAAGAAGAACGGTGGCGACGAGGGCCGCGACTTCTATGCCAAGGCGTTGCCCAATTGACGACCCGCTGATGACTAGCGAGTCCACCAAGGTGGCCGGGACCGTTGCCGCACGGCCCCGGCCACGACCTATGCCCGCCATGCGATCCCGCTGGCGGGCGCGCTGGCGTCGTGATCTGCCGCTGGTGCTGATGACCGTGCCGGCGGCCGGTTTCCTGTTGCTCTTCCACTACCTGCCGACGCTGGGCAACTTCCTGGCGTTCAAGGATTACAACCCTTTTCTGGGTGACTCGGCCATCGAGGCGATGTTCCTGAGCGACTGGATCGGCTTCGGCAACTTCCAGCTGCTCTTCGAGGATCCGCTCTTCTGGTCCGCGGTGCGCAACACCCTTGGTATCACGGCATTTCAGCTCGTGTTCTTCTTCCCGGTGCCGATCGCGCTGGCGCTGTTGCTCAACAGCATCCTCTCGCAAAGGCTGCGCGGCCTGGTCCAGGGCATCATCTACCTGCCGCATTTTTTCAGCTGGGTACTGGTCGTCACCTTCTTTCTGATGATGCTCGGTGGCGACGGCCTGTTCGCCCACACCCTGCGCGACGTCGGTTTGCGGATGCCCAACGTGATGAGCAACCCGGATACGTTCATCTATCTGGTCACGTCGGAAGCGGTGTGGAAGGACGTCGGCTGGGGCACCATCATCTTCCTGGCGGCGCTGTCCTCCATCGACTTCAGCCTCTACGAGGCGGCGGCCGCGGACGGGGCCGGGCGGTGGCGGCGGCTGTGGCACATCACCCTGCCCGGGATCCGGCCGGTCATCGTGCTGCTGCTCATCCTGCGCCTGGGCGACGCGCTCAGTGTCGGCTTCGAACAGTTCTTCCTGCAGCGCGACGCGGTGGGGGCGGGCGCGGCCGAAGTGCTTGACACCTACGTCTACTGGCAGGGCATCGCCACCCAGAACTACGGGATCGGCGCGGCTGCCGGCCTGTTCAAGGGAGTCGTGGGGCTGCTGCTCATCCTCGCCGCCAATCGGGTGGCCCAGCGCTTCGGCGAGCAAGGAGTGTACAGCCGATGACACGGCCGGTTTGGGAGGAGAAGCCGACCGTTGCCGGTCAGGCCGGCAAGGGGACTTTGCTGACACTGGTCACCGCGGCCGTCATTATTCCACTGTGGACGGTGGTGGTGACCAGTCTGTCCAGCCGGGCCACCATCGACAAGGCGGGCGGGCTGGTTTTCATCCCGCGTGGCTTTGACTTCTCCGCCTACCAATCGATCTTTGCCACCGACCGGGTGACCCGGGCGCTGTGGGTCTCGGTGATGATCACCGCCGGTGGCACGCTGCTGTCGATCACGCTGACCACCATGGCCGCTTACGGGCTTTCCCGGCCGGGATCGCTGGCCCATCGCCCCCTGCTGTTCCTATTCTTGCTCACCTTCCTTTTCGGGCCCGGCATCATCCCCAGCTATCTGCTGGTCACCGGCGTCGGGCTCAAGGACAACCTGCTCGCCCTGATCCTGCCGACCGCCGTCAACGCCTTCAACCTGGTGGTGCTTCGCGCGTTCTTCATGAACCTGCCGGGCGAGCTCATCGACAGCGCCCGCATCGATGGCGCGAGCGAATGGCGCATCCTGTGGCAGATCGTGATCCCGCTCTCCAAGGCGGTCATCGCGGTGGTTGCCCTCTTCTACGCGGTGGGTTACTGGAACTCGTTTTTCAACGCGATCCTCTACCTGTCGGACCCGTCCGACCATCCGATCCAGCTGGTGCTGCGCAGCTACATCCTGCAGGGTCAGGCGCCGCCCGGGGTTTCCTTGCCGGGGACCAACGTTCCGCCGCCCACGCTGGCGATCAAAATGGCGGTCGTGGTGGTGACGGTGATCCCGGCGTTGCTCGTCTACCCCTTCGTGCAGAAGCACTTCACGAAAGCTGTCCTAACCGGCGCCATCAAAGGCTGAAGGGGACCACCCGGTCCACCCGGGCCGGGCCGGTCACCTCGAAGCTGAGGTCGGCGTTGACCCGCACGTGGGAGATGCCGTTGTCGTCACGGATTTCGCACTCGCCGCCGTCGCCAAAACTCAGCAAGGTGAGAGCTTCCCAGGGCCCGTCGGCGATCCGGTCCGACGGCTCGATGGTCGGGATGAGCGCGCCGCGCCGCACGAACAACGGCAGCTGATTCAGGGGGGCCGCCACCCGCAGCATCGAACGTCCACTGTGGACTTCGCCGGTCCACCAGTCGACCCACTCGCCCTCGGGCAGGTAGACGTCGCGCTGCTGGCTGGCGGAAACCATCGGGGCGACCAGCAGATCCGGGCCCAGCCGGTACTGGTGGTCGGTGCGCCAGGCCAGGCTGTCGTCGGGGGAGTCCACCATCATCGCCCGCATCATCGGCTCGCCGGTCTCCGCGCTGCGAAGCGCAGCGGAGTAGAGGTAGGGCAGCAGGCGGTAGCGCAGGCGCAGGGCCTCAATCACGTCCGGTTCCACGCTCGGGAAGCGCCACGGCTCGCGGGAGGTGGTGCCGTGGAATCGCAACAGTGGAGAAAGTGCGCCGAACTGCGCCCAGCGCAGGTAGAGGTCGTCGCTGGGGGTTCCGCTGAAACCTCCGCTGTCGTGCGACCAGTAGGGCACGCCGGACAGCCCGTGCGCCAGGCCGCCGTTCATGGAGGTGGCCATCGCCTCGTAGCTGCACATGGTGTCGCCGCCCCACTGTGCCGCGTGCCGCTGCCCGCCCAGATAGGAAGAGCGCGCCCAGACGGTCTGGTGGCCGTGCACCTCCCGGGTGACCGCGCTGACGGCGTCGTTGAACAGCAGCGAGTAGATGTTGTGCAGATCTGTTCCGCTCATTCCGTTGTGGGCGAAGGCATCTGCCGGTACCCCTTCGGCGAAATCGGTCTTGAAGACGTCGATTCCCTGGGCCGCGAGCGGCCGCAGCAGGCCCTGGAACCACAAGGTCGCCTCGGGATTGGTGAAGTCGACGATTCCACAGCGCGGATAGCTGCCGTGCCAGGAGTCGGCCACGTAGGCGCTGCCATCGGCCCGCTTGAGCAGGTAGCCCATCTCCCGCGCGTAGGCGAAGCGGTCGGAGTTCACGCTGAGGTAGGAGTTCATCCACACGCAGACCCGGAAGCCCTGTTCACGCAAGGTGGCGAGCATGGCCTCGGGGTCGGGGAAGGCCACCGGATCCCAGCTCATCTCCGACCATCGCCCCTCCGGCTGCCAGTAGCAGTCCAGATGCAAGACGTCGCAAGGGATTCCGTGCTCTCGAATGGTGGCGGCGCGTTCCAGCACCGCCTGCTGGCTGTCGCGGAAGAAGCCCGAGGAGATCCAGCTGCCGAAGGCCCATTTCGGCGGGCAGACCGGCTCGCAGGTCAGGGCGTTGTAGCGGCGCAGCACGTCGTTGGGGGTCGGCCCGGCCAGCACGTAGTAGTCGAGCAGGTCGTCGGGGACCACCAGCTGCACCACGCTCTGGGTGGAGGCGCCGAAGTCGAGCTCGACGGGCATGCCGGAGTCGATGACGATGCCATAGCCGCGGCTGGACTGGTAGAACGGCACGTTCTTGTAGGCACGGTCGGACTCGCTGCCGAAGGCGTCGAAGTTCCACAGCACCGGCCGCTGGCCGCGCAGGTTCAGCGGCAGGAAACGCTCGCCCGTCCCGGTCAGCACCTCATCGTGGGGAAGCACGAAGCTTTCGTGGTAGGCGACGATCGCACCATCCACAATGGAGCAACCAAAGGGCAGCGTGCGCATCCGGCCCGAGATGTCGACCAGACCGGGGTCGCTCTCGGTCAGCAGCCGGCCGGTCGCGGTCTCGCGAAACCTGATCTGCCAAGGATCGAGCCTCACCTCGGCGGTGATCGCCCCGGCGTTGACGGTGACCCAGTCCCCGGCGGTGGTGACCACCGCATGGGTGCCAAGGTCGGGCCGGGTCAACGCGAGCAGCCGCGCCGACCGGCTGCGCGCGCTGGGGTCATCGCTGAGCCTGACCCGGATTATCCCCTCACCGGCCGCGGTGACCTGTGCGTAGAGCACGGCCCCGGCGGCGGTCAGGGCCTTGAGGCTGATGCCGTTCGGGTCGGCCGAGGTTAATTCGGCATGCGCCAGCACCTCGGGTCCAGCTTCGCCATGCGAGCGTCGTGGTAGCTCTGGCGGGTCGGCCACGAAGTATTCGTGGGTCACCAGGGGCGGGCGGAACGGCATCTTCCAGCTCCTTGTTGCCTGAGGTAAGGTGCCTTTAGTTTTCCGTCTATCCAAACAAACGTCAACGGAAGGACGGCCTTGTTCTTCGGCGGCGACTACAATCCCGAGCAGTGGTGCGATCGGATTCGCGCTGATGACCTGGTGCAGATGCGCCGGGCCGGGGTCAACCTCGCTACCGTCGGAGTCTTCAGCTGGTCCTGGCTGGAGCCCCAGCCCGGCGTCCACGAGTTCGGCTGGCTGGACAGGGTTCTCGACGATCTGCACGACGCCGGGGTTTCAGCGGCGCTGGCGACCCCCACCGCGTCTCCGCCGCCCTGGTTCACGCTGCGCCACCCGACGGCGCTGACCATGCGCGCCGACGGGGTGCGGCTGGTGCACGGGTCCCGGGACGCCTACTGCGTCAACGCCCCCGCCTACCGGCAGGCGTGCGCCGACATCGCCGGCCGGCTGGCCCAGCGCTACCACGGGCATCCGGGTCTGCGGATGTGGCACGTGCACAACGAATACGGCACCTGGTGCTTCTGCGAACACTGCGCGGCGGCGTTCCGGAGCTGGCTCGAGGGGCGCTATGGCGATCTTGTCACGCTGAACGAGGCCTGGACGACGGCGTTCTGGGGTCAGCGCTACGGCCGCTGGGAGGAGATCCTCCCACCCCGGGCCACCCAATACCTGCCCAACCCGGCGCAGGAGCTGGACTATCGGCGCTTCCTGTCCGACAGCATGCTCGCCGCCTACATCGAGCAGCGCGACGTGCTCAAGGCGGCCAACGCGGCGATCCCGGTCACCACCAACTTCGTGCTAGCCCCCTGGGTGCCGGTCGACCATGCGCGGTGGGCGCGCGAGGTCGACCTCGTCGCCATCGACCACTATCCGTCCACACCCGAGCACGCCCTCGCCGAAAGTGCTTTCGCTGCCGACATGGCGCGCGGCTGGGCGGGCGGCGAGCCGTGGCTGCTCATGGAACACGCCCCGAAACCGGGCCTGATGGCGCCGATCGCGTTGACGCATATCGCCCGCGGCTCACAGGGCGCTCTTTACTTCCAATGGCGGGCCAGCCGCGGCGGCGCCGAACAATGGCACCCGGCCCTGGTCCCGCACACCGGCTCGGTGTCGGCGGAGACCGTCGCGCTGGGGGACTTGCTGTCCCATCTGCCCACCACGTACCAGGCGCAGCCGGCCCAGGTCGCCCTCTGGTACGACGAGGAATGCTGGTGGGCCTTACAGGCGCCGCATCTGCGCGCGCCCGTGGACTATCAGGCGATAACACAGAGATGCCATGCCGCGTTGGAGCGTCGCGGCTATGCGGTGGACGTCCTGCCGCCGGAATCGCTGTGTGGCAGGAATGGGCGCCCGCCGCATCGCCTGGTGGTGGTGCCCGCCGCTTACTTGATGACGGAGCCGGCGGTGGATGCTCTCCGGCGACACGTCGAGGGCGGCGGGCATCTTATCGCCATCGGACCATGCGGGGTCGTCGACGAACACACCAGGATCCGCCTGGGCACACCGCTTTTCCCGCAAGCGCATCCGGTGGACCTGTCCGACGCCGCCCTGGAGGACCTGCTGTCGCAGGCCTGCCTCGAAGCGGGCGTGAAACCGATCGCGGAAGACCTCCCCGCAGGCGCCCGTGCCGTCCACAGCCGACACGCCCAATGGCTGTTCCACCCCGACGGCAACGTAGACCTCAACGGCACCCGCCTCACCTGACCCGCCGCGCCCGCCGCGAGGAGAGGGGCGCGACGGTGCGATGGCGCGGCGGGGTGCAGGTGATGCGGGCGTGCGGGTCTAGGTGGGGTCGCCGACGATCAGGCCGCGGCCGTTGGTGGACAGGTAGACGCGGCCGAAGATGCGGGGGTCGCCGCTGATGGCCGCGCCGGTCCAGGCCCACTGGTGGCGGTCGTCGTTTATCCGGATCCAGTGGCGGCCTTCGTCATCGGAGCGGTAGATGCCGCGCTGGCCATCGACCTTGGCGCTGCTGAACAGAGCCGGGTAACGCCGGTGCGGGGCCGGTTTGCCGAAGCCGACGTTGTCGGCCTCATCGACGCCGGCGACCCGGGTGAAGGTCGCGCCGCCGTCGAGGGAACGCCACAACCCATAGGTGGCACCGGTTTTGCCGCCCGCGAGCCAGATGTCGCCGGCGTGGCCGGGGACGGCCTTGAACCGCACGTCACCCTCGGCGGGCAGCCCGGTCGCGGCGGTGGCGGTGAAGGTCGCGCCGCTGTCTGTACTCAGATAGAAGAATCCTGCGGCGAAGGCATAGCAGACCTCGGGCCGGACGCGATCGGCTTCTATGACCGCGCCCGCGGGCAGGCCTACCGCCGCCACCCAGGTCGCGCCGTCGTCAACGCTGCGATGCACGGCCGCACCCTCCGGCGCCCATAGCACCGCTGTTGCGTTGGCGTTGATGGCGACGCGGCCGCCGCGGGTGATCCCGCTGGGCTGGGTGGCGGCGGGTGTCCAGGTGGCCCCGCCGTCGCGGGAGAGGCCGAAACTCATGTTGCCGCCGGTGGGATTGCCGCTGCGCGCAATGACCTGCGGGCTCAGCTCGGCATAGTCGAGACTGGTGCAGCTGCCGAAGGTTGGGGTGTCGTACATGAGCGTGGCGGCGGCGAAGTCGTGATGCACGAAGCCGCCGATGTCGGCGACGGCAGAGAGCAGATGGGCGCCGGTGGGCGGGCTGATGAGGTCCAGGACCGCGGTCTCCTCCAAGCCCTGTGCCCGCACGCTGATGTGCACGGGCTGTCCGCTGCCCCAATCGGTCAGGTTGTCGGTGCCGTAGATGGTGGCGCCGGTGCCGTAGAACATGCGGTTGGAGTTGAATGGATCGATCTCCACCGACTCTGTCATCCAGCCGAGTTTCGGGGCCTGTTCCGGCAGCGGCGGAACCGCGTTCCAGGTCAGCCACGGCGCGGCGGTGATGTCGAGGTCGTAGCGGTTGTTGCGGTTGGGCCAGTCGCCGAATTCCCAGGACCGGACCCAGCTCGCGCCACCGTTGGTGCTGCGGAAAATCACGATGTCCGGCCACCAGGCGATCTGCGTGGCAACCATGATGGTGCTGGGGTTCTGCCGGTCGATGGTCAGACCTGCGTAGCCCCAACCCGCGCCCGGCTCGGGGGAGATGCGAGTCCATGTGCCGCTGGCGATGTCGAGCTTCCAGACGTCTCCGGCACCGCCGTCATAGGGACCCGCGGTGTCGCTCGTCGCGAGATAGAGGAACCCACCGACGTGATCCAGCACGCCCTTGTGGGCGATCTGCCCTGTGGGCGACCCGGCCACCGCCGCCCACGTCGCGCCACCGTCGGCGCTGTGGTAGAGGGGATTGTCCTTGTCCGCCACGCCAACGTAGATGCTGCGGGTGGGCCGCCGCCGCGATCCGGTGCGCGGATCGAACGCCACCCACACCACACCGGTCAGGTCGTTGGAGTATCCGCTGGTGTCATTGGGGTCCGGCCGGTATGTGCCAGGGTTGGGGAAACTGTCCACTTTAGACCACGAAACGCCTGAGTCGGAGCTGCGCCACAGGCCGTTTCCACTGGGGGCTCCGAAGTAGAGGATGGCGTTGCGGTTCGGGTCGATGGCCAGGCGCTCGCCCATGCCGCGACCGGGCATGTTGCCGCCGACCTTGAACGGCAGCGGGGAAGCCTTGAAGCTGCGGCCCCGGTCGCGCGAGCGCAGAATGGCCCCATTGTTGGGATCCCAGTCGTTGGTGTAGGTGCCCACGGCAAGGTAGAGCCGGTCCGGGTCGACGGCGTCGGTGGCCAGACTGGACACTCCCGTCCAGCCCCACTGATCCCAGCTGACCCAGTCGAGCAGCGGCACCCACCGCCCGCTCGCCCTGTCCAGGCGGTAGGCGCCGCCGATATCGGTGCGTGCGTAAACCAGGCCCGGCTCGGCCTGGTTGAACACGATTCCGGGAACGAACCCGCCGCCCACCATCTCGGCGTTTCTCCAGCTATAGCGAGCGTTGTCGGGCTTGGCGAACGCGGCGGAATCGAGCGCCATGGCGCCTACAACCGCACCGGCCGCTAGGACGCCACGACGGGTCCAGAACTCGGGCATGCGGACAGTATGCCGATAGTTTGGCGTCTAAACAAATGAACGACCGTGCCAGAGTTAGCGCACCGCCGCGGAGTCGGCCGACGCCATCATCGCCGAGGTGTCCACGGCCTCGAAGTCGCTTCCCCGCAACTGTTTGAGCGCGCGCAGCGCGTCGTTTGACCAGCGGTCGTCCGGTGCTCCGGACAGGTACCAGGGCGAGCCGTTGTCGGCGATGATCACCCCGTACCTCTTCATCGCCTCGGCGATCACCCGTGCCTGCTGCGGCAGCTTCGACGTGTCGACGCCTGCCTTGAGCCGCAGCCGCAAACCCATCGGTGGCAGCGCCGCATCCGTGGAGTCCGACGCGGCGTGACGGGCTGGCCATACATAAGCGTTTCGGGTGCGCGGCACCGTGATGCGCAAAGCGTGATCTATCTTGCCTTTCGCCATTTCTGGGTACCTGACCAGCCCCGCCCAGATCGGCAGCCCGGCCGCGTCGGCCGACGTCCAGCCCGCCGGGCGAAGTTTGTTGGAGCGCAGGTCGAAGATCGCTCCCGAGCCCGCCTTCCAGCCCCCGTTGCCGGTCGGGTAGGCGGCGAACAGCTCGTAGAGCCGGCAAGCGGCCGGGTCGTGCAGGATGATGTGGCGATCGCCGGAGCTGGTGGGGCCGCCCTCGATGGCGACGCCGGCCGGGACGGGGTAGGGGCCGGCGTCGCTTTCCCGCGCGTATTGAAAGGTCACCTTGACCGTGGCCTGGCCGGGCTTGACCGTGGTGACCGGGATCCCGATCGGCGCGCCCTCCCACAGCCCGGCCCCGAAGTCGGGATGCATCGTGCTCGCCGCGCCGATGCTCGCGATGAACGCGGCCGACGACCGGTGCACCGGCAGCGAGGCCACCTCGGCCCGCCACACGTTGTCGGCCGGGAAGCCGTCACAGCCGCCCTGCCCGAGGCCGGGAGTGGCGCTCGCGGCGGCCGAAGGAGAGGCTTCGGCCGACCCTGACGGGCCGGCCGAGCCTGACTGGTTGGCCGTGGGCTGGGCTGACCAAAGCGGCTGGTCGGAGGCGCAGCCGGTCAGCGCGAGGGCGAGGGTGAGACTGACGACAAGGGCGACATTGACCCGCAAAGCCCGCAGCACCCGGTGAACCTACCTCATTTTTCGGCAGGCTACGGAGTGTAGGGAACGTCGGTGTGGGACTGCTCCTTGAGCACGGTGCCTTCGGCGGCGTAGATCGCGGTGCGGCGGACGCTCGCCACGGCGGATCCGGCGGCGTCGGGGCGGGTCAGGTACACCAGAGTCATCTTGTTGCCGGTGAAGCTGATCGACTCGATCGGGTCGCGGTCGTTCATCGCGATATGCACCATGCACTTGGCCCGCGGGGTGGCTTTGGTGCACAGCATCACGTTCCAGAACCGGCCGGTGGTGCCGGTGACGCTGTTCATGATGGCGCCGACGGTGACGGCTCCGATGTCGGACCCGAGGTCGCCGCTCGCACACGGCTGTTGCAGCGCCAGCACGAGACCGTCCTTATCGGAATACATCCCTTCGGTCAGGGGCGCTCCTTCGTCACCGAAGGCGTAGTAGGGGTCGATAAGCCCACGCACGGCGGCGTTGCGCAGCTCGGGGCAGGTCGGCACATCCAAGGCCGCCTTCGCCGGGCTGGGTGACGTGCTGACCTGAGTCGCCAATGTCGGTGTGGCGGTCGGGGTTTCCTGGGCACAGGCGGTCAGCACCCCGGTCAGGGCGAGCGTGGCGGCTATCGAAAGCAGGCGGGAATGGTTCTGCGGCATCACTGCACCCTAGGGGTGGCGGCACCGTTGGCCCAGGTGAAGTCGCTACCACGACACAATGATCGTCATGGTTGCCCGCACCGTCCAATTAGTTTAACCTCCCAACTAAAGATTGATGCGCCGAGGGAGCCGGACTTTTCCACGAACGTCCAATATCCACTCGTCATCGTGGCCGTCTCGCGCCCGGCGAGACGGCCACGGCCACCTTTCCGTCGATTCCCTCGCAGCCGATCGCCGCCTAGGCTTGCCCCGCGCACATGACACAGCAACGCAGCTGATCCACGCGGAGAAGGAGGCCCGGGGTGACTTTGCCCGTCACGGGTGACTTCGATACCCACGAGTCAGCCGTGAAGCTCGGGGAGCTGCTGGCCGACCTCACGCCGGGGCTGACCGCCGCCGAGATCCACGCTGTGATCGCCGCGCGCCTCGAACAGTCCGATGACGATCCACGGCTGGCCAGCCTGGTCGCTGACGGCCATGACTTCGCGGCCAAATGGACCGCGCTGGCGCAGGGGCAGCCCCTGCCCGGCCCGGCCTGGGAAACCGTGGTGCTGCCCGCGGTGGTGGCCTTCAGCAGCCAGCAGACGCTCAAGGCGCATCTCGAGCGAGCCACCAGCCTCTGGATGTCCACCCACCCCGACGAGGGGGAGGCGCTGCCGGCCGTCGATGCCGAGGGCCAGGCCATGGCTGCTCACGACGTGCGGCTGGGGATTCCTGACGGCCATAGTGGACAGCATCCGGTGCTGACCCTGTTCCCCACCGACGACCTGACCGCCCCGGCCGCGACCCAGCGCTGGCCGCGCAGCCTGGTCGCCCTCGCCCTGGTCGCCTTGGCGGTGGCCGGCGGGTTCTGGTGGCTCGACCACGGGCTGACCTCGGCCGGCCAGCCGCAGGTGATGTCACCGGCCGGGGTCGGCCAGCCCCAGCCGCAGAGCACCGGGCCACGCACGACTCGGGCGCCGGTGATGCCGTCCGCGCCGGGGGCAGGTCCGGCCGAGCCGACGGCGCCTTCGACGCTCGCGGCACCCACGCCGACCTGGGCCGGGACCGGTCCGGTCGTCGCGCCCACCGCGCCGCTGGGCTTGACCGTGCGCGGCACCACGAGCACCACCGTCCACCTGAGCTGGCTGCCGCCCGTCGACCCCGGCAGCGGCGGGGTCTCCCACTACCGGATCCTGCGCGACGGCGCGGACGCGGGCTGGACAGTCAACAACCGCGTCGCCGTCAACCAGTTGACGCCCGGTGCCAGCTATACGTTCGGCATCGTCGCCTACAACAGCGCCGGTCTGGCCTCCCCGTCCAGCGAGACGGTCAACGCGACGACCATGAGCGTCGTGTCACCCACCGCGACGCCACCACCCGTTGCCGTGCTGAGCATCTCGCCCCGCCCGGCGATCAAACTCGGCGATCCGTTCGCCGTCACCGGAACCGGCTGGCCATGCTTCGCGCCATCCACGGTTCGGGTGCTGTTGGGTGGGCGTGCGGTGGCACTGGCCACTTTGGACGATCTAGGCGCCTTCGCCGTGGCCATCGAGGTCAACGCCACCAACCCGGCCGCTCCTGAGGTGCGTGCGCTCGACGGCGGTGACCCGATCGTGCTGGTCAAGGGGGTTTTGCCGGTGGTCGCCGAGCTGGCAACCCAGCCCTCCTGCGCGATCAACCTCCGACAATCCACCCAGATCAACTTTCGGTGACCCGACTGGGACCAAAGGGCACCGTTCTGTCTATACCTTCCTGGCCGTTCGCCGCCTAGGCTATCGCCGCACGAAACAGCGAGGCCGATTGATCCACCCGCGAAAGGGGCTACGGTGACTGTGCCGGTCAAGGACGACTCAGATGCGCGCTACGCCGCTGTCAAACTCGGTGAGCTGCTAGCTGACGTCACCGTGAGCCTGACAGCCACTGAGATTCACGCGATGATCGTGACCCGGCTGCGCCGGTCCGATTTCGACGAACGCTTGGCCCGGGTGGTGGCTGGAGCGAGCGAGTTCACCAATCTGTGGAACGCGTTGATCCAGGGGTTGCACCTGCCCGAGGCGGCGTGGCCGACCGTGGCGCTGCCCACCATCGTCGCCTTCAGCAGCCCGAAGACTCTCAAAGCACGGCTTGAGCTCGCCACCAGCCTGTGGATCGCCGCGCAAGGTGGCGTGCAGGAGCAGGTGGCCGAGCCGGGGGAGATCGACCAGACCGCCGAGCACCCTCAGATCGGCCCCGCCGCAGAGCCGGGCGCGGCGGATAGGCGGCCCACCGCGAGGGCGGCGCTGACCTTCTTCCCCACCGCCTACCTGTCGCTGCCCGCCCTGAAGCGGCGCTGGCCGGGGGTGCTGGTCGCGCTGGTTCTGGTCGCGATGGTGGTCGCCGGTTACCTGTGGTATTCAGACGAGTCGACGCCCAGCAACGCCCTGCCGCCGGGCGGGTCACCGATCAGCACCAGTCAGCCCCAGCAATCGCTCACCCCCGGCGCGCAGGCCTCGCCGTCGCCGAGCGCGTTGCCCACGAGCGGCGACACCTCCAGCGCGCCGCCGTCGACGGGCACTCCGCCATCGGCGAATTGGACAGGCACCGCGGCGGCTGTCGCGCCGACCGCGCCGCTCAGTGTGACGGTGCGGGGTGTCACCCAAAACAGCGTCGCCCTGTCCTGGCAGCCACCCTCCGCGCCGGGAAGCGGCGACATCGCTTACTACCGCATCGTCGTCGACGGCGCTGACAAAGGCTGGACCAGCGCAACCCGTTCCACCATCAACAACCTGTCAGCCGGCGCCACCTACACCTTCACCGTGGTGGCCCACAACGCGGCCGGCCTTGCCTCGCCGCCCAGCCACGCGCTCACCGTGACGACGCTCGTGCCGCCGACCGGCGCGCCGGCCCCGGCCCCCACGTTCACCATCGATCCGAGCGGGAGCATCCCGCTGGGCAATTCGTTCACCGTCACCGGCGCCGGGCTGCCCTGCGTGGCTCCCCAAAACGTGCGCATTTTCCTTGGCGGGCACCCGGTAGCGGTCGCCCAGCTCACCGCCGAGGGCGGGTTCAGCGTGTCGGTTCCGATCGACAACAGCGAGCCCGCGACACCGCGTTTCCGAGTGCTGACCACGGGGGAGCAGGTCACGTTGACGGCTGGCGTCTGGCCGATCACGGTCAAGCTGGCGAGCCAGCCGCCGTGCCAGGTCACCGCCAACTACCCGGCCGAAGTCACCTTCAGCTGAGGGTCGGCCGCCGGATGACGGGCATGGCGCACCGGGGAAAGCGTTGCCGCTAAGGCGGTTAACGCGATCCCCGTGGTGGCCAGCCAGAGCGCGCCGCGGTAGCCGAGGCTCTGCGTGAGGAGGCCGCCCACGGGCGCGCCGATGGTCAGCATGCCCCAGTTCAGCGAGCGGATGGTCGCGTTCATCCTGCCCTGCAACCGATCTGGGGTGACCGCTTGGCGGTACCCCAGCTCGTGCGGGCTGCTCAGCCCGATGGCGAACCAGACCACGAACTGCGATGCGGCCGCCATGACCCAGCCGGCCGAGCCGGAACCCGCAACGGCGGCAAGGGCCCAGCCGAGCACCGCCAGCCAGCGGCCCCTGACGAGCAGGCGGCCCATGCCGAGCCTTCCCGCCCAGCCGGAGGCCCAGCTGCCGGCGACCGCGCCCACGCCGCCGATCGCGAGCACCACGCCGAGGCGGAACCCGGCCTCCTTCTCGGGCAGGCCCGGCTCCAGCCCTTGCAGGACCAGCAGCGTGAACACGACCGAAGCCATGCTCTCGAAGAGGAAGTGCGCGTGCAGGGTCACCGCGTAGGGGGCGAGCACGCGGTGCCGGTACACCCAGGAAAGTCCTTCGCGCAGCTCGGTTTTCAGGTGCCGCGGGCGCACCTCGGGGGCCGGCTCCGGGCGCTTGATGGTGGCCAGCAGGACGGCGGAGGCCAGATAGGAGCAGGCATCCACCGCCAGCGACAGCGGCAAGCCGATCAGGCGGATCAGGGACCCGCCGAGCAACGGGCCGGTGGTCTGGGCCACGAAGCCGCTCAGTTGCAGGCGCGCGTTGGCCCGCGGCAGCACGTCAGGCTGGACAAGGCGCGGCAGGTAAGACTGGTGGGCCGCCTCATAGAACAGGGACATGGTGCCCGCCAAGGCCACGAAGGCCATCAGCGAGTAGAGGGTCAGCGTGCCGCTGAAGAGGAGCCCGGTCAGAAGTCCTAATAGGAGAAAGCGGCCCAGGTCCATGGAAATGAGCAGGGGACGACGGCGATAGCGATCGGCGATCACCCCGGCGAGCAGACCGAAAGCCAGGTATGGCGCGTAGCGCGCTCCGGTCAGCAGGCCGAACTCGAACTCGGTTGCCCGAACGGTAAAGCTGGCCACGAGCGGCATGGCGACCGCGCTGACATAGGTGCCGAAGGTGGAGACCGTCTCCGATGTCCAGAACCTCGCGTAACCAGGCTGATCCAGCAGGCGGGCCATCCGGGGAGGCTATCGGATCGCCGCCGCATCCGATGTCCCGTCGATGTCCCAAGGCAATTGACAAATGACGATTGAATGTCATGCTGGGCAGAAGATTGAAACCTTTCAAGTCCCAAGGAGGGTTGAAAAA
>NZ_BONY01000113.1 GCF_016862955.1 Rhizocola hellebori | reverse complement strand
ACGCACCAATCTCACCCTTGCAGCAGGCAGCCCACCTGCCAGCGACACTCACGAAGCCGTTGCCTCATCACGACTTCACTCCCCGCGCCGCAGCGGAGGAAATCCTAGATCCTGACCGACCGACGCCGCATGGAAGACACCCATCGCGGCGGCTTCGCCATGCCCGCCGGCATACGCCCGTGCCAGAAACCGGCAGCAACGTGCGCTATCCAGCGCCAAGCCCTCCGCCCGCAAGCCTCCCCGCCCAAGCTCGCCCCATGCCAGCCCTCCCGCGCCTAAACTCGCCGCACAAGCTCGCCGCACGCAAGCTCTCCGCTCCAAGCCCTCCCCGCGCACGCTCGCCGCGCGCAAAGCTCTCCCCACCAAGGCTCGCCACGCACGCTCGCCGCGCAATCTCGCCGCGCGCAAGCTCTCCGCGCAAGTTCTCCGCGCAAGCCTCCCCAGCCAAGCTCGCCGCCATACACGCTCGCCGCGGCCAAGCCTCCCCGCCCAAGCTGGCCGTGCAATCTCACCGCGCGCAAGCTATCGCGCAAATGGACCAAGCTCTCCGCGCAAGCCCTCGGCAACCACGCTCTCCCCGCGCAAGCCCACCCAGCGCCTGCCGACTGCCTGCTCGCAGGGGCGCGGCGCGGCGCCGCGCCCCTGCGGTCGCCGTGCCACTCAGGTGAGCTGGGTCGGGTAGGTGTAGAAGGTGCCGCGGTTCACTGCGCCGCTGGTCAGCGTTACCTCGACCTCGAGTTTGCTGAAGTACGACGTGTAGTACTGGATCGGGCCGGTGGTCGAGACCGGGCAGTCCATGATTGGGCTGGTGTGGGTGAGGCAGTAGTGGGCGCCGACGTTCGCCCCGGGGAGGGCGGGGGTTCCCTGGTAGATCCGCGCGGTCATTTCGATTTCGAAGATGTCGGGTGCGGGGTTGGCGCCGTTGCGGCAGGACACCCGCCAGGTGCCGGAGAGGATCAGGCTGGCGTTGACCTGCGGCTGGCTGACGCTGACGTTGCAGTAGGTCGAGGCCTGGATCGTCGCACCGCTCGAGGTGCGGGCTGGGGCCGAGGTCTGCTGGGCCAGCGTGATGACTCCTGCGCCCGCCACCAGTCCATCGCTGGAGGGTTGGGCGGTGCCCGCGCTGGCAGCGCCAGCGGGCGCGACCACTGCGGCGAGTAGCCCGCTGGCCAGCGCCAGTACTGCGATTCGAATCCTCATGAGGGGTGCCTCCGAATTTGTCATGCATGAATGGGATTGGCGGCGTCAGCAATCGAGATGCATGCATGCTAGGAACGACGTCTGGACGGGTGCTGGACGGCGCTGGAGCGTGACTGGAAGGCCGACCGCTCAAGGGGTAAGTCGAAGTGCCCCCAACCGCTGAGGCTGGGGGCACCTTGCTGTTACTGGAAGGTGAGGTGGTCGATGGTGATGGTGGAGTTGCCGCCGTACCAGAAGCCCATGGTCAGCTGGGAAGGCGAATTGCGGTTGATGCCGTTGGCCGCCATGGGAATGCGGATGTCCTGGTAGCCGGTCGTGATTACCGGGTGGGCGCCGCCGTCGAGGGTGAAGTCGGCGAAGGCCTTTGTTGCGCCGCCTAGGCCGAGGTTGAAGTGGGTCTGCTCTCCCCCGGCTGCGCCTTTGACGCGAATGACGAGGTAGGTGTAGGCGTTCAGGTCGACGCCGACGTCGGAGCCGAACCAGCCACAGTTGTTGTAGCGCAAGCTAAGCGCGCCAGCCGTGACCACGCCGGAGCCGCCGCCGTCGAGGAAACAGTTGGCCCCGGTCCACTTGCCGAGGTCGTTCTGGAATGCCGACGGATAGGCAGGGGTGCCGTCGAAGTTGTCGAGGACCAGGCCGGCTGGTGGCTGTGGCGTCGCGTCGGTGGCGACCGTGACCGTGTTGCTTGCGGCGGAACGGTTTCCGGCCGCGTCTCGGGCTTTGACGGTGTAACTGTAGGCGGTCGAAGCGGTCAGGCCGGTGTCGGTGAACGAAGTTCCCGAGGGGCTGCCAACCAGAGCGGATCCGCGGAAGACCTCGTAACCGGTCACGCCGACGTTGTCGGTGGCCGTGGTCCACGACAGCGAAACAGTGGTGTCGGTCTTGCCCGAGAAGGATAACGTCGGTGCGCTGGGCGCGGTGCAGTCGCCCGAACATCCGGTCGTGGTGGCCGACACTGTCGCTGACGCCGCGGAAACGTTGCCTGCCGCGTCCCGCGCCCGGACCAAAT
The DNA here is from genome assembly GCF_016862955.1 of Rhizocola hellebori. Classification (GTDB taxonomy): domain Bacteria; phylum Actinomycetota; class Actinomycetes; order Mycobacteriales; family Micromonosporaceae; genus Rhizocola; species Rhizocola hellebori. Next base: position 26,217 of record NZ_BONY01000113.1, on the reverse strand, counting down.
ACTGATACGTCACGCCGGGGGAACGGCCGGGGTCGGTGAACGTGGTGCCGGTCGGTGAGCCGGCCAGAGCACCGTCACGGAACACCTGATATCCGGTGACACCCACGTTGTCGGTGGAAGCCGCCCACGACAGCGAAACACTGGTGTTGGTTACTCCGGTTACGGAAAGAGCCGACGGGGCTGAGGGCGCGACGCAGTCACCCGTGCACGCGCCGACGGTGACCGAGGTCGACAGCACGTTGTAGCCCTTGGCCGCGTCCCAGGTGCCGGTGTTGGCCAGCCGCACCGAGTATTCCGGACGGGGCTGCAGGCCAGCGTTCGGATCGGGTAGCCACAGCGCAAGCCGATAGGTTCCCGCGACGGCGTTGCCGGGCACGGTGACGTTTGTGGTGAGGGTGCTCGCGCCGGCCAGCCAGGTGCGGGGGTCGACCGAGGCAACGGGCAGGTTGTAGCGCTGGGTGCCGTTGTCGAGCACGAGATAGACGGGACGGGTCTTGATGAGCCCGGACCATCCGTCGTTGGTCAGGTGTGCGGTGAGGCTGAGACCGCCGCCGGGCGCGACCGTGGTCGGGAAGGTGGCGTCGAGCAGCCGTAGCCTGTACCCAAGCTTGCGTTTGATGCGTACGAAGCAGGTTTCCGCGGGGTCGCTGCCGCTCGCGGCGAGGTTGGCCGCCTTCCACTTGTCCGTATTGACGGCGGCGTAGTCCTCGTTGATTTCGGTGAAGTTGAGCTTCTGCATCTCGGTCTGCGCGTTGACACAGGCGGCGTCGTTGTAACCGTCCGCGCCACACGTTTCCCCGCCGACCATTTTGTTGTGCCCGGCCGAGGTCGCCAGGTCATACATCCATTGTTTCTTCTGCTCGATGTAGTACCAGCCCATCCAGGACGGGTTGTCATAGGTACCCATATCGTTGTAGTCGGCCAGGAAACAGTCGTTGTGGAAGCTGATGCGGTCCTTTTGCGCCTGGGTCAGTGTGCAGCCTCCGGGCACGACGCACGAGGTGGGATCGGTAACTTCCTTGATATATATGGGGTAGCGCATGGCCAGCGGGATGGTGGCCGGTGTGGTGTCCGCGATCTTTTTCATTATCCGGTACCGGGCAGGCGCCTCCTCGACCGAAGAGGGGTTGGTCAGCCCGCCGGTGTGCCATTCGCCCCACGCGCCCAGATATCCGGTCTCCAGATGCAGGACAACGTCGGCGTTCGCGGTGATCACCGCGTTGAGCTGGCCGATGTGGCTCAGGATCTGCGCCTCGTCAACGCTGACGTAGCCGTCCCAGGTGTAGGCGGGCCGCAGCACGATCTTCAAGCCGGCTGCTCTGATCGCCGCCAGCCCGGAGGTGAGATTGTCCAGCAGCGCCTGCGGCAGGGGCTGGGTCCGGTATTTGTCGAGGTGCACGTAACTGTGGATCAGCGTGTTGCCGTGGGACTTGGCCCGGGTGAAGGTCCGGTCGAGCAGGTCGGGATTGAAGCCGGGAATGGTGGCGGCGTTGACGTAATCGTTGACCGCCGGATCGTTGATGATCTCGTACCGGTTGTGGTAGCCGCGTTCCGGGTTCGCGAAAGCGGTGCCGAGATCGGCTTGGTAGGTGACGGTGGCGGCCAGCGCGGGCGCGGCGCCTACCCCCACCGCTCCCAGTCCGGCCAGCAACGCCGTCGCGGTGAGCAGCCGCAAAGTGCGAGTGGGCATGATGCCTTCCTTGTTCGGGACGGAGGAAGGCCGCCTGGTTGGGGCCAGGCGGCCTTGGTGCTATTGGAACGTGATGTGGTCGATGGTGATGGTCGAGTTGCCGCCGTACCAGAAGCCCATGGCCAGCTGGGACGGAGAGTTGCGGTTGATCCCGTTGGCCGCCATGGGAATGCGGATGTCCTGATAGCTCGTCGTGATTACCGGGTGGGCGCCGCCGTCGAGGGTGAAGTCGGCGAACACCTTTGTCGCGCCACCCAGGCCGAGGCTGAAGTGGGCCTGCTCTCCCCCGGCCGCGCCCCGGATCCGCACGACCAGATACGTGTAGGCGTTCAGGTCGACACCGACGTCGGAGCCGAACCAGCCACAGTTGTTGTAGCGCAAGCTCAACGCCCCGCCAGTCACCACGCCCGAGCCGCCGCCGTCGAGGAAGCAGTTCGCGCCGGTCCATCTGCCGAGGTCGTTCTGGTTGGAAGACGGGTAGGCAGGGGTGCCGTCGAAGTTGTCCAGCACCAGCCCAGCCGGCGGCTGCGGCGCCGCATTGGTGGTGACGGTGACGGTGTTGCTTGCGGCGGAACGGTTTCCGGCCGCATCCCGGGCTTTGACGGTGTAACTGTAGGCCGTGGAGGCGGTCAGGCCGGTGTCGGTGAATGTGGTTGCCGAGGGGCTGCCGACCAAGGTGGATCCGCGGAACACCTCGTAACCGGTGACGCCCACGTTGTCCGTGGAGCCGGTCCAGGAAAGCGACACGGTGGTGTCGGTCTTGCTCGGCGAGGACAGCGTCGGCGCGCTCGGTGCCGTGCAATCGCCCGAACAGCCGGTCGTGGTGGCCGGCACCGCAGCCGAGGCGGCTGAGATGTTGCCGGCCGCGTCGCGCGCTCGCACCGTGTACTGGTAGGTCTGGCCCGGCGAGCGGCCGGTGTCGGTGAACGTGGTGCCGGTCGGTGAACCGGCCAGAGCACCGTCACGGAACACCTGATAGCCGGTGACACCCACGTTGTCGGTGGAAGCCGCCCACGACAGCGAAACACTGGTGTTGGTGACCCCGGTTACGGAAAGGCCCGACGGCACCGAAGGTGCGGTGCAGTCACCCGAGCAGGAGCCGACCGCCATCGCGCCGAGGTTGACCCAGCCGTCGGTGCCCTGGTTGGAGTTGGCGAACGACAGCGGAACGGCGGGACGCCACTGATCGATGATCCAGTCGGTCAGCCTGCTGGCGGCGGGCCGGGCGCGCAGAACTGCCGGGGTGACCGCCTCCAGCGGGTTGCGGACCTTCAGCACCAGACTGTAAGAACCGGCCGCGACACCGGCCGTGCTGAGGTTGGCGGAGAAGTTGACCGGACGGCCGAAGTCGCGGTAGGTCGGGTTCGCGCCCACGTTCCAGTCGGGGAAGGCCCGGATCGTCAACGGCTGCACCTGGCGCAGATCCCAGGTCGTGTCCCAGGTTTTGACGATCGCACCGGAGGCGTCGCGCAGCCCGACCACCGTGGTCCACGGGTAGTAGAACGGTGCGACGCCGTTGTTCTGCATGGTGACGCCGACCTTGAACGTGCCCGAAGCGGTGGCGTTGAAGTTGGCCTGCGGGATGTGCAGGTTGTAACCCATCTTGCGGACGCCCGCGGCGACCAGCGGATCGGTGGGGCTGTACCCACCGGCGCCGGTCTGGTTGATCATCCAGGAGATGTGGCTGAGCTCGGTCGCGGCGAGGACGTCGTCGACCTGCCCCGAGCCGCCGGGCCAGTTGGCGTAGAGGCTGCCCTGGATCTCGGGGCGCGCCTCACCACCGATGGACTGGGTGATCCACCTGTTCTCCGTCCCGGTGTTGAGCTGCAACTGCAGGAACGCGTCTTCCCAGCCGTTCATCGATACGGGCAGGGTCATGCTCTTGAGCTGGCCGCCACGCCACTCCTTGTAGGGCCAGGAGTCGTCGTGGAACCCGATGTTGGCGGTCTCCGTGCCCGCGAGCGGATAGCGCACCTCGAGCTGGATGTTGTCGAAGGCGGTGTCGTAGGCGCCGATGATGGTGCGGATGGTGGCGTCGGTGGGCATCAGGTTGGGGTACCCGTCGGCCAGGTCGCGGTCATAGGGCCAGGTGTGCCACTCGCCCCACAGCCCGACCAGGCCCAGCGACATGAACCCGACCCGCGGGTCCGCGGTGCCGCCGGGACCGGCGCGGTCGTAGCGCTGGGCGAAAGCGTTGATGAAGCTGACGAGTGCGGCGATGACGTCGGGATCGTCGTAGTCGGGGCTGACCGTGCCCCAGAAACCATTGGTGCGCAACGCCATCCTGCCGTTCAGGCAGGGCGGGATGCCGTTGCCGGGATGGGTGCCGCTGCCTCCTGGGTACTCGACGTAGAACCGGAAGGCGACCTGGCGACCCCAGACGGCGGCCTCGTCGAGCGCCTTTTCGAAGACGCTCCAGTCAAAGACGCTGCAGCTGTTGGGATCCTTCATCACCTCGTTGAGGGCGAAGTAGCTCCAGACCAGCCCGCCGGGGTACTTCGACGACAGGTTGTCGCCCGGGAACAGGTAGGGGGCAAAGCCCTTCAACGGCTGCCCGAGAGCGGCATCGGCGTAGGAGTAGGTGTGGGTGGCCAGGCTGGTGTCGGGGCCGGGCCCGGCGGGCGGGCGCGCGGGCGGACCCGCCGGAGCCGCCTGCCCACTGGTGGACACGAGCACGAGGGTCATCGCCGCCGCTGTGGCGGCAAGCAGCTTTCGTAAGGATGGCATGAACCGGGTTCCCTTCGGGACGAGAAGGTGTGGGTTAGCGCCGTTATCGGGTGGTGACAGCGCCGATGGTGAGCCAGCCGGAGTGGATGTTCTGGCCGTTGTTGGCGAACCGCAACGGGATGCCGTTGGGCAGCGGGTTGGCCACGCGCATGACGATGTCGTAGCGGCCGGCCCGCAGGCCGTGGGTGTCGATGCGGGCCGAAAGCTGCGCGGGATCCTGGCCGGGCTGAATGCCGGCCACGGACCAGCCGGTGTGCCAGCGCCTAACGATGCGGCCGCGGCTGTCGACGGCGGCCAGCTCGGCGCGCCAGTCGTAGTAGAACGGCGCGGTGCCGAGGTTGGCCACGCGCACCGAAACCCGCTCGCGCGACAGCGCCGCCTCGGTGACGGTCAGCTCGTAACCCAGCGCCTTGGCCGCGTTCAGGGCGCGCTGGTATTTGTCGCCGGTGAAACCTGCCCCGGCGAAGGCGGCGTGATTGATCAGCCAGGAGGCGTGGGTCTGCGCCACGGATTGCGGGTAGTCCTCGTACTGGGGGCAGCTGATGGGCTCATCCCAAAGGCAGGACTGGATTTCGGGGCGCAGCTCGCCGCCGATCGGCTGCTCGCGCCATTTCTCGGTCACGCCTTCGTCGATGAGGCGCTGCACGAAATGCCATGACGTCGGCGGCAGGGTCTCGAAAGCGAACGAGTCGTCGTGGTACCCGACAGATAGATTTTTGTTCTCAGGGCTGGGATAGCGGGCCAGCAAGCGTGTCTTGGCGAAGGCGGTCTGGTAGCGGTTCAGGATGGCGGTGAGGATGTCGGTGCTCGGCATCCAGTTCTCGGGCTGGGTCCAGCCGTCGTAGGGCCAGGTGTGCCACTCCCCCCAGAAACCGATCAGGCCCAGGGTGAGGAAGCCGATGCGCGGATCGCCGTCGTAGCGGCGGCCCAGCGCGGTGATGAAGTTCTCCAGCGCGGAAACCAGCCGCGAGTCGCTGTAGTCGGGAGCGACGCTGACCCCGTTGTTGCCGAAGTCGGGGTAGGGGCGCGTGAGCAGGCCCTGGTCCAGCAGGTACTGCGGGATGCCGGTGGGCTTGCCCGGATAGTCCAGGTAGAACCGGAACACCGCCTGGTGCCCCCGCGAGGCGATGGCGTCGAGCTGGCTTTCCATTGCGGCCCAACGGAACTGCTGCGGCCCGGTCATCACGTCGCGCAGCGGCAGGTAGAACCACTCCATGCTGTGCGGGAAGGTCTGGTAGCTACCGGCAAAGGGCAGGAAGCCTTTGAGGGGGTTGTCGGCGGGCGCGGCGGCGTAGGACAGCGGTGTCCACTGTGGACCGCCGGCCACGGCGGGTGTCCCCGCGGTCAGGGTGAGGGCCGCCAGCATGACGACGCCAAGGGCTCGTAAACGTGATTTCATGTCGGTCTCTCCGAGGGAAGTCGGGCATTTCTCGGGATGGTTGGTTTCGGGCACGCTGCAGCGCTGGCCCGCCAAGTTCATATCGGCGCTGGTAGGGGGACTTTCGCGACAGATCTTGGCTTGGTTACCCTCCACGGCGTTACCGAAGCAATACGAAGAGGTGTTGACAAAATTTCGAAGGTCTACATCATTATTCGAAGGCGGGGCGGCTGGCAAGAGCCAACCCGGACACCGGAGCAGAGGCGAGGATGATCTCGACAAAAAGGCGCGACGACCGCCGCGCGGCGTGGTGGTTCCTGCTGCCCGTGCTGGCTGGGTTCGCCATCTTCTACGGCTACCCGGCCGCACGTGGCATCTGGTACTCGGTCACCGATTACTCGATGCTCAACACGCCCTCCTACGTCGGCGTGGACAACTATGCCAAGCTGGTGCGCGACGACCAGTTCTGGAATGCGCTCCTGGTCACGGGCTGGTACGTGATCCTCAACATCGGATCACAAACCCTTCTGGCCCTTGGCATCGCGGCACTCATGCACCGGCTGACCCGCTCGGTGGTGCTGCGGGCGACGCTGCTGCTGCCCTGGCTCGTCCCCAACGTCACCGTTGGCCTGCTGTGGTTGTTCCTGCTCGACACCAACCTCGGCTTCGTCAACCACCTGGTGCGCGCCTTCGACATGCAGCCCATCGGCTTCTTCACCGATGCCACCTGGGCGATGCCGTCGGTCGCGGCGATCAACACCTGGGCCTATACCGGCTACACGGCACTGCTGCTCTACGCGGGGATGCTGCAGATCCCGCAGTACCTCTACGAAGGCGCGTCGATCGACGGCGCCGGCGAGTGGCGGATGTTCCGCCGGATCACCCTGCCGCTATTGCGCCCAGTCCTGGCCCTGGTGCTGGTCGTCTCGCTGATCGGCTCGTTCCAGATCTTCGACACCATCGCCGTCACCACCCGCGGCGGCCCGGTTTCGGCCACCCGCGCCATCTACTACTACATCTACCAGCAGGCATTTACCTACTTCCACATGGGTTACGCCGCCGCCGCGGCGATCTGCCTGGCGCTCATCCTCGGCGTGCTCACCGCGATCCAGATGCGCCTGCTGCGCGCCTCTCGCTCGGACCTGGCGTGAAGGGGCGAAAACCATGACCCGTAAGCAGTTGAGCGCCGGGCGTGTGCTCGGTTGGCTGGCCATGACGGTGGTCGTGGTGGCGACCGTCTTCCCGTTCTGGTGGATGGTGCGCACCGCGCTGACCCCGGCGGCGGATCTGTACACCGACAACACGAGCCTGCTGCCCGACCACCCGACTCTCATCAACTTCCTGCGCGTGCTCGGTTTGACCACCGAAGCGGAGGCCCGGGCCGCCGGCGGGTCGGGCGCCCGGCTCAACTTCGCCGCGTACCTGCTCAACTCGATCATCTACTGCGGCCTGATCGCGGTCGTGCAGACCCTTTTCTGCGCGATGGCCGGGTATGCCTTTGCCCGGCTTCGTTTTCCTGGACGCGATCTGGTCTTCGGCATCCTCATCGCGGCGCTGATGGTGCCGCCGATCTTCACGCTGCTGCCCAACTTCATCCTGGTCAAAGACCTTGGCCTGATCAACACCATGGCCGGCATGGTGGCCCCGACGATCCTGATGACACCGTTCGCGGTCTTCTTCCTGCGCCAGTTTTTCCTTTCGCTGCCCCGCGATGTCGAGGAGGCGGCCATCCTCGACGGCAATGGGCCATGGGGCATCTTCTGGCGCATCGCCTTGCCGATGAGCCGCGGCCCGCTGATCACCATCGGGCTCACCACCACCGTGTGGGCCTGGAAGGACTTCCTGTGGCCGTTGCTGATCGGCCGCGGTGAGGACAACCGCCTCGTCACCGTCGCGCTCGGGGTCTTCCTTCAGCAGTCACCCAACACCCAACCGGACTGGACCGGGCTGATGGCCGCTTCGACGCTGTCGGTCCTGCCCGTGCTCGTGCTGTTGCTGTTCGTGGGCAAGCGGCTGGTCCAGTCCCTGAACTTCACCGGAAGCAAGTAACACACCCTCCCACCTGAGAAAGAAGGATCCGATGAACCGCATAGGCAGGGCTGGGGCGGCGTTGCTGTCCCTGGCCGTTGCGGCCGGGTTGGCCGCTTGCAATAAGGCCGACGAGGAACCCGGCGGGGCCGTCACCCTGAACTACTGGCTGTGGGACGACAACCAGAAGGCGTCCTACCAGCAATGCGCGGACGCTTTCCACACCGCTAACCCGAACATCACCATCAAGATCACGCAGTCGGCGTGGGGTCAGTACTGGGCGGGCCTGACCACCCAGCTCGCCGCGGGAGACGCTCCCGACGTCTGGACCAACCAGGGCTCCTACTACCCGCAGTTCGTGACCTCCGGCCAGATCCTCGACATCCAGCCCTACGTGACCGCTGACAAGATCGACCTGACGCAGTACCAGGGTGGCCTCGCCGACCTGTTCACCAAGGACGGCAAGCGTTATGGGCTGCCCAAGGACTGGGACACCATGGCGATCGTCTACAACACCGATCACCTCAAGGCGCAGGGCATCGACGCCGCCAGCCTGAAGAACCTGACCTGGAACCCCACCGATGGCGGCACCTTCCAGCAGGTCATCGCGAAGGCCACGGTCGACCAGAACGGCAAGAACGGCCTCGACCCAGCCTTCGACAAGACCAAGGTCAAGATCTTTGGCTACCTGCCGGAGTGGGCCGACGGCTCGCAGGGCCAGAACGGCTGGGGCAACCTGGCCGTCAGCAACGGTTTCACCTATCTGGACCAGAACCCTTGGGGGACAAAGTACAAGTACGACGACCCGAAGCTGGCTCAGGCCATCGACTGGTACAAGTCGTTGATTGCCAAGGGTTACAGCCCCGCGCTGGACAAGGCCTCCACGGTCGGCCGGGAAGCGCTCATGGACGCGGGCACGGCGGCCATGACCGTGGCCGGTTCGTGGACCATCAACACCTACCTCGGTTCGTCGGCGAAGGTGAAGTTCGCCATCGCACCGCTGCCGGCCGGGCCACAGGGCCGCAAGTCGGCGATCAACGGTCTGTCGGACGCGATCTGGACCGGCACCAAGCACAAAGATGAGGCCTGGAAATGGGTCAAGTTCCTTGCCTCGCTCGACTGCCAGAACATCGTCGGCGGCAACGGCGTGGTCTTCCCGGCCATCAAGTCCGCCAGCGAGAAGGCGCTCGCCGCGCACAAGGCCAAGGGCCGCGATGTGCAGGCCTACATCGATGAGGCGACGGCGCCCAACGGCACCTTCTTCCTGCCCATCACCGAACACGGCAACGAAATCAGCCAGATCGTGCAGGACGCCATTCAGTCGGCGGTGCTCGGCCAGACCGACTCGGCCACGGCGCTGAAGAAGGCCAACGATCAGGTCAACGCCCTGTTCAAGAAGTAGCCATCCGCAACTGGCGGGCCGGGGCCGCCCGGCCCGCCACATCGCACACGTCTAGGAGAACCATGGCACTGCTCATCGAGCTCGCCGGTCACACCCTCGCCCTCGAACACGACGGGCCCGGCAGCCCACAAGCAGCCGACGGGGGCCTGATTCTTCCACCGGGACGCGTCGCCCTGCTGCATGGACTGGGCGATGCCCTGTTCTACCGGCATGGCCACAACTCTTGGAGCCCATGTGGTTGGCGGCGTCTTTCCGAGCCGCCGCTGCGGATAGCCAACCCGCAGCGGCGGCTCACCGCCGACGACGACGTCTGGGACGATCCCGCGCGCCACCATTCCTCCGCGGTGGCCGCCCTCGACGCCGGCGACGGCAACATCCTGCTGCTGGGCGCGCTCGGGCTGGGCACGGCGCGGCTGTCGGCCGACCGCGACACCCTCGCGGGCTGGTACGAGCACGGCGCCCAGCCCTGGTTCGCCGCCTACGGCCCCGAAGCGGAGGTGTTCGCCGCCTACACCGGGCACCTGGCCGCGCGCCTGGGCAGCAGCACCCGCCGCGCGGGCAACGTCTGGTGCTCCTGGTATGCCTACTACGAGACCATCACCGAACAGCAGCTGGCCAAGGACATCGACGATCTGCGCGGCCTGCCGTTCGACACCGTACAGGTGGACGACGGGTGGCAGCAGCTGGTCGGCGACTGGCAGCCCAACCAGAAGTTCCCCTCCGGCATGAGGGCACTGGCCGACCGCATCGCCGAGACCGGCATGACCGCCGGGCTGTGGCTGGCTCCTTTCATCGCCCTGCCCGGCTCACAGCTCGCGCTGCAGCGCCCAGAGTTGTTGCTGCGCAACGCGCGCGGCGAGCGCGTGATCGCGGGGAACAACTGGGGAACCGGCTATTACGCCCTCGACCTCTCCCTGCCGGCGAGCCGCGACTTCCTGGCTGAGCTGACCCATCGGGTGGTACACGAGTGGGGTTTCAAGTACCTGAAACTCGACTTCATCAACGCCGGGGCGATCCCGGGCGACCGCGCCGACGGCGCCGAGCGGGAACAGTCCTATCGCGACGCTCTTGCCCTGATTCGCCAGGTCGCGGGAGACGACGTTTACCTGCTCGGCAGCGGCGCGATTCTGTTGCCGTCATTGGGGATACTCGACGGCATGCGCAGTGGCCCCGACGTCGCGCCGATGTGGCAGAACTACGCCAGCGACGACCCTTCCGACGCCATGGCCCGCAACGCCGTGGTCAACACCCTGCACCGGCTCTGGCACCAGCCGCTGGCCGAGGTGGACCCCGATGTCATCTACTTCCGCAGCCGGCTCAACCTGCTCACCGACCAGCAGCTGGCCTGGCTGCGCGACATGGCCGACATCTGCCGGTTCCGCGCCGTGTCCGACCCGCCCAGCTGGCTCACCCCCACCGAGCTCGACGACATGATTACTTATCTGTCGGCGCGGCCGCAGGTGCGGCGGCTGGGCCGCTACGCCTACTCCGTCGACGGGCGCACCGCGGATTTCACCCCGGCGATCACGCCGGCTGCGCAGGCCTATCCCATCTCCTGAGCCGGTGGCTTGCCATCATCCGACGATTTTGTAAAGATCAAAGCATATTTGGCGGGTACCAGCCGCAGCTAACCAAGGGACAGCACGTGACAGAACTAGCAACAACCGGTACGGATCTGCCGCGTCTGCGCGAGCTCAACTCGCTGAGCATCGTGCGTGCCCTGCGCGACCACCCGCCGTCCACCGTCACCGAACTGTCCCAGCGCACCGGGCTGTCCCGGCCGGCCGTTGACGTCATCGCCCAAGGGCTGGTCAACGACGGCTGGGCCACTGTGCTCGAGCCCGGGGCCAACAGCGCCGTCGGGCGTCCCGCTCGCCGCTACCAGTTCCGGGCCGGTGCCGGACACGTGCTGGGCGTCGATGTGGGCGTGCACAAAATATTGGCGCTACTGGCCGACCTCGACGGCAACATCGTGCAGACCGTCCGCCAAACCGTGGCCGCAGAGGCAGAACCCGCCGAGCGGCTGGCCGAGCTCGACAACGTCATCAACGCCTGCGTGGCCGGAGCGGGCAAAGCGCCCTCCGACATCTGGGCCATCACCGTCGCGGTCACCGGCGCCGTCGACGCGCAGGGGCGAACCATCTTCTTCACTCCACTGCCCGGCTGGAAAAGCGTCAATCTGGTGGCGCACCTGGGCGTGCGGTTCGGCTGCCCGATCGTCGTGGAAAACGACTGTAAGCTGGCCGCCCTCGCCGAAAGGTGGAAGGGTGTGGCAAGCGACGCCGACGACATCGTCTATCTGCTCGCCGGCATGCGCAACGGCGCCGGCCTGATCATCGATGGGGTGCTGCGCCGTGGATTCGGTGGTGCGGCGGGCGAAATCGGTGCCCTTAAACATGTTCGGTGGCTCAACGCGCCCGCGCATCTGCAGAACTGCCCGGGGGTGCCCGAGACCGTCAGCCCCGACGATGCTGCCGCCTGGGTCTTCAACGCCGCGCGGGAGGGAGACCGGGCCGCCCGCGGCGCGGTTCACCGCTACGTCAAAGACCTCGCCGTCGGCGCTGCCGCGCTCGTACTCACCCTCGACCCGCAGGTGGTCGTCTTCGGCGGCGGCTTCTCCCGGTCGGCCGATCTGGTTCTCGACCCGCTGCGCCACGAGCTGCAGCGCCTTTGCCTGCGCATGCCCGATGTGCGCGCCTCCACCCTCGGCGCTGACTCCGTCGCCCTCGGCGCGCTGAAGCTGTCGCTCAACGAGGTCGACGACCGGCTGTTCCGAGCCGGCCTGTCCGCGCCGGTGGCGCCCCGACGTCAGTGACCTGCCGCGTCAGCGCAGCCGTTGTGCCTCATAGAGATAGAAGAAGTCCGACACCCGTTCCGGCAGCAGGAACTGTGGCGCGACCCGCTTCTGGGCCAGGTGCAGCACGCTGTTGACGCCCAGCCCGGCCAGTGCGCCCACGCCGGTGGGCAAGTGCAAGGACTGTCCGATGATTTCGCCAAGCGCGCCGACGATGGCGGAGTTGCCCGCGTCTTCGATGCCCAGAACCACCCGGGTGCGGTGGGCCCATCGCTGAACGAATGTCTCGGACAGAAGGCGATCGATCTCCTGCAGCCGCAGGCGCACGTCGTCGAGAAGGTCGTGCAGATCGACGTCTGGCGAGCTGGTGAGGTTGCGGATGCCGCGGCGCAGCGCGGCCAGCGAGTCCTCGCGACGTTGCCGGAACTCCAGAATTCGTTCGATCGGCACCTCGTCGGCGGGCACGGGCAGCGCCATCGTCAGCCGCAGCGACAGGTGTTCGCGCGCGCCGGCCGGGTCGTCCGGATCGGGAGTGGTGTTGCTGGTGGAGATCGAGTGTCCGACTGACCACTGCTCCGTGTCGTTGCTGCGGTTCATCTCAATGGCGAGCGTGCGCAGACGCTCCGCCGCCAGCTCGGCGAATTCGTTTACGGGAATCCCCATCACCAGACCTTCTCCGAAGGCTCCGCCCGGATCCCACGCCGGATGGTACATATCGCGCCGCATCCGGGTCAGGAACCCGCTGCGCTCCAGGTCGCGGGCTTCTTCCGGAAAGCCAACCGTCATCCGGTTCCCTTCTTCTCCCGCCCCGCTTTCGTCCATGTAGCCGAACCCGTTGCCGTAGGCCCAGATTGCCTTGTCCCAATAGAGCGCGATCGCGCGAAGGCTGTCGTTCCTGCCGCTGAACGTGAAGCCACCCCTGGCGGTGACCTGCATCGCCCCGCAGGTGAGGATGCCCCGCTTCATCGGCACGGGTGCTGGCAAGCTTTTCGGCTGTCGTGATTGGACTTCCCAGCGGGAGGTCGACCCCACCTCGTTGAGCGCTGCGAGTTCCGCGGCGTCCGCGGCCGACTCGGTGTGGCGGAACCTGGCTCGCACTGCTTCACGAAGGCTTTCCACCGATTGGTACCGGGCCGCGCTGCCCGCGGCGGTCATCGACACCAGTTTTCGGCGCAGTTTCACCGTCTCGTCGGCGTCCATGAGGTCGCCCTGGCGGCCGAGGCGCATGAGCAGCCGATCGGCGAGGCCGCCGACAAGCGTCGGATACCGAATGTCGTTATAGGACACTAGATTCAGTACCCGCCTGCGGATCTCGATGGCTTCGTCGAAAGAGGTGGGGTCGCCGTCATGCAGTTCCAGCGCCTTGACCAGATTCATCAGGATCGCGCTCTGGCGCTCATCGCCCTCGGGGATCCGGCTCGCCGCCTGACGACAGTGCGCGGTCGCCTCGTCGAGATCCGGGCTCTGCTCGGAAAGGGCAAAGCGGGTCAGCAGGGACCAGCCGAGATTCGACCGATAGGCCGCCTGGTCGACGTCGTCGTCCGTTGCGAGGGTGAGGATTTCCCGCCGCACGGCCACAAGTTCGTCGATGTCTTCGATTGCCGGGGCGCGGTCTATCCGGGTGATGAGATCCGCGCCGAGTGCGGCCAGCGCTCGCATCCGCGAAGGATGGTCCGCCGCGGCCAGCCGCAGCAGCAACCGATGCGCCTGGATGGCGTCGGCAATGTCCTGCGCCGCTTCGGTCGCCTGAAATCGATCGCGCAACACGAGGCTGAGGTTCTCCAGGAAATCGATCTTGTCTGGGTCCCCGTCCGGGGTCCGCTCGACCGCTTCCCGCCCGGCTGCGGCCGCCTCATCGAGGTCGGCCATGGTCTCCAGCCGCCGCCAGCGCTTGCGCAGGGCTATGGCCAGATTGGACAGCATCGAGCAACGCAGCGCGTCGAACAACGGCAAGGATTCCCGCAGCCCTCGCAAAGCCGTGATCGCCTGGTTGAGGGTGGGCAGGTCATCGGTGTCGAAGGCGGTTTGGAGCAGCGACACCGCATGGTCGATGCGCTGATGCCGCGCCAGGTTCGCCTCTGTTGCGGGGATGTAGGGCTGCAGATCCTCCGGAACCAGCCCGAGATCGGTCTTGCCGACGAGGGCGAACAGCTCGACCGCATGAAGCAGATCGTCCAGGGCCTGGTCGGGATCCGCGCGGAATCGCGACAGGTGCAGGTGGGCCACGTGAAGCGCTAGGTAGAAGTCGACCCCGCCCTCGGTTGCCATGGCCTGCCGGAGCAGCTCGCGCGCCTCAGCCATGGCCCCGTCGTCGACCGGCGGGGCGCAGTCAATGCCATCTATGGCAGGATCGTCCCCTCGCACGGCGTACAGCCGATGGACTCCCTCGCGTACATACTCCGGCGGCTGCGCGCCGAAGCCGCTGGCAAGCATCCGTCCAAATTGGGTGATGTCAACGGAGTCGCCGGGCTGCTCGACCGCGGCGAGAAACTCCTCGCTGTGCTCGTGGGGGACGGCGAGGAAGTACCAGGCCGAATTGCCGTTGGCGTCCAATGCGGAGAAGTCATAGATGAGAAACCTCTCCCTCGGGTGCTCAGGAACAGGCGAGGAGTCGCTTTCCATGGGCTGGATTGTCGCACCAACCGGCAACCGTTCACGGTGTGCCGAGCGGCCCTGAGATCGATCATGACCGTTCCCAGCTGTTCGGCCGATGGGGGGCTATGTAGAGAAGCGAGTATGGTCCTCGGCGTGAGCGAACGAATCAGGATCACCACCAAGGTGGCGCAGGTGCTTGCCGTGCTGCTCGACGATCCGCTGGTCGAGCGGTATGGGCTGGAACTCATGCGGGCCACCGGCCAGTCCAGCGGCAGGGTCTATCCCCTCCTGGCCCGGCTTCAGGAATCTGGATGGGTGCGAGCCAGCTGGGAAACCATCGACTCGAGCGCGGAGGGCCGGCCCCGGCGCCGCTGCTACCGCCTCACCCCCGAAGGAGTGACGGTCGTGCAAACCGAGCTGGCGGCCCTTCGGGTGAAGCGGCGGCCGCCGGCCGTGGATGCCTCGCTGGCAACGGATCTTGGTAGGTGAGCGCGATGCTGCAACGACTTGTGGCCTTCCTGGTGGCGATCGCCATCCGGCGCTGGCCCGAGCGCATGCGCGAGACGGCAGCTCTGGAGTGGACGGCCGAGCTGCACACCCTGGCCGTCGAGACCGGAGTGAGTAAACCGGTCCGGGCCTGGCGGCAGCTGTGGTTCGCCGCCAGCCTTGCCCTCGCCCGCCCGCCCGGCGGCGAACCCGTGCTGCTGGGCCAGATGCGCTGGCCGGGGCAGCTGGCATTGCTGGTGTCCGCGCCGTTGCTAACAATGCTGGCCACGCTGGTGGCACTGGTACCCCTCCAGCTGATCCCCTTCGGCTACGTCACCCTCACGCCCACCTCGATGGCGCTGATGACGACCGAAAGCTATCTGGTCCTGGCCGGTGTCGCCACGGTGGTCGGCACCTGGCTGGGAAGGCGGCTGCTGCGGCGGCGCGACGGCAGGCCGGCCAGTTCGGCTCAGAGCGCGTGGGCCGCACTGCCGGTGATCGGTGGCCTGCTTGCGCTGGACACGCTCGCCCGCGGCGCCGGCCAGAACTGGGACCGCGCTTGGCTTGCCGTGGTCGGCGCGCTCTGCCTGGTTCTCGCGCTGCCGCTCTTGGCGTGGGGCGCCGCAGCCCTATCCGGTCGGGGACATCACCGCTTGGCCCTCGCCTGCACCGCGCCCGCGGCCGCGGTCCTGACCCTGGCCACCATATACGTCGTGGCACTGGCCGCGGGCCGGCCATCGGCCTCAGCGCCGGGACGGCTGCTGGCACTCGCCAGCCAGGAGCCGATGCTGTCGTTCAGCTATTCCGGCCACGGCGAAGAACCCCCATTCGACACGGTGCTGAAAGTGTTGCCGGCCTTCGTGTTCGCCACCATCGTCGTGACGCTCGCCCACGCGATCAGACTGGTCCGGCCATTGCCAGCCGCCATCCGCGCCGCTGCACCGGTCGGGCTGAGCCACGCTTCCAGTCCCGGTAGGCCTGGCGCAGCAAAGGTGGAGCCCGGCCACGATGATGGTGCCGCTTTCGGCGCGGCACAGTTCGGACCCAGCCACGCTGACGGTCCAGGTATGGCCGCAGCGGCACAGGTCGGGCCCGGTCGCGGCGATGCGCAGGTTTCGGCGATCGCTGGTAGCCGGTGGTGGCATCGCAGCTTGCTGGGCGGGGCGGTGTACAGCGTCATCGCCTGGGCGGTCACGCTGACCTACCTGACACCGAATATCGGCGTGCAGAATTCGTGGCCGAGCCGCATCGGGGATCCGGGGCAACCGACGCTGCCCGCCGAACCCGGAGGCTGGCTGGAGTGGAGCAGCGAAGAGGGCCGGCTGTGGATGCATGAACTCCAGCTGTCCGGCATCATCTGCGCGGCGCTTTGCTTCGTGGCGGCGATGGCCTATCGGAGCCGGCCGGTGCTGCCCGCCTTGATCGGGTCCGCCGTCCTTGTCGCCACGAACATGGCCGTGGTCCGCTGGGAGTGGACCACTCCCCGGTTGCTTCCCTACCTGGCGGGCGGTGGGCTCGTGCTGGGCATAGCGGCCTGGTGGTGGTCATCGCTGCGGCTGAGCACCCGCCGGCCCTGGGAGCACCGCTCCCGCCGGCTGGTCATCACGGTCACCGTGCTGGCCGCTGTCCTTGTCCCCGGCAGCTTCTTTCCACGGGTCTACGCGCTGGGCAAACAGGCACCGCCGGTGCTTCTGCTGGTGGCCGTAGGGCTACCGGCCATTCTCACGATGCTGGTTGTCATGGGAGTGCGGGCGACCTCCGCCCGGAAGTGGCGCACGCCAGCCAAACTGATACCGCTCGGTCCCGCGTTGGTGGGGATCGTCGGAGTCCTTTATTACCAAGACGGTCTGGTCGCTTTCCCGTCGTCGGACAATCCCGCCTTCTACCTGTTCTTCATCTTCCCACTGGCTTTGTCGGTCCCGGCCGCGGTAGCGACCATCGCGGCGATCCGTGGCCGCATGCCGGCCCGGCGGCGTTGGTGGTGGGGTCTGCTTATCGTCCCGGGATTGATTCTGGCCAGTTACGCCTTCAGTTTCGGCTCAGTCATCGCCACGCTCGTCATCGCCCGGCTCATTCTGTTTCCGATGGAGTACGGCCAGACCTACGACGGCATCGCCTTCGTCCCCGGCTCGGTGGCGATCGGGCTGCTGTTCGGATTCCTGGCCGCCGCCGGACTGGACCAGACACGACCGGCTCCCGCGCCCGTGCACACAGACGCGCAACCCAGCCCGGCGTAGGCCGTGGGTGGCGATCGCCAGCGGCGCACGGCGGCACAGCGGCGGCACACGGCGGCACACGGCCGCGGCGCACGGCGGCACACACTGCGCCGTGGCGGCGGTGAGCCGGCCGGCTCGGCTACGTGGCGGGGGCCACACCTGCGGAAAATGCGTTGAGCTGAGTTCGGCCGCACCACATGCTAGGGGCTCACTTACTTTGGGGGCCCGACATGCGTTTGCTCCGCGACCTGTGGGCCACCGCGCCCAGGCGCACCGCGCTCGTCGCCTTCCTCATCCTGTTCGGGGCGGGCGGCGCGGCGGCGGCTGCGGCGCTGGCCGGTCCGGTTCTGGTGGACCACTCCGCGATCGCGTTCACCGTGCTGGCGTTCGCGCTGGTCACGGCGGTGCTCAGCGATCTGGCCATCGGTTTGATCATGGCTGGTCTGGCCGCGGACTGGGCGGCCGACGTGCGCCGAAGGCTGTGCCGGGTCGCGTTCGGGCAGGACCTGCCGACGCTGGAGGCCACCCCTGTCGGCGAGCTGCTCGACCGGATCGACGGCGATGTCTATCAGGTCGCTTCCGAGTTGCGCAACAGCGGCGTGCGGCTCACCCAGTCGGCCGCCTCCGCGGCGCTGTCGATCGTTGCCGCTTTCGTGGTGTGGTGGCCGGCCGGGCTCACCATGACGGTGATCACCATCGGGCTGGCGGCGGCTTTGCGGGCGCCGACGAGGCGGATCGCCCCGGCCCGGATGGACGAGGAGGAGGCGTGGTCCGACCTCGCTGCCGTGATGGAGGAATCCGTTCACGGTCAGGACGATGTGCGTACCAGTCTGGCCCGCCCTTATGTTCTTCAGCTCTTCGCCCGCCGAGCGAGCCAGGTGCTCACCAGGGGCCGCAAGGTCTGGCGGCTGTCATCGAGGGTCACCTTCACGGCCGCGGCGGTCACCCGCGGCGTCGGCATCTCGCTGGTGGTGCTGGGCGGGGTGTGGGCGCTGACCTCCGGGCGGATAGGGGCGGCCCAGCTGACCGGGATCTGGCTGCTGGCGATCGGCTTCGGCATGACCGTCGAACATGTCAGCCGGATGGTGCCCGAGCTGCAGTACGCGCTCGGCGCGTGGAACCGGATCCAGCTGCTGAGCGACGCGCGGCAGGAACCCTCCGGCGGCCGCCTGCCCGACGACGGTGACCTCGCCATCCGGGGGCTGACCTTCCGCTATCACGCCGACGCCGTCCGCCCCGCGTTGCGCGACATCGACCTGACCTTCCGCCGTGGCCGTTCCTACGCGCTGATCGGCCGCACCGGGTCCGGAAAATCCAGTCTGGCCAAGGTGTTGACCCGTGCGGTGGAGGTGCCGCGGGGCACCGTGTTCCTGGGCGGCGCCGATCTGCTCGACCTCGACCTCGAGGCGCTGCGCCGCTGGATCGCCGTGGTGCCACAGAATACGGAGATCGTGGCGGGCACGCTGGCGGAGAACATCGCCCTCTATGACCCGCTGTTGCTGGAGCGGGCCGCCGATGCGGTGCGCGAGCTAGGCATCGAGTCGTGGGTGGACAGTCTGCCCGACGGGATAGCGACCAAGCTCGGCGACGGCGGCTATGTGCTGTCGGCGGGGCAGGAACAGCTGGTGGCGTTCGCCCGCATCCTGGTGCGCGACCCGCAGGTGGTGATCCTCGACGAGGCCACCGCACGGCTGGATCCGGTGACCGAGGCGCGGGTGCAGAGGGCGACCGAACGCTTGCTGGACAACCGAATCGGCATCGTCATCGCGCACCGGCTGTCCTCGGTGCGCCACTGCGACGAGGTGGTGGTGCTCGCCGACGGGAAGGTGACCGAGTCCGGGCCGCTGAGCCGGTCCCGCCGGTTCGCGGCGCTGATGGCCAGCAGCGAGACGGCGATGCCGGCACGCGAGCTCGTGCTCGTGGGCGCACCCCGCAACGGCGGTGGCCTCGCTGGGCTGGAAACCGAGCCCAGCTTGGTGGCACCGCCGAAGACCGATCCCCCGCCGCTGCCACCCGCCCCGCACGCCCGCACGCTGCGGGAGATCTTCCGTTTGATGACCAACAATCCGCGCTTCGGGCTGGCCGCGGTCGGGCTGTGGATGGGCATGGTCCTCTTAGGACTCGACGGGGCGATCCTGCCGTGGCTGTGGGCCGACCTGGTCAGCAGCGAGGCCGCCGGCAACCCGCTGTGGCCCGCGATCGGCATCGTCGTGGCCCTGATCGTGTGTGTGCCGATCTCCTACTTCCCCGGGCGGCTGTTCCCCGAGTGGTGGGTGCGCCAGATGCTTCGCATCAACATGCGCCTGGTGCACGGGCAGACCGGTCCGCGCCGGATCAGCAAACACACGCCCGCGGAGGTGGTCGCGCAGGGCGGCGACACCGAACGCGCGGTGGTGCTCGCCGACAACCTGATCGACCAGTTCATTTCGGCCTTCGCCCTGCTGGCCATGACCGTCATCTCCGGCTCCGCGATTCCGGGATTTTTCTTTCTGGGTACCACGCTCGTCTCCGCGAGCGCGGCGGCGTTGCTCGGGCCGCGCCTGAAACGTTCGGCGCAAAGGACCGTCACGGCCAGGGCCGCCTTCGCCACCGGGCTCGTGTCGGCGCTGTCGGCCGCGCGCTCGGTGAAACTGGCCGGCGCCACCGCACCGGTCCTGGCGCACCTGGCCCGGCTCGACATCGTGCGCGCCGAACAGCTGCGCCGCGAAATCTCCACACAGGTAATGGCGCGCTCCACCCCGGCGATGCTCGCCGGGCTGCTGCCGATCGCCGCGTGGGCGCTGTACCTGGGCGGCGGCCTGAGCACGGCGGCGACCCTGATCGCGGTGTCGACGCTGGGTTCGGCCCGCTGGTTCGCGTGGACCACGGCCTCGCTCATCGCCCAGCTCCCCTCGGCGCGGGTGTGGACACAGCGCACGGTGGCGATGGCCGGTATAGGCGCCTATTCGGCGTCGGTGCCGGGCGTCGACCTGTCCGCCGGAACCGCTCCGGCGCCCGCGCTGCCCGCGCGTAATCCGTTGCGCCGCTTGGATCTCACCAGCTTCACCGCGGTACACGAAGATGGCACTGTCGGCGCGAAGAACATCGACCTCACGGTCGAGCGGGGACAGCTGGTCCTGGTCGTCGGCCCGGTCGGCTCAGGCAAGTCGTCGCTGCTGCGCGCCCTGGCCGGCATCGTCCATCACACCGGCACGCTGCGCTGGAACTGGCAGGACATCACCGAACCGGAGGTGTTCCTGCGCCCCAATCAGGTGAGCTACGTGGCACAGCTGCCGCGGGTGCTCTCCGGCAGCGTCGGCGACAACATCCGGCTCGGCCACGATGTCGACGCCTCGCAAGCGGTCACCATCGCCCAGCTCGACCACGACCTCACCGCGGCCGGCAGCGGCCTGGCCCTGATGATCGGGCACAAGGGAACCCGCTTGTCGGGCGGGCAGCTGCAGCGCCTCGCGCTGGCGCGCGCCCTGGCCCCGGGCACTGAGCTGCTCATCGCCGACGACGTGTCCTCCGCGCTCGACGTCACCACCGAGCTGGACGTGTGGCGCGCCTTGCGGGACAAGGGAATCACGGTGATCGGCTCCACCTCGAAACGCGCGGCGCTGAGCCGCGCCGACCGCGTGGTCGTCCTCATCGGCGGTGAGGCCGTCGGCCAGGGCACCTGGCCCGAGCTCGAGTCCCGCTGGGGCCACCTCGCCGGCTGAAACCTTCACCCGGCCGCATTGGATTCAGCCTGAAGACCGGCCAGCGCGGCGGTCGCCTCGTCCACGATGAACGGCGACGACGAGGTGGCCAGCACGTCGCGCAGAGCCATCTCGTAGGCCACCGGGTAAGCCTGCTCGGCGGGCATCTCGATGTCGGGGGTCACCCCGGTGCCCTCCCAGTTGGTACCGGTGATCGGGTTGATGGATCGGCGGGTCGGGATGGTGATCTCGAGGGTGTCGGTGATGGGGAATGCTTCGGTGGGATGGGCGCCGCCGCGGGTGGTCTGCCCGATCAGGGTGGCACGGCCCTGCGCCTGCAGGGTGTAGGCGAGATCCTCACCTCCGGAAAACGTGAAGTCGCTGGTGAGCAGGTAGACGGGACGGTCGAGATAGCGCGCGCCGGGCAGGAAGGCGAGGGTCCAGTACTGCCGGGTCTGCCCGGTGGCGCGGTGATAGATGTCGTTGAGGTGGGTCTTGGCGTCGGGAAAGAAGTAGCTGCACCAGAACACGACGCCCTCGGGATAGCCGCCGCGGTTGCGGCGCAGATCGATGATGAGCGCGCCGGTGTCGGCCACCAGCTCCATGGCCGCGGCGATGGCGCGCCCGCCCAGCGCCGGATCCACCACCCCATGGAGATCGATGTATCCGACGTTGCCTTCGAGGCGTTCCACCCGGGCGATGCGATAGGCGGTGAGCCGTTGGTACTCCCGCCAGGCCGCGGCCGAGTCCTGTGCGCCGGTGCGGCCCGCGGGGCCGGCGTCGCGCAGCCGCACCAGCAGGTGCTTGTCGGCGCACAGGTCGAACAGCTGCCCGGTCAGCCGCTGCCCGAGGGCGATCTCGCCCAGGCCGTCGTACTCACCGCCCAGCGCCCTTGCCCGGATCTCGCCGGCCGCGGCGGCGGCGCGGTCGGGGTACACATACTTTTCGCTGAGCAGCTGACAGGCGACCTCGACAAGATTGCGTGACATCGACACTCCGTAACAATGTGCGCGAAACCTGTGCCGCGGCAAGGCTAACCGGGCCGTGCCGGCCACGGCCCGATCATGGTGACTAGCGGCCCGCCTCGCGGGGGACGAGGTGGAAGACGTCGCTGTGGGCGATGTCCAGAGACCATTGCTTGTGCAGGTCCCACACTGACTCGCCGAACAGTTCCAGCCATTCCGCCTGCGTCGGGACATGCTGGCCCATCAGGGCGTGCGTCAGCTCGAACCCGAGCGTGAAGACGGGCGGCTGGGTGCCGTTGACCCCTGGCGAGCGATAGGTGTCGCTGAACAGGAAGTCGCGCACCCGGGGCAGCCGCCGCTGGATGTGTGCCAAGGTCCGCAGACAGTCCTCCTTCGGCCAGAAGTCGTGCCCGAGGAAGAACGAGACCGCGAGATCCGCGGTGGCGTACTCCGGAAGGTCGCGCAAATTGCGGATGTCGTCGTGCACCACGGTGATCCGCTCGGCCAGGCCGGCGGCTGCAACGAGCTCGCGTGCCACATCCACCGCCCCGCGGTCGACGTCGACACCGATGAACCGCTTGCCCGGGTGGCGACGGGCCAGCCTGATGATGCGATTGGCGCTGCCGCAGCCGAGATCGATGCCGACGCTGAAGTCGATGCCGTCAACGATCCTGTCTACCACGGGATCGACGAAATGACCGCCGTAGTCCTTGCCGGCTATCGCGATCGTGCGGCCGTCGCGGTGGCGCATCGGGTCGGTCGATTCGCGGAAAGCCGGCTGGCAGAAGTCGCCCGAGCGGCTGAGCATCTCGCCGTAGCCGCGGATGAGCCAGCGGAAATAGCCCTTGTTGAGCCACACGTCGTCGAATTCGCGGCCCTTGGCCACGATGGTGGGATCTTGCTGGAAGGCGGTCACCACGTTGGCATGCGCGAGCACGTCGACGAGCGCCCGCACCGAGGGCTGATGCAGCTCCCGCTTGATCACGAAGGTGTCGAGGTCGATGGTGGTGGTGTCCTGGAGTTCGTCGAGGAACCCGATTTCGTCGGCGGCGCTGATCGCGAAGGCAGTCAGGGAGGAGTTGAAGAACGAGGTAGCGGACATTCTTGGTCTTTCCTAACAGCTAGGGGGATGGGAAGGCGGTCACTGGAGGGCGAGCAGGCTGGTCAGCCCGTCGAGAAGCGCGTCCATCTGGCCGGGCGTGCCGATGGACACCCTGATGTGGTGCGGCAGGCCCATGTCGGTGGTGTCGCGCACCGCGAAGCCTCGCTCCCGCAACATCAGCGCGATGATCGAGCTTTGCCCGCCGAGGTGAACCAGCACGAAGTTGCCCTGCGACGGCAGGCAGCGCAGACCCAGCCGGCTCAGGCCGAGGCGGAACTGTTCTCTGGTCGCCACGGTGCGGCTCACCGCCTGCCGCATGAACCGCTGGTCGACGAGCGCCGCCACCGCGGCCCGCTGGGCGAGGCGGTTGACGTGATAGGGAATGGCTCCGTGGAGCCGGTTGACCTTGGCGGTGACCCCGGGGTCGCCGATCGAGTAGCCCACGCGCAGACCGGCCAGGCCGTACGCCTTGGAGAAGGTCTTCAGGACACAGATGTTGCCGGCGGTGGCGGCCAGCGCGATCGAGGAGGCGAAGTCCTCGTCCGCGTATTCGCCGTAGGCCTCGTCGACGATGAGCGTGCCCCCACCGTCGCACGCCGCCCGGTGCAGCTCGGCGAGCTCAGCCTCCTTGAGCACGCCGCCGGTCGGGTTGTGCGGGTTGCACACGAACGCGAACGGCGCACCCGCGCGCAGCTTCGCGGCGATCTCGTCGACCGGTACGTGGTAGTCGCGCAAACCGATGGTGGTGAACGGCTGCCGGGCGGCCAGCATGCTCTCCCGGTAGCTGGTGAAAGTGGCGTCGGTGACCGCGGCCGGCCGGCTGTCGTCGGCGAGCGCGAGCACGAGGAAGAGGATGACTTCGTCAACTCCGTTGCCGATGCTCACCCGCTCCGTTCCCACATGGTGGAAGTCGGCAATTGCCTGCGCTAACTCCGAACTCCCACTATCTGGATACCGATGGATTTGTGACATCTCGCTGGTAATCACACGGATCGCCGCGGGGCTCGCGCCGTACGCATTCTCACTGGCGTGCAGTCGCAGCACCTCCGTCACGCCAGGCGAAAGCGGCGGGGGCGCCGACACGGCGACCGGCGACGAACTTCGTGGCAACACAACGCACCTCCTGATGGGCATGGTTGATCGCTCGCGCACACGGGGCGCGAAGCCTTCGATCTTGTGTCTGGGCCTGGGTTATCGAGATGAGCCGCACCCGGCGAGGTCCTAAAGATTCCACTGTGGATGGTGCAAGTTGCGGGAACCATCACGGTCCTGCAGGAACCGGGTGCC
Organism: Rhizocola hellebori; assembly: GCF_016862955.1. Taxonomy (GTDB): domain Bacteria; phylum Actinomycetota; class Actinomycetes; order Mycobacteriales; family Micromonosporaceae; genus Rhizocola; species Rhizocola hellebori. The sequence continues at coordinate 1,867 of NZ_BONY01000113.1, read as the reverse complement.
GCAGCCGTTTTTGTATGCTCGGACGCCCCATGTGAGCGTCGCCGGTTCGAAACCTTATCACCGGTACGGTTCCCCGCGACCAATAACGATCTCCATAAAGCAATGTCGATCTAAGAATGACGTATTTGAAAGTCCTAAATGGACGATCATTGCAGTCTTTTTTAGGCTGGCCAACACTTCCTGAGCAGCGGCAACGCATAAAATGATTTACCTGTGGCAAGTTTTTTTTCTGGATTCCTTTTTGATCCGCCAATCTCGCCGCTATGGTTGGCTCCGCCCGAGGAAGAACAATGAAGGAGCACCAGAGTTGAATCCGTTCGACGACGAGGACGCCCTCTTCAAGGTCCTGGCCAACGACGAGGATCAGCACTGTATTTGGCCATCGTTCGCTGACGTTCCCAAAGGGTGGACGGTGCGTCTTGACGACACCAACCGCCAGGAATGCCTCACCTACGTGGAAGCGAACTGGATCGACATGCGGCCGAGGAGCTTGATCGCCGCCATGCGCAACGGTTTCGAGTGATGAGACCGCTCAGCATCGAAGAACTGTCCCCATTCCTCAGCTCACCGGACGCCGACGCGATGAACTTTCTCAACGAGATCGCGCTGCGCTTCCCCGATGCCATCTCGTTCGCGGCCGGCCGGCCGTACGACGAATTCTTCAGCAGCGAGCTGATCCACCGCTATCTGGACACGTACCGAGCCCACCTGTTGGCGGAGTCCGGCGATGACGAGGTCCACGTCCGCCGGATGTTGCTCCAGTACGGTCGCACCAAAGGAATCATCAACGATCTCATTGCCAAGTCGCTGCTCGTCGACGAGGACATCGACGTAGACCCGGAGTCGATCGTCGTGACGGTCGGCGCCCAGGAGGCCCTCTATCTAGTGCTGCGTGCGCTGCGCCGGACAGACCACGATGTGGTCCTGTCCGTCCAGCCCGCCTATGTCGGGTTCAGCGGAGCCGCTCAGCTCGCGGACATGCAGGTCCTGCCGGTCAGCAGCGCGCCGGAGGGCGTACGTCTCAGCGACGTTCGCGCGATACTGCGGCAGAGCCGAGCGGCCGGGCTGAACCCCCGCGCCCTGTACCTCAACACCGACTTCGCCAATCCCACCGGGCGAAGTCTCGATATCGCCACTCGTCACCGGTTGCTGCGGCTGGCCGAGGACGAGCAGATCCTGCTGATCGAGGACAACCCGTACGGCGTCTTCTCCGGTGACCGTGAAAGCGTGCCCACCCTCAAAGCGCTGGATGGGTCGGGCCAGGTCGTCTACGTGGGATCTTTCGCCAAGACGGTGTTTCCCGGCGCGCGGGTCGGTTACGTCGTCGCCGATCAGCGGGTGGTCGCGGCCGGTCGCACCGAGCTGCTGGCAGACCACCTCGCCAAGCTGAAAAGCGTGCTGACCGTGAACACCTCGCCCATCGGGCAGGCGGTGATCGCAGGCAAGCTGTTGGAGAACGGGCTGAGCATGCGGGCCGCCAACAAACGAGAAATCGAGGTCTATCAGCGCAATATGCGGCTGGTCCTTAACGGGCTCGCTGCGGCATTTCCCAAGGGTGAAAGCCCTGACGTGTCTTGGAACGTCCCCGGTGGCGGCTTCTTCCTCCTCCTGGACGTGCCCTTCGAAACCGGGGATGACGTGCTGGAGCGATCCGCGCGCGACCACGCAGTGCTGTGGACCCCCATTCATCACTTCTACGGCGATGGCCGGCCCCGCAAGCAAATGCGACTGTCCTTCAGTCACCTGAGCCCCGCGGAGATCCACGAAGGTCTGGGCCGGTTGGCGGACTTCATCCGAGCCTGACGGCCCCGAATATCTTCGGCCCGCTCGGAATCACGAAAGAGAGCACCCTAGGCATGACTCCCTT
>NZ_BONY01000112.1 GCF_016862955.1 Rhizocola hellebori | reverse complement strand
CGCCAGAGTTACAGATAGACCTGGCGCTGATAAACGCCGTGGGCGCTGCTGACCCGGTCGAGGAAAAGCAGCCCGTTGCAGTGGTCGATCTCGTGCTGCAAGGCCCGTGCTTCGAACGCGTCGGTGGTGATGGTCAGCCGTTCACCCGTTCCGGGGACATCGCCGATGACGACGACGCGGCTGGCTCGCTTCACGTCTCCGGTGAGGTCGGGTACTGACAGGCACCCCTCCCGTCCGGATTTCCATCGGCTGGCCTCGGCCAGCTCGGCGTTGGCGAGCACGATCAGGCCGTGCACGGTGACCGCCTTGGGGTGGCCGGTCACGTCCGCGACGAAGAGCTGGGCGCTGACCCCGACCTGCGGCGCGGCCAGCCCGACGCATCCGGGTGCGGCGCGCATGATCGCCACCATGGCCTCGGCCAGCTCCGTCACACCGGGATCGAGCGGGTCGACTTTCTTCGAGACCCGGCTGAGCACCGGATCGGGGGCATGCACCACCTTCACAGCAGGTCCGCCTCGATCGGGCGCAGCGATACCTCTACCTCCAGCGCGGCCGCAAGCTCGGCCAGGCGCACGTTGACCGGGTCCATGGCGGCAACCGGAAGATCCACCTCGGCTAGCAGGACATAGAGCGATCCGGTTAGCCGGGTCGACAGGTCGGTGATGTTCCCGCCGGCGTCGGCGATCGCTCGTGTCACCGCGGCGACGATCCCCAGCCGATCCGCGCCGTGGACGCTGAGCAGGAACGACACTTCGGTGGCGGGCGTGCGCCGGTCCTGGCCGACCTCGCGAACGGTGACGATCAGATCGTCCAGGCCGTCCAATGCCGACTCCACCTGGGCGGCATCGGCCGAGGTGGTGCAGATGAGCGTCATCGCGAAATGACCGCGCAGCCGGGTCATCGTCGAGTCGGTCAGGTTCGCACCGAGCGCGGAAAGCGCCCCGGCGACGTCAGCGACGATGCCGGGCCGATCCGGCCCGATGACGGTGACAGCGAGCTCCATGTCCACATTGTCGCAGCCGCGAACCCGGCCACACCCTAGACCTCGGCCCCTCCCTTGGCGACTGCGCAAGGCGAGCCGCCCGCCGGGTGAGGGGCTAGGAGGCGCAGGCGTCTTTGCTCGCGGCGAGCGCGACTGGCTGGCCGATCGTGGGCAGGCCGAGCATGACCCCTTTGGTGCGGGTGACCTGACCGGCTTCGTGGGCGTCGCCGGCCCGGGTAAGGCGGTGGGCCAACAGCGGGCCGTCGGCGTTGAGGTGGTGCGGCGCGGCGTAGGTGACCGTGGTGTGGACGATGTCACCCGGCCGGATCCCTTGCGCCCCTTCGAAGTGCACCAGGCGGCCATCGCGGGCGCGGCCGGACAGGCGGCCCGTCGCGCCGTCCTTGCGGCCCTCGCCGACCGCGACCAGCACCTCGACCTCTTGACCGACGAGCTTCTTGTTCTCCGCCCAGGTGACTTCCTCCACGAGCGCCATCAGTCGCTCGTAGCGCTCCTGGACCACCTGCTTGGGGAGCTGGCCTTCCATCGTCGCGGCGGGCGTGCCCGGGCGCTTGGAGTATTGGAAGGTGAACGCGCTGGCGAAGCGGGCTTCCCTTACCACATGAAGGGTCTGTTGAAAGTCTTCTTCGGTCTCGCCAGGGAAGCCGACGATGATGTCGGTGGTGATCGCCGCATCGGGCATCGCCCGGCGAACATTGTCGATGATCGACAGGTAGCGGTCGGCGCGGTAAGAGCGGCGCATGGCCTTGAGCACCGTGTCCGATCCGGACTGCAGCGGCATGTGCAGCGAGTGGCACACGTTCTCGGTCTCGGCCATCGCGTCGATCACGTCGTCGGTGAAAGCCGCCGGATGCGGGCTGGTGAACCGGACCCTTTCCAGCCCCCGCTCCCGCAAAGATCCACATGCCCGGAGCAGCTTGCCGAAGGCCAGCCGATCGCCGAACTCGACCCCGTAGGTGTTGACGTTCTGCCCGAGCAGGGTGACTTCGAGCACACCCTCGGCCACCAGCGCCTCCACCTCGGCGAGCACCTCGCCGGGACGGCGGTCCTTCTCCTTGCCGCGCAGGCTGGGCACGATGCAGAAGGTGCAGGTGTTGTTACAGCCGACTGAGATCGACACCCATCCGGCGTAGGTCGACTCGCGCCGGGCCGGCAGGGTCGACGGGAAGATCTCCAGCGACTCGAGCAGCTCGACCTGGGCTTCTTCGTTGTGCCGCGCCCGCTCTAGCAGCACCGGCAGCGAACCGATGTTGTGTGTGCCGAAGACCACATCCACCCAGGGCGCCTTCTTGACGATGTCGCCTTGATCTTTCTGGGCCAGGCAGCCGCCAACCGCGATCTGCATGCCTGGATGCTTGTCCTTGACCGGGCGCAGATGCCCCAGGTTGCCATATAGGCGGTTATCAGCGTTTTCCCGGACCGCGCAGGTATTGAAGACCACGACGTCCGCGGTGTCCGCTTCGGCCGCCTTCACATAACCGGCGGCATCAAGCAGCCCAGCTATCCGCTCGGAATCGTGAACGTTCATCTGGCAGCCATAGGTTCGCACTTGATAGGTGCGCGGGGCTGCGGAATTCTCAGTCGTCATGGCAACGCAAGGCTACCTCTGGCAACAGAGCGACCATAAAGGGTTATCGGCCCGTGACCTTTCTGGGTTCCCCAGTCGATAGGACCCAATCTAGAGTGACGACGCATCAGCACCCCTTTTGCGAAGGAATCACGCATGCCGGAACCACTCATCGAGTTGAACGCTGTCAACAAGTGGTTCGGCTCGCTGCACGTGCTTCGCGACGTGAATCTCACCGTTGACCGGGGCGAAGTGGTCGTGGTGATCGGCCCCTCCGGCTCGGGGAAGTCGACGCTCTGCCGGGCGATCAACCGCCTCGAGACGATCAACTCTGGCACGATCATTTTCGATGGGAAACCCCTGCCGGAAGAGGGTAAGCAGCTCGCGCGGCTGCGCAGCGAGGTCGGCATGGTCTTCCAATCGTTCAATCTCTTCTCCCACCTGACCATCCTCGAAAACGTCACACTCGGGCCGATCAAGGTGCGGCGGGAGTCGAAGGCGGTGGCGAAGGAACGCGCGATGAAGCTTCTGGACAGGGTGGGCATCGGCAACCAGGCCGACAAACACCCGGGCCAGCTTTCCGGTGGACAGCAGCAGCGGGCCGCAATCGCCCGCGCGCTGGCCATGCAACCCAAAGCCATGCTCTTCGACGAGCCGACCAGCGCGCTCGACCCGGAAATGGTCGGCGAGGTGCTCGACGTCATGACCTCACTCGCCGTCGAAGGCATGACGATGATCGTCGTCACGCATGAGATGGGGTTCGCTCGGCATGCCGCGAAGCGTGTCGTTTTCATGGCGGACGGCGAGCTTGTGGAGCAGGCCCCGCCTGCGGAGTTCTTCGACAACCCGCGCAGTGAGCGTGCCCGAGACTTTTTGTCGAAGGTGTTGCAGCACTGAACTCTTTTCAACCGCGAAAACAGCCGCCAATAAGCAGGCTGCTTAAAAAAGGGATCAGGGAGGAATTGTGCGTTTCAAGCGCATGACCGCGATCGCTGCTGTCGCAGTGGTCGCGTTCGGTACGGCTTCTTGTGCCAAGAAGGATGAGCCAGCGGCCCCGACGAGCAAGTTCGCGGCCGGCACCACAATGGACCGTATTGCCAAGGCCGGCAAGTTCAACGTCGGCACCAAGTGGGACCAGCCGCTGTTCGGGCTCAAGGGCCTGGCGAAGGCTCCGGAAGGCTTCGACGTCGAGATCGTAAAGATCATCGCGGCTGAGCTCGGCATCAAGGACGACAAGGTTCACTACGAGGAGACGGTCTCCAAGGTCCGCGAGGACTTCATCTCCTCCGGCCGCGTCGACATGATCGTCGCGACCTACACGATCAACGACGCCCGCAAGGAAAAGATCAGCTTCGCGGGTCCGTACTACGAGGCCGGCCAGGACATCCTGGTGGCCAAGGACGACACGACGATCACCGGCCCGGAGATCTTCAAGACCGACGCCACCAAGAAGGTCTGCTCGGTCACCGGCTCCACCCCGGCCAAGAAGATCGCTGAGTACGCCACGGCCCCCGGCCAGGTCGTGCTCTTCGACGTCTACACCAAGTGCCTGGACGCCCTGAAGAACAAGCAGGTCGCCGCGGTCACCACGGACAACGTCATCCTCATGGGTTACGTGTCCAAGGAGCCGGACAAGTTCAAGGTGCTCGGCAAGCCGTTCACGAAGGAGCCGTACGGCATCGGCGTGAAGAAGGACGACAAGGTCTTCCGCGACTGGATCAACGACATCATCGAGAAGGCGTTCGCGGACGGCCGCTACAAGGCCGCCTGGGACAAGACCGTTGGTGCCATTGCCCCGATGCCGAAAGAGATAAAGGTCAACCGCTACTGATTTCGTAACAAGCTTCGCTGGAGGGTCTGCACAGAATGTCCATTCTGATCGACAACTTTGATCTGTTTGCGAACGGGCTTCTGGGCACCATTCGGCTTTGCCTTCTCGCCGCGGTGGGCTCGCTCCTTTTGGGCGGGCTCATCGCGGCGTTCCGTGTCTCGCCGCTGCCTCCGCTAAGGGCGCTGGGCACCGGTTATGTCACCGTCTTTCGCAACATGCCGCTGACCGTGGTGATGTTCCTTTCCGCTTTCGGGTTGCCGCCGCTGGGCGTCAACGAGGCGAGCTTCCTCAACGTCCCCGGCCTCAACTTCTTGATCCCGCAGCTGGGCAACAACGCGTTCTTCCGCTTCGCGCTGATCGCGATCGTGCTGTACACCTCCGCCTTCGTCTGCGAGGCGCTGCGCGCGGGCATCAACGCCGTCCCCACCGGACAGGCCGAGGCCGCCCGATCGCTGGGGCTGACCTTCACCCAGAACCTGCGCAACGTGGTGCTGCCGCAAGCGTGGAAGTTCGCGGTGGTGCCGATCGGCAGCGTGATCATCGCCATGATCAAGAATTCCGCCATCGCCGGCTCCTTCGGAGTCGCCGGCGACCTGATGTACACCTCCGATGTGCTGGTGTCCCAGGAAGGGCTCCCGCTGCTTCCGGTTTTCCTTGGGCTCTCAGGGGGATATCTCTTGCTGACCATCCCCTTAGGACTTTTTCTCGATGCGGTTGAGCGCAGGCGGGCGGCCACGATCCGATGAGCAACAACGTTCTCTACGACGCTCCCGGACCCCGCACCCGGCGCAACACGCTGATCGCCAGCCTCCTGGCCGGCGTTTTGATCATCGTGGGCCTCTACTTCTTCGTCTTCCGCCCCTTGCAGGACCACGGGCAGCTGAGCATGCAGCTGTGGGGCCCCATCATCGATCCGGGCAACGAATATTTCTCGCCGTTGTGGGACCGCATGCGCGATGGATGGACAGCCACCTTCAAGGCCGCCATCCTCGCCCTTCTCGCTTCTTTTATCGTGGGTACGGGGTTAGCCATGCTCCGGGCCCAGCTGCGCGCCAACAAGGGGCGCCGATACGACGACCGGCCCCGCCTGCTCTCCGCCGCCAGCTACTACGGCTCGATGGGCGCGAGCGGCATCAGCCGGGTATGGGTGGAGTTCTTCCGCGGGCTGCCCGTGGTGGTGACCCTGTTCCTGGTCGGCAAGATCGCTGACAACTACCTCCAGTGGGACCCGCTGTGGACGGTGATCGTCGGCCTGACCCTGTACAACGGCGTCGTGATCGGAGAGATCCTGCGCTCGGGCATGGCCGGTCTGCCCACCGGGCAACGCGAAGCCGCCTCGGCCGTGGGGCTGTCCGCCGGGCAGAGCATCCGCCTGGTCCAGCTGCCTCAAGCCTTCCGCATCATGCTGCCGGCGCTGATCAGCCAGGCGGTCGTGATCTTCAAGGACACCTCGCTCGGCGGTCTTATCGTCGGTTACGAGGAGGCGCTGCGGGTGGGACGCGGCATCGTCGAGGTCCTCAACAACTCGCTTCCCATGTACCTGACCGTCGGGATCATGTACATGGCGGTCTGCTACGCGCTGTCCAAGCTGGCCGAATACTTCCAGCGCCGGACACGGCGCAGCGGCCTGGTCGCCGTCGCGCCGGCCGCCGCGGTTTCCGCGCTGGAGCTGAGCATCGAGGCGTCCGGTGAGCCGATCAAGGAAGCCGACATTCCGGCTCAGGCCCGCGCGCCGCGCTAGCGGGCGATCTCAGTGGCGCGTGACTCGCGCACCACGGTGACACGGATCTGACCCGGATAGGTCAGCTCCTCCTCGATCTGCTTGGCCACATCGCGGGCGAGCACCGCCGCCCCGATCTCGTCGACGTCCTCAGGCCGCACCATGACCCGGACTTCCCGTCCGGCCTGCATGGCGAAGACCTTCTCCACACCCGCCTTCGAGCCGGCGATCTCCTCGATGCGCTCAAGCCGCTTGACGTAGGCCTCGAGCGACTCGCGCCGGGCGCCCGGACGGCCGCCGGAGCAGGCGTCGGAGGCCTGGGTGAGGACCGCCTCGATGGTCTGCGGCTGTACCTCGTTGTGGTGGGCCTCGATCGCGTGCACCACCTCTTCGCTCTCGCCGTAGCGGCGGGCCAGGTCGGCTCCGATGATCGCGTGTGAGCCCTCGACCTCGTGGGTCAGCGCCTTGCCGATGTCGTGCAGGAAGGCCGACCGTTTGATCAACGCTGGGTCGAGCTTGAGCTCCGAGGCCATGATCCCCGCTACGTGCGCGGTCTCGACGAGGTGCTTGAGCACGTTCTGCCCGTACGAGGTGCGGTAGCGCAGCCGGCCGAGCAGGCTCACCAGCTCGTCGTGGATGTCGGTGATGCCCACCTCCACCAGCGCGTCCTCGGCGGCCCGCAGGCACATCCGCTCGACTTCGAGGCGCGCCAGCTCGTGCACTTCCTCTATCCGGTGTGGATGGATCCGTCCATCAAGGACGAGCTTCTCCAGCGTCAGCCGGCCGATCTCACGCCGGACCGGATCGAAACAGGACAGCAGCACCGCCTCGGGCGTGTCATCGATGATCAGGTTGACCCCGGTCACGGTCTCGAAGGCGCGGATGTTGCGGCCTTCGCGCCCGATGATGCGGCCCTTCATCTCGTCACTGGGCAGGTGCAGCACGCTGACCACGCTTTCCGCGGTCTGCTCGCTGGCCACCCGCTGGATCGCGTCGACCACGATGTGGCGCGCTCGCTGTTCACCGTTGATCCGGGCGTCGGCCTCGATGTCGCGTACCAGCAACGCCGCTTCGCGTTTGGCCTGCATCTCGATCGTCTCGACCAGCTCCGCCTTGGCCTGCTCGGCGGTCAACCCGGCGACCCTTTCCAGCTCGCGACGCCGCTGCTCGTGGGCCTCTTCCAGCTCGAGCTTGCGGATCTGCAGCGCCATCTCGGCCTTGGCCAGCTCGGCGTCGGATGCGGTGATCCTGCGGTCGCGTTCGGCCAGCCGCTCGGCCTCTTCCGCGTTGAGCCTTTCGCGTTCGGCGAGCCTTTCCGCCTCGTCGGAGTGCAGCCGTTCCCGCTCGTCCAGCCGCTGCAGCCTGCGCTCCGCTTCGGCCGCCTGCTCTTTGGCGGTCGCGGTGAGCATCGCGATCTCGCGTTCGCCCGTGCGCTTGGCGGTGGAGCGCAGCTGCTCAGCATCTTCCTCCGCGGTTCGGTGGGCGCGCTGCAGCACCGAGTCGGCTTCGGAGTGGGCGTTGTCGAGCACCCGCTGTGCCTCTGAGCGCGCCGTGGCCACCTCCGCTTTGGCCGCGGCACTCTCCGCACGCACCGCGACCGCTTCGGCCTGGGCCTGGGCCACCTGACGGCGTTCGTGTTCTAACGCGCTCTGCGCCTGGGAGACCGACGACTGCAGCTCGACCAAGGTTTGGCGCTGACGCTCCCGCTCGGCCGCCACCTCGGGATCATCAACAATGACGCTCAAGGGCGCCCCGGTGGGCCCGGTCGGGCCGTTGAGACGCCGCAGCAACCGCAGGCCGACCAGCATCATTGTCGCCACCATCAGTCCCAGCAGGATGATGGCGACGAGCATGACGCTTTCGAACGGGTTCATGGCATGCCCGCCGGACACAGCCCAGCGAGGGCCCCTGATTCCGTCACGACTGCTGCTCCCCTGTCATGCACGGCATGACCGTGCCCGCCCTGCGGCGCGAAAGTGGACGCGCGCCCTTTTCCGGCTCGTCCGACCATCGCCGCCTCCTGAACCATCACGACACCGGCGAACGCCGGGGCGAAAGGTCCACACCTAACCAGGGACAGCAGGCCAGAGCACCTGCCTAGGGGCGCGGCCGGTGCTCTCACCAGGAAAAATGTTGCCGTACTGTTACGCGTTCTATGTTGTGCGCTATAGCTGTTGCTGGTTGGTGTTACCTCTTCACTGCGAGGCTAGGCGGCCGAGGGTGGTCCGGTCAAGAACTCATGATCGGACACCAAGCCGGACATTCACCTATTCTTCGTAAACGTCCGGATCTATCAGGTCTGCCAGCTCTGCGTCCCTGGTGGCCATTGCTTCCTTGACCGCCCGGACCGCCACGCCACCCGAGTATCCCTTACGCGCCAGCATCCCCAACAGCCTGCGGAAAACCGCCTCCGGCTCGCCTCTAGTGCTTCTCAATTTGCGGGTCGCGAGCTCCAGCGCGGTCTCCGCCTCGGTCTCCGCGTCCAGCTCGGACAGAGCCTCCTGCGCGACCTCCTGCTCCACGCCGCGCTGCCGCAGCTCCTGAGCCAGCGCTCGGCCGGCCAGACCCTTGCTGTGATGGCGGCTGGTGACCCAGGCACGGGCAAAAGCGGCATCGTCGATCATTCCGACCTCGCCGTAGCGATCGAGCACCGCGTTGGCGACCTCCTGCTCCACGCCACCCTTCCTGAGCGCAGAGGCCAGCTCGGAACGGGTGCGGGGCCGGGTCGAAAGCTGCCTCAGGCAGATCTCCCGTGCCAATTCATATGGGTCCTTCGGCTCGGGCGTGTCGCCGCCCGCCTGGTCACGCCCGCTACGCCGGGTGCCCCACCGCCCGCGACCTCCCTTGCCCCGTCCCTCATCACCGGACTGCCCGCCATCACCGACTTGCCCGTCGCCAGCCTGCCCGTCGCCAGCCTGCCCATCACCGGACTGCCCGCGGCCGAACTGCCCGCGGCCGCCGACCCGCCGGCCGCCACCACGCGTGCCAGACCCGGCCGAAGCGGCCGGCGGCGTAGCGCTCCAAGGCAGCGAGGTGCGGCGACCAGAAGGCTCGGCCGGGTCTGTCGGCGTGGCGGAATCTGCTGATGCGGTGCTCCGGGGCAGCGAGGTGCGGCGCCCGGAGGGCTCGGCGTCGGGCGGTGTGTCGGGAGTGGACCGCGCCTCGCCGCGCCGCCGGTTGGCGGCGCGGCGTGGGTCTGGCGGCTTCGCGTCCCAGCCCCTTCCGGTGCGGGCCATCTGTGACTGGCCGGCCCGTTAGAAGTCGACCGGAGGAAGCGCGGGGCCACCCGCGGCATCCGAGGTGGACACGCCCACACCCAGCTTCTCGAGGATCTTCTTCTCGATCTCGGCGGCCACGTCTGGGTTCTCCTTGAGGAACTCGCGCGCCTTCTCCTTGCCCTGGCCGAGCTGGTCGCCCTCGTAGGTGTACCAGGCACCGGCCTTGCGGATGATGCTCTGCTCCACGCCGACGTCGATCAGCGAGCCTTCGCGCGAGATGCCCTTGCCGTACATGATGTCGAACTCGGCCTGCTTGAACGGGCTGGCCAGCTTGTTCTTCACCACCTTGACCCGGGTGCGGTTACCGACGATGTCGGTGCCGTCCTTGAGGCTCTCGATGCGGCGGATGTCCAGACGCACCGAGGCGTAGAACTTCAGCGCCTTACCACCGGTGGTGGTCTCGGGGCTGCCGAACATCACGCCGATCTTCTCGCGCAGCTGGTTGATGAAGATCGCGGTGGTGTTGGAGTTGTTGAGCGCGCCGGTGATCTTCCGCAGGGCCTGGCTCATCAACCGGGCCTGCAGACCGACATGGCTGTCACCCATCTCGCCCTCGATCTCGGCGCGGGGCACCAGCGCCGCGACGGAGTCGATGACGATGAGGTCGAGCGCACCCGAGCGCACCAGCATGTCGGTGATTTCGAGGGCCTGCTCACCGGTGTCTGGCTGCGACACCAGCAGCGCGTCGGTGTCAACGCCAAGGTTTTTCGCGTAGTCGGGGTCGAGCGCGTGCTCGGCGTCGATGATCGCGGCGATGCCGCCGTTGCGCTGAGCGCTGGCAATAGCGTGCAGGGCAAGGCTTGTCTTACCGGAGGACTCCGGGCCGTAGATCTCGACGATGCGGCCGCGGGGCAGCCCACCGATGCCCAGCGCCACGTCGAGGGCGATGGAGCCGGTGGGGATCACCGCCATCTGCACCACAGGGCGCTCGCCCAGGCGCATGACCGAGCCCTTGCCGAACTGCTTGTCGATCTGTGCAAGTGCGAGGTCTAGTGCCTTGCCCTTGTCGGGAACAGTTGCCATCCTCGTCGCCACCTCTTCACGTGGTGTCTTAACCGGAGCCCTCTTCGTCACGCAATCACGTTAGATGCCGGGTCTGACAGAACGCGCTGAGCCTAGCCGAACACGTGTACGAGCCTCAACGCGCCACGCCCTATTTGAGTCGCGAGGGAATTCTGTCGTCGTATTGGGCGCAGACCGCGCGCCAGATGATCTGCACGTCTATGCCGTCGGCGAGCGCGGCGGTGACCGTGCGCCCGCCGAGCTCGGTCAGGGCCTGGTCTTTTGCCACGCTCCGCGCATAGGCCGGGCCGAACGCCTGGCCCATCCGATCCCAGAAGTCGGTCTGCCGCATCCGGCCAGTGTGCCACGCGATCGTTATCATCCCCGGATGCCCTTGATCGTTCGCCAGGCGGAGGACTCCGATCTTCCCGGCGTGGGTGAGGTTGACGCCGCGTCGCGCCTGCACGCCTACACCGGATTGCTGGAAGCGGCCGAGCTGGCCGGCGTGACGCCGCAGGCGCAGGTGCAGGTGTGGCGCGAAAGAGCTACCCGGGAGAGGGACACCCATGTGATGCTCGTGGCCGATCAGGGCGGCCGAGTTGTCGGCTACAGCTACGTGGGGCCTGACGACGACCCACGAGTCAGTGGTCTCTACGCCCTCTTCGTTCACCCTGACGCCTTCGGGACCGGTGCGGCACAACGTCTTTTAGACGAATCGTGCTCAGTGGCGCCACGACGGCACACGCCGGGTGACCAGTCGCGGCGCCGTTGCCCTGCGCTACCTCTATGACTGAGGCACCGGGACCGGCCGCAGCGCGACCGCGATAAGCGGAATCGTGGCGATGGCCGCGATTATGGTCAGCGACTGGTACCCGAAAAAGCCGACCACAAGCCCGGAAACCAACCCGGCACTCGCCCCGGTCAAGCCGGTAGCCAGATCCGAAAGGCCCTGCGCGCGGGCCTTCACCTCCAGCGGTACCGATTCGGTGAAAAGGGTGGAACCGGCCACCATCGTGCACGACCAGCCCAGCCCCAGCAGGATCAGCCCGATGGTCAGCTGGGGCGTGTGGTGCCCGGAGGTGCCCGCGATCACGCAGGCGGTCACCAGCAACCCGACCCCGGTGAGGATGACCGGCTTACGCCCGAGACGGTCGGTGAGCCAGCCGACGACCGGGGAAAGCCCGTACATCCCGGCGATGTGGGCGCTGATGACGAAGCCGACGATGCGCAGCGTGTCCGCGTCGGAGTGGGTCTGGCCGATGTAGAGCGGGGTCATCGACATGACCGCCACCATCACCAGATGGCCGATGGAGGTGGCCGTGATGCCGATCCGGGCTCCGGGCGAAACGAGAACCGCCTCCCAGGCCCGGCGCATGCTCACCTTTTCCCGCGTCGGCGTCTTCCCGCCCGCGAGCAAGAGCGGATCTGGGCGCAGGAAGAGCAAAATCAGCAAGGCGCCCACGAAGAACGCGACCGCGGCGAAGGCGAAGGGCGCCGCCAGCGTGGGCACGCCCTGGATCGAGTCGCCAAGCGGCGCAGCGAGGTTGGGCCCGATGACGGCGCCGATGGTGGTCGCCCAGACCACCATCGACAGGTGGCGGCCCCTCACCTCGTCGGTGGCCAGATCGACCGCGGCGTAGCGGGCGGCCAGCTTTCCGGCGTTGCCCGAGCCGAAAAGGAAGAACCCGAGGAATAGCAGCGGCACCGAGCCGAGGACCGCAGCGGTGAGCACGGCCGCGGCACCGGCGGCGCCGACCAGGTAACACAGGGCCAGACCGGGTCGCCGGCCCGACTTCTGCATCAGGGCCGAGGCGGGGATCGCCATCAGCGCACCGCCGATGACCGCACCGCTTTGAGCCACGCCGGACAGCGCCGTGCCGGCCATGTCATTGGTGAGCAGAGCCCCTACCGAGATGCCCAGGGCCACCCCGAGGCCCGTAATGATCTCCACCAGCATGAGCAAACGCACAGTGCGCGCTTGAACCACAGAGTGATCAGATTCGCGCAGAGGGGTCACGGGTGTCGAACCTACAGGTGTGACGCTAGGCTGGCCCAGCAAACGTGAACCCTTTATCACCCCCGGAGGGACGTCTTGACCACCACACCGACTGCTGATACAGCAGTTACGCGCGTCATGACCGCCGAGGAGCGTGAACAGTTCGAGCGCGACGGATTCGTGATCATCCGCAATGTGCTGACTCCCGACGAGGTGGCGCACTACGCTGCGGCGGTCGACCGGGTCTACGCGGAGCACGAAGCTGTTGGCAAGCTCGGGCCGGATCGCTCACTGCACAAGCTGAGTGCGGTCGCCAGCTGTCCTGAGCTGGCCGGACTGGTCGATCACCCGAACGCTTTCCCACTGGTCTGGTCCATGCTCGGCTGGAACGTGCATGTCTACCACTCGCACCTCGACGTACACCCGCCGATCCGCGAGCCCAAGCCCTTCCGTTTCGAGTGGCACCAGGACGGTGGCCGCCAGAACAGGGAGCTGGAGACCAACCCGCGCCCCCGGATCTCGGTGAAGCTGGCCTTCTGGCTCTCCGACGTCTCCGAAACCGGGCGCGGCAACTTCAAGGTGGTCAAGGGTTCCCACTTGACCAACCGCATCGATGGCCCGCCGCGGCGCGACATCGAGTGGCCCGACCCGGAAGGGGCGATGGAGGTCTGCGCCAACGCTGGTGACGCGGTCTTCTTCGACCGCCGGATCTGGCACGCGCGCTCCAACAACTACTCGGAGCTGACCCGCAAGGTGGTCTTCTTCGGCTACACCTACCGCTGGGTGGCCATCCGTGACCACATGGTGCCCGCCGAGGCGCGCGGTCAGCTGACCCCGGTGCAGAAGCAGCTCTGCGGCGCGCTCGACGAGGGCCGGGTCAACGACGAGATCGAGGGTGGTGACCACGCCTGGGGCCACTTCCACGAGGAGGTGCCGCTCTACCGCGACCTTCGCGACCGTGGCCTGCTCGACCCCTCCTACCCGCCGCTGATTCCATAATTCTGGCGCGTGCGAAGCAACGCGCGGCAGGTCGCCCCTGAGAGGCAGCGATTCTCAACTGACCGAAACCGGCGTCTCCGTATGGGGCGCCGGTTTCGCGTTGCGTAGCCGGATGCCGCTGAAGCCGAGGTCGCTTTCGATGACCCGATGCCACCAGGGCCAGATGTTCTGCACGAGCCGCAGCTCTATCCCCGCTTCCTCGTGCAGGCGCAGCAGGCTGCCAACCGGCTGCGGCGCTTCGAGCGGCTCCACCGGCTCGGTCGCCACCATCGCGTGCATGGCCTCGCCGATCGGCTCGAAGGGCTCGGCGGGAAGCCGGTAGGCGTAAAGCTCGATCTGTTGCATCGCTTCCAGCCACCCGTACTCGATGACGTGCACCCGGTCGGCGCCAGGGCTGAGCAAGGACCGGTCGGTGGTGCCCTCGGTCACCCAGGCCATCGCGCGCGGACATTGTCTGGGAAACCAATAGTCCTGTGCGCGATCGAAGCCGACCGCCCACACGTACTGCTCCTGCGGCACGAACCGCGTGATCGTCGGGTCTTCGGAAAAGTGAAGAACTTCGCCAGGCGAGGGTCGCATCCTATCTGCCTACCATCGGGCGCAAGTCATTTCTAATCGCCCTTGCCACAGCATCGGCCAGATCGTCCACTTCGGACTCTTTAAGCGTCGCGATGGTGACGCGAACCGCCGGTGGGCTGGCCACCCGGTAGAGGCTGCCCGGCGCGACGGCGTAGCCCGCGTCGCGCAGCGCGGCGATCACCTGGGTCTCGTCCGGAACCGGGATCCACACGTTGATCCCGGTTCTGCCGAACGCTGCCACGCCCCGCGCGCGCAGAGCGGCCAGCATCGCGTCGCGGCGGCGGTCGTACACCTGCCCGGCCTGTACCGGGTCGAAGGTCTCCCACAGCTGCAACAGGGTGCGCTGCAACAGGGTGGACACCCAGCCCGAGGTCAGCCGCATGCGTCCCTCCACTCGCGACACCGTCTCCGGGTCACCGGCGAGCACCGCGCAGCGCAGATCGGGGCCGTAGGGCTTCGAGGCGCTGCGCAGGAAGGCCCAGCGCGGACCCTCCCCGGCCACCGAGTGCAAGGGGACTCCGGCCAGCTCCGCCGCGTGATCGTCCTCGATCACGAGGACGTCTTTGAGCAAGGGCCGCAGCAGGAGAGCCCGGGCCGCGCTTACCGCGGCGCCGGTCGGGTTCTGCGCGCGGGTGGTCACGATGATCGCGCTGACTCCGCGCTCGAGGGCGGCGAGAACACCGTCGAGGGTGGGGCCCTCCTCGTCGACCGGGATCGGGACCGGTACCAAACCCAAGACCGCCAACAGATCCAGGCAGGCGGCCCAACCGGGGTCCTCCACGCCCACCCGGTCGCCGGGGCGCAGATGGGCGGTGAGCACCTTGTCCATGCCGTCGAGGGAGCCGGAGACCAGGGTCAGCCGGGTGTCGCTGGGCAGCCGGGGCAGCCGCTTCTTGGCGGCGGCGAGGAACTCGGGCAGCGGCCCGGCGCCGGAGTAGCCGACGTTGGCGGCGGAAGTGGTTTGCAAGCGCGGCAGCAGAGCCGGGTCGGGCTCGCCTGACGAGAGATTGCGCAACCCATCGGGCACCGCCACCGCACGGGTCGAGCGCAAAGCCGAGATCGGCGGGGCCGACCGGACCCGCGTGCCGTTGCGCCCGGCCGTGGCCACGATGCCGCGCTGGCGCAGCCGCTGGTAGGCCGAGGCCACGGTGGCCGGGCTTACCCCCAGCTCGACAGCGAGCGCCCGCACCGCGGGCAGGGCCGCGCCCGGCTTCAGCGCGCCCCCGCGTACGCCTTCTTCGATGGACGCCGCAATGGCGGTTGCCGTCTCACCGGACACCCGATAATGTACTGCCACAGTTCTAAGAATGTACTAGAACAAAGGCGGGATGGCAATGACCTATCCGATGACCGAGCGCACCACGGCGATGCGGATGCGCGAACGGATGTCCTACGACCGCGATCTGGCCCACCAGATCCTCGACGAGGCATGGCATTGCACGCTCTCCTTCACCGTCGACGGTGAGCCGCGCGCGCTGCCCACGCTGATCGTGCGGATCGGCGAAACCGTCTATGTGCACGGCTCCACCGGGTCACGCCCCCTGCTTGCCGCCTCCAGCGCGGGCCTTCGGGTCTGCCTCTCGGTCACCCACCTCGACGGGCTGGTGCTGGCGCGCTCACAGTTCCACCACAGCGCCAACTATCGATCGCTTGTCGCGCATGGGATCGCCACGCCGGTGACCGACGAGACCACCAAGCTTGAGGTTCTCGCGGCGCTCGTGGAGAAGCTGGGTGCGGGCCGGTCCGCGCACACCCGGCCGCCCAACACCAAAGAGCTTGCCCAGACCGCGGTGCTGGCCCTCACGCTGACCGAGGTCTCGGTCCGGTCCCGGGTGGGCGGGGTCAATGACGACGAAGAAGATCTGGGCCTGCCCTATTGGGCCGGGGTCGTGCCGCTCAAGCTTCACGCCGGCCGCCCGCAACCCGCCGCCGGGGTCACCGCGCCGAGGCCCGGCTATCTTGCCGCGAGCCCATGGTTCGAGCCGGTGGTCATGCGGGGCAAGCATGTGGTGCTGGAGCCGCTCGAAATGTCGCACTCCGATGAGCTTTTCGACGCCCTCGACGACGAGGAGGTCTGGCCCTACATCCCCTACGCCCGGCCTCGCGAACGTGCCGGGATGACGCCATTCATCGCGACGATCCTGGCCAATCCCGGCCGGGTCGCCTGGGTTCAGCGCTGCGCAAAAACCGATGCTTTGCTGGGTACCACGTCCTACTTCCCCGATGAAGCGTTCCAGTCGCTCGAAATCGGGGGCACCATGCTGGCCCGCAAAGCGTGGCGCAGCGGGGTCAACACCGAGGCCAAACTGATGCTGCTGGAACGCGCTTTCGAGGTGCTCGGCGCGCAACGGGTCAGCTGGCAGACGGATGTGCGCAACCTCAGGTCGCAGCAGGCCATCGAGCGCCTCGGCGCCACCCGCGAGGGAACCTTGCGCGGCAACCGTTTCCGCAACGACGGCACCCGGCGGGACTCGGCGCTCTTCAGCATGATCGCTCAAGAGTGGCCGAAAGCACAGTCGAGTTTGCGATCTCGGCTGCGAGACTGAGTGTCATGTTCGGTGTCACCGATATCTGGACCTATGTCATCGGCACGGTGGCCATCATCCTGCTGCCCGGGCCGAATTCGCTTTTCGTGCTGAGCACCGCCGCTCAGCGCGGGGTCAAAGCGGGCTACCAGGCGGCTTTTGGAGTCTTCCTCGGCGACAGCATCCTGATGCTCGCCTCGGCGGCCGGTGTCGCCTCGGTTCTGCGCGCGTATCCGCCGTTGTTCTATTTCATCAAGTACGCGGGTGCTGCCTATCTCGGTTACCTCGGCCTCAAGATGATCCTCGGTGCCTTTCGCCGGCGAGAGCCGGCCAAGCTTGAGGAGCCTGCGCCCGCCGAGACCAAGAGCCCGTTCCGGCGTGCGTTCACCATCAGCGCCTTCATGAATCCGAAGGCCACGCTCTTTTTCATCTCGTTCTTCGTCCAGTTCGTCGACCCCGGCTACGCCTACCCGGCGCTGTCATTCCTGGTGCTGGCGGTCATCGTGCAGATCATGAGCGCGCTCTACCTGACCGCGCTCATCTTCGGGGGAAGCCATCTGGCCGAAGCGTTCCGCCGTCGCCGGCTGCTGGCCAAGGCGGGCACCGCCACGGTAGGCGCGGTGTTCATAGGCTTCGGCCTCAAACTGGCCACCGCCACCCTCTAACTCCGGCTGATCGCTCAGGCGCTGGAGGTAGAGGTGAGCGATGGTTCGGGGGTGAGCAGGTCGTGGCGACCCAGGTCGCGCATGATGTCGTTGACCACCCATAGTCCAAGATGGATGGGGCGTACCACGAAATAGTGAACGGCCGCGCGCACCCGCGCGCGGTCGACCGCACTTGACCGCATGGTGTCGGTGATGAGCTCGCGCAGTCTTGCCGCGACCCCGGTGGCCAGGGCGAGCTCATGGTGCTCACGCCGGGCTTCGAGCCGCGCTAGGTGTCCATCCAATTGCCGTAGCAGAACATCCGATTCGTGCTGATGACTGCGTCTTTCGTCCATGACGTCCGTCCTCCCGCACCGTGAGGGCTGGGTTACAAACCGTGACCACGACCCTACGCGAATCGCCCATGGCAGACAAGTCATACGTCTTGGCCGGATGTCGCACCCAGCAGGCAGGATTGACGGCGTGATGGATCGCTTTGGTGAGGCGACACGGGCGTGGTTCGACGCGGTGTTCGCCGCGCCCACGGCCGCGCAGGCGGGTGCCTGGGACGCGATCACCAAGGGTCTTCATGCGCTGGTAGTTGCCCCGACCGGCTCGGGCAAAACATTGGCCGCCTTCCTCTGGGCACTCGATCGGCTGACCCACGAGCCGCAGCCCGTGGAGCCTTTGAAGCGATGCCGGGTGCTCTACGTGAGCCCGCTCAAAGCGCTCGCGGTCGATGTCGAGCGCAACCTGCGCGCGCCGCTGACCGGCATCAAACACGCCGCGGCCCGGCTCGGTCTGCCCGAGCCCGACATCACGGTGGGCATGCGCACCGGCGATACCCCGGCCGATGAGCGACGCGCCTTCCAGCGGCGGCCGCCCGACATCCTCATCACCACGCCCGAGTCGCTCTTCCTCATCCTGACCTCCCAGGCCCGAGAGTCCTTGCGCGGCATAGAGACCGTCATCGTCGACGAGGTGCACGCGGTGGCGGGCGGCAAGCGCGGCGCCCATCTCGCGCTTTCCCTGGAGCGCCTCGATGCCCTGCTGCCCAAGCCCGCGCAGCGCATCGGGCTGTCCGCGACGGTCGAGCCGGTCGAGACGGTGGCCAGGTTCCTGGGCGGAGTCCAGCCGGTGGAGGTGGTCCGGCCCGAGTCCTCGAAGACCATCGAGATCAGCGTCGAGGTCCCGGTCGAAGACATGACCGCGCTCGACGAGGGCCGCGCCGACGACGAGGGCCCGCGCCGGGCATCCATCTGGCCGGCCGTGGAGGAGCGCATCTACACGCTCATCAAGCAGCATCGTTCGACCATCGTCTTCGCCAACTCGCGCCGAGGCGCTGAGCGGCTCTGCGCCCGCCTCAACGAGCTCGACATCGAGCAGCGCGCGCTGCAGGAGATGCCGGCCCAGATCATGGCCCAGTCGGGCGCTTCCTATGGCGCGCCTGGCCTCATCGCCCGCGCTCACCACGGGTCGGTGTCGAAGGAGGAGCGCAAGCAGATCGAGGAGGAGCTGAAGTCGGGGCGCTTGCCGGCGGTGGTGGCCACCTCCAGCCTCGAGCTCGGCATCGACATGGGCGCGGTCGATCTGGTGATCCAGGTCGGCGCCCCGCCCACGGTGGCGGCGGGCATGCAGCGGGTCGGCCGGGCCGGTCACCAAGTGGGCGCGGTGTCGCGAGGGGTGGTCTTTCCCGTCCACCGCGGCGACCTGCTGGCCTGTGCGGTGGTGTCGCTGCGCATGATGGGCGGAAAGCTTGAGCCCATTGACTATCCGCACAACCCGCTGGACGTGCTCGCGCAACAGCTCATCGCGATGACGGCGCTCGACGAGTGGACGGTCGCCGAGGCAGCCACGCTGATCCGCAAGGCGGCGCCCTTTGCCGAGCTGCCCGAGTCGGCTCTGCACGCCACCCTCGACATGCTCGCGGGCCGTTATCCCTCAACGGCTTTCGCCGAGCTGCGGCCCCGCATCGTGTGGGACAGGGCGGCCGACAAGCTCACCGGCCGTCCCGGAAACCAGCGCCTCGCGGTCACCTCGGGCGGCACCATCCCCGATCGCGGGCTCTTCGGCGTCTTCCTGGCCGGCGCCGCCAAACCAAGCCGGGTCGGCGAGCTCGACGAGGAGATGGTCTACGAGTCGCGGGTCGGTGACGTCTTCGCCCTGGGCACCAGCTCTTGGCGGATAGAGGACATCACCCCCGACCGAGTGCTGGTCTCCCCCGCGCCCGGCCAGGCGGCCCGGCTGCCTTTCTGGAAGGGCGACACCCAGGGCCGCCCGGTTGAGCTGGGCAAGGCGCTGGGCGCCTACCTGCGCTCGGCGCAGACCGCTGCGGGCAAGGCTGGCAAGACATCCACATTGGACACTTTGCAGGCCAGCGCCCAAGCCAATCTCAAGGCCTACCTTGAGGAGCAGCGGCAGGCGACCCGGGTGCTGCCCGACGACCGCACGGTGCTTGTGGAGAAGTTCCGCGACGAGCTGGGAGATTGGCGCATCGTCTTGCATTGCGTGCTGGGCGCGACGGTCAACGCGCCCTGGGCGCTGGCCATCGGACAGCGGCTGCAGGAGCGCTACGGCGTTGACGCCCAGGTGCACGCCGCCGATGACGGCGTGGTGGTTCGCCTGCCCGAGATGGCTTCCGAACCGCCCGACGCCGAAACCTTCGTCTTCGATCCGGAGGAGATTGAGTCCATCGTGGCCGACGCGGTGGGCGGCTCGGCCATGTTCGCGGCCCGTTTCCGTGAGTGCGCCGCCCGGTCGCTGCTGCTTCCCAAACGCGATCCGGGCAAGCGCCAACCGCTGTGGCAGCAGCGCCAGCGCTCGAGCCAGCTGCTCGAGGTGGCCCGCGAATACGCCGATTTCCCGGTGACGCTCGAGGCGGCGCGTGAGTGCCTGCGCGATGTGTTCGACCTGCCGGCTTTGGTTTCGCTGATGCGCGAGATCGCCAGCCGCAAGGTCCGGCTGGTCGACGTCACCACCCCCCAACCCTCGCCGTTCGCCCGCTCGCTGCTGTTCGGTTACGTAGGCGCCTTCCTCTACGGCGAAGACGCGCCGCTGGCCGAGCGGCGCGCGGCCGCGCTTGCCCTCGACCCCACCCTGCTCGGCGAGCTGCTCGGCCGGGTCGAGCTGCGCGAGCTGCTCGATCCGGAGGTCATCGCCTTTACGTCGCAACGCCTTCGCTGGGCCGACCGCACCCTGCGCGACGGCGAGGACCTGGTTGAGATGCTGCGCCAGCTGGGCGACCTGACCGAAGCCGAGCTGGGCGATGCGGCCCCATGGACGAGCGATCTGATCCGGGCCATGCGCGCCTTGAAAATCAGGATCGCGGGCGAAGACCGTTTCATCGTCGCGGAAGACGCGGGGCGTTATCGCGACGCGCTGGGGGTGGCACTTCCGCCCGGGCTGCCCGCCGCCTACGCGGAGCCGACCGCGGATCCCTTGGTAGACCTCATCTCCCGCTATGCGCGCACGCACGGCCCGTTCCGTGCCGACGACTGCGCCCATCGCTTCGGGCTCGGCGTGGCCGTCGTCGACCACACCCTGCGCCGGCTGGCCGCCTCCGGGCGTGTGGTCTCCGGCGAGTTCACGCCCGCTTCCGACGGCGGCCATATCGAGTGGTGCGACGCCGAGGTGTTGCGCCTGCTGAGGCGGCGCAGTCTGGCCGCGCTGCGCAAGGAGATCGAGCCGGTGCCGGTCTCCACCCTCGCCCGGTTCCTGCCGCGCTGGCAGCACGTGGGCGCCAACGCGCACGGCATTGACGCGGTGGCCGCGGCCATCGACCAGCTGCAGGGCGTGCCGATTCCAGCCTCCGCGCTGGAGCGCCTGGTGCTGCCGGCCCGCGTCGCCGACTACACACCGTCCTATTTGGACGAGCTGTGCTCCACGGGCGAGGTGGTGTGGAGCGGCGTGGGCTCCATCCCCGGTGGCGACGGCTGGATAGCGCTGGCCTTCGCCGATTCCGCCGAGCTGCTTCTGCCCCCGCCGTTGGAGCTGAGCCAGGACGTCCTGCACGAGTCGGTCCTCGCCGCGCTGAGCGAAGGGGCATTGTTCTTCCGGGCTCTCTCCGACCGGATCGGGGCGGTCGACGACGCCGAGCTTGTTGCCGCCCTTTGGGACCTGGTTTGGGCCGGCCTCGTCGGCAATGACACGCTCGCGCCGGTCAGGGCCCTGCTGGCGGGCGGCTCCGGCGCACACCGCACCCGGCCCACACCGGTGCGTTCCAGGCTCGGCCGGCCAGGAAGACCACGGATGCCCGCCCGGGGCGGCCCGCCCAGCGCCGTTGGCCGCTGGCACCTGCTCGCCGAGCGTGATCTTGATCTCACCAGGCGCGCCGCCACCACCGCCGACGCGCTGTTGGAGCGGCACGGCGTGGTCATCCGCGGAGCCGTTGCCGCGGAAGGACATCCGGGCGGCTTCGCCGCCGTCTATCCCGTGCTCGCGGCGCTGGAGGAAAGGGGTGCCGCCCGCCGCGGCTATTTCGTGGAAGGGCTTGGTGCGGCACAGTTTGCCCTGCCCGGCGCGGTCGACCGGCTCCGCGCGACCGAGGAGGAGAAGCGCGCGCTCGTGCTGGCGGCCACCGATCCGGCCAACCCCTACGGGGCGGCGTTGCCCTGGCCGCAAAACGCCGAGGGGCACCGTCCCGGGCGCAAAGCGGGCGCACTCGTGGTGCTGGTGAACGGTGAGCTGACGATCTATGTAGAGCGGGGCGGGCGCACCCTTCTATCCTTTGTGGAGGATGAGTCTGTGCTGCTCAGGGCCGCGACTGAGCTTGCCGCCGCGGTGAAGCGGGGCGCTCTCGGGGCGATGAGCGTGGAGCGCGCGGACGGCGACGCCGTCCTCGGGACCGGTCTGGGCAAAGCACTCGAATCGGCAGGATTCAGAATCACTCCACGTGGATTACGACTGAGGGGTTAATCGGGGTGGTAACTCTGGACACCTGATGGCATGCTGCCGTTCATGACGGCTGTCACCCCCGCCGAGCTATTGCCTGCACACGAATCGACCGCAGCGCACCAACGCGACCCCTACGTCGACTTCTTACGTGCGCTCAGCTTGATTGTGGTGGTGCTCTGGCATTGGGCCTTCACCATCCTGGAGTGGCGCGACGACGGGCCACACGCCACCAGCCCACTCGGTTTCACCCGCGGTCTCTGGCTCGCGACTTGGCTCTTCCAGGTGCTGCCTCTGTTCTTCTTCATCGGCGGCTACGTGCACCTCAAGTCGTGGGAGCGGGCGCAGTCGCGTGGTGTCAAGATGCATTCCTTTGTGCTGCGGCGCATCCGCCAGCTGCTGATTCCAGCGACGATCGTGTGTTTCGTGTGGATCGCGCTGGGGTCGATGATCGGGGCTTACTTCAACCTGCAAGGGGTCGGCCGCGCGGTGAAGCTGGTGGTCAGCCCGCTGTGGTTCCTTGCGGTCTATCTGTGCCTGGTCGCGCTCCTGCCGCTTTCCCTTTGGCTGCACCGCAAGGCCGGCATGCTGGCCGTGATCTGGCTGGCGGGCGGGGCAATGCTCGTCGACGTCATCCGCTTCGGCAAGGGGATAGAGGAGGCCGGCTGGCTGAACATGGTGCTCGTCTGGAGCCTGGCCCATCAGGCGGGCTACTTCTACCAGAAGATCGTCGACGCGCCTCGGCACAACGATTGGGCGGTGATGTGGGCGGGCCTGTTCGGGCTGGTGGGCTTGGTCGGCTCCGGGCTCTATCCGGGCACGATGGTCGGCGTACCGGGCGAGCGCTTCTCCAACATCGGGCCGCCCACCTTCGTGATCGTGGCGCTGCTGCTCTTCCAGATCGGCACGGCCGAGCTGTTGCGGCCCGGGATGCAGATCAGGCTCAAGCGGCCCCGCTGGGAAAGGCTCAACAAGCTGGTCAATGAGTTCTCCCTCCCGCTGTACCTGGTCCACAGCACCGGCATGGCGGTGTTCCTCTTCCTGGCCTGGATCAGCTTCGGCATCGACATGAAGAAGCAGGCGCACGTGGACCTGGGCTGGTGGCTCACCCGGCCGCTGGCCATCATCGGCCCGCTCATCTGCACCATCCCCGTGCTCTGGCTTTTCCGGCGGATTCAGAACCGCGCCAAAAAGGCGGCCATCGAAGCGCGCGAGGACAGCCAGACCGTTGTAGCGTCTTAGCCGTGCCGGAGTTCGATTACGTTTCGTTCACGACTGACTACGGTCTGTCGGATGGTTTCGTGGCTTCCTGTCACGGGCAGATCGCGCGCCTCGCGCCGCCAGTCAAGATCATCGACGTCACCCACCTCATCGCGCCCGGCGACGTGACGCGTGGCGCTGCGGTGCTGGCGCAGACCGTGCCCTACCTGCCCACCTCGGTCCACCTGGCGGTGGTCGACCCCGGTGTGGGAACGCAGCGGCGAGCGGTTGTCCTGCACACCCCGAAGGGCGTACTGGTCGGGCCGGACAACGGGCTGCTGATCTGGGCCGCTGACGCGCTGGGCGGGATAACCTCGGCCCACGAGCTGTCCACTCCGGACACGGCGTCGCGCACCTTCCACGGACGCGACGTCTTCGCGCCCGCCGCCGCCAGACTGGCCGTCGGCAGCCTCCCGCCCGGCCCGGCGATCGATCCGCATTCCCTGGTGCGGCTTCCCGACCCGGTGGTAGCCATCGGCGAGGGCTGGATCGAGGCGGAGGTGCTCACCATCGACCGCTTTGGCAACGTGCAGCTGGCCGCTCCGGGCGCCTACCTGCAACAGCTGCCCGACAGCGTCACGGTCGGCGGCTGCCGCGCGATGCGCGGGGAGACCTTCTCCGACGCGCCGAGCGGCGGCATGGTGGTTTTCGCCGACTCGGCCAACCAGCTCGCGATAGCCGTCAACGGTGGCCGGGCCGCGGTCATGCTCGCCGTGAACCCCGGCGACATCGTGCGCATCAGCTGAGACCCCGACCCGAAACCGCGGCCCGGCCCATCGAGACCGAGCCGCGGTA
This sequence comes from Rhizocola hellebori, assembly GCF_016862955.1. Lineage (GTDB taxonomy): Bacteria > Actinomycetota > Actinomycetes > Mycobacteriales > Micromonosporaceae > Rhizocola > Rhizocola hellebori. The sequence goes on along the minus strand of NZ_BONY01000112.1, from coordinate 4,479 downwards.
CAAAATCTCCGACGCGGTGGCAGCGGTGTATTCGGCTGGAAGCCTGTGCGCCTCAACATGCCGCCGGGTACGCAGGAGCGTCAATTCCCCGCCGCGGCACCGATGCCGAACGGACAGGTACTGATCACAGATGGATATAGCGAACTAACTCAGCCCACAGCGTCTGCCTTACTGGCGACTCCCTGAGGCTCTAGACGCCCGTGAGCTCGCGGCCTCGCGCCGTGCCGGAACCGTTGCCCGGACGCAGGTTGCGCGCCCGAAGAGTGGTGCGCAACGGGTTTTCCCGGCGCACGGTCACAGCCACCTGACCATCGGCGGCCCAGACCGGCTCTTCCACCCGCGGGGTTTGCGCGGGGGTAGACGGCAGCACGCCCTCGACCTGTTCGGCGAGAGCGACCGTGTCACTGACATCACGCAGCACCTCGGACAAACGCGCACCAAGCGCGTCGCAAATCGAGGCAAGAAGCTCGCTGGAGGCTTCCTTTTGGCCACGTTCAATCTCGGAAAGGTAACCGAGGCTGACGTTCGCGGCCGTGGAAACCTCGCGCAGGGTCCGATGTTGCCCCTGCCGGCGCGCGCGCAGGGCGTCGCCGATCACTCTTCGCAAGAGCATTTTGGCGCACCCCCTTTATATCTCTAGCCGACGGTTATCACCGGCGGCTGCCAATGAACCGTACCCCTTCGAGGCCAGATCGACACCCTCGCCCCGCCGCTAAAACTTTATGATCGTAGATGTTATGGCTCAACTCACACTTGAAGCACCTCGGTCACCGCGGTGATAAAGATCATCAGCCACGACGCAGGCCATTAGGTTCCAAGAGTAGGCCAGCCACCCGCGACTCGCCCGCCTTTGTCCCGGCCGTTGTCCCTGCCTTTTACCCCCCGCAGCGGTCCGGCCTTACCCGCCGCAGCGGTCAGGCGAGGTGATGGGCGAGCAGGGCCAGCGCGGCCGTTACCGCGCTGTTGCGGATGGCCGCCCTGTCACCCGTGAGGCTGAGTTGCTCAACCGCCGACGCCGGCCCGGACAGGGCCACGAAAACCGTGCCGACCGCCGTGCCGTCCTGTGAGTCCGGGCCGGCGACACCTGTCGTCGCCAGCCCCCAGGTGGCTTCGCAGCGCGCACGAGCGCCCTCCGCGAGCTGGGCGGCGACCGCCGCGTCGACCGGCCCACGCAGGGCGAGAAGGCTCGCGTCGACCCCGGCCAGCTTGTGCTTGAGATCGGTCGCATACACGACAAACCCGCCGCGGAACACTTTCGAGGCACCCGGGACGTCGACGATGGTCGCCGCAAGCAGCCCGCCCGTAAGCGACTCCGCCACGGCCAGCGTCTGACCCCTTGCCCGTAGCGCCTCGACCACGCCCGCCGGGCTCACTTGCTCGCCAGCCACGCTTCGTGTTTCTCACGCTCGGTAGGCCACAGCTCAAGGAGCCCCTCGTCGGCGACGCCGAGCTCGACGATCGTGTCGCGCCAGCGCTGCGGGTCGTCCAGGTGCTCTTCCCGCTTGCCATCTCTGTCGATGGTCGTCAATATGCAGCCGCGCAGGATTCTTACCCGGCCGGCCTCGCGAACCTGGGCGACCAGGAAGCGCCGAAACGTTGAGCTGGGCGAGGTGGACAGGTGCTCGTGGGCTTGGGCGAAGTCAGCTATCCGAGCGCCCGCCGACTCGAACTCCATCGCCCCGAACGACCCTTCCGGGTCATGCTCGAACCGCCAGCCATCGCGCCGCGCACACGGCTCGAGCCTGTACTGGAAAGGTCCCTGCCGATAGGTGCCGGGCGTCAACGGCAGCGGCTCGTAAAGGGCGTCGCCCAGCCCCGCGTCCACGAACCACATTCCGTCGAGATCGTGGACGACGAGCACCAGGTGGTTCAGTGCGGCTTCGGACTCGAGGAGGCGCACCACGTACCCACGATGAAGGGAAACCTGAAAACCGAGCGACCGCAGCAGCTCCGCGAACGCGCCATTGAGGTGGAAGCAGTAGCCATTGCGACCGGCGAGCACCTCGGCCACGGACGACTCCAACGCGATCGAGGCGGGCCGGTCGCGGATGATCTGAAGGTTGGTATAGGCCACCTTCGCCACGTGCGCCCTGTGCAGCTCGAAGAGGTAGTCGACGGATGGCTTGGCACGCGGCAGCCCGAGCCGTGCCAGATAGGCGTCGATCACTGCGACTCCCGGCGAAGCCGGTAAGCCGCGACGACGTAGTCGATTCCGGTCACCACCGTGACGATCAAAGCCGCGTACATGAGCACGATCCCCACGGCCGACCACGGCGACGGGAAGGGGAACAGGTACCAGGCGATGGCAGCAATTTGAAGAACTGTCTTGAGTTTTCCGCCTCGGCTGGCGGCGATGACACCGTATTTGAGCATGGAGAAGCGCATCAGGGTGATGCCCCACTCGCGCACCAGGATCACCAGCGTGATCCACCACGGAAGCACGCCATAGGCGCTGAGCAACACCAGCGCGGACCCGGTGAGAGCCTTGTCGGCGATGGGATCGGCGACCTTGCCGAAGGAGGTGACCAGCTCGAAACGCCGGGCCACCCATCCATCAACGTAGTCGGTTATGGAGGCGACGCTGAAGGCTATGCCGCTCGCGACACGCAGCCACGGATCGGTCATCTCAGAGGCGATGACCAGGGCCACGAACACCGGGATAAGCACTATTCGCACGACAGTGAGCGCGTTGGCCGCGTTCAGGACCGGAGTCTTCTTGAGCCGCACGGTGCCCACGTTAATCAGTGGTGACGACAGCGGAGACCATAGTTACCGGCTCTGCAACCAGATCGACACCTTCGGTGCGCACAACCTTCGCCCGGACCAGATCACCCGGCCTCAGCGCGGCGCCGTCAAAACCGCCGACAAGCGTGGTGGATCCGTCGACCTCGGGTGCCTGATGGGCAGCCCGGCCCTCGATGACACCGTCACTGATGGTGTCCACCATGACGTCCACTGTGGAGCCGATTCGCTCCTCGGCCCGCTGGGCGCAAAGCTCATCGGCAAGTGAGAGCAGCTTTTCGTAGCGGCGCTTGATGGTGGCCGAGGTGACTTTGTGGTCCATACCGGCGGCCTCGGTGCCATCCTCGTCGGAATAGTCGAAGACTCCGATCGCGTCCAGCCGCGCCTCGGTCACGAAGCGCACCAGCTCCTCAAAATCGGCGCGCGTCTCACCGGGGAATCCAACAATGAAATTGCTTCGGGCCCCAGCCGCCGGGGCCAGCTCACGGGCGCTGCCAAGCAGCTCGAGGAAGCGTTCGGTGGAGCCGAAGCGGCGCATCCGCCGCAACACCGGCTCGGACGAATGCTGGAACGACAGATCGAAGTAGGCCGCTACCCCAGGCGTGTTCGCGATGACCTCGACCAGCCCCGGCCGCGTCTCGGCCGGCTGCAGATAGCTTGCCCGAACCCGCACGATGCCATCGATCGCGGCAAGTTGCGGCAGAAGCTTCTCAAGCGCACGCGGGTCGCCCAAGTCTTTACCGTAGGAAGTCGAGTTTTCGCTTACCAAAACCAGCTCCCGAACCCCGGACCGGGCCAGCCACTCGGCCTCGGCGAGCAACTCCTCGGGCAACCGGGAAACGAACGACCCCCGGAACGAGGGAATGGCGCAGAAAGCACATCGCCGATCGCACCCGCTGGCCAGCTTCAGCGAGGCCACCGGACCCTTCTCGAGCCGGTGCCGCAAAATCGGGCGCAGATGCGCCGGCGTCGCCGCGTCCACCACGGTATGCCCCGGCACGACAGCCTTCGCCGAACGCCGCTCCACCGGCGTGATGGGCAGCAGCTCCCGCCTGTCCCTCGGCACATGCGGCTCGACCTTTTCGCCGCGCAACACCGAGTCAAGGGTCGCCGAAATACTCGGATAATCGTCAAACCCCAGCACCGCGTCGGCCTCAGGCAGGCTCTCCGCGAGCTCACGCCCGTAGCGCTCAGCCATGCACCCCGCCGCGACAACCTTGGCGCCCGTGCCCGAGGCAGCCAGCAGAGTCTCGATCGAGTCCTGCTTCGCCTTCTCCACAAACCCGCACGTATTGACGAGCACCACGTCGGCCTGCGAGCCGTCAGTGCTCACCTGCCACCCATCACCGGCCAGCCGGGCAGCCAACTCCTCCGAGTCAACCTCGTTGCGGGCACAGCCCAACGTGAGCAGGGCGACAGTCTTCTTCTCGGGAGCAGGCACCCGCCAAGGTTACCGTCCGCCCAACCGAGACCGGACATCATGTGACGATCATCTTCAGTGTTCCAGGTTTCACCTACACCACAGCATTTCTCACCAACACTTTCTTTTGCGCCGCCACGTCGTGGTCCCGCGCCGCACCTCCCGGGCGGCAACGCCACCTGCGTGCTTGGTCACCCCCGGCGGCTGCGCCGCCGACCCGTTTTTGTCGTACTGCTGTTCTATGTTTTCGGTGTGGATGAGCGGGCAGCTTGGGCGCTAACGGGGCAAGAGCTCCGCGACGCCGTGCTCGACGCTTT
>NZ_BONY01000111.1 GCF_016862955.1 Rhizocola hellebori | reverse complement strand
TCATCAACAAGCTCGGCCGCATCCAGCGCGAGCTGCTCCAGGATCTGGGCCGGGAGCCCACCCCGGAGGAGCTGGCCAAGGAGATGGACATCACCCCGGAGAAAGTGCTGGAGATCCAGCAGTACGCCCGGGAGCCGATCTCGCTTGATCAAACGATCGGTGACGAAGGCGACAGTCAGCTTGGCGACTTCATCGAGGACTCCGAGGCGGTCGTGGCCGTCGACGCGGTCTCGTTCTCACTGCTGCAGGATCAGTTGCAGCAGGTGCTGCAGACCCTTTCCGAGCGCGAGGCGGGTGTGGTCCGGTTGCGCTTTGGGCTTACTGACGGCCAGCCGCGGACGCTTGACGAAATCGGTCAGGTCTATGGCGTCACACGGGAACGAATCCGGCAAATCGAGTCAAAGACTATGTCCAAGTTGCGGCACCCGTCCCGTTCTCAGGTACTTCGTGACTACCTCGACTGAGCCTGCGCCACATCAACCGATCGTACTGAATCGGTAACCGTGCGTACGTACGCTGTGGGCTGACTTCTTTTTGTTAGCTCACAGGCGTTGACGTGGAATGCTTAAGGCACGGCAGACTAGTCGGCATAGCAACAACCCCAGGTAAGCTTGGCCCCCCACCCAGTCCCGACTGTGACCCTGGTCCCCCGGGGTAACAATGGGAAGTCCGGAGACGTCGACGATGTTGACGGATGAGTGGGACAAGAGCTGAATGAAATGGACCTGATCATCGGTGACGACCAGAGGAGGAAGGCGATGACCCAGACCCTCACGCCGCCGCCGGATACGGCGGCCATCCCAGCCGCCGATGAACGGTGCGACCGCTGCAATGCGGCGGGGAAACTGCGTGTGAAGCTAGCCGGTGGGGGCGAGCTGGTGTTCTGTGGACACCACGCCAACAAGTACGCTGAGGATCTTGTAAAGATCGCTGTCGAGGTGGCGGCAGACCCCGAATTCACATGGCGGGGCTCAGAAAACTAGAGAGCTTGAACTAAGAAGGGCGGCTTCCACTGGCCGCCCTTCTGCCTGTCTACCGGCGTTTCACAGCGTCTGAAGCATGGAGATCCGCTCTTCCAGCTGCTCGATGGTGGCTTGAGCGCTTGGCGGCCCTCCACAGCGCGTACGAAGCTCCGAGTGGATTTTCCCGTGCGGGAGTCCGGTCCGGTGGTGATGGGCCGCCACAAGAGCGTTCAGCTGCCTTCGCAGGTGTATCCGGCGCTCCGCCGCCGACATGTCGCGCGCCACCTCCCGCTGGGCCTGAGCCGGAGCGCTGCTCTTCACCCGCCGCGCCGACGCGGCCTGCTCGGCCTGGCGCTTGGACAGCAGCACGGAGACCTGGTCGGCGGTCAGCAGACCGGGCAGCCCCAGAAACTCCTCCTCCTCGGCCGTCCCGGTCATCGCGGGCAGCCCGAAGGTGGCGCCGTCGAAGATCACTTGATCCAGCTCGGCCGTGGCGGACAGCGCCTCCCAGCCCTTGGTCAGCTCATCGCTGGCCTTCTCCGACTCCTGCGCGCGCTCAAGCAGGTCGTCGTCGAGGCCGTCCGGGCTCTTCGGCCTGCCGAGAATGTGATCGCGTTGCAGTTCCATCTCGCTTGCCAGCCCCAGCAGCTGCGGGACGCTGGGGACGAAAACGCTCGCCGTCTCCCCCGGGCGACGCGCCCGCACAAAACGCCCGACGGCCTGGGCGAAGTAGAGCGGAGTGGAGGCGCTCGTCGCGTAGACGCCAACGGCCAGCCGAGGGATGTCGACCCCCTCGGAAACCATGCGGACCGCCACCAGCCAGTGCCGGGACGGATCCGCCGAGAACTCGCCGATCTTCTTGGACGCGCCCACCTCGTCGGAGAGGACCACGGCCGGCTTCGCGCCGGTAATCACCTCCAGCAGCTTGGCGTAGGCCCTGGCCGCGTTCTGATCGGAGGCGATGACCAGGCCCCCGGCGTCGGGTATCCCACCGGCCCGCAGCACCTGCAGGCGCGCATGGGCGGCCCTGAGCACCTGCGGCATCCAGTCGCCGGTCGGGTCGAGCGCGGTGCGCCACGCCTGCGCGACGAGATCCTGGGTCAGCGGCTCGCCGAGCCTTACCGCAAGCTCGTCCCCCGCGCTTGTGCGCCAACGGGTTTCACCCGAATAGGCGAGAAAGATGACTGGCCGGACCACGCCTTCGGCCAGCGCGTCGCCGTAGCCGTAGACCGAGTCCGCCCGCGACTTTTGCACCTCGCCGACGCGCTCGTAGGTCACGAACGGGATCGGGTTCTCGTCCGAGCGGAACGGGGTTCCGGTGAGCATCAAGCGGCGCTCCGCCTGCTCGAACGCCAGCTTTACCCCGTCGCCCCAGCTACGCGAGTCGCCCGCATGGTGGATCTCGTCCAAGATCACCAGCGTGCGGCGGGTCAGGGTACGCCGCAGGTGCACCTGCGGCGCCATGCCGACCTGGGCATAGGTGACCACGGCACCGCGGAAGTCGGAGGTGGTGTGTATGTCGGCGTTGCGGAACATGGCGTCGAGCTGGATGCCGACCCGGGCCGCCGCCTGGGCCCACTGCAGCTTCAGGTGCTCGGTCGGGGCCACCACCGTGATCGCGTCGACGGTGCCGTCGGTCAGCAGCTCGGCGGCTATACGCAGGGCGAAGGTGGTTTTGCCGGCACCCGGCGTCGCCACCGCCAGGAAGTCGGGACTGCGCCTTCGTAGGTACTCGAACAAGGCTTTGCGCTGCCAAGCCCGCAGCGGTGGAAAGGATTCGAGCACGAGGCAGGAGTTTATCTGCCAATGAATTCAGAGCCTGCGCCCGCCGCGTCGCCAAATTTGGGACGCGGAGCCGACCAGCGGCGGTACAGGGCTGTGAGACGTACCACGAGGACGACGACACCGGCCGCGACCATGTTGAGCACGGTGGCTTTGTCGAGCCGGGTGAGCAGCACCACCATGATCGCCCCGATGAGCGAGGCGAGCGCGTAGATCTCCCGGCGGAGCACCACCGGGATCTCGCCGATCAGGAGATCGCGGGCGAGGCCACCGCCGATGCCGGTGAGCATCCCGATCAGGCAGGAGCCCATCGCCGGAACCCCGGCCTCCAGGGCCTTGATGGTGCCGGTGACCGTGAACAGGGCCAAGCCCGCCGCATCCAGCAGGAGGATCGTGCGGCGGATCCGCGACAGGCGGGCATGCCACCAGAAGACGGCGAAGGAAGCGACAGCGGCGGTGGCTCCATAACGCCAGTCCCAAAACGCTACCGGTGGGCGGTCTATGACAAGGTCGCGCACGATTCCCCCGCCGAGGGCGGCCACGAAGCCCACGAAAACCACCCCGAACAGGTCAAGCCGCTTGGCCACGCCCGCCGACGCCCCTGAAGCGGCGAAGACCGCCACGCCGGTGAGATCACCTACCAGCAGGGCGGTCGTCGAACTGCTCACAGAGGAAGACTAGTCGGACAAAGACTCGTAGATCTCTTTACATTCCGGACAGACCGGGAAGCGGTTGGGGTCACGCGAAGGAACCCAGACCTTGCCGCAAAGCGCCCGCACCGGTGTGCCCTCAACCATGGCCTGCATCAGCGCCGTCTTGTCCGCGTAATGCGACAGCCGCTCATGATCACCCTCGTCGAGCCGGTAATCGACCCGCTCTTCAACGACGGTGCCAGTATCTGGCGAAACAGTTGGTGTGGTCACCAGAACATTCTCTCAGGTCGCCAGCGGAAGTCCCAGTGTGATTCGGTAGCGTCATGATCGTGCCTGACCTCGGCCTGAGCCTGAGCGATGAAGTCCGTTCCGCACTCACCGGCGGCCGGCCACTGGTGGCCCTGGAGAGCACGATCATCTCGCACGGGCTGCCCCAGCCCGACAATCTGCGCATCGCGCGCGAAATCGAGCAGACGGTTCGTGACCACGGCGCCGTCCCGGCCACCATTGGCATGGTCGGCGGGGTGATCAGGGTGGGCCTCGACGACGCCGACCTCACCCGCCTGGCCACGCAACCCGATGTCGCCAAGCTCTCGGTACGCGATCTGGCCGTCGCCGCCGCTTCGGGCGCCACCGGGGCCACCACGGTGGCTTCCACGAGCGCGATCGCGGCGGCTGCGGGCATAGCGGTCTTCGCCACCGGGGGCCTGGGCGGGGTACACCGGTACGCCGCGCAGACCTTCGACGAGTCGGCGGATCTGGTGACTCTGGCCCGTACCCCGATCGCCGTGGTCTGTGCCGGTGTGAAGTCCATTTTGGACGTTGCCGCCACCTTGGAGAGGCTGGAAACACTGGGGGTCGCCGTGGCCGGCTATCGCACCAAGCGGTTCCCGGGCTTCTTCATCACCGACAGCGGTTACGAGCTGGACTGGCAGCTGGACTCGCCGGAACAGGTCGCCCTGGCCCTTAGCGCCCAGCAGCGGCAGGGCGTCCAGCGCGCGGCTCTGGTGGTGGCCAACCCGCTGCCCGTCTCAGAGCAGCTCGATCCCGAGTTGCACGATCGGGTACTGGCCGAAGGACTGTCCATAGTGGAGCGTGACCGGGTGGTGGGCAAGCAGGTGACCCCGGTCTTGCTGAGCCATTTCCACAGCGCCACCTCGGGTGCCAGCCTCGCTGTCAACGTGCGGATCATCTTGCGCAACGCGGCCCTCGCCGCGCAGATCGCCGTTGCCCGCGCCGCATGATCATCACGGTCGGTGATCTTGTTACCGATGTGCTGGCGGTGTTGCGAGCGCCGCTGGCCACCGGATCCGACACGCCCGCCACCGTTCACCTCTCCGGCGGCGGGCAGGCCGCCAACACGGCCGCCTGGATAGCCTGGCTCGGCCGTCCGGTGACCTTCGTCGGCGCCGTCGGCGACGACCTGGCCGGCGGCGACCGCCTGGCCGAGCTGCGCGCGGCCGGGGTGCACACCCAGGTCAGCATCAGGCCCGGGGCGAGCACGGGAAGCATTGTGGTGCTGGCCTATCAGGGGGAGCGCACGATGATCAGTGACCGTGGCGCGAACCTGCTGCTCTCACCCTCCGATGTGGACAGTGCCATCGCCATGGGCGCGACGCACCTGCACCTGAGCGGATACACCTTGCTGGACCAGGCTTCCCGCCCGGCCGGGCGGGCGGCTCTCGCTTCCGCCAAGTCCGCCGGGCTGCGCACCAGTGTCGACGCAGCCTCCGCCGCCCCCCTGGCCGCCCTCACCACCCGCCAGCCCCCGGCCTACCCCACACCCTCGGCCCACGCCCCGCCTTCGGCCTACGCCGCAAGGTCTGCCCATGTCACGGGGTCGGCCGGTGCTGCTGCGGCTTCCCAGACAGGGCCGAACGAGCCGGACGCCAACTTCCTGGAGTGGGTCCACGGCGTCGACCTACTGATCGCCAACGCGGATGAGGCGCAAGCGCTGGTGGGGCTTGCGGATCCGGCTGAGCAGGCGGCGACCCTGGCCCGTGCCATTGGCGGCAGCGCGGTGGTCAAGCTCGGGCCGAGGGGCGCACTGTGGGCAGGCCCGGAAGGGGTGCTGCACGTGCCGATCGAACCGGCCCATGTGGTCGACGCCACCGGCGCCGGCGACGCCTTCGCCGCGGGCCTCATCGCCGCCCTGGACGCCGGTGCCGACATCCGGGAGGCCCTGCACGAAGGCTGTCGCCTAGGCGCCCAAGCCGTCGGCCAAGTAGGCGCCCGCCCACCCCTCCGCTAACCCCACCCCACGATGACCCCGCCCATCCATACGGTGACCCGCCTCGGCAATGCCGCGCATTGCTTCGCATGCGCCAGAATAAGAGTATGAAACAGCGGCCGCAGCTCATCACCGATGCCCGGATCAGTCAGGAGGAGGAGCTCAAGCGGCGCGAGCGCCGCTACATCCTGATGATGGGGCTGCGGGCCGGGTGCTTGGTGGCCGGTGTGGTGCTCGTCATGGCTCGGGTGCCGCTGCTCGGGCTTTGGCTGCCGCTTTGTGGCCTCGGCATGGTGCTGTTGCCTTGGCTGGCAGTGATCCTCGCCAATGACCGGCCGCCCAAGAACGAGCATCGGATGAAGCGCTATCGCAGCAACACCGCTCCCGCCAACGCGCTGCCCACCCAGGCAAGCGGGAAGACCATCGACGCCGACGAGGAGCAGTAACCGTCAGATCAGGCGCACCCGCACCCGGCGGTTGGCCTTGCCCTTGCTTTCCACCTTCACCACTTCGAGCTTGCCGATCTGAGCCGTGGTCGCGACATGCGTTCCGCCGTCGGCCTGCACGTCCAGCCCGACGATGTCGACGATGCGGATCTCGGTCTCTTCGGCCGGGATGAGGTTGCTCTGGGTGCGGATGATGTCGGGCAACGCCAGCGCCTCGGCACGGCCGAGCACTTTGGTCACCACCCGGCGGTCTTCCGCCACCTCACGGTTGACCAGCTCTTCCAGTTTCGCTTTGAAACCCTCCGGTACCTCGGGAAGGTTGAAGTCCATCCGGGCCTCGCCCGGCTCCATGTTCCCGCCGGTCACCAGCGCCCCGAAGTCGCGGAACACCACCCCGCAAAGCACGTGCAGGCCGGAGTGGGTGCGCATGAGCAGGGTGCGCCGGGTGTCCTCGATAGCACCGAAGACCTCCGTGCCCGCGGCGGGCAGGGGGTCGCCGTCGGCGGGGATCAGGTAGAGATCGTCGCCCTTGCGGGTGCCCACGATGCGGGTCTGTACGCCTTGCCAGACAAGCACTCCATGGTCTGGCGGCTGCCCGCCCCCGCCGGGGTAGAAGGCCGACCGGTCAAGCACGATGCCGTCGGGATCGGAGTGCACCACCGTGCAGCTCCACTCGCGCAGCGTCGGGTCGGCCAGGTCCAGCCGCTCAGTGCGGCCGTGATGTGTGACACCCATGCTGGGGACAATAGTCCCCAGCATGGGTGTCAGGCCCAGCTGACCTACTTAACAAGCGGAGTTGCTGCGCTAGTTGGTGGCGAGGCTTCCGTCGGAGGAGAAGATCAGGCCCAGCGAGGCCTGGCCGGTCTTCAGCTCCGTCTTGGTCTGCGGACCACCGGCGTCGGCCTGGTGGAACGAGCCGAACGTGATGTTGTATTTGTCCTTCAGGCCGGGCTGGCAGAACGGACGCTGCGGGCACTCCGCCGGACCGGCGAGCACCGAAGCGGTGCCGCTGCACTTGGCCGCGAAGTCGGACAGCGTCTTCACCCCGTATTTGTCGGCGAAGGCCTTGGTGACCGCGAACGCGTTCTGGTCGGTCGCCTTCGACGGGGTGCCAAATGTCAGCCCCACCGGCTGGCCGAGCGCCTTGAGCGCGGTCATGGTGGTGTTGATGTCGCCACTCGCCTTGGGCGCGGCGGTCTTGCCGTTGGCCTTCTGGTTGAGGAACTCGGTGAGCGTCGCGGCGTACTCGGGGAAGACATGGATCTCCCCACGCTCCAGCGCCGGCTCGTAAAGCTCACGGTTTCCGATTGTCTGCACGGTCGCCTTGAACCCGGCCGCGTTCAGCGCAAGTTTGTAAAGCTCGCCCAGCACCGCACTCTCGGAGAAGTCGGCTGCTCCGATTTTGATGTCGCCGCTGCCGCCGGAAAGCCCGGTGGTCAGGCCCGCCGAGGTGGCGAACTCCTGAGCCGCCTGCACCGGCGTCTTGCGATCGACGTCGACAGCCTTGTTCAGGGCGATCAGTTTCGTGGTGTCGAGCGCCGCGGCCACCTTGTCGGTCGCGGTGGCGACCGCGGCCGGGTTGGGTGCCTTGCCGCTGATCGCGGCCACGATGTTGTCGGAGTTTTGCAGCTTCTTGTCGTCATCGAGGACGACCAGCTGCTCGCCCGCCACTGGTGCGCAGCCCTGGCCGGTGGCACCCTGCGGCGCCTCGGTGCCCGAGGAGCCCTCTTTGCCACAGGCCGCCATGGTCATCGTGAGAACGGTGGCCACGCCCGCCAGGAGCGCAATAGAGATCTTGCGGTTGTGCGATGTCATCGCCATGAAGCCGCCTTCTGTGTCCCGGCAGGGGCAGGCCCCTGCCGCGTGTCCGACGGACAAGTCGTTCTTGCCCGCAACTACTGTTCAAAACCCCTATGAACAGATCTTCGCCTTAAGCCGACATCTTGGCAGTCGGCTCCGACATTTTGGTTCGGGCTCGCAGTGCCCGAGGCGTCACTACCCTCTCTCCCACCGCGAGCAAACCCTCCGCTAACAAGCAAAGGACAGCGACCAAAAATCCCCCGACGAGGATCTGCCCACCACCTGATGCGATACCGAGACCAAAACCGCGACTAATGATCATGCCGAGCCCGCCACCGTTGACGAACGATGCCAGCGTGGCGGTGGCGAGCACCTGGACGGTGGCCGTGCGGAAGCCACTGGCCAGATAGGGAACAGCCAGCGGCACCTCGACTTTGGTCAGCAGCTGACGCCCGGACAGGCCCATGCCGAGCGCCGCGTCGCGCACCTCCGGATCGACCTCACGGATGCCCAGGTAAGCGTTGGCGAGCAAGGGCGGGATGGCGAAGATGGCCAGGGCCAGGATGATGGCGGGCTGACCGAAGCCGATGAAGGTGAGCGGGAAGATGGTGAGCAGCGCGATGACCGGCACCGCCCGCGTGACGTTGGCAAGCGCGACCACCCCACCACCGCCCTTGCCGGTGTGACCGAGCACGATGCCAAGCGGCCAGGCCACCAGGCACGCCAGCAGCACAGCCGCCGCCGAAATCCAGAGATGCTCGCCGAGCCGGTCGAGAATCCCACCGCTGATGGTCCAGTTCAGCGGGTCGTTAATCCACTCAAGGGCGTCACCGAGCGGGTTCATGCCGTACGCCTCCGCCTTGTCCAGGGCATGGCCAGCCGCCCGGCGATGATGAGCAGGAGATCGAGGAAGAACGCCAGGGCGACACAGGCCAGCGTGGCGGTCATGATCTGCGGCCGGTAGAAGTTGTTCCGGAACCCGGCCATGATGAGGTCGCCGAAACCGCCCACCCCGACCAGCTGGCCAACGGTCATCAGCGCCACTGTTGACACGGTGGCGATGCGCAGCCCGGTGAGAATGCTCGGCAGCGCCAGCGGCAGCTCAACCCGCATCAGCATCCGGGTCCTGCCATAGCCCATGCCCAGAGCAACTTCTTTGATTTCTGCGGGTACCTGTTGCAGCCCAGTCAATCCGGCCCGCAGGATGATCAGCAGGGCATATACCACCAGACCGATCAGGACAGTGAACCCGTTGACCCCGGTAAACGGTGCCAGGAAAGCGAAAAGCGCCAGCGACGGGATCGTGTAGAGGGTGGCCGTCATGGCCAGCAGCGGGCCGGCCAAGCGTTTCTGGCGGTGCGCCAGCACCGCGAGGGGAAGCGCGATAAGCGCAGCGATGACGACCGCCGCGACGGTGAGCACGATATGCTCACGCAGCGCTTCGAGCAGAGTCGCGGAGTTCACGCGAATGTAGCTCCACGAAAACCAAGGGTTGCGGGGATCCGCATCCAGCAGAGCCTTGGAGGACATGGGTGAACGCTACCCGGGCGGAGTCGATCCGGCTGGATCAGGTCCGCAGACAGTTCGGCGAGACCGTCGCCGTCGACCGGCTCACCCTGGAGATACCCGCGGGTGAGCTGGTGGTGCTGATCGGGCCGTCCGGCTGCGGCAAGTCCACCGTGCTTCGCATGATCAATAGGTTGATAGAGCCCAGCTCCGGCCGCATGTTCCTCGGTGAGGAGGAGATCACCAAGTCTGATCCGGTGAAGCTGCGCCGTCGCATTGGCTACGTCATCCAGAACGTAGGCCTGTTTCCACATCAGACGGTGCGCGAAAACGTGGCCACCGTGCCGCGACTGGTCGGCTGGTCCAAGGCCAAGGCCAACTCCCGGGTGGATGAGCTGATGACGCTCGTGGGCCTGGAGCCGTCGCGCTACGCGCATCGCTATCCGCACGAGCTGTCGGGCGGCCAGCGTCAGCGCATCGGAGTGGCCCGGGCACTGGCGGCAGATCCGGTGGTGCTGCTCATGGACGAGCCGTTCTCCGCGGTCGATCCGATTGTGCGGGCCCGGCTTCAGGACGAGTTCCTGCGACTGCAAGGGGCGGTGGGCAAAACCATCGTCTTCGTCACCCACGACGTCGACGAGGCGGTGCGCCTGGGTGACCGGATAGCCGTCCTGTCCGAGGGCGGCCACCTGGAGCAATACGGCACCCCCGGGCAGGTGCTCTCCCATCCCGCCAACGACTTCGTCGCAGACTTCGTCGGCTCCGACCGCGGCATCAAACGCCTCGCCGTCACTCCGATCCCGGTCAGCAATCTGCGCCCGCTTCCCGCCGGCGCGCCCCAGAATGCGCCCTCGGTCACGCAGACCGAGTCCCTTCGGGAAGCGCTCGCGGCGCTGCTCGAAGGCGACACCGGCTGGGTGGCGGTGCGCCCCGAGTCGCCCAGGCCTTCTGACTCGGCGCTGCGGCCAAGCGGCACCGGCTCGAAGGTCGTGCGCGGGGAGCCGACCGCGCAGCCAGCCGTCGCGCTGCCCGAGGGCGGCACCGGCTCGGAGCAGGCGGCGCTGGGAATGCTGACCCTGGACGATATTTACACCGCGCTGCGGGCGGCCGCCGCCTGACGTAGGTTCGAAAGCATGGCCGAACGTGTGGACGTGGTGGTGCTCGGGCTCGGGGTCGGTGGGGAAGAGGTGGCCGGCAAGCTTGCCGCGGCCGGGCTCTCCGTGGTCGGCATCGAGGCGAGGCTGGTCGGCGGCGAGTGCCCCTACTGGGGATGTGTCCCGAGCAAGATGATGATCCGCGCGAGCAACCTGCTGGCCGAGGGGCGGCGGATCCCGGGCATGGCCGGGGCGAGCCAAGTCGATCCCGATTGGGCGCCGGTCGCGGCCCGCATCCGCGACGAGGCGACCGACTCCTGGGACGACAAGGTGGCCGTCGACCGCTTCACCGGCAAGGGTGGCCGGTTCGTGCGCGGGTGGGGCGTCCTGGACGGGCATGGCCGGGTGAAGGTCGGCGACGATGTCTACGAAGCGACCCGGGCGGTCGTCATCGGCACCGGGACCTCACCCAGCATTCCACCCATCGAAGGCTTGTCCGGTACCCCATATTGGACAAACAGGGAGGCAATCGAAGCCGCCGCCCTGCCGGAAAGCCTGCTGGTCCTCGGCGGTGGGGCTATTGGTCTGGAGCTTGCGCAGATGTTCGCACGCTTCGGCACCACGGTCACGGTCATCGAAGCTCTCGACCGCCTGCTCGCCCTCGAGGAGCCCGAGTCTTCCGCGCTGGCCGCCGAGGCGCTGGCCGCCGACGGTGTCAAAGTCGTTGTCGGACAAGGGGCGCAGCGGGTGGAGCACGGCGCCGGAGGTTTCACCGTCACCCTCGCCGACGGCACCAGCCACCGTGCCGAGAAGCTGCTCGTGGCCACCGGGCGCCGGGTCAACCTGCGTGAGCTGGGCGTCGAGAGCATCGGGCTCGACCCGCAGGCCCGCTCGCTCGCCGTCGACGACCGGATGCGAGCCCTCGACAACGTGTGGGCCGTGGGCGATGTGACCGGCCGGGGCGCCTTCACCCATGTCGCCATGTACCAGGCGGGGATAGCCGTGCGAGATATCCTCGGCCAGCCCGGCCCGCCCGCGGACTATCGCGCGCTGCCCCGGGTCACCTTCACCGATCCCGAGATCGGCGCGGTCGGCCTGACCGAGAAGCAGGCCCGCGAGCAAGGCCTGTCTGTCCAAACCGGAATCGGCCAGACCCCCTCCTCGACCCGCGGCTGGATCCACAAGGCCGGAAACGCGGGCTTCACCAAGCTCGTCGCCGATACGCAGCGCGGGGTGCTGGTGGGCGCCACGTCGGCCGGGCCGGTCGGCGGCGAGGTGCTTGGGGCGCTTGCGGTTGCCGTACACGGCGAGGTTCCGGTGGAACGGCTGCGCCACATGATCTACGCCTATCCGACATTCCATCGTGGTATCGAAGACGCCTTGCGCGACTTAGCATAGACAGGGATGACTACTCACTATCGCGATGACCAGATAGTGGTGACATCTGCCTATCTGCGGATCAATGACCGGACCTGGCAGCTGTCCGAGTTGGACTATGTGTGGCACCGGCAGATCACGCCGGATTGGCGCGTGCGCGGGCGAACGGCCAGCCGTGGCGTGCTGAACGTCCTGATGATCCTGGCCGGTTTCGCCGGGGCCGCCGTGCTGATCGCCGTCCTCTCGTCGGCCTACATCGAGCTGAAGATCACCCCGGTCCCGAAGAACACCCTGATCGTGGTCGCCATCCTGCTCCTGATCATGGGTTTCGTCCCCCTGATCTGGGAGTGGGCGCTGACCCGGGTCGACAACAGCTACGACAAAGGTGACGCCATCTACGAGATGTGGGCCACCGTTCACGGCACCCAGATTCTCCTGCTGCGCCTACCCGATGCCACCCGGTTCAGCCGGATCTACCGCGGCCTGCAGCGCGCCCTCGAAGAAGCCGAGTCGTAACCACCGCTCATGCGGTAGCAAACTCGGTCGTACCTCCGGTAGCATCGCTGGCATGAAGGTGAGCATCAGCCTCCCGGACGAGGATCTGACTTTTATCGACGACTATGCGAGCCGCCGCAACATGGACTCGCGTTCGGCGGTCATGCACCGGGCGATCGCTCTCTTGCGCGAGGCCGACATGGAGAGCGCATACGCCACCGCTTGGGACGAATGGAGTTCCAGCGGCGAAGGCGCGCTGTGGGAAGCGACCACTCAAGATGGGGCCACGGATGCGACGCGGTGACGTCTACCTGGTGAACTTGGATCCAGCCCGCGGCGCCGAGGCGAACAAGATGCGCCCAGCCGTGCTCGTCAGCAACAACGCCGCCAACCGCACAGCAGAGCGCAATGGCCGAGGCGTCGTGACCGTGGTGCCGATCACCTCCAACACCGAACGTGTCTATCCATTCCAGATAGTCATCGCGGCGGGCGAGGGTGGCTTGGCCACGCAGTCCAAAGCACAGGCCGAACAGATTCGATCGGTTGACTATGAACGGCTTCACCGTCGGCTCGGCGCGCTGAACGCAGCAACGATCCGAGGCTTGGACGAAGCGCTTCGCACGCACCTCGGGCTGTAGCTATTCGCCGGCTTTGGCGGCGGCTTTCATCTGCTTCTTGTACTCGCGCACCTTCGTCAGCGACTCCTTGCTGACGATGTCGGCAACCGACCGCAGCGAACCCACTTCGCCGTAAATCCCGGCCGCTTCGCGCCAGCCCTTGGGCTGGACCTTGAACTGCTTTCCAAGCAGCGCCACGAAAATCTGCGCCTTCTGCTTTCCGAAACCGGGCAGGCTGCCGACCCGCTTGAGCAGGTCCTTGCCGTCCTTGGCGCCCTCCCACACCCGCGCCGCCTCGCCGGCGTATTCGTCGGCGATCGCCCGGCACAGCTTCTGCGTGCGTTCGGCCATGGAGCCGGGGAAACGGTGGATCGCGGGAACGGTGGCGAAGATCTTGCCGAACTCCACGGGGTCGTAGTCGGCGATCGCGGCCGCTTCCAGCTCGGTCACCCCGAGACGTTCCGTGAGCACGTATGGCCCCATAAAGGCCTTTTCCAGGGGGATCTGCTGATCGAGCAACATGCCGATCAGCAATGCCAAGGGTTGTTCGGAGAGTAGTTTGTCTGCCGCGGGCTGCTGCGCCAACCACAACGTCGCCATACCAGGCACCTTACGGCAATCATGAAACGCGTCCTGCCCTGCGGGCAAGGTGAATGAGTATCTTCGATGCCTGACACTCACGAAGCGGGACGAGCCTCACTTGAGTTAGTCACTTACATTGTTACCCAAAGATTCAATTCCATAAATACCGCGATACCCCCAGCGCTATTCACCTAATTAATTTAGTCGAGTATGCTTCGTCCGTGAGATCAGTGGGAGTGCGGCATGGCCTCGGAAGAATTGATCGTTGATGTGTCGTCGTTGGAGAAGGCCGCCGCAACGTTGCGGGAACTCGCCACAGACCTGCAAGCCAGCCAGGTCGACCTGTTCGTGCTCGAGTGGGCGGACGCGCCGCGCAGCCACCCCGAAGTCGCCCGTGTTATGCGCGGCTTCGGCGAGTTCGCCCACGACCAGTACAGGGCCGCGGTTGCGCTTTTCGCCGCGCTGGCGACCAAGGTTGGCGCCGCCGCCACGGGCTATCGGCTGGCCGACGAGTCGATTGCCCAGTTCCTCGCCGACTCGACCTATCGACCGCCGCGCTGAGAATCGACGTGACGCGATGGCTTATCGGGAGGCGGTCGGCTATATCGAGCAGATGAACCCGGCGTTCGTCGCGGCGGTGGGCCTGGAGTATCTGCGTACCAAGGAAGTCATCAAGTCGCTGCTGCCGACCGTCACCGCGCTGCCGGGCAAGATGGAATGGCAGTCCGAGGCGAAAGAGCTTTACGAGCAGCGGCTTTCCGAAGCAACCGAGCTCGTCGAGGGGCTGTATTTCGCGTTCGAGAAGGCGGGCCTGGCCCTGCTCGACTACGCCGAGGCGCAAAAGCGCGCTGTGGCGCGGGTCAGGGAGGGCGCAACGGCCGAGGACTCGCTGAGGGCGCTGATAGCTCATATCGTGTCGACCCAATCGGTCATCGTGCGGCTCTCGGACGCGTTGCGCCAATGGAACGATCTGCGCAGCACCACCGGGATCACCGACTACCTCGCCGAGATCGGCCAGCGCGACGCCATCGAACAGATCCGGCCCCGGGCGGAAGCGCTGTGGCAGTTCGCGATTCATGCCTACGACCACGCGATAAGGCTCGAAACCGAAGCGCGCCATGACACCGTCAACAGGCTGATCGCCGCCTACCTCCTGCTGCCCGAGTTCCGCGCCGGAAACGCGCTCACCGACCAACTTGTCGCCACCGCGATGGCTGTCCCACGTAGCGACGACGGGCAGCGGTACCGGCTAGGCCCGGCTGCGGCACCGGTGATCGACTTTGACCACGGCTTTCCGTTCAACCCCGACGCGGAACCGACGCCGGCCGATCACGCCAGCTGGATCAAATGGTCGGCCGTGCTACAACTGGCCGAAGCGTCCAGACGCCTCGATGACGCTTCCGCCGCCTACGCCCATTACCGCGACGGCACCGGTACGCCGCTGAGCATCGACTACGAAAAAGCCTATGTTCAGGACAGCGGGATTCGCGTGGTCGCCGATGCGGAGATCGCGTCGGCGCAGCGGGAAGCAGAACGGATCTTTCGCGAGACGGGCGATCGCGCCTTCCAGATGACCGGCAACGCCTCGCTCGGATCCGATCTCGTGCCCGGCGCGTATCCGGCAACAGAGAACTGGCAGAAGACCATCGGCCGCTACTTCGTCTATGGCACGTCCGAGGTCGTGATCGACGGAGACCAGGTCACCATGCGGATCGTTGTGCACGCCGAGGACCTGTACAACTTCAACGTCGGCGGGTTCGATGTCGCGACCGGTATCCCGGACGAGGAGAACGGTCGCTTCGCCGAGCTCGGATGGGCCAAGGAATTCCGCACATCGGGAGAATTGGAGCGGACCGTGATCTGGACGATCGGCGACCCCGCCAGCGCCACCTCCACACCGCCTTTCGACGCGGTCGGCAGGTATCACGAGGACGGGCACACCAATGATTGATCTCCGAATCCCTTGTCTTGCCTTGGCTATAGCTCTCTTACCGGTCATGGCCGCCTGTTCGCCGGCAGCGTCTGCGCCGCGCACCGATCCCTCGGCCAGCACGCCCGCCTTGCGCACCGACCGAGACCCGCTCACCAGAAGGTTCCCCGGGCTTGGCAACTTCGCGCAGGCGCATTGGCAGGGCTGGCCCGCCAGCGACCCGAACGTTATCGGGCCCACCGATATCATGATTCAGGCGCTGGTCGTGCTGAGCAAAGAGGATCTGGCCACGATCAAAGGCAGATACATCTTTCGGCCGGGGTCGCCCCCCGACGCGCAGGTCAAGGTGAACGAAGCCTTGCGCCCCTACCTCCCCGCCGCGGCCGACTGGCAATCCAACGCCGACTTCGAACGGCACGTGAAGACCGAAGCCTATGCCGGATTGGTCCGGCTGGACCTGAACACCGGCACCGTCTTCCTGCACGTCGTCTCCGGCTAGCTATTCCTCCAGCAATGCTCGGGCAGCGGCTTCGTCGGCGGCGTCGAAGCCTTCCAGCCCGGTACGGCGGTGCTGCTCGGCCTGATCGGAGATCCAGCGGGCATGCGCCTCCCACGCCGACTGCTTCGAAATGCCAAGCGCGGCACCGATCTGCGCCCACGACGCGCCCGCCGACCGGGCCGACCGCACGGATAGCTGGCGGCCGTAACCGGCTTTGCGAATGATGACCTCGCCGAGCGCGAGCATTTCCAGGGCCTGCTCGCTGTCGAGGGCAGGAGAGCCGAGGGCGTCGCGCATGCGCAGGTCGTTGTAGCGGGTGACCGCGGTCTGCAGAGTGGAATCCTGCTCGACCGATTCGACGGTAATCATGATGTCAGGGTACCCTGACGAGTAAGGTAACCGCTTGATGATCGCGAAGCTGGCAGCGGCGCGAATGCGCTCCCAAGGTTTGGCCAAACCGCCTGGCACGGCAGAAAAAGTCGTGGCGCATCTGGTGGGGCTGCAGGCACAGGACGAGTGGGTGGCCGCTTACGCCGTGCGACCGCGGGCAGCCAAAACAGTGACCGCGCAGCAGGTCACCCAGTCGCGAGAGCTGATCTGCACCTGGGTCATGCGCGGCACCCTGCATCTGGTCGCGGCTCAGGACGCGCGCTGGCTGGTCGAGCTGCTGGGGCCGCGGTTCCTCAGCAAGCAGCGCGGCCGCCGGCATCAGCTCGGGCTCACCGACGAGCTGATCAAAGAGGCGCTGCCGGTGATCCGCGAGCTAGGCCCGGCGACGAGGGCTGAAATCGTTGCTGCGGCAAGGAACCAAGGCCTGGACGTGGCCGCGGGTCAAGCGGAGGCCTACCTCGTGGCGACGGCGGCCATGCACGGTCTCATCCATCGCCGGGGCAAGGTCTACGAGCCGTTGCCGGACGGAGGCGACCGGCCCGAGGACCCGCTGGCGGAGCTGGCGAAGCGTTACCTTGCCGGGCACGCGCCGGCGGAGCCGGAGGACTTCGCCGCCTGGTCCGGGCTGTCCCTGACCGAGGCGAGACAGGGGTTCAGCAAGCTGGACCGACCGTCGACAGTGGACAGTCCGGTGCCGGGAATCAAGCTGCTCGGTCACTTCGATCCGCTGCTGCTGGGCTACCGCGATCGCGGTTTCATCCTGAACCCCAAGCACGCCAAGCAGATCCAGCGCGGAGGCGGCTTCCTGCAGCCGATCGTGGTGGTGGACGGCGAGGTGCGGGGAACATGGCGACGCGAGATCAAAGGCGACCGGCTGAGCATCGCCGTGGAATCCTTCGGCGGCCCGATCCCTGACTGGGACAAGGAAGCCGACGACCTCAAGCGCTTCCTCGGTCTGCGCTAGGCGCGTTTGCGGGCGCGGTAGGCGGCGACCGTGGTGCGGCTGGCGCAGGCGTTGCTGCAGAACTTGCGGCTGCGGTTGCGGGACTGGTCGACGAAGAACCGTCCACAGTCGGCGGCCGCGCATCTGCCGACCGAGACATCCGGGACGCCGCACGCCACGTGCGCCAGCGCGGCCGCGCAGCTGCGGCCGACCCAGGTCAGCCCGGCTTCCCCGTCGTGGGCGTGGTGCAGGTGGGCGTGCTCGGGTCCGTCATGCAGGCTCACATGAAGATTTGGCGGGTACCCAGAAAGGAGTTCATTGACTTTCAAAACGTCGGCTTCGCCAACGACCGCGCCAAGGGCGGCGCGCAACGGCGGCAGGAGTTCGGCGAGCTCTTCGTCGCTCGGTGGTGTGACCCGGTGGGCGGTCATCAGCTCCGCGCTGATCCCGTCCAGCCCGCGGGCTGTGCCGGTGTTGCAGATGTCCACCGCGAGCTGAGTCAGGTTCGCGATGTAGTCACCATAAAGCATTTGACCACCTACCTCTCCTGTGGGATCGTAGGCTCCATGATGCATTACGCCACCTACCTCACCGACCCCGCCCTGGCCGCGCCAATGCGCCTCCAGCTCGCCGGCCAGTGGGACATGGCTCTGAACATCCTCGGGGACTATTCCGCCGACCTCCGCGCGGAGATCACTGCAGACCGATTCATGTGGCAGCTCGGCTCGATCGACATGGGCGTCATCAACGCCGCGAGCCCGGCGACAGCCACTCTGCTGACCGCCAGAATCTCCTACTGGCACAAGCTTTTTGAGCTCGAAGGCGGGCCCGACGTGGACGAGGCCGCCGTCTACGCGGCCACACCCGGCGGCTGGGCCGCCTTCTGGCACGCCGTGGTGCAGGACAACGTGCACAAGAACAGCGAGCTGGCCAAGGCGGAATTTGCCCGAGCCCGCGAGCTGTGCGCCGACGACCCCTTCCTCGAGTCCTACGTGGTCCGCCATCAGGGCTACTACCTGCTGGAGACCGATCGGGAAGCCGGACTGTTGCTGCTGCGGCGCTCGCTTCAGCTGCGCGCGGCGCTAGGCGCCCGCCCCCAGACCGCCGCCGCGCAGCTCGCGCTCGCCTCGGCGCTCGGGGATGAGCACCCCGAGACCGCCGACCTCAAAGCGATCGCCTGGGCGACCGCCGAGGAGCTGAACATGCCAGGGCTCAAGAAGCCGGCGACGGAGCAGTAGGCGCGCCGCTCCACCATGGGCGGCTGAGCAAGCCGCCCACCACACAGCCCGCAGCGTTGAGCAGGACGTCGTCCACGCTGAACACCCGGCCCGACACAAAGGCGTGCTGGACCAGCTCGACGGTCAGGGAAAAGGCCAGCCCGAGCACGCCGAGCCGGGTCAGGCTGGCCATCGCCGCGAACCTGATCGGAGCGAAAAACCCCAACGCGAGGAGAACCAGCAGGTTTCCCCCGACCTGGACGCCGATGGGGACAGCGTTCTCCGTCGTCAGCGAGTCCCACAGATCGCTGAACGGGACCAGGTAGACCGTGGTGGCGTGAGGCGGAAGCTCCATCGGCGTCATGATCATCCAGAGCCAGGGCAACGTGCCCAGGACCATCCCCACCTCGGCCACCGAGCGGCGCCACGAGCCGGAAGGGCGCAACGCCCTGAGCGCGACCGCGGCCAGCACCGCGACGGGAATCAGCAACACCACGTAGATCCACACGCGGTGCCAGTGGTGCCAGACCTGGGTCACGACGTCGCAGCCTACAGTGACCATGTGCTTTTGGAACCGGCGGAGGTCGACCGCCTACGAACAGCTCTGGTCCAGGCGAACTTCACCTCGTCCGGCATAGCGAAGCGACTCGGCCCCGACGCCACGGCCGCCGCCGGACGCCACGACTACCGCCTTGCCCTGCGCGCGACGGACAGCGGCGACCCGCTCGACACCCTGATCCGGGTTTTCGTCTGCGGGCAAAGCGAACCCGAGCAGCGCCTCGCCGAAGCGCTCTACCCGCTGTCCGTCCACGTCGCACGCGCGGCGGGCCTCATCATCGGCGACCAGGCCGGGGTCGACCTGGAACCCTACGGCGACTGGTGGGTGCTGGCGGACCTGCCGGCGCAGCCCGGAAGGCAGCTGCCCGCCGACCACGTGCTCGGCGTCGGCGGCGCATCCACCACCCTGGCCGGGGCCACCATCCGCAAACCCGTCGGCACCGCCCTCGACCTCGGGACCGGCTGCGGTGTGCAAGCGCTGCACCTGTCCCAGCAGGCCGACAGCGTCACCGCCACCGACGTGTCGCCCCGGGCGCTCAGCTTCGCCGCGACCACCGCCGCGCTCAACGGCGTGCAATGGGAGCTGCTGCACGGCGACCTGCTGGAACCCGTCCGGGGAAGGCGTTTCGACCTGGTGGTCAGCAACCCGCCCTTCGTCGTCGGGCCCGGCTTCGCCACCCACACCTACCGCGACTCGGGCCGCGCCGGCGACGGTGTCTGCGCCGAGCTGGCCGCCGCCGCGCCCACGCTGCTGACCGAGGGCGGCACCTTGCAGTTCCTGGCGAACTGGGTGCACATCGACGGCGAAGACTGGGAAGATCGCGTCGCGGGCTGGTTCGCCGGCTCAGGACTGGACGTATGGGCCATCCAGCGGGAAACCCAGGATCCGCTCGACTATGTCCGTCTCTGGCTGGCCGACGCCTCGGAGAAACACGACCCCCACCGCGCCGCGCAATGGCTCGACTGGTTCAGCGAACACCGCATCACCGCCGTCGGGTTTGGACTGATCACCGCCCGCAACAGCGGCGCCACCGATCCCACCGTCGTCTGCGAAGACCTGCGTCAGCAAGTCGAGCCGCCGCTCGGGCTACGCGTCGCCGAGTGGTTCGAAAGGCGCGACTGGCTGCGCGACAACGACTTGCTCCAGGCCCGCTACCGTCTCGCCGAAGGACTTCAGCTGCGCCAGGAGGCCACCATGGGCGAAGAGGGCTGGGCGGTGGACAGGCAGTTGCTCGCCATGCCCAACGGGTTGCGGTGGGTGGAGGACATCGATCCACTCATCCTCGCACTGGTCTCCGGCTGCACCGGCACGCTTCCCCTGCGGGACCAGCTCTCGCTACTAGCGGCCGCACACGAGGTCCCGGCCGAGGACCTGGAAAAGGGCCTGCTGCCAGTCATCGACCACCTCGTCGAGCGCGGAATCCTGGTGCCATGCGGGCCGTAGTCCAAACTGTGAGCCGGGCCAGCGTGACGGTAGCCGAAGAGATTGTCGGGGAGATCAAGGATGGGCTGCTGGTCCTCCTCGGGGTGACCCATGATGACACTTTCGCTACCGCACAGACCATGGCGCGCAAGGTTTATGAGCTTCGCATCCTCGATGACGAGAAGTCGGCCTCCGACATCGGCGCGCCTGTGCTCGTGGTCAGCCAGTTCACCCTGTACGGCGACGCGCGCAAGGGACGTCGCCCGACCTGGCAGGCGGCGGCCCCGGCCGAGGTGGCCGAGCCATTGGTGACCGCCTTCGCCGACGCGTTGCGAGCGCGCGGCGCCAGCGTGCAAACCGGAAAGTTCCGCGCCCACATGCTTGTCGAAAGCGTCAACGTGGGCCCTCGGACTGTTCTGCTCGATCTGTAGCAACCCGCGCGAGCAACGGGGTGAGGCGGGCGGCGAGGGCGGGGGCGGAGAGGGCGAGCTCGTCGGTGAGGGCGGCGATGGCTGCGGTGAGGGCGCGGCGGAGCTCGGGCTCGTCGAGGGAGCGGATCAGCGCGGCTTGCAGTGGCTCGGTCACCGAGGCCGGCAGGAGGTGGGCGCCTTTCGCATAACCGGTCGGGTGGCCCAATCGCAGGCAGGCCAACGCCAGCACCTGGTCGCGTACCGAGCTGATCCAGTGCTCGGCCTGCCAGAACCGGCCGCGTGACAGGTACTTGTGACCGGCGAGCACGTCGTGCCAGGCCATGCCGATCAGATAGTCGACGTTGGGCGGCTGCGTCGGCTTGAGGGGTGCGGGAGAGCCGAAAACGGTGCGCCAGTTGGGTCCGCGCGGTCCAAAGACCTCTGCGGGCATGAACCCGATGTCGATCTCGATCAGGCCGGGCAGCAGAAAGAGGCGATAGACCGACGGGCCGGACGGCAGGTCCCAATGATGCATCACATCGAATTCGGCTTGCAGCCAAAGGGTCCAGCGTTGCAGCGCCTCGGTCAGGGGGCCCCGCACCCCGATCGCCAGGTCGATGTCGGACCATCGATCGTCATGGCCCAGGGCGTGTGAGCCGATGACGGCCGCGCCGACGACATCGGGGTCGGCGGACGCCAGCTCCAGCAGGCGCTTGCGCACGCGCTCCAGCTCCGAGGTATCGAACACCAGCCTCACCCTAGAGCATTTGCAGCGCCTCGGCGTAATGGCAGGCGGCCGGGTGGCCGTGGCCGCGGTCGACGAGGGCCGGGACCTCGTTGACACACTTCAGTTTCTCGGGCTCGGACAGCTCGGCGTACTTGAAACAGCGGGTCCGGAAACGGCATCCGCTGGGCGGATCGACCGGGCTCGGCACGTCGCCGACGAGGATGATGCGGCGGCGGGTGCGTTCCTTGCGTGGATCCGGAACCGGAATGGCCGAGATGAGCGCCTGGGTATAGGGGTGCGCGGCGCGGGTGAACAGCGCCTCGGTGGGCGCCAGCTCGACGATGCGGCCCAGGTACATCACCGCGACCCGGTCGGCCACATGGCGTACCACGGAAAGGTCATGTGACACAAAGAGATAGGACAGACCCAGCTCGCGCTGCAGGTCGGCGAGGAGGTTGATGACCCCGGCTCGGATCGACACGTCCAGCGCCGAAACCGGCTCGTCGAGCACCAGAACCTTGGGCTCCAACGCAAGCGCGCGGGCTATCCCAATCCGCTGGCGCTGGCCGCCGGAGAACTCGTGGGCGAACCGGTTGGCGTGCTCCGGGTTGAGCCCCACCTGCTTCATGAGCTCGCGCACCTTGGCGCGGCCGCCTTCGGCGTACCGGCCGTGGATGCGCAATGGCTCGGCGATCAGTTCCGCCACCGTCATCCGCGGATCCAGCGAGGCGAACGGGTCCTGGAAGACGATCTGCAGCTCACGACGCAACGGCCGCATCTGCTTGCGGCTCAGCGAGAGCAGGTTGCGCTTGCCATACCAGACTTCGCCGTTCGTGGCCGGTACCAAATTGAGCAGCAACCGAGCCGTGGTGGTCTTGCCGCAACCGGACTCCCCCACCAGGCCCAGCGTCTCGCGCTCCTGAAGGTCGAGGGAGACGCCGCACACCGCGTGCACGTCACCGATCCGTTTGCGGATCACGCCGCGCGACCTGACCGGGAAGTGCTTGACGAGATCTTGCACCCTGAGGACTGTCGTCATTGGAAGATCTCTCCCGGCTTGACGTCGATGAGCCGCTGGTGGAAGTGGCAGGCGGCGTGGTGGTCGGGGGTCGCGTAATACAGCGGTGGTTCCTCGGCCTCGCATTTCGCGGCGAACATCGGGCAGCGCGGACCGAATGGGCAGCCCGGCGGCATGTTGAGCGCCGAGGGCGGCGAGCCGACGATCGGGGTGAGCCTGGTCTTGGAGTCGATGCGGGGCAGACTCCCAAGCAGGCCAAGGGTGTAGGGCATGCGCGGGGCGTAGAAGATGTCGTCGACCGAGCCGGTTTCGACCAGCCGCCCCGCGTACATGACGCAGAGCCGGTTGGCGTGTCCGGCGATCACGCCGAGGTCGTGGGTGATGAGCACGAGCGCCGCCCCGGTGATCTCCCGCGCGGCTTCGAGTGCTTCGAGCACCTGCGCCTGCACGGTCACGTCCAGTGCGGTGGTTGGCTCGTCGGCGATGATGACGTCCGGGTTGTTGGCCATGGCTATGGCGATCACCACCCGCTGTTTCATTCCGCCGGAAAGCTCGTGCGGGTAGGCGCCCATCCGCTGCTTCGCGTTCGGGATTCCCACCAGCTCAAGCAATTCCAGGGCCCGAGCGTGCGCCACCTGCTTGCTCACCGGGTTGTGGGCGAGCATCGCCTCGGCGATCTGGTCCCCGATGGTGTAAACCGGGTTCAGCGAAGCCAGCGGATCCTGGAAGACCATCGCTATCTTGCGGCCCCGAAAGCCGCTCAGCTCGCTGTCTGAACGCCCAAGCAGCTCCTCGCCGCGAAACCGCACCGAGCCGCTGACCCTCGCATTCTTGGGCAGCAGCCCCAGAATCGCCATCGAGGTCACCGATTTGCCCGAGCCCGACTCCCCCACGATCCCCAGCGACTCTCCCTGTCGCAGCTCATAGCTGACCCCTCGGACAGCGGTGACCACACCATCGTCGGTGGGGAACTCGACGGTGAGGTTTTCGACCTCCAGCAGGACGTCTGTCATTGGCGCACCCTCGTCTGTTTGGGGTCGAACGCGTCGCGCAGACCATCCCCGATGAAGTTGATGGTCAAGGCGATGAGGATGATGAAGAGCCCGGGAAAGTAGAAGAGCCAAGGCCTGGTGTTGACCGCGCCGGCGGCCTCCTGGACGAGCAGGCCGAGCGAGGTGTCCGGCGACTGCACGCCGAAGCCGAGGAACGACAGGCCGGTCTCGGCCAGAATGCCCACGGCCACCAGGATCGTCGCGCTCACAATGGTCGGCCCCAGCGCGTTTGGCACCAGATGGCGCAGGATGATCCGGGTGTCGCTCGCGCCGAGCGCCTTCGCCGCTTCGATGAAATCCTGCTCCCGCAACGAAAGCACCACCCCCCGGATCAGCCGGGAAACGTTGGCGGAGGCCAACCCGCCAATGATCACAGCGATCATCCACCACGTGCCCTCGCCCAGCGAGGCCAGCGTCGCCGCGACCGCGATGCCGGGCAGAATGATGACCAGATCCGCCAGGCGCATGAGCGCGTTGTCCACGTGGCGTCCGAAGTAGCCGGCGATCGAGCCCCAGATCGTGCCGAGCACGGTGCCGATCAGCGCCACCGACAGCGCGATTTTGATGGACTGCTGCAGGCCGCGCAAGACCCGGGCCAGCCAGTCGTGCCCCGGACCATCGGTGCCGAAGGGGTGCTCCCACGACGGCGGCTGAGAGATGTCCGGAGTGCTGTGCAGATCATATTTCCACAGGGCCGCGCCGCCGTAGGCGATGATGACGATCAGAATGAGCAGCACCAGGCTGCCAACGGCGAGCTTGTGGCGCAGGAAACGCCGCACCACGATCTCGGTCTGGGTGCGTTCCCGCACCCCGAAACCCCCGGTCTCCGGTGCCTTCGTCGCGGGCGTGACCTCAAGCTGATCAGTCATGGCGGATCCTCGGGTCGAGCACTCCGTAGAGCAGGTCGGCGATGAGATTGACGATCACGACGATGGAACCGGCCAGCAGCAGCCAGGCCATCAGCGCGTAGGCGTCGCGGGTGTTGATGGAGTCGGTCAGGTACTGGCCCATGCCGTGCCAGCCGAAGATGGTCTCGGTGATGACCGCACCGCCCAGGATGCCAGCGAAGTCGAGGGCGCTGACCGTCGTGAGTGGAATGAGCGCGGTGCGCAGGGCGTGCTTGGTGAGCACCTTGCGCCAGCGCAGGCCCTTGGCCCGGGCCAGGCGGATGTAGTCGCTTCCGAGCACCTCGAGCATTGACGAACGCTGGAAACGGCTCCATGAGGCAAAGGTGATCAGCGCCAGCGCCAGCGTAGGTAAGATCATGTGCCCGGCCACGTCAGTGAATCTGTTCCACGCCGTGGGATCTTCGAGGAACGCGGATCGATCACCGTAGGTGAAGAAGATCCGGCTGTCCGAATCGCCGTCCACCTGATTGAGGAAAATCCCCGCCTCCTTCAGCAGGATGGCCAGCCAGAACGATGGCATCGCCAGGAAAAGGAAGCCGAGGAAGGTCATCGAATAGTCCACTTTGGAGTATTGCCGCACCGCGCTGACCACACCGCTGACGATGGCCATGATGAGGGCCAGCACCATCGCGAGGAGAACCAGCCGCAGCGTGACGAAGAACCGCGACCACACCTCCTCGTTGATGTTCTCCCGCACGTTCACCGACGGGCCCAGGTCGCCGCGCAACAGGCCGCCGAACCAGTTGAAGTAGCGCTCGTACCAAGGCATGTCCAGATGCAGCCGATGCGCCTCCAGCGCGATGGTCTCCGGGGGCGTGGGCGGGTTGGTGACCCGCAGCGCCTGCAGCGGGTCGCCCGAGGTGGTGATCATCACGAAGACCATGAACGAGGCCACCAGCAGCACCGGGATCGAAATCATCAACCGGCGGGCCGCGAAGGCGAACATATTTCCTCCTGCCTTGGCAAGGGATCCCGGGGCGTGGCACCCCGGGATCCCTACTTGCTATGGATCTATTGAGCCTGGTCCAGCAGACCCCACGTGCCGATGTTGTAGACACTGCCGTGGTTGGTCGGGTTGGGCCGCAGGTTCGTGTACTGCTTGTTCACCGAGATGAAGACCTCCCGCTGGAACAGCGGAAGCACGTAGGCGTCCGCCGACATGAGCGCGTCGGCCTGGTTGATCAGCTCGTGCGCCTTCGGGTCATCGCCGACGGTCTTCGCCGCCTCTTCGAGGAGCTTGTCCGACTCGGGGTTGACCCACTTGCCGTAATTGCTGGCGCTCGTGCTGTGCCACAGCTGCTTGGCACCACCGATCCGCAGCGGGCTCAACACCCAAGCGAAGATCATGATGTCGAAGTCGCCCTTGGTGAGCGTGCCGCCGAGATCGTCGGTCTGCTCGACCTTGACGTCGATGCCCAGCTTCTTGAGGCTCTCGGCGACCAGCTCACAGGTGTCCTTGCGCAGCTGGTTGCCGGTGGTGTGGCGCATCCGCAGGGTGGGAACGGCTGTCCCGGCCTTGGTCAGCAGCTTGCCGCCCTCGATCTTGTAACCGGCGTCGGTCAGGATCTTCTTGGCGCCTTCGATGTTCCCCTTGCCCTGACCGGTGGACTCGACGAGGTCCTTGTAGGCGGTCATGCCCGGCACGAAGTTATGGCTGCCGATCGGCTTGGTGCCCGGCGCGTACTGGCCCACCGTCTTGTCGATGATGGCCTGCCGGTCGATGGCGGTGAAGATGGCCTGGCGCAACGCCTTGTCGGCGAGGACGGGGTTCTTCAGGTTGAGGTCGATGTGCTCCCACGACAAATTCTTTCCGAGGTACCAGTGGGAGTCCGACAGCTCCTTGGCCTGCGCCACAAGGTCGGCCGTGGGGATCGGCGCCATCACGTTGATCTCACGGTTGCGCATGGCCGGGATCAGCTCGGAGTCCTTGGTGATGATCCTGAAGATCACCTTGTCCAGGGGCGGCTTGGCGCCCCACCATTTGTCGTTTGGCACCAGGGTGAGCGCGAAGTTCGACTCGTACTTGTCAATCTTGTACGGGCCGGCCGAGTAGGTCGGCACGTTCTGCTCCAGCCACGTGAAACTGGTGGCCAGGTCGCCCTTGGTGGCGGCGAACTTGCCGGGATAGAGCGGCACGAACAAGCCCTGCCAGTCCGGGTACGGGTCCTTGAAGACCATGGTTACGGTCTTGCCGCCATCGCTGCCGGTAAGCGTGTCCACCGAGCTGAAGCCGGCCGTGGTCGCAGGCTTGCAGAGGGGGCAGTCCTTGGCGTTCTGCACTTTCCACGTGTAGATGAAGTCGTCGGCCGAGACTGGATCGCCGTTGTTCCAGACCGCCTCTTTCTTAATCTTGTAGACGACGGTCATCGGGGACTTACTCGTGATCTCCACCGAGTCCATCAGGTCCTTGTTCACCTGTACCGAGAGATCCGGGTAGAAGAGGTGCACTCGCGGCAGCACGCCGAACAGCGCATACGAGTATTCAAGGGTGTTGCCGGCGCTCGAGAGCGTGTTCCAGGCCTTGATGTCCTTGCCGAGCCCGTAGACGATCGTGCCTCCGGCTTTGGTCTTGCCGGTGTTGCACGTGTTGGGCTTCTGTACGCACTCGGCGAAGCCGATCGATGAGTCCGGGCCCTTGTCCTCTTTTCCTCCGCCAGCACACGCTGAAGCGGACAACACCATCGCGGCAACCGCAACGAGACCGATCAGGCCTCGGCTAGGGCGATTCATATGCATGTTCCCTCCAATGTGGGTGCACCAAGGGAACGCTTTGGGACTGCCATCGCAGAATAGCGAAATCTAAATCTTAGCCATCTCGTTATATTGCGCTCAGCCACTCGTCCAAAAGCGCAGGCCAGCGCGTTTGAGCAAGGGTCGCCGCATCGACGGCGAAGCGGCCGCAGACGTCGCGTTCGGCGAGCGGATGCACGCGGCGATCCGCCTCCACCACCACGTGGAGCTTTTCCCTCGTGGCCACGAAGGTGACCTCTATCCGGTTCAACCTGTGAGAATATGGCTTGCCTGGCAAGAACGCGATCTCTTGATAGAAGTCCAATGTCTGCGGGAGCCCGACCAGCCGACCACGCTCCACATTGGACTCCACCAGGTGAAATCCAAGTTCGGTCAACGCGTCCAGGATTGCCTGCTGGGCCGGGAGCGGGTCGATCTCCACCGGGTCCTGATCGCTGCGATCGACCGCCCGCGCCAGCTCCAACTCTGTAAGCAAAGAGATTTCGACACCCGGCATCGTCAGCGGGGTCTCCCACGGCGCGCCGTAGGTCACGTCGAAGAGGCGGCGGTGCCCGGCACCGAGGGAGAACCCCTCCACCACCTGGCAGGTGTGGAAGTCGAGCCCGTTGGCCAGCAGCGTGAAGGCCACATAGCCCACCTTGATCGGGTACTCACCCGCGGTCACTTCGACGGTACCTTCGAGCTGCCCGCCAGGCTGGCAGCGTGAGATGGACAATTCGGTGCGAACCATCGAGCCGTCCACTCCGAACGCCCGCAATAGCCGCTTTATCACCAGTTTTTCCTACCTCGGCAGCTCACACTCGTCTCACACCCGTTCCTTCACAGTAAGGGAACAAACAAAGCACTACGGGGAGAGGGCGCGATGACATCCACTTTGGACCTTGACGAGATCGACGAGCGCGGCATCGCATCGGACCTGGTAAGGGCTTACCTCAACCTGATCGGCCGGACCAAGCTGCTCACTGCGGAGCAGGAGGTCATCCTCGCGAAACGGATCGAGGCCGGCCTCATGGCCACCCACCTGATCGAACAGGGCGCCACCGATCGTGACCTGGAGATCGTGGCCAAGGAGGGCAAAGCCGCCAAAGATCACCTCCTGGAGGCGAACCTTCGCCTGGTGGTCAGCATCGCCAAGCGGTACACCGGACGCGGCATGGCCTTCCTCGACCTCATCCAAGAAGGCAACCTCGGCCTCATCCGCGCCGTCGAAAAA
>NZ_BONY01000110.1 GCF_016862955.1 Rhizocola hellebori | reverse complement strand
CCGCGGCGGCGCGGCGGAAGAGTTCTGCGGCACGTCTGTCCTGGCCGGCGAATTCGTACCATTCCGCCGCCTCCTCGAGGTGCCCATTGGCCAGCGCGTGCGCCGCGTGCGACAGGGCCTGCGCCATGGTGGGCGCGGCGTTGCCCGCCACCGGCCCGGCCGGTGCGGCCGCGGCGGATGGCCGTGGCTGGACCGGCGCGGGGTCGTCCTGCGCCGCGGCGTACCGGCTGAGGATCTCCTTCGCCGCGACGGAGAGGTCGCCCTCCACGGCCGGGCTCGGGCCGAGCCAGAGCGCCCAGGCCGGGCGGGTGTCGGCCAGCTGCAGCCGGTAGGCGCCGGTGCGGCAGAGCACCACGAGACTTTCCTCGTCGGGGGCGAACAACCGCTGGCGAGCGGCGGCCGGTACCGGCGGGACGAGAGCCGCGGTCGATTCGAGGAACAGACCACCCGGGCCTATCCGGCGCAGCGGCGTGCCGATGGGCACCTCGTCGAGCAGGGCCGGGGGTGCGATGAGCAGATGGTGCCCGGGTCCGAAGACGACGTGCGCGGTTTCGGACAGCGGCCTGGTCCGGATGTACTGCCGCAACGGGGTCAGCTCGTCGTCGGTGACGAGGACGGCGTCTGCCCGGCCGGAATGACGCGGGCTCGGCCTGACCCGCACCTCCTGCTGCATGGAGGTGAGGTCAGGCGGCGCAGGCGCGGCGGATGCCGGTACCGAGATAGAGGTCGTCAGAAGGATGGAAAAGTCGACCTCTTCGCCATGGGACTCGATCCGCCATCCGCCGCTGTCTGAGGTGATGAGCCAGGTCTGGTTCGCGGGCACCAGCGCCGCGACCCGGCTCGAATCCACCGGGAGCCCGTATCCCCACTCGGTGAGCACGCGGGCGGAGCCGTCGCAGGGCACGGCGACGGTGGTATCGGGCAGCCCGTTCAGGTAGCGGGCGAGCCTGGCCGTCGCTGGTCCGCGCACCCGCAGCTGCAGGTGCGGCCGGGTGACGTGCGCGCCAGAGCTGTGCAGCACGACGGGCACCATCGTGCCGGTGGCGCCCTCGGCCAGGCAACGCCGGATCGCGTGCCGCGCGGCCGAACCCGTGGCGTAGACATATATCCGGTCGGGCTTGAGATCCGGGCGCCGGGTGGGAGTCAGGTCGAGCAACAGCGCGTCTGTGGGCACCGGCGGCGCGTTGCGCAGCTCATCGAGCGCGGGAAGGCGCTGCGCCGGGTGCCGGTCGACATGGCCTCGCAGGCGGGCGAGTGTTCCATCCGGCCGCACGGAATAGGGCTGCCCGCCCGCGGTCTCGACGAGCAGGGCGCCCGCCCCCGGCTCGGCTTCCACTATCGTCCAAAATGGACCATCGGGCGACGGCCAGAGCGCCGTCCACATCGCTTTGGCGGCGCCGGCACCGATCACCAGGGCGGCGTGGGTCACCGCGGCGGTGCGCCGGTCGAAGCGCCCGGCGGTGAGCGTGACCGTCACGGCTCACCGCCTCTCGGCCAGGCCGGCACCTCGCGGCCGTCCCCCAGGCGTGCGGCAGCCCAAGCGCGCCAACGCTCTTCTACCCCCTTGACGCCGGCCCGGTGGCCCGCCGCGTAGATGGCCGCGCACAGGTCATAGCGGTCAAGCAGATCGCACGCGTCCACTAGCCAGGTCTCGACCTCCAGCTGCTGCGGCGGGGGCAGGCTGGGCAATTCGGTGCAGGCCTGGTTCACCGCCCCTTCCGCCGCGGCCGCGGCTGTGCTCGGGGAGCTGCACATCGCGATGCCCAGCTGGGTCAGCCACCGGTGCGGCGCGTGCTGAGGCCGGGCCGAACGCAGCAGCGCCAGGGCGCGGCGGGTCCCCGACGCTTGCCGCGCCGCGATCAGCGCCCAGCCCGCCCACAATGGCTCACCGGCCAGTTCCCACTCGTCGGCGGCGGCGGCATGCCGCCCAGCGCGCAGGTAGCAACGGGCGGCATTGGCATGCTGCTCGGCAGCCGCGTAATACCGGCCCGCGGCCGGGAAGTCGCCCGCCATTTCGTATTGCTCCGCCGCTGCGGCCCACGCCCCGACATCGGCGAGGCATTGTGCCGCAGGGGCCGGGGCGCCCGCGCGTTCGTAGCACGCAGCGGCCCGGCGTAACAGCTTCTCGCGGACGCTCATTCGCGCTCGCGCCGGCGCTGCGGATCGTGCTCCGGCACCCACTCCGGCGTGGGCGGCAGGGCATCGCGCGAAGGCCGCAGACCGGTACCCGGCTCGACCTGGCCGATGTCGGGCAGCCTGTCCAGCGCCGACCCGAACTCCTCGGCTATCCGGTCGTGCACCTCGTTGTGGTCGTCGGCGCTGGGATCGCCGTCGACATCATCGATCAGAAATTCCTCCACCACACCGGTTTTGGGGTCGAACCGGAATGTCACCTGCACCCGCATGGCTAGGCCTCCGCTTCGAACCGGATGTGGATGCGGCCCTCGTCGTCGGTGAACGTCTCGAGGTTCTGTGCGCCGCGCCCGACCGCCGCGGCGACGAGCACCTCCTGGTAGGCGCGGCCAAGCGCCGCACCGGCCAGCTCCGTCGACTGGCGGCGCACGATGGCGAGCCGCTCCTGGGCCCGGCGCGTCAGCTCCTGTTCCCGCCGGGCACGCAGCTCGTTGGCGGTCGCCGCCGCGGCCGCCTCGGCCTCCTCGCGCACGCGCGCTTCCTCGTCGCCTATGCGGCGCAACACCTCTTGGCGTGCGTCCTGCAACAGCTGGTTGGCCTGCGCCTGCTCCATGGCATCGAGCTGGCGGTTGGCGTTCTGCAGGGCGATCTGGCGGGCCTCGGCCTCGGAGCGCAACCGGATCTCGGGATCGTAGGTGCCTTCACCCTCGCTGGAGATGTCGCTGGTGGACTCGGCCCTTACCCGGCCCGTGCGCTGCTCGCTCACCGCGACGATGTCGGTGAGCTCAATCAGAATTTCGAGATCACCCGTGGCGGAAAGATAAGCCACGCGACCATCATCCACGCTTGTCTCATAGCCCACATCGGTGGCACGCCAACGGCTGTCATTGCTGAGCGCACGCTCAAACGCGCGCCGGACGGCAGCGCTGAAGGTTTCTGAGAAAGGGATCCGGACACTTGCCTGACCCGATGCCTGTAGTACGAGTTGAGCGACATGAGAAACGCTCTCCTCCCACGCCCGGGCGATGCGCCTGCTGGCTCGTTCCTTGACCCTGCGCGGATTGCACATGTCATTGCTCCTCGTCTTCCAGTCGCTGAAACAGTCGATGGATCATGCTGCCGATTTGTTCCGCCGCGGCATCCGCTTGCGGGTGGTCGCGGTGGAGTTCCTTGCGCAGGCGGGCCAGGCGGCCGAGCGCGGCGCCCGTGCCCAGGGCGCCCGGCGTATGGCGTTCGGTCTGCCCGACGATCGCCGCGGCCTCGGCCACCACCTCTTCCACCGATCGCCGCATCCGCGGCAGGCCACCGTCGGCCAGGACCACGTCGTCGATCCGGCGGCGCACGGCGTCCTCATCGGACACTTCGCACCAGATGTGGTACAGGGGCCAGAAGTGCTGCGGGCGGGCCCGGTCATGGCCGTCGATCAGCGCCGCGCCGGCGATGAGCCGTTGCGCGCGCACGATGCGCCGGTCCGAAAGCTGCACGCCGAGCGAAAGCAGATCGCGGACCACGTCCTCGTAGAGGTCCCCGACGTCGTTCATCCGCACGTCGGGCAGGGACCGATGCAACTGCATGAGGTCGGCCAGCGGCATCGCCGGATCGGTTTCCCCAGCACCGGGTGAGCGCAGGCGCTCGCGCCTGGCCCCGGCCTCCAGAAGCTCGTGCAACCGGTTCTCGGCCACCGGCTGGACCGACAGGCGCAGCAGGAACCGATCGGCGAAAGGCCGTAGCCCCGGATCGTCGGGCAGCGCATTCGCGGCCCCGATCAGGGTCAGCAGCGGCGCCGGCTGGGCCCGCGAGCCGTTGAGGTAGACCCGCTCATTGAGCAGGGTGTGCAGGGCGTTGAGGATGGCCGCGCTGGCGTGGAACACCTCGTCCAGGAAAGCGAAATGGGCCTGGGGAAGCATTCCTTCGGTGTGTACGCTGTACCGCTTGCCCGTGGTCAGCTCGTCGATGTCCAGCGGCCCGAACAGCTCGGCGGGCTCGGTGAACCGGGTGAGCATCGCATGGAACCTGGTGGACTGGCTCAGCATCCGGGTGAACCGGCCGGCGATGTCGGTCTTGGCGGTGCCTGACGGGCCGATCAGCAGGAGGTGTTCCTGGCAGATGACCGCGAGCTGGAGCAGCCGGATCATGTCGCCCCGCCCGACATAGGCGTCGTCCAGCGTCGCCCGCATCGCGTCGAATTGCCTTACCCGGGTGAGGGTTTCGTGGGAGTGAGCCACCGTTCACACCATCGTTCTGGACTGCAGCTGACGGCGTTCGCGGCGGGCCTTGCCGACGACGTGGCCCAGGATCTCCACCACGTCGATGGGATCGCCCCGCTCGCTCAGCTCGAACATGTGCATCGCGGTCTTGGCGAAGATGTCGCGGATCTCGTCCCCGTTCCAGCCGTTGAACAATTCGCTCAGCCGGGGGAGCAGCGGCTCGGGAACTTCGACCGCGTTGTGCCGGGCGTGCACCTTGATGATTTCCATGCGCTCCTCGACTCTTGGCAACTCGACCTCGATGGCGTGGAAACGACTCGGCCGCAGCAGCGCCGGGTCGATCTGGTCCAGGCGGTTGGTGGTGGCCACGATGAGCATCGGCACGTCGGCGCGGAAGCCGTCCAGCTCGGTGAGAAGCTGTGCCACCACGGCGTTCGCGGCCCGGCTGCCACCGTCGGACATGCCCGAGCGCCGCCCCGCCAGCGAGTCGAACTCGTCGAAGACGGTGACCGAGGGCGCGTTGCGCCGGGCTTCCTCGAAGAGCTCCCGAACCTTGCGCTCGCTTTCGCCCACCCACATCGTCATGACCTCCGGGCCGGAGACCACATTGATGGTCGCCTTCATCTCGTTGGCCATCGCCTTGGCGAACAGGGTCTTTCCGGTTCCCGGTGGTCCGTAGAAGATGAATCCGCGCGGGATGGCTTTGCGAATGTGATCGGGGGCGTTGGCGTTGAGCATGACCCGCAGGACCTGACTCATCTCCTGCTTGACCGATTCGTACCCGCCAATGTCGGCAAAGGTTTCCTTGGGCAGCTCGAAACTGCTGGAGGTCTCGGCTTTGAAGGCGCGCAGCGTGTCGATGAGCGCGGCCGCCGTGCTTGCGCCCGAGCCGTGGTGCTGTTCGTAGGCGAAGTGCATGCCCTGGCGCAACCGGACCGGGTTGAACCCGGCCAGGTGCTTGTACATCGCCTCCGGCTCGAAGCCCGCGAACAGCTGCGCCTCGTCCTTCTGGATCAGGGCTTCGCTGCTCAGCTGGGTGGTGCCGTCGTCGCGGTGGCGCACCAGCTTGCCTAACCCGGTGAGCATCACCCGGCCCTGGAACCGCGAGCTGACCACGTCGGGGATGCTGAGGGTACGGTCGACGAAGGCCAGGATCACCCGCGAGTAGGTCGAGTCCTGCCGGTCGGTGACATCCCGGCCGCCCGGCCCGAAAAGAAGCTCGACGACCTCCCGCGCCTCCGAGGTCAGGGCGGAATCGTTGCCGCCGGCCAACAGGTCCAGGTGCGGGATGACGAGCACCTCGTCGTAACTGAGCTCCTGCAGGGCGGCCCGCAGCTCGGTGATGTACCGCTGGCGCAACGGCCGAGGCTGGCGCATCGCGGCGATGATCGGATCGCCGGTGCCCGCGCTGGCCTCCTGATCGGCCGGCACGGCCAGCACCCGGGGGCGCGGATAGCCGGCATGGATCGGAATGTGCCGCAACAGGTGTTCGGTCACCGCCTTGTCCGCGCTGACCAGCACGCTCAGCCCGGAGCGGAGCATGGCGGCCGCGCGATCGATGTGGTCGCGGTAGGCGAGCTGGGTGGCTTGGGCGGGGGTGATGACATCCGGGTGGCCCCGGCCGGGGGCGGAGGCATGCGCGGCAGCTGTCATGGGGTTTGGGCCTCCTCTAGGCGGTACCGGCGGACGAGATTGAGGGCGTCGCGGTAGCCCAACAGGTCGGGCCGGGCGCGGACAGAGTCGGGCCGGGCCGCGATCAGATCGGCGAAGGGCTGCCAGTAATCAGCCACATCGCGCGCCGGGTCGCGATGGGTAAACCCCTGCAGAAACCCCATGGCTGTACGGATTTGCGCGTCGTGCCGGGCTGCGTGATGGCGTCGCGCCGACTCGTAGACGTCGAGCACGAACGACATACCCCGTCGCCGCAGAACGCCAAGCACCTCGGCACGCCAGTTCCATTGCGCGCTGTCGTCGCCCGGCTCGGCCATCGCCATCGCGGCGGCGCAATGCAGGCCGGGTATGGTCTCGCGCTCGAGGAGCAGGTCGAGGCAGGCCTCCCGGCCGCTGTTGGCGGGATGGTCGAGCACACCGGTCAGCGGGGAGAGCGCCCGCAGCCGATCGGTGAGCGAGCTAGCCCCCTCATTGGCCTCAATCCACCGCACCGCCGGCTGCACCACACCGTGATAGGCGGTGAGGTCGGACAGGGATCGGGGCGCCGGTGCGGCATCCAGCAACTGCACGACGCCGGGCAGCCGGCGCGCACCGAGGACGGCGGCGGCCACGACAAGCCCCGCCGCCACCCGCATCGTCTCGCCCTGGCTCGCCGGCCCGAGCCGCAGCCTCGCCTGGGTCACCATGGACAGCGCCACCGCGGTGGCGGCCAGCCGATCCGGCGGCTGGCCCAGCGCCGCGAGCGCGGACAGGTCGCCCTCGGGCAGCTCGCCGAGCGCGCCATCATGCGCCCAGCGCATTACCAGCATTGCGGTATCGGCCGCGGTCATCGATTATCCACTGTGGACACTCGCTCATCTCCTCGCCATCGCGCACATAGAACCGCAGCACGCGCCGGACACCGTAGTAGTTGATCAACCCGGCCACCTGCCACGGCTGCTGGAACGTGCGGAAATGCAGACCCACGTCGGTCATGGACAGCCCCATCTGGTCGGTCGCGGGAAACAGATGGGTGTGGTACCAGCCGAGCAGCCGCTGCCCGTCCATGGTGTCCAGCTTGCTGTTCATCTCCCGGAACGAGTCACCGGTGAAGGTGAACTGCATCCCGCTCGCCCCGGCGTGCTGTGCGGGCAGGACGCTCTGGATGAGCAGCAGGTGCGCGCCCGGCCGCGACGACCGGAAGGCCTTGCCGGAAAGGAACCCGCCCACCTCCATCCGATCAGAGAGGGGCAGCGTCTCGGAGAGCAGCTTGTGCGTCGCCTCGGTCAGGATCACCCCGGTGCCGGCCAGCGTCTTGCCCTCCCGGCCAAGCTCGTCCAGATCGAACTCCGGCAGCGTCGGCTCCACCGAACGCTTGACCCGGAACCGGCTTTGCGTGGTGTCGCCGGTATGGATCTCCATGGTCCCCTGGACCACCGGGACCGGGCGGGCGATCGGGAATTGGGAGATCACCGGGCTGGCCAGGCAGTAACCCCAGAGCTTCTCGACCGGATCGAGCTCGTGGGCAATCTTGCGCACGGTCGGCGCGAGCAGCTCGCGAATCGGAAACCATCGCTTGTACGGGATCCCGTTGGCCTGGCTGCCCGAGATGATCAGATGGCCGAAGTCGTGTCGGACGTTGATGAGCTCGGGTTCGCCGGTGAGCTCCTGTTCGTCGGCGATGTTGACGGCGACGACACGGTAGTTCAAGGTCTTGGCCGACAGGCCCATTTCCTCCAGCAAGCCCACGTAAACCAGATCGGCCAGGGGCAGGCGGGAGTGCAGGGTGAGCGACTCGCCCTTGTAAAGCTCGACCCACACATCGTTTTGGACCGGCGGCTGGCTCACGACGGGTTCCTCAGCTTCGCCGCGACTCTGAGCGGCCGGGAACTGCTCTCCCCGGCGTAGATGGCGCGGCGGCTCTCCTTGGGCGCACCGCCTATCGACAGGATCATCTCCTGGCCGATGCCACTGGTGGCCCAGTCGGCTGCGGCCTGATTGAAGACGCCAGGCCCGCCCGGATCCTCGCTCGCCGGAAGGGTGTACTGCTCGTAGCTGGCGACATCGATGATCATTTGGCACAGCTCGCCGAAATTCATCTCCTTGACGTAGTACTTGTCCAGGATGCCCAGGCACAGCCGCCTTACCGTGCCAACGAGCGGCACGTCGCGCACGCCGATGTTGGGATGGAACACGTCGGTCCGCCAGTACACGGTCGGGGCGTGGAGCGGATAGGCGCCGGGCGGCAGGCTGATCGCAATTTCGTGCTTGGCGATGGGCACCGGCACCCCGCCGCCCGCCCCGCGGGCGATCCCCGGGACGGTGAGCGTGATGTGGTACTCGGCGGGCAGGTCGCGCGGTTCGTATGCGTTGACAATCAGCAGGTCCGGGTGATCCTCGGCGAAGTCAAGGATCTCGTTGCGGGCGCGCAGGGCCTGGATGCGGTAATCGAGGTCGCCGCGCCCGGCGGTGGTCTCGGTGGAGACGCGCAGCAGGGCGCCCTCGGTGACCCCGGCCTCGTGCAGCGTCCGTCCGGGTTGGAGGCGTTCCACCCGCCCGCCGGGGTGGACCAGGTCCACCACCGTGCGCATGCGCCGGCCCAGCCGGTCGGTGACCGCCGCCCGATATTCGTCCAGAACCGCTTGCGGCACTTCGGAAACGAGCGTGGTGTTGGGAACGGCGGACAGATCGAACGACTGATTGTCCGGACCCTGGACGGTCAAGCGCTGAAACAGATGTGGCCGGTAGGCGTAGTCGCGTACGGTGCCCTGCACCGTTTCCCGCAGCCGGGCCGCGATCGCCGCGGTGGCCTGGTTCACGGTGATCGTGGTGTTGCGCAGCCGGACAGCCAGCTGTCCGAACTGGCTCCACAGCAGATCGAGGTTGGGATCCAGTCCCTGCATGACTTCCAGCATCTCGGCATAGCGTTCGCTGCCGGTCAGCTCCATGACCCGATAGGGACCCACGTCGGAGGCGGGAAACGGGGTCGCCGCAGGCGCGGCGTGTGCTGCGGGGCGGGGCGGGGGCGCGGGCGTGGCCGGCGGCCGCTGGGCGCGCGGACGTGTCGTCTGCTGCTGCTGCTGCGGCGCGGGTGCCGGCGGAACAGGCTGTCCGGTCGCCGCCCACTGGAAGACGGTGTTGCTCGGATACATGCGCCATGCTTCCTGGCCGAGCGCCTCGACACCGCGCCCGCCCTCCAGCACACCGGCTTGCACCTGCCGCACCAGCGCCTGCCAGAAGCCGAGTGAGGTCTGCACCGCCTGCCAATTGGGGAGCCTCCCGGCGGGATACCTGATGGCGCTCGCCAGCGCCTGGCATTCCTCGGGATAGATGTATACGTCGCTGAGTTCCTCGATGAATCGGGGAATGCTATATGCCATCACCACTCCTGTTCGCCCACGGCGGTCAACTCCAGATAACGCAAGGCCGCGTCGGGTCCGGGCTGCCGGACAGGCAGGATCTCCCGTGGCGCGATGCCAATTTCGCGTAGGGTCTTGCTACGTGGGGCGCGGTGCACCAGGCGGCTCACCCCGAAGCCGTCGCTGGAAAGGAAGTCGCTCCAGCTGAACAGGCTCTCACCCGTGTCCACGTGGTCCAGCAGACTTTCCACGGTGGCGCTGTCGTCGAGGTCGATCCGGGTCACCACGCCGGGCTCGATGCGGTCGTGCAGGGGGCAATCCGGATCCGGGCGGCCCAGGTCGATCAGAGACGGCGGGTGGTCGAATCCCAGTGACACACCGGGGCTGGGCAGCGATAGTCCACAAAGGACCCTGATCGCACTGGCTGCTTGCCAGGCACCGACGATGGCCGAGATCGGCGCGGAAGCGGCCGTGGGGATCTCCGGCAACGGGCGGGTGCAGCTGTGCGGATCATCCTCGACCGCCCGGCCGGCATCGCCGAGACCGCACCCGTAGCACAAACCATCGCGGCCGTAATAGCGGACTTCGCCGCCCCAGGCGCCCGTCCCCGCATCGAGCATGGCCTGCCCGACCCGCCCGCACCGGCCGGCCAGCAGCACCCGCGACGCACGGGCGTCCAGGCAGCTCATGACCAGCGAGCAGTCGCGCAGCTCGGCGAGCCCGACCCCGGTGAGAAGCGTGCCCTCTCGGGGCTCGACCCTGGTACCAGGCGCAAGGTCATGCAACGCCTCGGCCGCCACTTCCACCTTGGGCCGGCCGATGTCGGACTCGCGAAAAAGGATGGTGCGGCTCAGGTTGGACAGCTCGACGCAGTCTGGATCGCAGAGGATGAGCCGGCCCACCCCGGCCATCGCCAGCAGCCGGCTGACCTCGTTGCCGAGCGCGCCCACCCCGACCACGACCACGGTGGAGCGCCGAAGCCGGTCGGGATCCCAGCCCTCGATGGCGCGGTGGCGGTCGAATCGGTCCATCGTCAGGCGTCCTTGGGCTGCTTGGTCATCGGGCAGATGATCCGTTTGTGCTGGGCGAGCATCCCGTCGAAGCAGGTGAGCCCGCGGCTGGCGTCCTGGTGGATGGCCCGCTGGCACCCCTTGTCGCACGGGCAGATGACCACCATCTCCCCGGGCCGCAGCGTGCTTGTGCACTCGGGGCACTGGTCCCGCGTCGGCTTGTCGGCCACCAGCGGATGCGTCGCGGTCAACCGGGTCAGGACGGGAAAAGCCGGGGGCGGGTCCACGGCGTCGGCCGCGGCCTGGAAGCGTTGCACCATTGGATCGGGCTCGGCGAGCACCGCATCGGCCTGGCCGGTGCCCGAGGCACAGCCCAGCACCGAGTCCGTGTGACGTACCTCGCGCACCCGCACCTTGCCGGAGGCGTCATAGGTGGCCTGGACGACGTCCTCGAGGCGAAAGGTGTGGCCGCAACCCCGGCAGCTGCGCATGGCCCACTCCGAGTCGACAGTGGTCACTTTGACCGCGGTGCCTTCGGCGTTGACCGGATCCTCGCCCCGGATGACCGCGGCGTCGAATCTTTCCAGCGCTGACAGCTCGCTTTCCATCCGCTACCGCCCTTCGATTCTCATGTCCGCGGCGGCGCAGGACTTCCGGAAGCCCAGGCCCGCCTTGGCGACCGTGAACGCCTCCGGGACGGTTTTGCGGGCGGCGAGCGCGCGATAGAACGAAGCGACGAACAGTTCGGCGCAGGCGTCTTCCAGTGGCTTAGCAGCGCCTATCACGTAGGACGCCGACTTGAGCAGCTCCTGGGCGTATCCGCCGCTGTAGCACGAGTTGAGGACCACGCATTCAAGCTGGCCCACCGAACTGAGCACATTGGACAGAACGCCGATCTCCACCGGCGCCGAGCGGCCGGCGCGGTCCTCGAAGACCAGCTGGCCCCGTGCTGTGCCGTGGCCCGCGAAATGCACCACGTCGACCGGCTGGCGCAGCAACTCGGGGATGATGTCGTCCACCCGAGTGGCCATCGACTGCTCGATCTCCAGGCTGCCACGTGAGGCCTGGGCGATCGCGCGCAACTCGCGATATTCGGCTTCGAGCCGGACCCGGGCCGCCTCGCGCGGGCTGGACATCAGGCACAGCACACGGCGTACCCGCGGCTGCTTTCCGTTGAGCGCCTTCAAGAACGTCTCGTTGCCGGGGTAGTCCTCCAGCGCCGCGCGCACAATGCTCAGCGGCCCGCCCGGCACGTCCATCCCGTGGTTCACCCGGGTGAAGACGGTGCGCCAGTAAAGCGCGATCG
The DNA here is from genome assembly GCF_016862955.1 of Rhizocola hellebori. Classification (GTDB taxonomy): domain Bacteria; phylum Actinomycetota; class Actinomycetes; order Mycobacteriales; family Micromonosporaceae; genus Rhizocola; species Rhizocola hellebori. Next base: position 17,015 of record NZ_BONY01000110.1, on the reverse strand, counting down.
AAGGTTCGCCGAACACAGGCATCCGCGCCGGCGGCACCTTGGCCCGGTTCAGCAGATCGATTGCCATGTCACGGCTTGGGTAGCTTTCGCCGAGGACCTCGAAGAGGCCGAGCCGGCCCAGCTCCACGATGTCGACGGCGTTTTCACTCGTCAAAGAAGAACACCTCCACCCGGATGTCGCCCGGGTCGCCTGGCGTCCACAGCAACCTGGAGGCGACAAACCTGAATTTCTCCACCCGCTGGGAGACCACCTCGACGAGTTTGCCCGCCACCCTGGTGGCGAGGCTGTCCTGGTAGTTGTGAGCCGGGGCGGTGCCGAAGGCGAGGATCAGTCCGGCCCTTCGGTTCTGGACGTTGTTGCGGCGCAGCTCCTCGTTGAATTTCTGCACCAGATTCTGGGCAGCTGAGTCGTTTCCGGCGAGGAGGAGATTGACATTGACACCCCTGACCCAGAAGTCGACGCTTTTCAGGTTGAGCACCGGCGGCTTCGATGGCGCGGGCGACGGCTTGGACGATGCCGAAGCCGAAGGAGTCGGCTTGGCCACCGTCGGGGGGACCGAGACCAGCGCCACGAGGAACAGGACGATCAGAAGATCGGCGAAGAGCCACCCCGCGAGGTGCGGGGCGAAAAGCTTGCGCTGCCTCATCGCGCACCGCTGAAGTCGGGATCGTCGTAGCCGAGATCGACCGTGCGGTGGGGAGCGCCACCGTTGCTCGGCCGTGGATCATCAAGGTATTCGGTTTCCTGGAACGGCATGTTGAGGAACGACCCGCCACCGTAGGGCGCCTGGCGCAGCTGCTCGTTGATCTGCTCGATCGAGCGTTGCATCCCCAGCGTGAAGTCCAAGAACTCACGTATCCGGTCGCCGAAATCCTTCATCAGATCGTTGATGCGCTCGGCCACCACGCCCTGCTCCTCGGCCTGGATCCCGGAGGCCTGGGTGGCCTGCTGCACCTGTTGCACGAGCGCCTCGATGGCCTTGCGCATCGCGGCCTCGTGCGCGGCCATGCTGGCTTGCGCGGTGAGGAACCGCTCGAGTTGTTCGCCGGGCGCTCGCAGCGATGCCGTGGCCGCGGTCAGCCCGGCCGCAGCCGTGGACCACTTGTCCAGCGCGGCGGTCATCGCGCCGTTGGGGCCGCTGTCGAAGGTCTGGCTGACCCGATGAAGCTCCTGTACCAAGGTGTTGGTGCTGGCCTCCAGCTGCCCCACCAGCTTGCGGATGTCGGCCATCGACACCTGCTCGCCCTCGTCGGATCCGCTGCGCCTGGCCAGCACCAGCGTGGCCCGGGCCAGTGCCTTGCCGAGCTGCGCGCGCTGGCGCGCCAGCGACGATCGGGCTTCCGCCATCCACTCGAGCAGATGCACGAGGAAGGTCGTGGCGGCGACCGCGAGCACCAGCTTGGCGACCGTGAGCGCCGCCGAGCCCAGCGAGGTCACCTCGCCGCCGAAGCCGGACCGCCATCCGTCCAAAAAGGACTCACCGGGCTTTCCGGTGGAATTGAGAGCCTGCCAGAGGTAGTACCAGGTGATGGCGACCGGGGCGAAGATGAGCACATCGCGGACCATGCCGAGAAACCGGGCCAGGCGATGCCACAGGGCGGCGTCCCGGTCGGGCAGCAGCACCTCCGGCGGATAGGCCGCCACCAGGTCCACGCCGACGACGCCGTAGCGATCCCCGCTCAACGCGGTGGCAAGCTCGTTCAACACCGTGTAGCCGTCGCCGGCGGCGTAACGCGCGCTGTGCCGGATCGTCGCCACCGTGATGGTCAGGTCTGAGGGGGCGGCGGTCTTCGATACCGCGAACCGCGCTGTGGTCACTGGTTCACCGTCCTGTGGTGAGAATGAGGGCCAAGGCCAGCACCCCCGAGGCTAAAACCAGCAACACCACCAGCAGATGTTCCGCAGTGATGAGCGGCTGCCCGGTCTTGTCGGAGGTTCGGTGGGACGAGGCCGGAATCATCGGGGCAGGGGAGGGCGGCATGCCGACGTGGTGGTAGTAGAGCCGCTGGCTCTCCTGCTCGATGCGGGCCCTGCGGTTGTGGTGGATGAGGGCGGCGATGAGCTGCCACTCATAGGTTCGCCGGTCGACCGACTCCTCGATCGCCGACTCGAGCGCCGGTGGCGTGCGCCGGCCCAGCATCTCCAGGAGTTGGCTGACCTCGGCAAGCAGCTCGCTGGAGCGGATTTTCCGCCCGAAGGCGATGTCGACGGCGAGCCGATAGACCGTCACCGGGTCGGCGTCCGGAGCTTGCAGAAGCGACTCCACCGTGATGGTCAGCACGCCGCGCGGGAACAGAATGCCCCGCAGGAAGAGCCTTTCCCTGTCCCGCTTGAGGTGGCGATGGCGTGCCGCCAGCTCGAGCATCCGATGCGCGAACGCGGGTTGCTGACCGGCCGCGAGCTGTGCCCCCTGCAGCAACCCGACCAGCGACACGTTGCCCAGCTCCCGAACGATCTGGGGCGAGAAGGGCAGCCCGAGGTAGTCGGCGACGGCATAGCGCGACACCCGATGGAAGTCGGCCGGGTCGTGCCTATCCGCGTTGCGCAGCACCGCCTGCAGCGCCTCGTGGATCGCCGCGGGCGCAGGCCGGCAGGCGGCGGTCACCCGGGCCAGCTCGGAACTGCGCCGGGGAAGGTGGGCGGTGGCCAGGCAGCGCAGCACCGCCTCGAAAATCAGCCGATCGCCGAAGGACGGCAGACTGGTCAGCTCATCGATGCGGCTCAGCAGCGCGATCAGGTCGGTGTCCGGGAGGTCCGCGACCACGCCGGCCAGAAGCTTTGCGCCATCAGGGGTGGCGAGGAAGGCCAGGTCCGCCTGCGACGCCTCGCCGCGCATCACGCGGTCGAGCAGCGACATTGGCGAGCCGTAGATGCCCGGGCCGAGCCGCTTGCCGTCGACCCAGGTGACGATCTCGGCGGCGGTGCTGACCGGCTGCGGGGGCATCCAGTCCGCGATGGCGGCCGGCCCGCCGCTGCGGTAGGTGTGCACGAGGGCGGTGGCGAAGTCGTTGACATCGCTGGGCACGCCGGTGCGATCCCCGGGGCGGATCCGGCGGTACTGCACCGCGCTCATCGACATCGCGGGCTGGCGATCCAACATGATCACCTGTGGGCCGAGGGCGGTGTCGGTCTCCATTCGGGTGGCGAACGTCAGCTGCGTGGCCAGCGCCCGGTCGAGGATTTCGGTGAGCCCGCAAACCACTGTGGTGCCAGGTGTTGTGGCATCAATGACCGATATCCGGGTACCGGGTTCGGCCAGTAATCGCGTGACGAGATCGGTGAGCAGGCCATCGGCTTGCGCGTCGCTCTGCATGCGAATGCCGCCCAGCCGGCTTTGGATGCCTGAGCTCAGGCTGGAGCGGTAAAGCGGATCCAGCTTGCCGTCCGGCGGCAGCGCTTCCGGATCGGTGATCCACTCCCAGCCCGCCAGCCCCACCGCGTCGCAGGCGGTGAGGCTGGTCACCTTCCCCAGCAGACAATGCGTCAAAGTGGAAGGCCGGTCCTTAGGATCGTTGGCCCGCAGCCGGTGCAGCACGGCCGCCTCACCCTCATGGGTGACGTAGACAAGGTCGAGCCCCGGTTTGATGTCCTCGGCCGACGCGAAAGCAGCCCACAGCACGGGCTGCAATCGCTTCTCCCACACCGCGACCTCGTCGAGGGCCAGCGACGCGGCCACCGGACCGACCCCCTTGCCGCCGGTCAGCGTCTGCTCGGACCAGTAGAAGCAGATCTGATGGATCGTGCCCGAGCGGTCATCCATGGAGTTGGCCCAGCTGCCCAGCATCGAGCACACCCTTCATCACGAGCAGCGACAACAACGGCTTGAGCACGCGGCGCTGCCGGAAACTGCGGCTCGGGAAGAAGCCGTCGGCCGACTGGCAATTGGTGGCGGATGCGTAGTGCAGCGTCACCGGGGCGAGCCGCAGCGCTGGTTTGAGATAGGCACCCCCACCGCGGCTGGCCAGGAAGGCATATACGTCAGCGCTTTCCTCGCTGATGGTGCTCAGCTCGAGGTCGTCGTCGCCCACGCCGAACCATCGTTTGGTCGGCTCGTCGCGGTCGTAGGTCAGCCGGTCGGCCTTGCCGACGACGATCGCGGCCGGGATCGGGATGAACGGATCCGGGAATTGCTGGTCGAGATATTGATATTTTCGGTTCAGCTGGTCTATGACCAGCTCGAAAGTGGAGTCTCCGGTCTCGGCGCGACCCTGCTCGCCGGCGGATCTGATGGTCGTCGAGTCCACCACGAAGATCAGCGCATTGACGGCGGAGAGGAAAGCGTTGTGCGGACCCGGATCCCGTAAGCGGTCGCCGGAAACGTCGAAGAAGGCGATGGCGACCGGGGGGCGGCCGTCGCGGTGATGCAGGGTGGTCGCATAGGTGAACTCGACACTGGATTGGTGAAGCGGGGTGGCGTCGAGCACCGCCCGCCTCTTGAGGAAGGGCTCCAGGTGGGTGGCGGCGAAGCGCTGGTGCAGAGCCGCGTCGAGCGGTCGCATTTGGACACCGATGCTGTCCAGCCAGGGCGCGTTCTGCAGCCGGCCGAGCATCGCGGTCAGGAGCAGGGTCTTGCCGACGGTGCTTTCGCCGATGAGCCCGATGATGATCGGTTCGCCGTAGTCGCCGTATTGGTAGGGCACATAATGCCGGTCACCCGGCCCCGGACACACCCTGACCGCGCGCATGGAGCGCGCCGCGAACTGGGTGTGGTCCTCTTGTGCGGTACGGGGGACGAGCGGCTGCTCCGACCCGTCCGGGTTGATGATGACGGCCTCGGTGCTCGCCCACACCACGTTCTGCAGGCAGTTCGGACAGCGCGCCGGTGGTGGCACAGGCCCCGGCCGGGTCACAGGATCCCCCCGAAGTAGGCAATCGCCAGCAGCCCGGCAAGGATCGCCAGACCCAGGATCCACTTGGCTGTGGCGCTGAGCCCGTTCCCCTTGCGGGGCACCGGCTCTGGCAGCGGCATGAAGTTGTATGGCGACTCCGACGTGGCGACGGGTCGCGCGTAGTAGGCGCGCAGGAAGGCGTTGTGGCGCTGGGTGAGCTCGCCGAATTGGCGCCGCGCTTCGCCTGCTTCCCGGGTGCTCGGAGGGTCGATGACGACCGTCTGACGGGGGAAATTCATCAGATCGATGATCCGCCCGGCGGAGATCCGGTCGAGCAGCGCGGCCCGCAGCACCTTTCGCAGCGCCACATCCTGCCGGCTCACCTGATCGGCAAGCTCCTCCAGACGCGGCTGCTCGCCGGTCAGCATCGGGAGCATCAGCATGCCGGCGCTGTACACATCGTCCAAACAGGACGTCTTTCCGCTTCCCGCCAGCTGTTCGGGTGACGCCCACGGCGCGACACCCTGATGGGTGCGGTTGCTGCCCTGAATCGTGAGGTGTTCCAGCTCGCCGATCTGCAAAGAGGATCCGTCCCAGCGCACCGTCAAGGGGTTGAGGTTGCCATGCACGAGCTGGCGATATGCCAGGAAATCCAGTGAGTGCAACAGGTCTGACACGGCGCGGCCCACCGCCGGACCACGCAGGGGCAGCTCGCCGTTGAGCGTGGCCAGGGCGTCGCCGCGGGTGGCGGTGACCACCACGGCTCTCTCGTCGCTGTCGACGTCATAACCGATCAGCTGGGCAACGGTGTCCGGCAATCTGCGGCCACGCAAAAGCAACTCGCCCATGCTCGTGAGGTGTCGCAGGATGCGCACATCCTTGGCGGTGGTGGCCGTTTGCACCAATACGGTTTCGTTGCTCACCAACAACCGCCCATGCTGGCGCAGGATGGTGCCGTCGATCGTTCGGTCGTCTCCCTCGATGTCGATGACTCGCTTCTGGCGTCCATCACCCTTGCGATTGGGCTCGTATAAATAGAAGTCCTGTTCAGCCATTGAATCCTTCAGCCAACAACATCATGACATGGAAATATTGGGCCGATAACGTAGTTGCCGATGTAACCACGAGGCAACCGGACCGGACATTGGTCTGCCGTGCCCACATGCTCACCCAAACGGTGGCCCGGTCGAGCCGAGTTGGTGTTCTGGGCCGACTTCAGTCTGCCCACAGCACCGGTGCGGATGCACGTGTTGCCCGTTGTCCAAGGTGTCGGTGATGGGCAACCCATGGCGTTGTTCAGCTACGAATTCGCAGTGTGGCGTGCAGCCAGTGGATCCTGCCGAACCCTGGCGAATCCTGCCCCAGCACAGGCGATCGCGGTGGCGATGCGCCGGCCGCCGAGGCGAGCCGTTGCCAATATGGCACCAGCTTCGCCCTCTCGGTAAGTAGTCCGGAGGTGGAGAATATGTCGAACAATGAATCCGGCGTCCAGACTCTCAGGCGCGTCGTGGAAATCCAGTTGGCCCAATTCCCGAGCCAATCAGCTGACGCTGGATCGGGGGCCACCATCTGTCCTACGTAGAGGACGCCTCCGGATTCCAGCCGGCGGCCGAGCGTACGCAATGCGGTATCGGGACAGACGACATAGTGCAGGACTTGCCTTAGCAGGATGGTGCCGAACTGCCCGGTCGAGGCGTCCAGATCCTCGAGGCGGCCGCACACCGTTCGCATTGGCGCGGGAACCTGCGCGAGCACACGGTGATCGTGATCAAGGACGGTCGCGTCGATAGCGGCGGCGTCGGAGGCCATCCGCCGGTGGAGATAGGCCGGCAGATATCCGTCGCCGCCGCCGGCGTCGAGCAGGCGCCCGATCCTGTGCTGTTGCAACAGATCGACGCAATGCTCAGCCACCGATGGTGCGTGCCGCCACGAGCCGGGCGGGTCTGCACCACCTTCTAAGTGGGGGTCCAGAGGCTCCTCCTACCTGACTTTTTACGGAACGCGTCGTGTCGTTCCCATGGTCAGGATGCGGGGAGCTGATGGCCGCGCGGGAGGTGTTGTCCGTGACCCGTTGCCCGCGCGCTACGCGGCCGTGCGCTGGCGCAGCGCCGCGCTCAGGTCGGGCATGAGCACCGCGACGGCACGCTGGTGGTGCCAGCGGTTGAGGGTGCCGGCCAGGTTACGCAGATCGGCGCGGATGGTCGCGGATTGCAGGTTGCCGTAGGACACCAGCACCGGCGCAGCCACGGCACACGCCTCATCGACCTCGCCGCTGCCGGCCAGCGCCAGGGCCAGCCGCGCGCCATAGCGGGTGCGGGCCCGCGCCGCCTGCGGTGGAATGCGCTCGATCTCCCGGCGCAGCACCGGGGCCGCCTCGGCCGGCCGGCCCAGGTCATACAGGCACCAGCCCAGCGTCATCGCCACGGGATCGATCACATTGGTGGTGCCGATGACCGGCTGCGGATCGCTGGTGTCGACCCGGCCCAAGAACCTGGCTGCGCGATCCAGCGCCCGCCGGCACTGCTCATAGTCGCCGCCGAGGGCGTGGCCCTGGGCTTCCCGTTGTGCCGCCAGCCCGCGCACGCGATCGCTGATCGACTCGGTCTGGGCGCGCTGGGCCAGCTCCACCGTGGTAGCGGCGTCGCCCTGGTAGAGCGCGATCAAAGCCTTGCGCACGAATCCATAGGAGACCAAGCAGTGATCTTCTCCGGCGGCCGCGAACTCGCAGGCCCAGTCGGTCCACCAGGCGGCGTGGGCGTCGTCGCCGTCCTCCTGTGCCATCCAGCCGGCGTATTCGGCGAACCGTGCGGCCAGGGCCAGCGCCGATTCCCGGATCCCGCTCGATGACTGTGACGCCAGCTTGAGCAGCATCCGGGTGTGGGAGGCCAGCGGCGGAGTCATGGTGGCGGCGCTCATCCGCTGGCCCATCGCCCGCAGATTGTCATAGATGGCGCGCATCGCCCGCAGCTCTGCCGGGCCCGCCCCGCCGTTTTCGGTGACGGCTCGATTTCGCAAGGGCCACAACGGTTCGCGGGTGACCTCGTCGGTCAGGTCGGACGCGCTGTTGTCCGCGGCGAAGCGGGCGTGGGCATCCCCGGCCGGCCTGGGCCGCTGCGTGGCTGCAGCGAGGCGGGTCAGCTCACCCCGGCTGCCCAGGACGGCTTCGCACAGGCGGACCAGATCGTCGCTAGGGCTTTTGTGTCCCAGCTCGACGCGGCTCAGGTGGCCCTTGGTGTAGTGGACCGCTATGGCCAGCTGGCCTAGCGAGAGGCCCGCCGCCATCCGATAGTGGCGCAGGCGCGCGCCGAACGTTGCCCGCGAGATGGTCACCGGCACTACCCCCTCCAGCCGAGGTGCCCCACATCAACCGGTAAGCTGCGCATTGCCTTACCATCGATGCCTTAGTGATCGATCGTCATTGAAAGCAGTATGATATCCGCCGTTGCCAAGCCGGCTTGCGCGCACGGTGAGATCTCACGAACGGGTGAGCTTACGATGGCCGTGGTATTTGTGAACTTCCGCAACGGCGACGAGCCCTATGCGGCCGCTCTGATCTATCGCACGCTGGCTGAACGCTTTGGTCCCGACACGGTTTTCCGGTCCACCGACTCGCTGCAGCCGGGAACGAAGTGGGCTGAGGAAATCTGGGTCGCACTCGAGGAGTGCGACATTCTGGTGGCGGTGATCGGCCCGCGCTGGCTGGAAATGAAAGATGCGGCCGGACGCATGCGATTGCGCCAGCGCACCGATTGGGTGCGATTGGAGATTGTTCGTGCCCTCAAGGACGGCAAACACGTCATTCCGGTATTGGTCAACGGCGCGGCCCGGCTCGATCGAAAGCGGTTGCCGCGCAGTCTGGCCGCGCTGGCGGCCCGCCAGTCGATCGTCCTCGACCATCGTGACACCGAACGCGGCCTGGCCAAGCTGGTCGCCGAAACCCAGCGCTACGTGCCGGAAGCGGCCGAGGCGGCCGCGGACAGTCCATATCGGACGGTCGGCTGGCTGTCCCCGTGGAACGTGCCGCCCCGGGTCGAGCGTTCGGTGGAGCGACTGGACATTCTCCACGAAATCGCGGCAGCGCTTAAGGAATCGGACGGCCGGGCCTGTGTGCTGACCGGTGGAGTTGGTGTCGGAAAGACCCATCTCGCCACCGAATTCGCCTATCGCTATGCCGGCGATTACGAACAGGTGTGGTGGATCTCGGCCGAGCACCCCGAGTTGATGACGGCACAGCTGGCCCTGCTGGGCGGCGCGCTGGGGGTCGACGTGAGATCGGAAGCGGAAGCCGTGTTGCCCGCGATCTTCGCCGGGCTGCGCCGCCACGGCCGGTTTCTGCTCGTGCTCGACGGACTTGAAGATCCGCACCTGTTGCGCAGGTTCATCGCGCTGTCGGCGGTCGGTCATCTGCTCGTCACCTCCCGCCGCTCGGACTGGGGTCTGCTGCCGACCTCTGCGGTTGCGGTGAGCCGCTTCTCCCGTGACGAGTCGGTTCAGCTGCTGCGGATGCATATTCCAGGTTCGCCGGCGACCGCAGAGCTGGCCGCGCTCGCGGCGTCGGTGGACGACATCGCGCTGGCCCTCACCCAGGCGGCTGTCTTCGTCGCGAGTGGAGCGGTCACCCCCGCCGAGTACACCGATCTTGTCAGCCGCAGAACCCGCGAGATGCTCACTCGTGGTGAGACCTACCTCTATCCCCGCTCGCTGAACGCGGCGTGGACGATCGGGCTGGAGGCGCTGCGTGAATCGGCGCCGTTGGCCATGGAGTTGCTGGAACTGCTGTCGGTCATGGCCGCCGCGCCGCTGCCTGGTGAAGCCCTGCTGGCATGGAAAGCAGACCCGCTCGCGGTCAAAGAGGCGATCCACGCCCTCGGGCGCAGCGGCCTGATCGCGATCGAGGCTGGCCGGGTACACCCGCATGGTTTGTTTCAAGCCTTTGTGAGGGAGCCGATTGCGGCCTCGCGCCGGCAAGAGCTGGCTGAGGCGGGCCGGGTTTTGCTGGCGGCGATGCGTCGCGGCGACCCGCGGGGCGCCGACCCCGAGGGCGACTATGCCGTGTTGTTGCCGCACGCGCTGGCCCTGGACATCGAAGCCGGTGCGCATCCGCAGTGCCGGGAATTGCTGCTAGACCTAGCCCAATACCTGACGGCACATGGCGATCCGGGCATGGCACTGCGGATGAGCACTGGGGCGATGCGGCGCTGGCAGGCCGAGTTCGGCCCCGATGCCGACTGCACCCTGGACGCCGCCGCTCACGCCGCACAGGCCCACTATCACCTGGGCAACCACGCCGAGGCGGTCAAGCTCGACCGAAACGTGCACCGGCGGATGCTGGCGAAATATGGAGAGGAGGACCCGCGCACGCTCACCGCGGCGCACAATGTCGCCATCGCCTCGTGGGCGCTCAAGCCCGGGTCCGACCCGATTCACTTGGCCCACATCGTGATCCAGCGCACGCGGATCCTGGGCGACGACGATCCGGACACCATGCGCTCGACCCACAACCTCGGGCTGGGATTGCGGGCGGCCGGGGACATCACCGAGGCTCGGCGCGTAGACACGGCGAACCTGGAACGGCTCCGCGCCCGCCTCGGCGCCGACCATCCCGACACGTTGCGTTCCGCCTACGCGGTCGGCCTGGATCTGATGGCGATGCGGCAAGCCGCGCTCGCGCTCGACCTGCACGCCGACACCTATCAGCGGCGATGCCAGGTGCTCGGTGAAGACCACACGGACACCCTGCGATCGGGCTATGCGCTGGCCGCGTGCCACCGCGCGACCGGATCGGCCGAGGGTCTGGCCGTTGCGGCGCAGGTGTACCAGAGGCGCAAGGAGGTGCTCGGCGAGCATCACATCGACACGCTGCGATCAGCGATGCTCTATGGCGAAATGGCGATCGCTTTCGGCCCGCCCGCCGAGGTCACGGCCGCACGTGAGCTGGTCCGCGAAACCGCTGCGCGGGTCGCGGCCGTGGCCCTGCCCAATCAGGCGCGGTAACCCCGTCGCTGCCATGGATCCGGGTCGGTACGGATTCCGTCGTCGGCGCCCTCATAGATCGAGCTGACCACCGACCAGGTCTTGCCGTCGAAGACTTCCAGGTTGCCGCGATCGTCGAGCCGCACCTCGCCCGGTTCCGCATCGCCCGCGTTTGCGCCCACCGCCATACCGGGCATCATCGCATGCCGCCGCCAGCACGGGTCATGTTGTGCGGTCGAGGAAGTCGCGGACGATCCGCACGTAAAGCGGCTGCTCCTCGACGAACGTCATGTGCGCGCTGTCCTCGAAGACCACCAGCTGGGCACCGGGAATCCCGTCGGCAATCGCTTGCGCGCCTTCGGGAACACAGGTGCGGTCGTGCCGCCCGGCCAGCACCAGCACCGGCCGCGCGATCTCGCTCAGCCGGTGTTCAACCTCTATCCCGCCGTAGCCTGCTTCGGCGAAGACCCTGAGGATCTCGGGGGAGTAGACGGTCTCGCTCGTGTTCCTTTCGTATTCCTCGATGCGCGGGTCGCGCGGGTCGGCGAAGTGGAAAGGCAACTGGTCATGCATCAGTTGCGCGAAATCTTCGGGAGTGGCCACCGTCGATTCCCGCTCCCACGATTGCGCCACCTGTTCCCGCAACTCCCGCGGCTCGAAGGTGGCCAGATGAACAGCGACATTTTCCAGGTACCGGGAAGAAGCCAACCCACCCGAGACCACCACCGGCCCGGTGTCGCCCGGAAAGTCCACCGCATATTGCAGCGCTACGAAAGCGCCGTAGGAGTGGCCGAGGACCGCGAAGCGTGGCAGTCCCATCGCCCGGGCCAGCGCGGGCACGTCGGCGGCCATGCGCGACAGCGTCCACGTGGCACTGTCCGGACGCGACGACCGGCCACTGGCCCGCTGATCCACGAAGATCAGCTGGTACCGGTCGGCCAGCGGGTCGAGGTACTCCCCGAACTCGTGATGGTCCAGGCCCGGGCCGCCGTGCAGGATCAGCACCGGAAAGCCTTCACCCAGCACCGAAACGTAGAGCTCGCAGTCGCCAATATCGATCAGTCGCCCAGCCCGAGTCATAGGCTGGAGCATCGCATTTTTCTCCCGCGTGCGGTCGGATTGCCGACTGGCTATCAGCCAGCCGGGGTCTGTCCGGCGCACGTTTTGCGCGCTTGACTGTTATTTGTGCCCGAAATTCTCACATTAACCGGGATGAGAGCAATACCCGACGAAGAGCTCTATGTCCAGTTGGCTAATCACCAACTGAACTTCCCCACCCCGCTCCCGGTCGAGGACTACGTCTACCGCTGCGACGTGTGGGAAATGGTCAACAAGGCCCTGCACGCCGAGATCGCCCGCCGCCGCGCGACGCCGCCCCCATGGTGGCCGCAACCCCGCGAAAAGCTAGCCACCTCAACGCGTCGTCACCTGACGGCCCTCGGCATCTACACCGGCATCCTCACTTTGGCCGGCGCGGCGGGCGCCGTGATCGGCCACCAGTAGCAGGCTGTTCAGCCGCGGTGGCGATGTACCTTTCGACGCCGTCGAGCAGCCGTTGCAACCCCCGGGCGAAGCGCTCGTCGGGCGAATATCCGGCGAAGGCACGCTTCAGCGCGGTCCACCGGTCACCCTCGCCAAGCAGAGCTTCAATATGTGGGTACTCGCCGGTGGCCAGGTGCCGGTCGAAATAGTCGGTAACGGCCGGGGCCGCTTCCGGGGGCACCGATTCCAAGCCGGGTTCCTGTTCGCTTTTGAGCACAAACCCGGCCACGTAGTCGTCGATCATCGCGATCAGGTCGAGCCTGTCCGCCGCGGGCAGGCCGGTGGTGGCGACCGCGGCCAGCGACTGCTCGAAGTGGCGCAGCGCGTGGGGCCCGCCGGCGTCGCCACCACCGCCGGCTTGCAGGCCGGCGACGGCCCAGGGGTGACGCTGGAACATGGCGCGGGTGCGATAGGCGATCGCGGTGAGGGCGGCCCGCCAGTCGCCGGGCAGTTGCTCGGCGGGCATCAGCTGCTCGGCCATGATCGCGTCCTGCATGAGCGCCATCAGGTCGTTTTTGGACTTCACATAGTGGTACAGGGTCATCGTGCCCGCGTCGAGCTCGGTGGCGATCCGGCGCATGGTCACCGCCTCGATGCCCTCGGCGTCGGCGATCGCCAGCGCGGTGGCGGCGATCAGCTCGCGGGTATGGCGCGGAGGCACGTCGTACATCGTACTAGTCGTACGTGGTACGATCCCTCGTACGTTGTACGAAAGGACCTTGGCGTGTCGTATGGGATAGAGATCGAAGGCCTGGTCAAGCGCTACGGTGAGACCGTCGCGCTGGACGGTGTCGACCTGATGGTGCCGGCCGCCACCATCTGGGGTCTGCTAGGGCCGAACGGGGCAGGCAAGACCACCATCGTCAGAATCCTGGCCACCCTGCTGCGCGCTGATCGCGGCGTCGCGCGGGTGGGCGGTTTCGACGTGCAGCGCCAACCCGATCGGGTGCGTGCGATGATCGGGCTGACCGGCCAGTTCGCCGCCGTCGACGAGGCCCTGACCGGTTACGAAAACCTGCTCATCGTCGCCCGGCTGCTGGAACTGCCTGCGCGGCAAGCAAAGCAGCGCGCCAACGAGCTGTTGGAGCGATTCGGGCTCGCCGACGCCGCCCGCCGCAGCGTGAAGACCTACTCCGGCGGCATGCGCCGCCGCCTCGATGTAGCCGCCAGCCTGGTTGGCACGCCGAAGGTGCTCTTCCTCGACGAGCCGACGACCGGCCTTGACCCGCGTGCCCGGGCCGACGTCTGGGAGCTGGTGCGGGGATTGGTCGCCGACGGCACCACCGTGCTGCTCACCACCCAATACCTGGAGGAGGCCGACCAGCTGTGCCACGGCGTCACCCTGATCGACCACGGCCGGGTGGTGCGGCAGGGCACCCCGGCCGCGCTGAAGGCCACGGTCGGCGGGCAGACCCTGCAAGTGCGCGCCGAGAATCGGGCCAGATCCGGTGACGTCGGCGTCATCGTGGTCGAGATCCTCGGCGGCGTCGCGGCCGCCGAGAGCGACGACGGCATGATCGCCGCGCCGCTACCCACCGGCTACTCCGCGGGCGCCACCCTGGCCGCGGTCGCCACCCGGCTGGAGTCGGCCGGCATCGAGGTGGCCGAGATCGGCATCCGCCTGGCCAGTCTGGATGAGGCATTCCTGGCCCTGACCGGCAGTCCCGCCACCACGGAGGCTCTTCGATGAACCCGGTCCGCGCGACGCGCCACGGCCTTACCCTCGCCCACCGCAATCTGCTCAGGTTCAAGCACACCCCCGACCAGCTGCTCGACATCATCCTGATGCCGATCACCTTCGTGCTGATGTTCGTCTTCCTTTTCGGCACAGCGGTTTCCGGCAACTGGCACACCTACCTGCAGTTCGTGATCCCCGGCATCGCCGTGCAGGCGCTGATGTTCGCCACCCTCGGCGGCGCGCTGGCCCTCAACACCGATCTGCGCAACGGCATCTACGACCGGTTCCGCAGCATGCCGATCGCCCGCTCGGCGCCGCTGATCGGCCACATTCTCGGTGATGCCATCAAGTATCTGCTCGCGGTCATGCTCGTCTTCGGATTCGGTGCCATCCTTGGGTACCGCACCAGCGCCAACGCGCCGCGCCTGCTGACCGCGGCCGCCCTGCTGCTGGCCTTCGCCTTCGCGGTGTGCTGGATCGGCACGCTCATCGGGATAGTGGCCCGCGCCGCGGAGACCGTGCAAGCGCTCAGCCTCGTGCTCATCTTCCCGCTCACGTTCGGCAGCAACGTTTTCGTTCCCACCGACAAACTGCCCGGCTGGCTCCAGGCGTGGGTGAAAGTCAACCCGGTGACGCAGCTTTCCGACGCCGTCCGCGCCCTGCTCGCCCAGCAGCCCGCCACCGCCGCGGCCACCCACGCTCTACTGTGGACGGTCGGCATCATCGCCGTGTTCGCGCCCCTAGCCGTCACCGCCTACCGCCGCCGAACCTGAACCCGCTGTGATGCGGGTCAACCGGGGGTTGGGGGGCGCAGGCCGTCCATGAGGACGGTGAGGAAGGCGTCGGCGAGTTCCTGGGAGGCCGGTTGCGATCGCGCTATCGCGTAGGTGGCCTGGCTGATCAGAGTGGTGGTGACGGCGGGCGCCAGGTCTGTGCGGATGGTGCCGTTGGCTCGTGCGGCGGCGATCATCTCGTCCACCGAGCGCACCAGTTCTGCTTCAAGGGTGGCGGTGGCGGGGAGGTCAAGGCCGCCCAGTTGGTCGCTGATGGCGTGGTGCGCGGATTGGAAAGCGATCAGCTCGCCGAGGAAGGTGCGTAGGGCCTGCTCGGGGCTGTCCTTCTCCAGCAACGTCTTGGCCCGCTGCACCACCGGCTCGAGGAGGCCGGAGATCGCGGTGTCCAGCAGCGCGTCCTTGCCGCCGAAGGCTCGGACGACAGTCGCCGAACCCAGGCCGGCCCGCTTGGCGATGGCCTCCACGGTGAGAGCGGTGCCCGGCTGGGCCAGGAGAGCCGTGGCCGCTTCCAGGGCGAGCTGCCTGTTGCGCATGGCGTCGGCCCTGCGCGGGTTCCCGCCGGGAGTTGACATCTGGAACGCCCCTTCCACATACTCTAACTGGAACGCGTGTTTCAGTTATCGTAACCCAAGGGGGACTCCGATGAACAAGCGCATCCTGATCGCGGGTGGGAGCATCGCCGGGCTGACACTGGCGCACTGGCTGGCCCGATACGGCTTTCGCCCCACCGTGGTCGAGCGCGCGCCGCGGCTGCGTGTCGGCGGCAATGGGGTCGACCTTCGCGACCACGCGGTGGACGTGGCCGAGCGGATGGGGATCATGCCGCAGGTCCGTGCGGCCGCCGCCGACGTCCAGGGCATGAACTTCGTCGACGCCGACAACCGCACCATCGCTCGCCTCGACATCCAGGAGCCCGGCGCGGTCGAGATCATGCGCGGCGATCTGGTTGGGTTGCTTTACGGGGCAACGCAATCGGGCGTCGATTATCTCTTCGGCGACGCCATCCGCCACCTGGAGCAGGACGACGATGGCGTCACGGTCGCCTTCGAGCACGCAGCCACCGCCCGGTTCGACCTCGTCGTCGGCGCCGACGGCATGCACTCCACGGTAAGGAGGCTGGCGTTCGGCCCGCACTCGCGGTATGTCCGGCACCGGGGCCACTACTTCGCCTTCGCCGACACCGATGCGGCGCTGGGCCAGGACCGGTGGATGACGATGTACAACGTGCCAGGCAAGATGGCCGGGATCTACCGCTCCGGCAATCACAGCCAAGCCAAGGCGTACTTCCTTTTCCGCTCCGAAGTGCTTAGCTATGACCATCGTGACGTCGAGCAACACAAGCGTCTGGTGCGCGACGTTTTCGCGGGCGAGAACTCCTGGCGGGTCAAGGATTTGCTCGCCGCCGCGCTGGCCGATCCGGACTTCTACTTCGACGCGCTCAGCCAGGTGCAGATGGACTCCTGGTCCACCGGCCGGGTGGCGCTGGTGGGCGACGCCGCCTGGTGCGCCTCACCCGCCTCCGGCGCGGGCGCCGAGCTCGCGATCGTCGGCGCTTACCGGCTGGCCGGCGAGCTCACGGCGGCAGGCGGCGACCACCGGCTCGCCTTCCCGCGTTATCGCGACAGCCACCGGGAACTGGTCGCCAAGAAACAGCAGATCGGTGTCAACCTCCGCCTCATGGCACCCAAGACCGCTGGCGGCAAACGAATCCGCGACACCTTCGCCCGCCTGCCGATCATGCGGATAATGCGGGCACTGCAACGCCTCGCACCGGGCAGGCCCGTTCCCGCGCTGCCGGAATACCCATCGCCAGCCAACTGTCCTAAGTAGACCCACCGCCGCCGTCGCGCTTGTGGGGTCGCCCGGATGGGCATGGTGTTGGCGAGCACCTACATCTCTGCATCACCAGCTTGATGCAGAGATGTAGGTGCTCGCGAAGTGCAGTCGTGCCAGGGATAGCTTGGAGACGATCTAGCAGCTGCGGGTCGGCGGCGTAGCCGCCGGGGGTGACCATGCACGGGCGTGGCGTTGCCGCCCGGGAGGTGCGGCGGATGACCACAACGGACCGGCGCGGAAGTTATTCATGGCGACTTATGGCTGCTATAGCAACCATAAGTCGCCAAGATTGCCAGACTCATGCTGCCGCGCGAGCGGAACGCGGCATCCGGGCGGCGGATGCAGGACGGCGCGGGCACGGT
>NZ_BONY01000109.1 GCF_016862955.1 Rhizocola hellebori | reverse complement strand
GCGCCCAAGCCGCCTGCTCGTCCACAAAAGACAGCCTAGTACGCACGTTCGAAGAATGCAAGAAGTATTGCGCCGCAACGGATAGAGTCCCCGTGTCCACCGGTCGGTGGACACGAGGATTCAGTCGGGCGACGGTCGCGGTGGGCTGGGTCTGGCCGTGAGTATTTGGGTATGGGAAATGTGAGTGCCATCAAGGTTCGCGGGCTTCGCAAGAGCTATCGCGACAAGGTGGCCGTCGACGGGATCGACCTGGATATCGCGCAGGGCGAATGCTTTGCGCTGCTTGGCCCGAACGGGGCCGGCAAGACCACGACGGTGGAAATCCTTGAGGGACATCGGTCCAAGGATGCCGGCGAGGTTCACATCGCCATGGGCAAACACGAGATCGGGATCGTGTTGCAGGAGGCCGCAGATGCTGGTGACCTGTCTGTTTACGAGGCGGTGAGCCATTTTGCCGGATACTATCCGCGTGCCCGCGAGCCGATGGAGGTTATCGAGTTCGTCGGGCTGCAGGCTCGGTCGCGGATCCGGGCGCTGTCTGGCGGGCAGCGACGCCGCCTCGATGTCGCCATCGGCATTGTGGGAAGGCCCAGGCTGCTCTTCCTGGACGAGCCGACCACGGGTTTCGATCCGGAGGCGCGGCGGCAATTCTGGGCGCTGATCAAGGCGCTGGAGGACACCACGATCCTGCTGACGACGCACTATCTCGACGAGGCGGAGGCGCTGGCGGAGCGGGTGGCGGTGATTGTCAACGGAAACATTGTGGCGCAAGGGGATCCGAAGACCCTTGGCGGGCGCGCGGAGGCGAAGGCCACTGTCCGGTGGCGCGGTGGCTGTGAAGAGACCGACGATCCGGTCGGCCTGATCTGCCGGGTGCGCGACATGCCCGAGCTGACGGTCACCCGGCCGAGCCTGGAGGACATTTACCTCAATCTGATTGGAGAGAACCGATGAGACGTGTGGGGATCGAGCTGAAGATGTTCTTCAGGCATCGCGATGCGGTGGTGTTCACTTTCGCCCTGCCAGTGATCATGTTGCTGCTGCTGGGTTCCATATTTTCAGACGATTTTGAGGGTACCGGCATAACCGCCAACCAGATCTTCACCGCTGGCATGATCGCAGCCGGGGTGGCCTCGACCACCTTCGTGAACCTGGGCATCGGCATCTCCCAGGACCGCGAGGACGGCACCATCAAACGATTGCTCGGCGTGCCGATGCCGCGCTACGAGTACCTGGTCGGCAAGGCGGTGCTGTCGCTGGTGATTTGTGCCTGTGAGATCGCCATCATGCTCACCGTCGGCGTCCTCCTATTTGGACTCAGCGTGCCCACCGACGTGGGTCACTGGCTCACCTTCGCCTGGGTCTTCGCGCTCGGCGTGAGCGGCTGCGCGATGCTCGGGATCGCGGCGAGCAGCCTGCCGCGCACCGCCCGCAGCGCACCCGCGGTGATGAACCTGCCGTATCTGGTGCTGTCCTTCATCTCGGGTATTTTTGTTATCCCGCTTAAACATCTGCCCGATTCACTCATCGCCATCGGGTCGATCTTTCCCCTTCGCTGGATGGCGCAGGGCTTCCGGTCGGTGTTCTTGCCTGAGACCATGGCGGCGCAGGAGGTGGCAGGATCGTGGGAACACGGGCGGGTAGCGCTGGTGCTGGTGGCTTGGTGTGTGGGAGGGCTGGTGCTGTGTCTGATGACGTTTCGCTGGCGGGACAGGCGAGCGAGCTGACCGCATGGGAGCGCAGCCTGCCATGGTGGGATGTCTACTACGCGGTGGTTCTGGCTGGCACGATCTTGTTCAGCTTCCAGCCGGTGTCCACGGCGATCCTGGGAGTGATGGCGCTGTGGTACGTGGTATTCGGCCGCTATGCCCTGAACTGCTCCCGCAAAGCCTGGCATCCCTGGCTCTACCTGATCGTGGCTTGGCTGCTGCTCATCCCGGCGGTGAGCTTCTCGGGCGGGGCGGCGTTCATCCTCTTCGCCCTGGCCGCCCAGGCCCATATCGCCCTGGACTTCCGCCACGCGGTCGTCGTCTCGACGGTGACCAACCTGACCCCGACCACGGTGCATTTCCTGCGCGACGGCCAGTTCATGATGGATCTCACCATCGGGCTGATGGGAGTGGTGCTCAGCGCCATCACCGGCCTGACCATCGACCGGCTTGTCCAGCAGGGCAGGGCGCTAGCGGAGAGCCGGGCCGAGGTGGCCCGGCTCTCCGCGCTGGCAGAGCGCCAGCGGCTGGCAGGCGACCTGCACGACACGATCGCCCAGGGATTGTCCAGTGTGGTCATGCTGGTGCAGGCGGCCGACGCGGCGCTCGACCGCGACCGTGAGCAGGCCCGCCGCCATCTGGAGCTGGCCGCGCGCACGGCCCGGGAGAACCTGCAGGAGCTGAGATCGGTGTTGGAGGCGCTCATGCCCACCGGACATCATCTCGAGGAGGCCTTGCACCGCTTGGGAGTCCGCTTCGCCGAGGAGACCGGGGTGTCCGCGACGGTGGAGGTTCACGGCACGGTGCGCACGCTGCCGGCCGCGACGGAAGTGGTGCTGCTGCGCGCCGCGCAGGAGTCGCTGAGCAATGTGCGCCAGCATGCGAAGGCGACCCGGGTGTGGGTTGAGCTGACCTTCGATGACCAGAACGTGCATCTGCAGGTCCGCGACGACGGCCTGGGCTTCGAGCCGGAGACGACGACCGGGGGTCACGGGCTCGCGGCCATGCGGTCAAGGGTCACCCAGGCCGGAGGCGATGTGGCGGTGCAGCCGACAGCGCAAGGCACCACGGTCCTGGTGGCCGTGCCGGCGTGAGCGAGCGGAAGGACAGGCGGCGCAGGGGACCACGGTCCTGGTGGCCGTGCCGGCGTGAGCGAGCGAAGGAAGGCCATGAGCGGCGGAAGCGAAGGGGGTGGCGGGCGTGATCGGGGTTCTGGTGGTCGATGACCATCCGGTGGTGCGTTCCGGGGTGTGCGGCATGCTCGCGGGCGAGGCCGACATCACGGTGGTGGGGCAGGCCGCCTCCGGATCCGAGGCGGTGACCGCGACCCGGGCGCTGCATCCGGAGGTGGTGCTCATGGATCTGCGGATGCCCGACGGGGACGGGGCCGCGGCCACGGCTCAGATTGTGGCGCTTGGGCTTGGTACCCGCGTGATGGTGTTGACGACCCACGACTCGGACAGTGACATTTTGCGGGCGGTGGAGGCGGGTGCGGCTGGTTATCTGTTGAAGGATTCCTCGCGCGCCGAGCTGCTGGCGGCGATCCGGGCCACGGCTCGGGGCGAAACGGTGCTGGCACCGTCGGTGGCGGGAAAGCTTTGGCAGCACCGCCATCGGCCGCCGGTGGCGCTCTCGCCGCGCGAAGCGGAGGTGTTGCGCCTGGTAGCGCAGGGACTGTCCAATGCCGCCATTGGCGCGAGCCTGCACGTGAGCGAGGCGACCGTCAAGACCCATCTGCTGCGGGCCTTCGCCAAGCTCGAAGTTTCCGACCGCACGGCCGCGGTCACCACCGCCATGGCGCAGGGCCTCATCTGAGATCATCCGAAACACTGGTCTGACCACTTGACCACCTGTCCGGTTGCGACGGACGATGGGTGGCATGACCCTCGCTCAGGTCCGCAATCGGTTCATCAAGCACGCCTCCCCCTGGATTCTGGCCACCTTCCTGGCCGTGGCGGCGATCGCGCGGCTCGTGGTGGGTGACTGGCGGCTCAGCGACCTCCTCCTCGTCCCGATCATGCTGGCCGTCTTTCCGTTCTTCGAATGGGTGCTGCACGTGGCGATCCTGCACTGGCGGCCGCGCACCATCGCGGGCATCACCATCGATCCCATGGTCGCCCGCTCACACCGCTGGCACCATGCGCACCCCCGGGAGCTGGACAACATCTTCATTCCATGGCAAGCGTTCGTGACCCTGCTGCCAGCCTTCGCGGCGATCGGGCTGTTCGCCTTCCCCCGCCTCGGGCTGGGCCTGACCTTCATCCTGGTGGCCGGTGCCCTCGGCCTGGGCTACGAATGGACCCACTTCCTCATCCACACCGACTATCGCCCGAAAACCTCGGTGTACAAAGCGGTGTGGCGCAACCACCGGCTGCATCACTATCGCAACGAGCACTACTGGTTCACGGTGACCACCACCGGCACCGCCGACCGCGTGCTGGGCACCTACCCCGATCCGTCGTCGGTCGCCCCCTCCCCCACGGCCAAGGCGTTGCACGCGCTGGAGGTTTAGCGCCAGATCAGGTGGTGGACCGCGGTGAGGCTGCTGTCGTTGACGCCCCACGCCATGACCTTCGGCGGCACCGCCCGCCCCAGCGCGCTCCAAGCCCCGCACAGATACAACATCGCCGATCGGCTGGCGAACCAGAACGTGCGAGCGCCGCGAGCCTCGGTGATCTCCCGTAGACCCAGCGGATTCTCGACCCGGAGGAAGTCGGCGAGGGTGAGCAGGTGCGCCACCGAGCCGAGGTAGGAGGTCATCGTGGCGGCCATCTGCGAAGCGGCCGGGAACATGGAGTCGCATTCGATGACGGCGTCGAGCGTCGCGAACTCGGCGACGCCATGGCCATCGACGCCGATGAAAACGGTGCCATCCGCGGAAAGGGAGGCGACGGCCGGGGTTCCGGTCTGGACGACGTGCGAGATCTCCAGCTGCACCAGTGCATCCTCGGGCTCGCACACCGGGGTGAAGACCACCTCGGCGTCGAAGAACCCGCTCGGATAGGTCAACCCCCCGTACCTGGTTTGCGCCCACTCCAGCAGGGAAACCATGCGCTCGTTCGGCTTGTCGTAGACCTCACCGATCGCCCGGCGAAGCAGGTCGCCGCTCAGCCCGCCGTCGAAGGGCCGGCGGCTGGCCTGCTGCCGCAGAAACTGCTGCGCCCGAGACGAAAGCGCGCCCGGATCGGACAGAACAAAGCGGCCCGCCCCGGCCTGGGTCGTCGGTTCCATCGTGCCAAGCTACCCGCATGCGCTTTTGGGTGTTGCCCGCGCTCACGAAAATCGTGCGCAACAAACCGTGCCGCCCACGCGTGGTAGCAGGAACGCCAAGCCATCCCGTTGGGAGCTGCCATGCCAACCGATTTCGCCGAACCCCGCCATGTCCACATTGGGCGGGTCAGCAAACAGGAAATCTATGTCGGGACCGCGCTCAGGTGGCCTTGGGCGCCAACGCCAGCGCCAGCGGGCCGGGCTTGATGGCGGCGGCGTAAGCCGCCAGAAGGCCGAAGCTCGCGAGGCCGGCCACCACGAAAACGGCCCGCACCCCGTAGGCCTGCGCGACGACACCGCCGAGGGCGGCCCCGATCGGCAACACTCCCCAGCTGACGACCCGGTTGGCGCTGTAGACGCGGCCCAGCAGCTCGGCGGGGGTCACCGTCTGGCGGACCATCGCCACGATCACCCGCCAGACCGCCGAACCCGCGCCGCCGACGAACATCGCCGCGGCGAGGAGGAACGGGTTGGTGGTCAAGGCCGGGGTGCCCACCAGCACTATGGTGCCCACGACGTCGAGGGCGAGCAGCCGCCGCGCTCCGAGCCGCCGCCGCAACGGTTCCACCGCGTTGGCGCCCGCGATTCCGCCCGCGGCCATGACTATCAACAACAGTCCATATTGGGGGGTACTCAACCCGACCGGCCCGGGGGCGACCACGTAGATGACGAGCACGGCCACCCACGCCGCCCAGAAGACATTCATCGCCGCGGTGATCAGGGTCAGGTTGCGCAGCAGCGGATTGGCCCAGGTGAAGCGCAACCCGGCGAGGATCTCCTGGCGCAACGGCGGGCGTGGCGTGCTCGGCGCGGTGACGGCCGCGCGATAGCGGCCGCGCATCAGCGCCAGACCGGCCAGCGCGCCCACGTAGAGCAGGGCGCTGGTGCCCGTCGCCCAGGCGAGCCCGAAACCGGCCAGCAGCCCGCCCAGCGGCGGCCCGATGAACTGGTTGGTCACCGTCTGGGCCACCTCGAGGCGGGCGTTGGCTCGGCCCAGGTTCTCTTGGTGGGGCACGGTTTGCGGTACCAAGGCGGCCAAGGAGGTATCAACGAGCGTCTCTCCGACGCCGAGCACCAGGGCCACCGCATACAGCAATATCACCGATGCCGATCCGGTCAGCAGGGCGACGGTCAGCGCCGCGAGCGCGACCGCGCGCACCAGATTGACGCCTGCCACCATGCGCCGCCGGTCGACGCGATCGACCAGCAGGCCGGCCTGGAAGCCGAAGACGGGCCAGGCGAGCGTGAGCATCACGGTGACCCCGGCGATCAGCCCGGCCGAGGTCGTCAGCTGCAACGCGATCAGCGGCAGCACGAGCAGGTAGAGGCCATCGCCGAGGTTGGCCAGCCCGGTCGCGGTCCACAGGCCGGTGAAGTCACGGCCCAGCGCCTTCGGCGGGCTCGCCGTTACCAGTGAAGTGGTCATAGCCGGTAAAGCTAGCCCGCCTCGACGTTACCGGTCAACTAGCAAATAGTGGTAACGTGACACCTATGGCTCGCAGCATCAGCACCCTTGAGCTCGCCGGAAACGTGCTGTGCCTTGACTTCGCCAACACCGTCAACTCGCGCCTCCACCCGGTGCATGACTACCTGAGCAGCTATGACGACCTGCTGGACTGGTTCGGCCATGCCAGTTCAATACCACCACAGACAATTGACCACCTTCGGCCGCTGGCCGGCACGGCGCCGGCGGACGACGCCGTCGCCCAGGCACACCGCTTGCGCGAGGCGATCTACGGGGTGTTCTCGGCGATGACGCAGGATGGCGCCATGCCCGAAGGTGCCCTCGACGTGCTCACCGCGGCCTTCCGATCGTCGATGGCCCACGCGGTCATCACCGGTCGCCAGCCGAAAACCTATGACCTCACCTGGGCCATGCCCGCCCCGCCGGACCCGGCGTTCCCGTTGTGGGCGGTGAGCCAGTCCGCGGGCGAGCTGCTGTTGTCAGAGCAGCTCGAGCGCGTCGGCGAGTGCCCCGGGTGTGGCTGGCTCTTCCTGGACACCAGCCGTAACGGGGGCCGCCGCTGGTGCAGCATGGCCACCTGCGGCAGCCGCGACAAAATGGCCAGATACCACCGCCAGCAACGGAAAGCCGGCGACGGCTAGCTCGCCTCGGCGACCGCCACGGCGTGCGGCTCGGGCGCGTCGGCCTCGTCCGCGTGGGCTATCCGGGTCAGCTGACCCCATAGCAACACCACGAAGACCGCCGACCCGGCGAAGGCGAACCAGAACGGCGCGGTGACACCGAAGCGGGTGGCCAGCACTCCGCCGAGCACCGATCCGACCACCAGGCCACCGTAGACGCTGATGGTGTTGAGGCTGGAAACCCTTCCCTGCAACTGGGTGGGAACAGCCCGCTGGCGCACGGTGATGGAGGTGGTGCCCCAGATGAACGCGTGCGCCCCGAAGATGAAGAAGATCGCCGATGCGATGAAGGGCGAGGTGGTCACGGCCAGGCCGAGGTGGGTCAGCGTTTCGATGATCAGCCCTACCCGCATGACGTTGCCCAGGCTCACCCGCCGGGTGATCCAGCCGTAGGAAGCGGTGCCGAGCAGCCCGCCCACCGCGGAGATCGTGGTGAGCAGCCCGAAGCCGATCGCCCCCAGACCGAGCCGCTGCTGGGCATAGAGCACCAGGACCGACCAGGCCGCGCCGAAGGTGACATTGAAGATCAGGATGGTCAGCGAAAGCGTGCGCACGGCGGCGTGATGGATCGTCCAGCGGAAGGCCTCGGCCACATCGCGGCGGATGCTGCGGCGCGCGTCTTCAGGCCCGCGGCCGTGCGCGGGCAGCGCCACCCGCGAGACCAGGGTCACGCCCGCGACGACCAGCACGGTCTCGGCCACAAACGGCCACGCCACGCCGGCGGCGAACAGCGCAGCGCCGATCGGCGGGCCCACCAGCTGGTTGAGCGTGAGGAAGCCGGTCTGCAATCTGGAGTTGGCCAGCGCCAGGTCGTCGCGCTGGACCAGCATCGGGGCCAAGGTGGCCGAGGTGTTGTCGGCGAAGACCTCCGAGACGGTGAGCAATCCCAGCGCCACCAACGCCATCACGACCGTGAGCCCACCGGTGACCATCATCGTGACCAGGACCGCGAGCACCACCGCGCGGACGGCGTCAGCGGTGATCACGATGCGGCGGCGGTTGAGCCGGTCGGAGAGCACGCCCGCGTACAGGCCGAACACCAACGGTGGCGCCCATCGCAGCAACGCGGCCAAGGAAACCAGGAACGGGTCGTCGGTCAGCGAGGCCACCAGCAGCGGCCCGGCCGCGATCGAGATCCCGTCGCCGAGATTGGTCGTCCAGGACGAGGCAAGCAGCCATCGATAGGCCGAACCCAGCCGTGCCGGAACCAACGCCTCACCGATCCTGCTCACAAGGTCAAGACCCTACGTCCGCAGCGCGACCGGCCGCAACGTGAATACCGAGGCCGCGGGGTCGGGGCAAGGTGGCACAGCCTAGGGTGATGGCCATGGTTCGAGCAGGTTTGGCTTTGCTGCTTCTCCTCACCGGGTGCTCCTCCGCCCCCACACCCGGCGGCGGCACGGAGACGCTGCCCACCAAGGAACCGGTGACGGTGATGGTGGCCCGCACCGGCGGGTTCGCGGGCGTCATGGACACCATCACCATCAAGGGCGACGGTTCGTGGACCCATCCGACCGCGCTGACCGTCAACGGCAAGCTCGAGCCGGCGCAGGTGACTCAGCTGCAAAAGCTGGCCACCGATCCGCGGCTGGTGACAGAGGCTGCCGCTACCCCGGCGCCGACGAAATGCAACGACACCTTCGACTACACCGTGACCGCGGGCGCGGTGACGATCAGTTACACCGACTGCCCGAGTGACGTCTTCCAGCCCGTGGCCACCAAGCAACTCGTCGAATTCGTCCAGGACGTGGTCTCGTGACGAAGGCCGGGGCATAGCGCCCCGGCCCCGAGTTTGCACTTCAAGGAACGCCTAGGTCGGGTTGCCCAGCACGATCCTGAGCTGCTGGCTGCCGCCATCGATGCGCAGCCGCTTCTCGCCCGCTGAGGTGCCACCGGCGATCTGCACGTTGCCCTGCTCCTGCCCGATGAAGCCGGCGTATCCGTAGAAGGGCAGCGGTTGCGGTGTGTAGCCGCCGCCGAGCGGAGCGAGGGAGAAGGTGGGAATGCCCTTCTCGCCGCCCGTGGTGAAGACGATGAGGAAGTTCTGCTGACCGCCGGTCGAGACGGGGCAGGCGGACGGGTTTGTGTTGCACGAGCTGAACGAGGTGGTTGCTCCGGTCACCACGTTGAGGTGGTAGCCGGCTGGTGCGTCCCCGGCCGTGAACAGCGCCGGGCGGAAATCCACCAGGGTTTCGGCCTTGGTCAGGTCGGGCCCGTACCCGGCTGAAGGATGGATGGTGAAGGTGGTGCCGCCACTGGCCGGGCATGAGCCGTAAGGCTCGCTGCCGAAGTCATTCGGGACATAGAAATTTATCTGGGTACCACCGAAGCCCGACGGCCCGGCATACGTGATCGGCATACTCAGCCCACCACAGGCGCTGCTGCGCACGCTGAGCCCGGCCGGCGTGGCCGAGACGAAGGAGAAGCCCTGCGCCTCATCGGTGACCGGCAGCCGGGTGTAGGCGGTGAGGAATCCGCCGCTGGCGAAGGGACCGGTTTCGAAGGAGGCCGAGTTCGCCACCGCGGGCACGAAGGCCGCCGGATCCAATGTGGACGCCGCGTTCGCGATGTCCTGCGCGTAGCTGCGAACCTCCGTGTAGACGCCGGGGAACCGCGGCCGGGCGCAACCGGTGCCGAAGCTGGTGATGCCGACCTGGACCCAGTTGTTGCTGGCGTCGCGGCGGAACATCGGGCCGCCGGAGTCGCCCTGGCACGTGTCCACCCCACCGGCGTCGAAGTTGCCCGCGCACAGGTGCGCCGAGTCGATGAGGTTGGAATACGCTGTCCGGCAGGTGGCGTCATCGACGAAGGGCACGTTCGCCTTCATCAGGAAACGCTGCTGCGGCCCGCCTTCGAAGGTGGAACCCCAGCCGGCCACCGTGAACACCCCGCTGTGGTAGCGCGTGCTGTTGGTGACCGGCAGGGTGGGCAGCGCCACCGGCGAGCTCAGCTTGATCAGTGCCCAGTCCTGGCCGCTGGTGACCGAGCTGAAGCCCGGCGCCCGAAAGACGTAACTGGACTGCCTGGTGATCCTGTTCGGATCCTGCAGGTCCACCGTGCCCAGGGTGGCGGTGATGCTGGTGTTCGGGCCGGTGGCGCCGACGCAGTGCGCGGCGGTGAGCACCAGTTGCTGCGTATAAAGCGCACCGCCGCAGCCCACCGAAAGCCTGACCATCCAGGGGAACTCGCCTTGCGCGGCCGGAACTCCACCGACCACCTGCGGGCCGATGCCCGTGTCGCGACCGGCGTAGGCCGGGCTTGCCAGCCCGACCGCGGCCGAGCCGACGGCCAGGGTCGTCGCCAGCACGAGCAGTGCTCTGACGCGTCTCATTGTTGCTCCTACGGTTAGGGGTCATCAAGGACGGTCCTGACCGTAGGAACACGCGATTGTCTGGTGATTAGCCCGCAATTAGCTGAGGATGACGGCGGATCAGCTTGTCACGTCGCGGGCGCTGAAGCGGGCCCACGCCGCGGTGACGAAGACGAGAATGTAGGCCCCCGCGCTCAACAGGCCGGTGCTGATCCCGTCCCAGGCAACGGGATCGCGCAACAGATCGCCGAAGTTGAGCCAGTTGTGCACCAGCAGATAGGGATGCAGCCAGTCCAGCTGCGGGATGTTGTCGAGGATGAAGCTGCCCACGGTGAGGATCATGATGGCGATGGTGGCGCCGATGGGCTGCTCGGTCAGGGTCGAGACGAACAGCCCGATGGCGCCCACCGCCGACAGGCACACCGCGAGGTAGACGCAGACCGCGAACAGGCGCAGCAGTCCCTCGCCGAAGGAGATCTGGGTGCCCGACAACAGTGTCAGGTCACCGCCTCCGAAAAGGACCGTCCCCATCAGCACGCCCGTCCCGGCCACCAACAGGGTGGCGGCGAAGGCGAAGATGACGATCGCGGTGAACTTGACCACGAGCATCCGGGTGCGGTGCACCGGGACAGAGAGCAGGTAGCGCAGCGTGCCCAGGTTGGCTTCACCGGCGATGGAGTCACCGGCGATGGTGGCGACCGCGAGCGGCAAGAACAGCGGCAGCTCGATGGAGAGTGCGGCCAGCGCCACAAACAGCCCGTTGCTGGTGATGGCGGAGAAGAAGTCGGGACCTTCGCCGCCGCCACCGGTAGGCGGGTCGATCTTGTTGGCCACCGACACGATGACCGGCATCGCGGCGAGCACCGCCATGCCGGCCCAGTTTCGGCGTCTGCCGAAGATGAGAAGCAGCTCGGAGGCGAGGAACCGGCCGCTGACCGGACGCGGCTTGGGCAGGGTTGCCGAGATGGCCAGATCAGCCATTGATGTTGAATCCCTTTCCGGTCAACGAAACGAAAAGCTCCTCCAGGTCGGGCGCCTGGACGGTGAAACCGCGCACCGGCACCCCGGCGTGGACCAGAGCGTCGACCACCTTCTCCGGTGCCAGACTGCCCAGCGTCGCGGTGACCTGGTCCCGGCTGATCTGCACGTCGGTCAGGCCCAGCTCGCGCAGCACGCGTTGCGCCGGCTCGGGTTGATCGGTGAGCACCTGGACGCCCTGCACGCTGCCCGCCTGCAGCTCGCGCAAAGACGCCTGTGCCACCAGGTTTCCCTGATGCATCACGCCGACGTGGGTGCAGATCTGCTCCACTTCGGACAGCAGATGGGTGGACAGCATGACGGTGGCGCCGTCCGCGGCCAGCGTCGTGATCAGCGATCTGACCTCACGGGTGCCCTGCGGATCGAGGCCATTGGTCGGCTCATCGAGGATCAGCAGCTCCCGCGGCGTGAGCAGGGTGGCCGCTAGCGCCAGCCGCTGCCGCATGCCCAGCGAGTAGGCCCGATAACGCTTGGTGGCCGCGGCGAGCAGACCCACCCGGTCGAGCGCCGCATCCACCCGCCGCGCCGCAGACCGGGGATCGGCCCACCGGTCAGCGGCGTCCAGCCGCGCGAGGTTGTGCCGCCCGGAAAGATAAGGATGAAACGCCGGCCCTTCGACCAACGCGCCGACCTTCGGCAACACCCGCCCTGCGGCCACCGGCATCCCCTCGCCCAGCAGGCGATGGCTGCCGGCGGTCGGCTGGATCAGCCCCAGCAGCATCCGGATGGTCGTGGTCTTGCCAGACCCGTTGGGACCAAGGAACCCGTAGACCGAGCCTTGCGGCACCGCGAGGTCGATGCCATTGACAGCGAACTGCCGCCCAAACCTCTTGGAAAGCCCCGAACTTTCCACCGCCAGCTGTGTCATGCGCCCGCCGGCTTCAAAGCGGCGGCCGGGTCGGCGGCGGCTTGGATCAGGCGCTGCGGGGTGACCGCGCCGACCAGGATCCGGCCGTCGTCGGTGACCAGGACGCTGAACAGGCGGGAGGACAGCAGCCGACCCGATCCCCAGCTGCCCTGCACGGCAGGCAGGTGCTGCATCAGGCCACCCAGGCCAGTGCCACTTGCCGGGTCGTTGGCCGAACTGCTCGGCGAGCTGGTCGCTGCGCCGCCGGGCCGGGCGGCCAGCACGGCAGTCCAGCCGCGGCCGACCACGGCGACCGGGGGTGGCCCATCTGGCTTGGCCTGATCGGGTTTGGCCTCATCCGGTTTGGCCTTCTCCGGCTGCGCCTGCTGCTCGGTGACTTTGGCGCCGGGCGGCGGGTTGAACCGGAAATGCTCTGCCCCGGGGCGGGCGAAGGTGACCTGGGTGAAAGCGATCTCGATAGCCGCCTCGGCCGTGCTGGTGGCAAACACCCGCACCCGCAGCGGCACCTGCTCCGCGGCGTCGATGGCCACGGTGACCCGGGAGATCAGCGAGTCGCGGTCCCGCGGAGCGAGGGTCAGCTCGTAGGCCGCCCTTCCCGCTACGCGAGCCGAACCCGAGGTGGTGACCACCGTCGAGGGATCGATGGCGGCAAGCACCGCGGCCGCGGCCTCCTGCGGCGTGGTCGGCAGCATCGACGGATTCAGCGGCGGCGCTGCCGCCTCCGGTGCGGGCAGCGTGCGGTGAATGGCGGAGTTGTCACGGCTCGACCAGATCCACACATCGCGGCCGTTGGTGATGATGTCTGATTCGCCCAGGGTGCCCAGCAGCGCCACCCGCGCCGAGCTGGGGCCTGAATACCAAACCCGCAAGGTGTGGGTACCGGAGATGAGCGAAGCGAGGTCGGAACTGCCCTGCCCGCCCAGGCCCGGCAGGGCCGGCAGGCCGAGGTCGGCACGTTGGGTCACCGTTCCGGACAGGCCCTCCAGGCGGGCGGTCTGCAGATCGGTCAGCAGCTGCGCCGCTGTGCGGGCGGGCAGCTGCGGGTCGGCGGCGGCGCCCACCCCTTTGACGACTGCGGCGCCAGCGGTTACTGCCAATACGGCCGCTGCGGGCAGAAGCCAGCGCAGCCAGGCGATGCGCGATCCGGTCATGCCAGTCATCGTGCCCCACGGGCGCTGAGACAACGCTGAGGAGCGGCCCTGGTTTGCCTTGTGCGCAGGGCAGTTGTGGCCGTTTGGTGTGCAGAATGTGATGACGATGCGCAGAGCTGGCCGGAATCGGCGGGCGCATGCCACTGTAGGACGCGTGCGGCTGCTGGTGGTGGAGGACGAGACCCGGATGGCGACGGCTCTGCGCCGTGGCCTGACCGCTGAAGGTTTCGCCGTCGATGTCGCCAGCGATGGCCTGTCGGGCTGGGAAAGCGCCCGCCACGGTGACTACGACGCGATGATTCTCGATGTCATGCTGCCCGGCCTTTCCGGTTACGAGGTCGTGCGGCGGCTGCGCGCCGAGGGCCGATGGCTGCCGGTGCTCATGCTGTCGGCCAAGGACGGCGAGCACGATCAAGCCGACGGCCTCGACTGCGGCGCGGACGACTACCTGACCAAGCCTTTCTCCTACGTGGTGCTGCTGGCCCGGCTGCGCGCGCTGCTGAGGCGGGGCAGCCCGGCCCGCCCCACCACGCTCACCGCCGGCGGCCTGCGGCTCGACCCGGCGAGCCGGCGGGTGACCAGAGACGGCGTCGACGTGGAGCTGACCACGCGCGAGTTCGCGCTGCTGGAATATCTGATGCGCCGCGCGGGAGAGGTGGTCTCCAAAACGCAGCTGCTCGACCACGTCTGGAACGCCGGAGACGACACCGCCCCCAATCTCGTCGAGGTCTACATCGGCTATCTGCGCCGCAAGGTGGGCGCGGAGGCGGTGGAAACGGTACGCGGCGCGGGCTACCGGCTCGTCGCCGATCAGCGATGAGGGCTGCGGCACCGCGCTGGTGGCGGCGGCTGACGCTGCGCGGGCGGCTGATGCTGATCGGTGCGGGCGGGCTGGCGGTGGGTTTCGGGGTCGGCGGTGTGCTGCTGCTGGGCATCCTCGCCACGACTTTGCAGCGCTCAAGCGACAACGACGCCCGCCAAACCGCGCGCGACGTGGCCGAGCTGCTCGACCTCGGCGCGCTTTCGCAGCCCGTCCCGGTGGCCGGGCCGCCGATGGTGCAGGTGGTCGACAGCGCTTATAGGGTCCGGGGCGCCTCGACCAACGCCGATGCGCTGGTGCCCTTGCTGCGTCCCGAGGAGCTGACCCGGGTCCAGGCCGGTGAGGTGATCGAGCTCGGGGCCGACCGCGGGGCCGGCAGCGGGCCGCTTCGCGTGATCGCCGAGGTGGCCGGCCCGGCCGGGGACCGCCAGGTCGTCATCGTCGCGATGCCGGCCGGGCAGGCCCGGGAGAGCGTGCGGGTCCTGCAGACCACCCTGCTCATCGCCTATCCGCTGCTGGTCAGCGGAATGGCGTTGCTGGCCTGGCGGGTGGTGGGGGCCACCCTGCGGCCGGTGGAGGATCTGCGCGCCGGCGCCGAAGCCATCGTCCACAGTGGACGGCCGGTTCGGTTGCCGGTACCCGACGGAAATGACGAAATCCACAAGCTCGCCGTCACCCTCAACCACCTGCTCGACCAGCAGGAAGCGGCCCGGACACGGCAGCGTTCCTTCGTCGCCGACGCCGCACACGAGTTACGCAGCCCGCTGGCCAACCTTCGCGTCCAGCTGGAGGTCGCCCAGCACCACGGCGAGCCGGCCGCCCCCGAGGATCTGATCGCCGATCTGGACAGGCTCACCCGGCTGGTCGACGATCTGCTTCTGCTGGCCCGCGCCGACGCCTCCCCCGCCGCCCTGACCTTCACCGAGATCGAGCTGGACGAGCTGGCACGCGGTGTGGCCGGTCACTACCGCGCGGCCCGGGTGCCGGTCCACGTCACGGCGACTGACAGTCCACAGTGGACGATAGGTGATCCCGTTGCGCTACAACGGGTGCTGGCCAATCTTCTCGACAACGCGGTGCTGCACGCGCACGGCTCGGTCACGGTGACGGTCACCGGCAGTGGACAGCAGACGCTAATGATCGTCGCCGACGACGGCCCTGGGATCCCGGCGCAGGACCGGGAACGGGTCTTCGGCCGGTTCACCCGCCTCGACGACGCACGCGCCCGCGACGCCGGTGGCAGCGGTCTGGGCCTGGCCATCGTGCGCGATCTGGTGAGCCGTCACCACGGCTCAGTCCAGCTCGATGACGCCAACCCCGGCTTGCGGGTGACCGTCACGCTGCCCGGCCAGCGCTGAGCCCGCCCTGCGCCGCAGCACCATCGACGCCACCGCCAGCACCGCGGCAAGGATCGCTCCGATCATGAGCACCGGGATGTAGGGGTCCACCGCGTAGGCCTGATTCTCTTGCAGGCGTTGGGCTGCCGTGAGCGAGGCCGGCAGCGCCCACCCGCCGATGTCGGGAACCCAGCGCGGGATTCGCAACAGCACCACGGTCACCAGCGTGAAGATCACCAGGCTGGCGAGCGTGCCGGCCGTCAGCGCGGCCAGCACGCGTTGCCCGCCGCCACCCGCGGCCCGGCCGATCGCGATGAATATCGCCGCGGACACGGCCAGCAACGCGAAGGCGCCGGTCGTCGGCAGCGGCGGCCACAGCAACGAGATGACCGTCCAGCCTGCCACGGCGATCGCGGCGGCCCGGCCGGCGGTGGCCAGATTTTGGCTCTGTGCGGCCGAACGCTGCGCGGTTACCGCGAGGAAGGCGCACAGGTAGCACCCGAAGATGGTGGTGTAGATGGGCGCGGCCGTCCCGGCGCTCTCGTCGAAGCTGGAGACGGCCCGCACGAACTGGCCGATGGTGCGGATCGCCAGCACCGCCACCAGCGCCACGCCGATCGCACGGATCCCGCGAGCGGGGCGGTCGGCGCGTACCGGGCCGAGGAAGCCTTTCCAGCGCCCGATTGCCAACAGTCCAATCAGGACAGCCAGCATGGCGAACACCGCGGTGCGCAGCGGCGCGTAGGCGATCTGGGCGCTCCACAACACCCCGGCGGTCAGCGTGGCCGCCAGCAGAACGGGATAGCGCAACCCGAGCCACACCGTGGGGTGCCGCAACACCGCCATGACGCAGCCGAGAACGAACGAGCGGCGCTCGCCGCGCGACTCAAGCTGGGCAAGCTCGGCACGCATGGCCAGACCCCAGCCGCGCCTGCGCTCGGGCAGCAATCGCACCGCCCAGCCCAGGACCCGCTCCCCGGCGCTCACCACGCCACCTGCGCCTGGCCGTGCCGCTTGGGCTGGGCAGCCTGGGCCACCTGCCGGGCGACCTGCAGCCCGGCGCCGGTCAGCCGGTAGAGGTGCCGGGCCGGACGGCCGGGCGAGGGATCCTGCTCCCACTTGCTTTCCAGCAGCCCACGATCGGAAAGCCGCATCAGGATCGGGTAGAGCGAGCCCGCCTTGAGCCCGACCTCTTGGCCGAGCGCGTAGCCGTATCGCCACTCCGGCGGGTCGGCAGCGAACGCGGCGAGGACCAATGCGGTCTGAGCTGAGGGGCGGCGGGTCACGCCGGAACTCTATCTAGATAGAGTTCCGGCGCACAAGTGCCGGATCACCGCCCCCTGCGGGCGAGCATGCACCTCTATGCTTGTGCTTCCCGACGAGGGGGGAACAGCCTATGGTGCAGCTACTTTTCTTGGGGCCGTTGGAGATCTGGGCCGCGGACAGGCAGGTCGCGATAGGCACGGGCGCCAAATCGTTGCGGGTGCTGGCCGCCCTGGCCGCCCAACCGCAGCGCACGGTCAGCGTAGAGCTGCTGGTGGATGCGGTGTGGGAAGACGATCCCCCGCCGACCGCACGAAAGCAGATCCAGAACGCCATCTCCGCCATGCGGGCCACGCCGATCGGCCCCGCCTTGATCGCACGCCAGTCGGGCTACCTGCTCGACGTCACCCGCGACCAGGTCGATGTAAGCCGGTTCGAGGATTACCTGACCGAGGCCGACCGAGCCGTCAAGGCCGGGGATGTGCCCGCGGTCGCCGAAACGCTGCAGGCGGGGCTGCGCCTGTGGCGGGGCCCTGCCTTCGCCGGCATCGGCGGCCGGCATGCCGAGGCGCTGGCCGCCCGCCTGCACGAACAACGGCTCTCCGCGGTGACACAGTGGGCGCAGGCCACGTTGGAGCTGGGACGGCACGGCGCCGTGGTCGAGGAGCTGACCGCGCTGGCAGAGCAGGTGCCGACGCGGGAACCCCTGACCGGGCTGCTCATGCTCGCGCTGTACCGGTCCGGCCGCGGGGCCGAGGCGATCATCTGCTACCACCACACCCGCCAGCGGCTGGCCGACGAGCTCGGAATCGAACCGTCTCAAGAACTTCGCCGCCTCTTCGAGCAGATACTCACCAGCGATCCCGCGCTGGCCCACCGCACCCGCCGGCCATCGCGCAACTTCCTGCCGCGCGATGTCGCCGGGTTCATCGGACGCGCCGAGGAGCTGCGCCACCTGGTCCGCGCGGCGATGCGGGAAGGCGCCATCGTCATCCAGGCGGTGGACGGCATGGCGGGGGTGGGAAAGACCGCGCTGGCGGTGCACGCGGCACACCAGCTGGCCGCCCAGTTCCCCGACGGACAGCTGTTCGTCGATCTGCACGGCCACGGCTCGCACCGCGATCCGCTGACCTCGGAAGAGGCGCTCGAGGTGCTGTTGCGGTCGGTCGGCGTGGACGAGGCCCAGCTCCCGCCCGACCTTGACCAGAAGGCGGGGCTGTGGCGCTCCGAGTCGGCCGGGCGGCGTCTGATCGTGATGCTGGACAACGCGTCCACCTCGGCACAGGTCAGGCCGCTGCTGCCCGGGTCGGCACAGTGCGCGGTGCTGATCACCAGCCGGCACCGGCTCGTCGGCCTGGACAGCGTCCAGGTGGTGTCGCTGGACCCGCTCGCGCCCGCCGACGCCATGGCCATGTTCACCCGGATCGTCGGCGCGGCCCGTACCCGCTCCGAAGCCGACCTGGTGCTGGAAGCCGTTCGGCGGTGCGGGTTCCTGCCCCTGGCCATCGGCATCGTGGCCGCCCGGATGCGCGCACGTCCATCTTGGACACTGGGTCACCTCGTCCAGCGCCTCGCCGACGAAGCTCTCAGACCGGGCCTGCTGGCCACCGACGACTACGGCGTCACGGCCGCGTTCAGCCTGTCCTACCGGCATCTGCACCACGATCAGCAACACCTGTACAGGTTGCTCGGCCTGCATCCCGGAACAGAAATCGACAGGTACCACGCCGCCGCGCTGGCCGGCATTCCCACCGGCCGGGCCGAGCAGATCCTGGAAGAACTGTGCGATGCCCACCTGCTGACCTCACCGCAAGCCGGGCACTACCGATTTCACGACCTGGTCCGCGAACACGCCCGAGGCACCGCGGCCGAAGAGAGCCCGGCGCAGCACGCCCAAGCGATCCAGCGGCTGCTGGACTACTACCTGCACGTGTCGGAGGCCGCCGCCGCGCAGATCTCACCCTGGCGTCGCCAGATCGGCCCGCCCGCTCAGCACCCGCCCGGCGAATGGCCGCAGCTTTCCTCGGTGGACGAGGCGGTCGCCTGGTTCGAAGCCGAACACGCCAACCTGCTTCCCTTGGCACGCTGGGCCGCTGAACACAGCCACGCCCAGCACGGCTGGCAGCTTCCGAGGAACGCCGGCACCTATCTGCTGCGCTGCGGACATCTGACCGCAGGCGCCACCGCGTTGCGGGCAGCGGTCGCCGCGGCCGAACAGCCCGGCAGCGACCCCCGCGCCCGCGCCGCCTGCCTGGCCAACCTGAGCCTGATCCTGCGCGCGCTCGGCGACCATCAAGCAGCGCTGCAATGCCTGCAGCAAAGCCTTGACCACGCCCGAGCCACGCAAGACCGAGAAGGCGAGACAGCTCTTCTCACCTCCATCGCCGACATCCAGGTCAGGCTGTGCGCCTACCACGAGGCCGTCGACATCTCCGCTCAGGCCATCGAGTTCTTTCGCGGGCAAGACAATTGGGTGCGCGAGTCATCGGCGCTGTCGTTGCACATCGATGCGCTCGTGCGCCTGGGACGCCATGGCGAGGCCATTCAAGCGGCACCACACGTTTTCCGGCTCCTGGAAGGCCGGCCCTCCCATCGCGCCACCGGTTTGCTGCTGGCCCGGCTGGCCAGCGCCTACAGCCAGCAGGGCGATCAGGAGACGGCACAGGATCTCCTCGCCCGCGCCATCGAAGCTGCCCGTGACACCAAGGACCGCATCAGCGAGGCCGACTGCCTGCGCCGGCTGGCGCGCGCACTGCACCTCACCGGGCAGGCATCGCAGGCGCTGAAGAACGCCACCGAGGCCCTCGACATTCTGGCCGAGTCTCCCGATGCGGTCGACATCGTGGAAACCCACAACGTGCTGGGCGTCATCCACCACAGCCAGGGCCGGCACCGGCAAGCGCTGGCCCACTATCAGCAGGCCGCCTCCACCGCGGCGAAGGTCGGGTACCGCATCGGGCGCGCCCAAGCCCTCGGTGGGACCGCCCACACCCTTGACGCGCTTGGCGACACGGCCAACGCCCGCCAGCATCGGCAGGAAGCCCTCGCCATCTTCATCGAGCTGGACGTCCCGGAAGCCGCCCGTCAATAAGCCGACGGCGCTAGCCGGCGAAGTCGACGCCGGTGAGCGCGATGCCGCGGTAGGCGGCGAGATGCTCGGCCTGTTCGGTGACGGCTCGGCGGGTGGCCGCCGACAGCTTTCCCCAGGGCTGCACCGCAACCGTGAACGTGTTGCCCGCCTTACGCGGACGCCAGCTGCCGACCAGCTCGCCATCGCTGAGCACAGCGCCCGGTCGGCCCAGCACCGGCCAAAGCTGTTTGGCGCGAAGGGCATCGGGCACGATTGTCGGGCGATCTCTGGCCTGGAGGAAGAGGTCGAACGGGCCTAGCAGGCGGGTTGCCTTGGCGTCGGCCGACTCCAGCGCCTCCTCGTCGGCGGCCAGAATCGAGCGCACCTCCTTGCCCACCTTCACCTCCACCACGTCCTCGGGCCAGCGCTGTTTCACGTCTTTGAGCGGCGCATCGAGATATTCGGCGACATGTTTGGGGGTGGCCGGGCCGAGCAGGCGAAGGTAGTTGCGGATCAGGTCGAACTGGTCACCCGCGGCGGGCGCCTTCTTGAAGCCGGTGATGCGCTGCAGGATCGGGGGCGAGGTGCCGGGCCGCAGCTCCAACCCGGCCCGCACCGCCGCCAGCCGGAACGGCATCTCGTAGAGGTGGATGGCGTTGCACGCGCGGCAGAACCGCAGATATGGCTCGGGCATCGCCTTGGCCAGCGCGCCGGAGACGTCACCTTTGCCCATCGGCTTGGTGACGATGGCGCGCATGTGGGCGGCCACGTCATCGAGGGCGGCAATGTTGTCGATGCCCGCCGCCTTGAGCGGTTTGGAGGCGTCGTAGATACGTTTCCCCGCGTCGGCGTCGGAGAACGGCTCCACCGCGGCCGCCACCTCACCCACGTCGGTGCGGCGGTAGAGATGGGGTGCGCCGCGCACTGTCCAGAGCAGCACCAGCTCACTGCCGGACAGCGCGGTCACCTCGACGCCCCGCACGGCAAGGGCCCACCGGGCGCCGTCCGGGCCGGTGTCCTGCGCCCCGATGTCGAGCACGGCGGTCTGGGCAATGCTGCCCCGCTTGCGGTCGAGCTGCTGGGCGTGGACACGAAAGTTCATCACCTGGCGTTGATCAACCATACTTTCCACCCTAGGCGGCTGCCCCGACATTCGTGTTGGGGCAGCCGGGCGTGGGTTCTCAGTGCGCGCCGAGGTTT
This sequence comes from Rhizocola hellebori, assembly GCF_016862955.1. Taxonomy (GTDB): domain Bacteria; phylum Actinomycetota; class Actinomycetes; order Mycobacteriales; family Micromonosporaceae; genus Rhizocola; species Rhizocola hellebori. Next base: position 7,911 of record NZ_BONY01000109.1, on the reverse strand, counting down.
ACCGGCAGGTGTGCCAAGCCCCGCAGCAACAGCCCGGGCCGCCACTGCGGGCTGGCCAGATCACCCTCGGCGGTCATCTGCGGGAACTGGCTCAGCAGCGACTCGATCGCGATCCGGGCCTCGATGCGGGCCAGCGGCGCGCCGAGACAGAAGTGGATGCCATGGCCGAAGGCCAGGTGCTGCCCCTCGCTGCGGGTCAGGTCGAGCTCGTCGGGCTGGGTGAACGCCGAGGAGTCGCGGTTGGCCGACAGCAACGAGATGAGGACCAGCTGCCCCGGCGGAATGGTCACCTCGCCCACCTCCACCGGTGCCACCGAGATGCGCAAAGTCGCGGTCTTGACCGGGCTTTCGAAGCGCAGCACCTCCTCGACGGCGGCGGGGATTGCCGCCGGATCGTCGCGCAGCGCCTTCGCCTGATCGGGCCTGCTCAGCAGCAGGTACATGGCGTTGCCGATCAGGTTCACGGTCGTCTCGTGCCCGGCCACCAGCAGCAGGAAGACCAGCGAGGTCAGCTCGTCGTCGTCGAGCTTGTCGCCGGCGTCGCGGGCGGCGATCAGCCCGGACAGCAGCGCCTCATCCGGCTCGTCCCGCTTGCGGATCACCAGTTTTCCGACATAGTCCACCATCGAGGTGGCGGCCGCCGCCGCTTCCGGGGAACCCTGTGCGAACTGGTCGAGCAGCAGGTTGGACCAGGCGCGGAAGTCGTCCCGGTCGACCATCGGGACCCCGATCAGCTCGCAGATCACCTGGAACGGCAACGGGAACGCGTAGTCGTCAATCAGGTCAATGACTTCGCGGCCCTTGAGCGACTCGATGAGCGCGTCGGAGATAGCCTGGACCCGCGGCCGGAACTCCTCCATGCGCCGGGGGGTGAACGCCATCGACACCAGCTTGCGCAGCCGGGTGTGCTCAGGGGCGTCCGAGTTGAGCATGTGCTTGCTGAGCCCGGGCTTGACCATCTCGGGTGGCATCACCGCGGTGGTCGGCGACTTCGCCAGACGGGGATCGGCCAGGGCCCGGCGCGCCTCCTCGTAACGGGTCACCATCCAGCCGGTGACCCCGGGGCCGATGGGAATCTCGTGGGCCGCGGCGGCGTGCCGCATCGCCGCGAACACGGGATGCGGATTGGCGGTCATCGCTTCTTCGCTCGGTAGCATGTGGACAGTCTTCGCGACCGAAACCGCTGTGTCCACGCAAAGTTACTCTTTTCCAGCCGCAAGATCATCAATGATCTTGCGCAAGCGAGCCGAGCGCAACTGCGGGGTGTGTGCTTTGAGCAGCGGCAGCGTCACCAGGTACCGGTCGGTCTTGCCGAGCCGCTCGAAGGACTCGCGTGCGGGCTTGTTCGCCGCCAGCGCGGCCGCAAGATCGGGCGGAACCGTGGCGTTGCGCTGCGGCTCGTAGGCCGCCGCCCATCGGCCGTCCGCCTTGGCGGCGTCGACCTCGGCGAGCCCTGGCGGGCGCATCCGGCCCGCCGCCATGAGTGCCTCCGCGCGCTGCACGTTCACCTGCGACCATGAGCCTTTGGGCCGCCGGGGCGAGTACTTCTGCACGAAGAAGTCGCCATCGACCGACTTGCGAATGCTGTCTATCCAGCCGTAACAGAGGGCGACCTCCGCCGCTTCGGCGAGGGTGATCGAGGGCTTCTTGGTGCCCTTCTTGCCAATCAGCACCCAGGCGCCCTCGGGATCCCGATGGTGCTCGGCCAGCCATCTGTCCCACTGGTCCACGTGCTCGAAACGCAGCGGCTCCACCACTATTACGCCGATAACTGGGCGACTATGTGCTTGGCGATCTCCAGCGAGCTGGTGGCGGCCGGTGACGGGGCGTTGAGGACGTGGACCTGCCGCCCGTGCCGCACGATCAGGAAATCGTCGACCAGCGAGCCGTCGGGGCGTATCGCCTGGGCCCGCACTCCGGCCCCCGACGGGGTCAGGTCGGCCAGCGTCACCTCCGGCACCAGGCGCGCGAGGCTCGCCGCGAACCGCTTGGGGGACAACGACCTTCGCATCTCGTCGAGCCCGTAGCGCCAGTGTTTCCGGCCCAATTTCCACATTCCGCGGTACCCGGCGGACTCGGCCAGATCGCGAATGCTCACGTTGCGCCAGCGATAGCCCTCGCGTTTGAAGGCCAGCACCGCGTTCGGGCCCGCGTGCACGTTGCCGTCGATCATTGCGGTGAAGTGCACTCCCAGGAACGGGAACTGCGGATCTGGTACCGGATAGATCAAACCATTGACCAGATCTCTTCGCTGCGGCTTGAGCTCGTAGTACTCGCCACGGAAGGGCACTATGCGCACCTGCGGGTCGGCTCCGGCGAGCCGGGCCACCCGGTCGGCATGCAGGCCCGCGCAGTTCACCAGGGTGTCATAGGGGATCTCGCCGCGGTCGGTGAGCACCCGGTCGGCCCGGATCCCGGTGACCCGGGTGCCCAGCCGCACCTGAGCGCCGCCTTTGACCAGCAGCTCGGCCAGCACCCGGCAGACCTGGGCGAAGTCGGTGATGCCCGTGCTCGCCACATGCATCGCCTGCAGCGCCGCCACGTGCGGCTCGAACTCGCGCGCGGCAGGCCCGTCGAGCAGCTTGACCTCCAGCCCGTTGGCCACCGACCGCTCGTAGAGCTCCCGCAGCCGGCCCAGCTCAGCTTCTTCGGTGGCGACAATCAGCTTTCCGCACACCTTGACCGGGATCCCGTGTTCGGCGCAGAAATCGGCCATCGATCGGCTGCCAGCCTTGCACAGCAACGCTTTCAAACTTCCGGGCTTGTAGTAGACGCCCGCGTGGATGACGCCGGAGTTGTGCCCGGTCTGGTGCGTGCCGACCGCGGTTTCCTTCTCCAGCACCGTGACGTCGGCGTCGGGCAGGTCCTGCAGGATCCGGTGCGCGGTCGCCAGACCGACTATCCCGCCTCCGACAATCACGTAACGGCTCGGCATGGCCGCAGCCTATCTGACCGCCCTAAGGCAGTGAGCCGCCCAAGGTGGGCACCGGGTCGCCCGCCACCGAGCGCAGCCCCATCCCGATCAGGATCATGGCGACTCCTATGCCGATGGCCATCAGCGCCACCCCGAACGCGACCACCGAGGTGAACAGCGAAGCGCGCAAGAAAGAGGCCGTCATAGCGGTCTGCCGGGCCGGATCATCTTTGGCCAGCTCCGAATAGGTCTTGCCGCCGGTCGCCTCCAGCGCATGCTTCTCGATGGTGTTGGCCTGAACGTAGGCGGTAAACGGTCCGGCCACCTTGTCGCCGGCGAAGGCGGAGGCGTCCTCCGACACCGTGATGTTCTCATCGGAGAGCTGCGATCGCACAGCCAACCACGTGACGCCGCCGGCCACGATGAAGATCACCCCAAAGATGATCACCAGCATTCCGTAAGTTCGCGCCCTGCCACCCACAGCACACCCCCGAGCTACGTCTGGCTCATCCCGTTTGTACGGTAGCCGAAGTTTGCCCCTGGGATAGGTGATTCGCGGCAGAAGCGCTGATCGACTGGCGGGCCAGCAGAGCCAGCTCCTCCTCGGTGCAGCCGAGGTGATCGCGGGCGATCGCATATTGATCATCGAGACTGCCGCCGAACAGCAGCGGGTCATCGGTGCCCAGCGCGACCGGCACCCCGGCGGACATGAAGGCGCGCAACGGCACCTGCGCCAGCGAGGCGGCAACACCCAGCGGCGGGTACGACGTGGGACACAACTCGATGGTGACCCCGCGCTCAGCGAGCAGCTCCAGCACCGCGGGATCGTCCGCGGCGGTGATGCCGTGGCCGATGCGATGCGCGCCCAGCAGCCTCACGCATTCGGCCACATGCCAAGCGGGCTCGTAGAACCCGGCATGCGGCACGATCATCAACCCGGCCCGGGAGGCGATCGCAGCGGCCGGCGCGAAGTCGGCCACCCGGCCGAGACGCTCGTCGAAGGACAGCCCGAAGCCGGTCACGCCCTGATCGGCATAACGCGCGGCGAGCGCGGCCAGCATTTCGGCGTGAGCCGGCGGCCGGGCCCAGCTCGACGCCACGATCACGCTGGCCTGTTTGCCGCGCACCCCGGCGAGCACCGCCTCGACCACCGCTTCCAGCCCACCGAGCAGGGGCGCGAGCGAGGTCGGATCGACCTGAATCTCTGTCCAGGTGGCGCCGCAACGGGCATCGTCCTCGACCGCCTCCGCCGCCACCCGCGCCACGTCCTCATGGCTACGCAGCACGCTGCGGGCCAGATCGTAGCGTTGCTGGAACGCCTCCCACGGGTGAATCACGTTGGGGGCCAACGGTTCCGGCAGCGGCAGGCGCTCGCGATCCGCCAGCTGCGCCAGCGTCGCCAAGCGCATCGAGCCGGTCAGATGCAGGTGAAGATTGGCGCGCATCGCTCCACTCGCCGTGCGGTCGGTTAAGACATCGAATATTATCTACTCCGCCCTTTCCCCTGGCAGAAGGCGGAGATCATGCCTATCTTCCATCCATGGCGCAGGCGTCGTGCCACGATCGTAGTCGCCGCCGCGCTTCTCATGTCCTCTCCGGTGGTCGTCGTCACCCCTGTGGCCGCCGGGGCCCCCAACGGTACCCAGGAAACAGAAATCGGGCTGACGAGGCTTCCCGACGAGGAGGCGAGCGTCGTCGAGATCCTGCTCGCCGACACTGCCGAGCTGGACCGGCTCGTCGCCACCGGCGTCGACCTGGACCATCAGGTGTCGCGCAGCTCCGACCACATCGTCGCCCAGGCCGTGGTCACGCCGAGCGAGGTCAATGCGCTCAAAGAACTCGGATATCGGATCGGCAACGTGCTGTTCACCCCGGCCGACGCCCATGCCCGCCTCAAGGAGCGGGAGGAAACCATTGCCCGGCACCGGGCGGAGAACGCCGCGTTTGGAGTCCAGGCCGACTCCGACGTCAAGATAATCCGCGCCGACTACTACACCACCGGCACCACCCAGGTTCTCTCGGTGGAGGCGAAATGGGCCAACGGGCAGGCACAGCCCGAAGGTCTGACGGTGTTGCGCGACAGCGGCCCGGGAACGGAGATGGGCTCGGGCGGAAGCCAGAACATCTCACGTTTCGTCGATGCCGACGTCTATCTCTATCACCGCGGCGCCGCCACGGTGTCGGCCCGTCCCGACTACATCAAGATCACCAGCCCGACCGGCGGCGTGGCCACCGCGAAGGTGAAGGAATGGCTGCCCGTCCCGCCCGACGATCCGGAAGGACCGGGCTACCAGAAGGACTTCGTCACCAGCTACCTCACGCCCAGCGAGCTTTACAGCAGGATTCATCAACTCGCCGCCGAGTTCCCCGACCTGGCCGAGATCGTGCAGCTTCCCTATCTGACCAACGGCTACCGCCGCAAGGCACAGGCCGTGCTGGGCGCCGCGAGCGCCAATCGCGTCGCGATCGACTCGCTGGCCTGGGGCCACGAAGGTGGCAACGGCATCGCGGTGACGATGGCCGACCCGGCCGCGGCGGACCAGCCGCTGTCGGTGACCGTGGCAGGCACCGACATCACCGTCACCCTCGCCACCGACGCGGCCGGTGTGGTGACAAGCACCGCGGCACAGGTCGCCGCCGCGCTCAACGCGCAAGCCGGAACCCTCATCCGGGCCTACACCTTCCGCGGCAACGCGGGAGCCGGCGTGGTCGCCCCGGCCGCCCGCACCATGCTGTCCGACGGCCTGCACGCGCCCGCAAGCGTTTCCCGTGAGCCGCAACCGGTCTACGCCATCCGCATCGGCAAGCACCGCGACGGGTCCAAACCCGGCGTGATGGCCTACGCCCAGGAACACGCGCGGGAGTGGGTGCCGCCGCTGGTCGCCGTCGAAACCACGGAACGCTTGCTGCGCAACTATTCCCACGACGGTCACACCAAACAGCTGCTGGACAACCTCGACATCTGGATCGCCCCGTCGATCAACCCGGACGGCGGGCACTACGCGTTCTACGACTTCAACTCGCAACGCAAGAACATGACCAACCACTGCCCGCTGACCGGGGCGGCGGATGGCTTGGCCCGCAACGCTTGGGGCGTCGACAACAACCGCAACTACAGCGAGTACAGCATGTTCGACGGCTACTTCGGCGCCTCGGCCAGCTGCACCAGCGAGATCTTCGCCGGGCCCGGCGAGATGTCCGAGCCGGAGGACCGCAACCTCGACTGGCTGGCGGCGCGGCCGAACATCACCTTCTCGATGAACCTGCACTCGTCGGGCAACTACTTCATGTGGTCGCCGGGCTCCTACTCTGTCCCGGGACGGATCACCGCTCCGCGCCCGACCCTGGCCGAGGAGTCCTTCTTCTGGGGCGCCTCAACGCAAATCCTCACCGCCATCAAACGGCACCGCAACATGGCGGTCACCCCGGCCAGAACCGGCCCGATCTCGGATGTGCTCTACTCCGCGGCGGGGAACTCCGGCGACCTGCTGTGGTACAAGTACCGCATCTTCGCGTGGAACTTCGAGGTCGGCACGTCGTTCCAGCCGGTCTGGGCCGAAGCTCACGACGAGACCATGGAATTCGCCAATGGACTGGTCGAACTCATGCGGGTGGCCCACAACTTCGCCACCGACCGTCAGCGCCCGGCCAGCGGGGTGTCGATGGCGCCGAGCTCCACCCCGGGCATGGCGAGTGTGTGGTTCCGGGTCAGCGAACCGTCGGCGATCTTCTACACGCTTGACGGCAGCAGGCCCACCTACTCCTCCACGCTCTACGCCTCCGCCGGAGTCCGCGAGGGTGGCGAAACCTTTACCCTGCCGCTCGGTACCACCATCCAGTGGTTCGCGGTCGATGCGGCCGGCAACGTCGAGAACGGATACCAGCCAGACGGAAACGGCAACAACTTCCGCCGCAGCCGGGTCGTCCTGCCCCGCGGCTGACCGAAAACTGTCGGCACGGGCGGGTATGGTGCGCAAATGCAAGCCGACGCCATGATCGCCCGTGCCGAGGTTCTCGCCGACGAGATGCTGTTCCCGGCAGCGCTGACCGTCGACCGCGCCGACCGGGTGCCGGAAACCCTCATCCAGCTGCTCATCGAGCAGGGGTTCTACGGCATCGCGGCGCCCGCCGAGGCCGGCGGGCTGGGCACCGGCGACATGGGCCTGGCGATTTCCACTGTGGAGTCGCTGTCCAGCGGCTGCCTGGCCGCCGCCTTCGTGTGGATCCAGCACCACGGTCCGGTGCTCGCGGCGGCGTTCAGCCAACAGCCGGGCATCACGCAGAAGTGGTTGCAGCCCTTGGCAAGCGGGGAGCTGCGCGGCGGCATCGCCCGGGCCGGCGCCAGGCACGGCGGGCTGCGAGCGCGGCGGGTGCCCGAGGGTTACCTGCTCGACGGAGTGGTGCCCTGGGTCACCGGCTGGGATCTGATCGACGTGGTCCACGTCGCCGCCATCGACGAGGCCGAGTCGGTGGTGTTCCTGATGATGGACGCGGTGACCGGCGAGACCCTGCAGGCGCAGCTTCACGACCTGGTCGCGGCCAGGGCCAGCCGCACGGTCACGCTGACCTTCCGCAACCACCTCGTGCCCGCCGACCGGTTCACCGGCGCCCAGCCGCTGGCCGACTGGCAGCGCTCGGAAGCCCCCGGCTCGGCGCTCAACGGCGCGCTGGCGCTGGGGGTGGCGACCCGCTGCCGCAAGCTGCTGCGCGACGAGGCCACAGCCCGGCAGCTGACCGAAGAGATCGACGCTTGTCGCGATTCTCTGATCAAGGCCGACGCGGCCACCACTCCCGCCGCCCGTGCCAGCGCCTCAGAGCTGGCCCTGCGCGCCGCCACCACCCTGATGATCCACACCGGAAGCCGCTCGGTCCTGACCGACGATCCCGCTCAGATGCTGCTGCGCGAAGCTGGGTTCCTGCTCGTCTTCGGCACCCGCCCCCTAATCCGCGACGCCCTGCTCACCCGCATCACCCGCTAGCAGCGCCGCGCCGCTGTC
>NZ_BONY01000108.1 GCF_016862955.1 Rhizocola hellebori | reverse complement strand
CTGGCGCAACGTAGTCAAAGGTGGGTCGGTGAAGGCGATGAGGGGCGAGTCGTCGTACCCGACGATTGAAACGTCGTCGGGGACTCGAAGGCCACGCTGCCGGGCGGCCCGGATGGCGCCAAGGGCCATCAGGTCCGAGCCGCAAACAAAGCCGGTAACCCCCTGGTCCAGCAGGCGCGCGGCGGCCGCATCGCCGCCCTCGACGCCGAACAGCGACAGCGAGATGGACTCTTTGAGCCCGAGCCGGCTGATCGCCGCTCGATAGCCCTCAATCTTGCGCTTGACCGGGAAGTACCGATCCGGCCCGGTGATGAGCCCGATCCGCTGGTGGCCAAGGGCTGCCAGATGGGAGACGGCCAGCTCGCCCGCGCTGCGATCGTCGCAGGAGATGAAGGGCGCCTCGATGCCCTCGGCGAATCCGTTGATCAGCACGATCGGCAGCGGCCTGGCCAGCAGCTTGCGATAGCGCTCGGGGTCGCTGGTGGAGTCGGCGTGCAGGCCGGAGACGAAGACGATGCCGGAGACCTGGCGGTCGAGCAGCATCTCCACGTATTCGTCCTCGGGCACTCCGCCCGGCGTCTGCGTGCACAGCACCGGCGTGAAGCCCTGCTGCGCCAGCGAGCTTTCGATGATCTGAGCGAAGGCAGGGAAGATCGGGTTGTCCAGCTCCGGCACCACCAGGCCGACCAAGCCTGCGCTGCGTTTGCGCAATCTGGCTGGTCTTTCATAGCCAAGCACGTCAAGCGCGGTCAGCACCGCTTGACGGGTTTCAGAGGAGACCCCCGGGCGGTCGTTGAGCACCCGCGAGACCGTGGCTTCGCTGACTTCGGCCTGTTGGGCGATGTCAGACAGTCGTGCACGCATGGCGGCATGCTAACCGAAAAAGGGCCGGTTTGGTGATCCTCCGGTTGCAAGGACTTCCATAACTTGAAACTTCTTGCTAGCGTCGCCGAAACATCTTCCAAAGTAAGACAGGAGACCTTCATGCGCGCCATCCGTATAGCGGGTGTGATTGCGGCGGTTGGGCTAGTGCTCGGTGCCTCGGCATGCGCCGGCGACACCGAACCACAGGCGCAGCCGAGCAAGGATAAAGGCAACGGCAAGCTGGAAATCTGGGCCGATCCCAAGCGTACGGCCGCTTTGAAGCCCTTCGCCGACCAGTTCGGCAAGGAGAACGGCGTCACGGTCACCGTCAAGGAGATCCTCGCCGACACCATTCAGCAAACCTTCGTCACCGGCTCGCAGCAGGGCAGTGGCCCTGACATCGTGGTGGGAGCACACGACTGGATCGGCAACCTGGTCCAGAACGGCTCGATCGACCCGGTGAACCTGACCGCGGCGCAGAAGTCCTCCTTCGAAGCGGCCGCGCTCAAGGCGGTCACCTTCAACGGGCAGGTCTACGGCGCGCCATACGCCATGGAGAACCTGGCGCTGATCCGTAACACGGAGCTGGTCCCGACCGCTCCGGCCACCATCGAAGACCTCGTCAAGGCCGGCCAGGACCTCAAGGCCGCCGGCAAGGCTTCCGAGATCATGTGCTTGCAGGTCGGCGACAAGGGCGACGCGTACCACATCTACCCGCTGTTCGCCTCCGCCGGTGGCTCGCTGTTCGGCGCCACCGCCTCCGGCGACCCGGACCCGAAGAACGTCGCGGTGGGCTCGGCCGACTCGGTCAAGGCCTTCACCAAGCTGAAGGACCTGGGCGAGAAGGGTGCTGGAGCGCTCAAGAGCTCGATCGGTGGCGAGAACTCCATCTCCACCTTCACCAGCAAGAAGTGCGCGTTCCTGATCTCCGGCCCGTGGGCCACCAAGGACGTGAAGACGGCCGGTATCAAGTACGACATCAGCCCGATCCCCGGCTTCGCCGGTGGCAAGAAGGCCACGCCTTTCCTTGGCGTGCAGGCGTTCTACGTGGCCTCGAAGGCCAAGAGCAAGGCCCTCGCGCAGGAGTTCGTGGCGAACTATGTCACCAACAAGGACGTGGCCAAGGCGCTTTACGACGCTGAGCCCCGCCCGCCGGCGCTGACCGCCGCGATCGACCTGGTCAAGGCGACCGACCCGGACCTGGCGAAGTTCCTCGCCGCGGGCAAGGACGGCTTCCCGATGCCGGCCATCCCCGAGATGTCCGCGATCTGGGGCCCGTTCGGCAACGCCGAGGTGGCCGTGGTCAAGGGCGAGGACCCGGCAACCGCAGCCGCCGCCGCCCAAACCGCCATCGTCGCCGCAATCAAGAAGTAAGGCTCAACGACAGCCGATCGCAATGCCGCGCCGGTGTCTGGACTGAGCGATCATGAAGCCCCGCCCTTTGGGGCTTCATGATCGCGAGGGAAGGCACCGGCTTCAAGGCGGCATTGCCGCGCGTTGCTTCGCACGCGCCAGAATTGGAGTGCAGATGTCGTTCCTGGTTTCGCGGATAGCTACCCTCGCCATCACCGCGGCCATCCTGTTCTACGCGGTGCCCCCACTGATTGGCGCGCAGGCGTGGGTCGCGCTGGCCATCTTGGCCGCGGCGGCCGGAGGTGTCGCCTACCTCTATCTGACCCCCAAGCACATCGCGGCCAAATATCTGGTGCCAGGAACAATTTTCCTGATCATTTTCCAGGTGCTGCCGATCCTCTACACGTTCACCGTGGCCTTCACCAATCTCGGCGACGGGCACCGTGGTTCCAAGCAGGAGGCCATCGCCGCTATCGAGCGCGAATCGCTGGTGGAGATCCCGGACGCGCCCGACTATGCGTTGACCGTGGCGCTGGCCGACGACAAGGTCGTCTTTCTTCTGGTGGATCAGGACACCAAGGCCGTTCAGGTGGGTACCGTCGAAGGGCTGTCCAAGTTGGATGGTGCCGAGGTCGGGGTCACCGGCAAGGTGCTCAGCGCCCCCGGGTACGAGATCATCCAGGCCAGCGAGCGCGATGCCGACGTGCAGGCGCTCGTGGTACCGACACCGCGCGGCGCCATCAAGTCCAGTGGCCTGAGCCGGGCCATCGAGCTGGAGGCCAAGCGCAAGTATGACGCGCAGTGTGACTGTGTCGTCGAGGGCGGCAAGAGCTGGAACGCGGACGATGCCCGCGGCTACTTCGTCGACTCCGACGGCAACAACCTGATCCAGGGCTGGAAGGTCAACGTCGGGTGGGCCAACTTCACGCGGACCTTCAGCGATCCCAATATCTCGGGCCACTTCCTCGGCGTACTCATATGGAATCTGGTCTTCGCTCTTTCTTCTGTCGCATTGACTTTCGCTCTCGGCATGGCCGTCGCGCTCGCGCTTCACTCGCCGCGGATGCGCGGCACGAGGATCTACCGGACGATCCTGATCCTGCCCTACGCCATGCCGAGCTTTGCCATGCTGCTGGTCTGGCGCGACATGTTCAACCGCGATTTCGGTTTGCTTAATCGGGTACTGGGAACCGACCTCGACTGGCTGGGCACGCCGACGGGCGCGCGGCTGGGGCTGCTGATGGTCAATCTGTGGCTGGGTTTCCCCTACATGTTCCTGGTGGCCACGGGCGCGTTGCAGGCCATCCCGCGAGAGCTGACCGAGGCGTCCGGAATGGACGGAGCGTCGCCGTGGCAAAGCTTCCGCCGGGTCACCCTACCGCTGCTGCTGATCGCGTTGACCCCGCTGCTGATCGCCTCGTTTGCGTTCAACTTCAACAACTTCAACCTGGTTCGCTTCGTGACGAATGGCGGCCCCTATGCGGTCGACAACAGCTTGGTGGGTAAGACCGATCTGCTCATCACCTACACCTATCGGCTCGCCTTCGAGGGCGGCCAGGGTCAGCTGGGCTTCGCCGCTGCCATCTCCACCTTCATTTTTGCCATCGTGGCCACGATTTCGACGATCGCGTTCCGGCGCACCCGGGCCCAGGAGGAGGTTTACTCATGAGGACCTTCAAGGCTGTCTGGTGGCGGCACGCGATTCTGTTGCTGGTCGTGGTGTTTGCCTTGGTGCCCATCGCCTTTGTGGTGTCGGCCGCGCTCAACCCGCTGGGCACGCTGAACACGGCTGAGATCTACCCGACCGGGGCGAGCCTCAACAACTTCAAGAATCTTTTCAGCGATCCCAGCCATTCTTTCGGGCTCTGGTTCGTCAACTCCATCTTCATCGCCCTTGCCGCCTCGTTCGCGAGTGTGTTTCTCAGCGTGTGCGCGGCTTACTCGTTCAGCCGGATGCGGTTCAAGGGCCGCCGGGTGGGCCTGCTTTCGCTTCTGCTGATCCAGATGTTCCCGCAGTTCCTCGCCGTGGTAGCGATCTTCGTGGTCTTCACCGAGGTCAATGAGCTCTATCCGACGTTCGGATTCGACTCGATCTGGGGCCTGCTGCTGCTCTATCTGGGTGGGGCGCTGGGCGTGAACACGTATCTGATGAAGGGTTTCCTGGACACTGTGCCGCGGGAGCTGGACGAATCGGCGACAGTGGACGGGGCGTCGCACGCCCAGATCTTCTGGCGCATCATCCTGCCCTTGGTCGCGCCGGTGCTCGCGGTCACCGCGATGCTGTCCTTCATCACGACAATCAACGAATTTCTCATCGCCAATATCTTTCTTCGCGAGGATGACGCCAAGACTTTGGCGCTTGGCATGTTCGGCCTGCTCGGGCCGGACAGCCGCAACGCTAACTTCGGCATCTTCGCTGCGGGCACCCTGCTCACCGCTATCCCGACGGTCAGTGTTTTCCTTTGGCTACAGAGATACATAGTCTCGGGTCTGACGATGGGCGCGGTGAAGGGTTAGCAATGCGGTTTTTCGATCACCCACATCACGACGGTTCGGCGCTCTACGTTCACGAAAATCAGGTCTGGGTAAGGGTTCCCGCCGCATTCCCGGCGGACGAGGTGCTCGTGCGCTGTGTGGTGGACGGGGAGCCGCGTTATCTGCACGCAGCGGTCGACCGGGCACGCGCCGGGCGTGCGCTGGGTGGCTACGGCGCGGACGACACGTGGTGGACGGCTGTGCTGCCGGCGCACAACCCGGTGACGCCCTACCGGTTCAAGCTCGGCGCGCAGTGGCTTACCGCCGCCGGGCTTATCGACCACGACGTACCGGACACGGGCGACTTCAAACTGGTCACCTATGACCCGCCGCCGGCGTGGATGGCCGACGCCATCGTGTACGAGATCTTCCCGGATCGCTTCGCGGGCTCGCTGGCCGGAAAGGAGCTGCCCGACTGGGCGCTGGCGGCGCAGTGGGACACCTCGGCGGTGGTGCCGGCCGGGCCCGGTGTCTCCGAACAGTTCTTCGGCGGTGATCTCGATGGGATCACCGCTCGTCTTGACCACATCGCTTCGCTCGGCGCCAACACCGTCTATCTGACGCCCATCTTCCCGTCGCGTTCCAACCACCGCTACGACGCTTCCACCTTCTCCTATGTGGACCCGTTGCTGGGCGGGGACGAGGCGCTCAAGCGGCTCGCCGAAGCAGTCCACTCCCGCGGGATGCGGCTCATCGGCGACATCACCACCAACCACGTCGGCGACGCGCACGAGTGGTTCACCGACGGCGAAGCCGAAATGTTCTACTGGCTCGGCGACGGCGACTACGAATCCTGGTGCGGCGTAAAGAGTCTGCCCAAGCTGAATTGGAACAGCCCTCTGGTTTGGGAACGCATGACCTCGGTGATGCGGCGATGGCTTGAGTTCTTCGACGGCTGGCGGGTCGATGTGGCGAACATGACCGGGCGTTTCCGCGACGACAATCTCACCCACCACATCGCCGCTTCGCTGAGGCGCGCCCTGCCCGCCGACGCTTCGCTGGTGGCCGAGCACAATCACGATTCCACCGGCGATCTCGACCGTGATGGCTGGCACGGCACCATGAACTACGGCGGATTCCTGCGGCCCGTGTGGAGCTGGCTGCGCGGCGACTCTTGCGATCTAGAGCATTTTCTCGGGGTACCGGGAAATGTCCCGGCCCGAGATGGATTGGCGACCCTGGCCACGATGCGAGCATTCGCCTCGCAGATGTCGTGGCGCTCCTACGTCCACTCGTGGCAGCTGCTCGATTCCCACGACTCGCCCCGGGTGCGCACGGTGGTCGGCTCGCGTGAAGCACAGATCATCGCGCTCGGGCTGCAGGCGACCATGCCCGGTACCCCGATGATCTTCGCGGGCAGCGAGTTCGGCCTGACCGGGGTGAACGGGGAGCACTCGCGCACCCCTATGCCTTGGAACCGCCCGGATGATCGCTGTGAGGAGACCCTGGCCGCCTATCAGGCCCTCTTCGGGTTGCGCGCTCAGCACGCGGCGCTGCGTCACGGCGGCCTGCGCTGGATCCACGCCGACGCCGACAGCCTGGTCTTCCTCCGCGAGACCGAGCACGAGTCGATCGTGGTCGCCGCCTGGCGGGCCGGCGCCGCACCCGCGCTGCCGCTGCCGGCTACACCTCTCTATAGCGCGCCCGGCCTCACGATAGGTCGAGTCGCATGACGTTGCCGGTCGGCCACTTCTCGCTGGGCCCCAGGTCGGCGAAGCCGGCCTTCGCGTAGGCGCGGCGCGCGGCCGCGTTGGTGCGGTAGACGACCAGTTCCAGGAAGGCATTGTCGGCCGCCTTCGCCCACTGTGCGACCGCACCGATGAGGGCTGCCGCCGCTCCCGTGCCACGCGCCGCCGGGGCGACCCACATCGCGATGAGGTGGCCGACCTTCGGGTCGTCGCTGTCTGGAACCCAGCACGCCAGCCCCACCGGCCCGCCGTCGAGCTGGGCGGCGAAGGCTTGCCCGCCGGTGGGCCAGGTGCGCCAGCTCGCCTCGTCGCGTTGGGCCGTCTCCTGATAAGACCCGCCAAAGGCCTCCGGCGCATCAAGCAGCGCCGCGAGTCTCAGCTCTTTGGTGGTCGCCCAGTCATCGGGGCTCAGCGCGCGCACTTCCATCATGGAAGAGATGTCTACAGCGCGCCGCGCAGTCAGGCCAAGGCAATTATCTCCAGAAGACGGCGACGGCGGCGTTGACCAGGGTCAGCCCGATGATGGCCAGGAAGTGGCCCTTGTTGACGGCTTCGCGCTTGCGGGAGAAGAAGACCATCACGAAGATCATCAGGGCGATCACGCCCTTGACCGCCAGCTTGGCCGGATCCGGCTCCTTGGCGGCGTCCCCGCGCAGCGGCGCGCTCAGCGCGAGCCCGGTCAGCACCTGGATGATGGCGCCCCACAGCATGGCGGCGTTGATGCGCAGCTTCCCGGTCAGGTACTGCACGATCGAACCGCCCAGGAGCAGGGCGAACCCGATCAGGTGGATGTAGCGCAGGATGAGTCGAAGAGCCTCCATGATCGGGAAGATTACGCCTGGCGTAAATGCCTCGGCGCTGCAACCCACGGAGTTACGGTAGGTGACGAAGGGATCACCACGTGACCCAGTACACGCAAGAGTCACGCCATAGTAACGACCGTTCAACAAAGCTTCATGATTGTCGGTCGAACGGCCGTCGCGAACGTAGGCTGCCGTCAACGTTCATTAGGGAGAGGAGACCATCTTGCGCACTACGCGTGGGATGAAGCTGATCGCGTTGGCCGCAAGTGCGGGCCTGGCGTTCGGCGCAGCCGCTTGCAGCAAGCCTCCGGCGGAGACCCCTGGCACTGGTCAGAGCGCCGGTACATATAAGGCCTGTATGGTCACCGACACCGGTGGCATCGACGACCGTTCGTTCAACGCGTCCTCGTGGGCCGGAATGGAGGCCGCCAAGGCCGCCAACTCGAACATCGCCACCAGTTACACCGCGTCAACCGCGATGTCCGACTACGACCCGAACCTGGCCAACTCGGTCACGAAGGGCTGCAACTACATCCAGTCGGTCGGCGGCCTGATGGGCGACGCCACCAAGAAGGTCGCCGGGGCCAACCCGAACACCCAGTTCTCGATCGTTGACGCCGACAACCTGGGCTTGAAGAACGTCTTCCCGATCCAGTTCGAGACCCAGCAGGCCGCGTTCCTCGCGGGCTACCTGGCCGCCGGTTTCTCCAAGACCGGCAAGGTCGGCACCTACGGTGGTCTGCCGATCGGTCCCGTGACGATCTTCATGGACGGCTTCGCCGACGGTGTTGCCCACTTCAACAAGGTCAAGGGCAAGAACGTCCAGGTGCTCGGCTGGGACAAGGCGACCCAGAAGGGCCTGTTCACGAACGACTTCGTGAAGCAGGAGGCTGGCAAGCAGCAGTCCGACACCCTGGTTGCCCAGGGTGCCGACGTGATCCTGCCGGTCGCCGGTGGCGCCGGTCTGGGTTCGGCCGCGGCCGCCAAGGCGGGCAACTACTCGATCATCTGGGTGGACGCCGACGGCTACGAGACGACTCCGTACAAGGACGTCATGCTCAGCACCGTTATCAAGAACTCGAAGGACGGCGTGAAGGAAGCTCTGTCGAAGGCCGCCGGTCAGAAGGGCACCCTGCTCACGGGCGGGTTCCTCGGCACACTGGCCAACAACGGTGTCTCCCTTGCTCCGTACCACGACTTCGACAGCAAGGTCGACCCGGCGCTGAAGTCCGAGATCGAGGCGCTCAAGGCCGACATCATCTCCGGCAAGATCAAGGTGACCTCGGCGGCTCAGCCGAAGTGACCTCGCCTAGCCCTATCTGGTGGAATCATCGCCAGTAGGGCGGCAATGCACCAATGCGCCGCCGTCGAAACCGGGTAGGTGACCGGTTTCGCGGCGGCGTTTGTTACTCCACAATGGGCGGATCTAGAGCACCATCCGGTTTGAGGAGGCGACGCTGAGACTCGAATTGCGCGGCATCACCAAGCGTTTCGGTGACCTCGTCGCTAACGATGACATCCACCTCACCGTGGAGCCGGGGGAGATCCA
Organism: Rhizocola hellebori; assembly: GCF_016862955.1. Lineage (GTDB taxonomy): Bacteria > Actinomycetota > Actinomycetes > Mycobacteriales > Micromonosporaceae > Rhizocola > Rhizocola hellebori. Next base: position 20,438 of record NZ_BONY01000108.1, on the reverse strand, counting down.
CGCGCTGCTGGGGGAGAACGGCGCGGGCAAGTCCACCCTGATGAACGTCCTCTATGGCCTGCTTCAGCCGGACGAGGGAGAGATCCTCGTCGACGACAAGCCCGTCAAGATCAAAGGGCCCAGCGACGCCATCCGGATAGGCATAGGCATGGTGCACCAGCACTTCATGCTGGTGCCCGTCTTCACCGTGGCGGAGAACGTCATGCTCGGCGCGGAGCCGAACAAGGCGGGCTTTCTCGATCACGCGACGGCCGACCGGCTGGTGCGCGAAGTGTCGCAGAAGTACGGCCTCCCGCTGGAGCCCGACGCGATCATCGAAGACCTGCCGATCGGCATCCAGCAGCGGGTGGAGATCGTCAAGGCGCTGACCCGCGACGTCGATCTGCTGATCCTGGACGAGCCGACCGCCGTGCTCACCCCGCAGGAAACCGATGAGCTGCTCAGCGTCATGCGGGGGCTGAAGGAGTCCGGCAAGTCAATCGTCTTCATCACCCACAAACTTCGCGAGGTCAAGGCGGTAGCCGATCAGATCACCGTGGTCCGCCGCGGAAAGATCGTGGGCACGGCCGCGCCGACCGCGCCCGAGTCGGAGCTGGCCGAGATGATGGTCGGCCGCAGCGTCATCCTCGAAGTGCCGAAGCAGGCCGCTCAACCTGGCGCGCCGGTGCTCGCCGTGCGCGGGCTCGTGGTGGCCGACGACCGGCTCCATCGCGCGGTCGACGGGGTCGACCTCGAGGTGAGGGCCGGCGAGGTGCTCGGCATCGCGGGTGTTCAGGGCAACGGGCAGACCGAGCTGGTCGAATCGATCATGGGCCTTCGCCCCTCTCTGGCCGGCACGGTCACCTTCCTCGGCCGGGACATCACCGACTGGTCCACGCGCGAGGTGCTGCGCTCCGGGGTCGGTTACATCCCGGAGGACCGCAGCGTCGACGGCCTGGTCAAGGAGTTCTCCGTCGCCGAGAACCTGGTGCTCGACCTGTATAGGTCAGAGCCCTTCGGCGGCCGGTTCGCGCTCAACCCCAAGGCCATCGACGAGTCGGCCAAAGGCCGGGTCGAGGAGTTCGACATCCGGGTGCAGTCCGAGCAGCAGCCGGTCGGCGCGCTCTCCGGCGGCAATCAGCAGAAGGTCATCGTCGCCCGCGAGATGTCACGCCCGCTCAAGCTCTTCATCGCCGCCCAGCCCACCCGCGGGGTGGACGTCGGCTCCATCGAATTCATCCACCGCCGCATCATCGCCGAGCGCGATGTCGGCTCCGCCGTGCTTGTCGTCTCCAGCGAGCTTGACGAGGTGGTGGCCCTGGCAGACAGGATCGCCGTGATGTACCGCGGCCGCATCCTCGCGATTGTCCCGCCGGGCACGCCGCGTGAGAAGCTCGGCCTGCTGATGGCCGGCATTACCTCGGAGGGCGCGTCATGACCGAGCTTGGTTGCCGACGACGGGAGGCAATGGCATGACGTCCCCCGACAATGAGCCGGAGGCGATGGCCTCCTCTCCGGACAAGAGCTTGTCGCAGCCGGAGTCCGGCCGCCCCTATTACATGCAGGAGATCAAGCCGGGCAAGCATCGCGCTGGCAAGACCTTCTGGCAGACGCTGCGGGAGGAGTTCTACGCCGACAACTCCTTCACGGTGACGCTTGCCGCGATCGTGCTCGCGCTCTTCCTGGGCGGCGTACTAATGATCATCGGCGATGCGAACGTGCGGGCCCAGTGGGGCTACTTCTTCTACCAGCCGCTGACCACCCTCGAGGCGAGCTGGGATCTGGTGAGCCAGGCCTATACCGACATGTTCAAGGGATCCATCGTGGATCCAGAGGTGTTGCGTTACTGGTACTGGAATCTGCCCATGCCCAGCGGCAACATCCCGACCTGGCAGACCGCGCTGCGGCCGCTTTCGGAGACGCTCACCAATGCGGCGCCGCTGGTCTTCACCGGCCTCGCGGTGGCGATTCCTTTCCGCGCCGGGCTGTTCAACATCGGTGGCCAGGGCCAGGCGATCATGGGCGCGATCGGCGGCGGCACGGTTGGCCTTGCGCTCTCGCTCCCGGCCGCGCTGCACATCCCGCTGGCGATCCTTGCCGGAGCGCTTCTGGGAGGCTTTTGGGGGTACGTGGTCGGCCTGCTCAAAGCCAAGACCGGCGCCCACGAGGTGATCGTCACGATCATGCTCAACTACATCGCCCTTTACTTCCTCATCTGGTACATCCGCCAGAGCTTCGCCGATGAGCCCACGCGAAGCGATCTGATCAGCAAGCCCGCCAAGGAAACCGCGCTGTTCCCGAAGATCTTCGACGACTCGCTGCGGGTGAACCTGGGCATCGTCCTCGCGATACTCGCCGCGGCCGGGGTCGCCTGGATGCTCAAGCGCGGCACCTTCGGCTTCGAGCTGCGCGCGGTCGGCTACAACCCGAACGCGGCAAGCACCGCGGGCATCAAGGTGGGCGCCACGCTGGCCCTGACCATGGCGCTGGCCGGTGCGCTGGCCGGGCTCGGCGGGACGACGATGGTCCTTGGCACCGCACAGAACCTGACCGGTGAGGTGGTTGGCCAGATCGGCTTCAACGGCATCCTGGTCGCGCTGCTCGGCCGGGTGAAGCCGTGGGGCGTGGTCGGGGCGGCCCTCCTGTTCGGAGCATTGCAGGCGGGTGGCGCGGCGATGCAGACGTTCTCCGGCATCTCCAACGAGCTGGTGACCGTGATCCAAGCGATGATCGTAATTTTTGTGGCTGCGCCGCTTCTGGTCAAAGCCATCTTCCGGCTCCGCCGGTCGCCTGTCGCGGCCGCCCAGGCAGCCCTGGCGAAGGGGTGACCGGCATGTCCGAGCCTGTCGAGGGCATCATGAAATTGGGATTCGGTCATGCTTTCGCCGTAGGCGATTGCCGACGGCAGGAGGCAATGGCATGACTTCGGCTGTAATCACGCCCGAATTGGCGCTGCCAGCCTCTTTCTGGACGCGTGAGCGCAAGACCGGTGCCGTGCTGGTGGCGCTCGGTCTGGTCGCCTCGGTCTGGTTCACACTTGCCAGCCCGAGCAGCCCGGCGACCTTCTATCTGGGCACGAGCACGCAGTCCGGGGCCAACTTCGAGATCGACGGGAAGATCGGCTGTCTCGTCTTCGGCTTGATCGCGCTCGCGGCCGGGGCAATCCTCCTCGCCACGGGCAAGCACTACGGTTTGCTGGTAAGCATTTCGCTCGCCGCGTTCGTGTTGTCCGCGCTCATCTGGCAGGTGTCGACCGTCCACGGCTCGGTGCCGCTCGGGTCGCTTTCCACGATCACGATGGAGGCTTCGCTTCCGCTCATCTTCGGCGCGCTAGCGGGTGTCATGTGCGAGCGAAGCGGTGTCGTCAACGTGGCCATCGAGGGTCAGCTGCTGACCGGCGCGTTTTTCGCCGCCCTGTTCGGCACGATCGCGGGTAGCTATTGGGCCGCGCTCGGGGCGGCAGCCATCGGCGGTGCGCTGATCTCGCTGATCCTGGCGTGGCTGGCGATCCGGTTCCTGGTGGATCAGGTCGTCATCGGCATCGTGCTCAACACGTTCGCGCTCGGCCTGACCGGCTTCTTCTACGAGCAGGTCATGCGCACCGACACCGAGGCCTACAACAACCCCGGTGGCCTGCCGCACTGGACGATCCCGGGCCTGTCGAAGATTCCGATCGTCGGACCGGCGATCTTCTCCGGGACGCTGCTCACCTACGTCGCGCTGGCTCTCGTGGTGGTGCTGACGATCGCGCTTTTCCGCACCCGCTGGGGTCTGCGCACCCGAGCCGTGGGCGAGCATCCGGCCGCCGCTGACACCGTCGGCATCAAGGTGCTCGGGCTGCGCTACGTCAACGTTTTGGTGGCCGGTCTGATCGCCGGTTTCGGCGGGGCCTACTTCTCGATGGTGACCGCAACCAGCTTCACCAAGAACATCACAGGTGGCCTCGGCTTCATCGCGCTCGCAGCGATGATCTTTGGTCGGTGGAATCCGGTGGGCGCATTCCTCGCCGCGGTCTTCTTTGGTTTCGCCAAAGCGCTTTCGTCGCTTCTGCAGGCGCTGCAGAGCCCGATCCCGAGCGAGTTCCTGGCGATGCTGCCTTACATCGCGACCATTTTCGCGGTCGCCGGCCTGGTCGGTAGGGTGCGAGCCCCTGCCGCGGACGGAAAGCCGTATGTCAAGGGTTGATTGGCCAGCACTTCGTTCCGCCGCGGTGGCGGTCATGCACCGGGCCTACGCGCCGTACTCGAAGTTCCCGGTGGGCGCGGCCGGTCTGGTCGACGACGGCCGGGTCGTGGTGGGCTGCAACGTGGAGAACGCCGCCTACGGGGTGGTGCTCTGCGCCGAATGCGGGATGGTTTCGCAGCTGCACGCCACCGGGGGCGGAAGGCTGATCGCGATGGCGTGCGTCGACGCGGACGGCGAGCCGTTGCTGCCCTGCGGGCGGTGCCGGCAGCTGCTGTGGGAAAACGGTGGCCCGGCCATGCTGGTCGACTCGAAAATCGGCCCGCTGACGATGGATTACCTACTGCCGCACGGGTTCGGCCGAGAAGACCTGGACGCGATCATCGCGCCCGCAGCCCATTCCGCCTTCTCCGAGCCGGAACCCGACGACGACTGGCCGAAGCGCCCGCCGTCGCGCAACGTAAAGAAAATGGCCGCAGAGCCGGAGCCAGCAAAGGCCCGCGCCCCAAAGAAACCGACCCTGCGCGATCTCGACGCCATCGAGCCCGAAACCGACGCCCCCCGCAGCCGTAAACAAGGCGGCCGCACCACCCCAAGCCTCGCCACCGCAGCGGTGCCAGCCAGCGCCACCGAGCGCGGTGCCGCTCAGGCGGCCACTGCGGCCGGGCGCCGTGCGGCGAAGCCGTTGTCGGCCAAGGCCGTCAAGGGTGGTGCCGCGGAGGCGGGGTCGGGCCGTGCCGCCAAGGTCGGCGCTGGGGAGGCGACGCCGGCCAATGCGGCCGAGCGTGGTGCGGCGAAGCCGTTGTCGGCCAAGGCCGTCAAGGGTGGTGCCGCGGAGGCGGTATCGGGCCGTGCCGCCAAGGGTGGTGCCGCTGAGGCGGCGTCGGGCGGTGGGGCTGAGCGTGGTGTTGGGGGGGCGGGGTCGCGGGGGGTGGCGGCTAAGCGCGGTGGTAAGGCGGCTGGGCTTGGGGTGGCGGAGGAAGACGTAGCGGCGCAACGTCAAGCGGGTGCGGGTAAGGCTCGGGGGAAGGGGGCGGCGCGGTGAGTATTACCGCCATTGATGTCATTCGGGCCAAGCGCGATGGCGAGGCGCTTTCCGATGAGCAGATCGATTGGGTTATCGACGGGTTCACCAAGGGCGTGGTGGCCGATGAGCAGATGGCCGCGCTGGCCATGGCGATTCTGTTGCGCGGCATGGAGGATCGCGAGATCGCCCGATGGACCGCCGCGATGATCGCTTCCGGAGAGCGGCTCAACCTGTCCACGGTGGACAGACCGACCGTCGACAAGCATTCCACCGGTGGAGTGGGCGACAAGATTACGCTTCCGCTCACACCTCTGGTGGCCGCGTGCGGGGCTGCCGTCCCTCAGCTTTCCGGGCGCGGGCTGGGTCATACCGGCGGCACCCTGGACAAGCTTGAATCGATCCCGGGCTGGAGCGCCGCTGTGGCCAACGAGGCTTTCATCGCTCAGCTGCGCGAGGTGGGAGCGGTGATCTGCCAAGCGGGCGAGGGGCTTGCACCCGCCGATCGCAAGCTCTACGCGCTGCGGGACGTCACTGGAACAGTGGAGTCGATTCCGCTGATCGCGAGCTCCATCATGAGCAAGAAGATCGCGGAGGGGACGAGCGCGCTGGTTCTCGACGTGAAGGTGGGCACCGGCGCTTTCATGAAGGAAATCGGCCAGGCGCGCGAGCTTGCCCGCACCATGGTGGAGCTGGGCAGGGCGCACCAGGTGACCACGGTGGCGCTGCTGACCGACATGTCGACCCCACTTGGGCTCGCGGTGGGTAACGCGCTGGAGGTCGAGGAGTCGCTTGCGGTGCTCGCCGGCGGCGGCCCGGCCGACATAGTGGAGCTGACGCTGGCCCTGGCCCGGGAAATGCTTGCGGCAGCTGGACTGTCCGAGGTGGACCCGGCCGAGGTGCTCGCGTCGGGGCGCGCCATGGACTCGTGGCGCGCGATGATCCAGGCGCAGGGCGGCGACCCGGATGCTCCGCTCGAGGTCGCGAAGGAGTCCGAGATCATCCGTGCGACCACGTCCGGATACGTGGAAAGCATTGACGCGATGGGCATCGGGCTGGCCGCGTGGCGGCTCGGGGCTGGACGGGCCCGCAAGGAGCACAAGGTCAGCGCGGGAGCCGGTGTGCTGCTGCACAAGCGACCCGGGGAGAAGGTGGCCGCTGGAGACGTGCTCGCCGAGCTGCGTGCCGACTACGGGTCCCGGATCCCGGCCGCGCTGTCCGCGGCCACCGACGCGATCGTGGTGGCCAAACAGCCCGCTCCCAGCGCCCCGCTCATCATCGACCGGATTGGATGACCTAAGAATCCATGCCAGTGCCCGCTCCGGATCCGTTTGCCGTGCGCGCCGCAAGCCTTGAGGAATTGGCCCGGCTCGGTGTTCCAGTGCCGCCGGAGACCTTCCCGCTGGTCTGGGATCCCGGCGACATGGTGGAGTTGCGGCCCACCATCGACCTGGAGCGGCGGGCGGCGATCCTGCACCTGATCCTGGAGCGCACCTTCGGCATGCCCGCCGAGGCGGCGGAGTCGTGGCTGGAGCGCAGCGACCTGACTCCCGATGTCACCGAACCGGAGTGGGCCTGGATCACCGCGGAGATCGGTGACCGGCGTTCCTTCGCGCTGCATCTGGAAGCGCTCGCCGGACTGTCCTGGGTGCTGGGAATGATCCGGGTGCTCGACCCGCGCGAACCCCCGGTTTCCTTGGTGCACCTGTATCCCGATCTGCTGGAAGACGAAAGCTTCGCGGATTGGCAGGGGCGCACGCTTTCGGCGCCGCGCGATCCGGGTGTCGTCGCGGCCGCCCTGGACCTGCACTACTGCCTGGACTGGGCCTTCCTCAAACTCGGGCCGGACGAGCTGCCCGGGATGATCGACGCCAACTCCATCGGCCAGCGGCGCTGGGCCCTGGAGTGGGCGGTTGTCTTCATAGGACCTCATCATGGGCCGCCGGGCGGGTGGGAAGAGGTCGACCTGTCCACGTAGACAGCCGCACGCTCGCGGTCACCGTCATTGCCCCGGGCTCCCGGTCACCTTCGTGGAAGGCGTTGGGGCCCATCAGAACCAGCTGTCGGGCGTCGTGGGCGGACAGCTCCATGGGCCAGCTGAGCACCTCGTCGGTGAGCTGGCTGAAGCCGCTCAGGGAGGCGGCGAGCCGCTGCTGTTTGGACTCGTCCACGTTCAGCAGCGCCAACCGCTGCCTCAGCTCGAGCAGGTGACCCGGCTCGGGCGTCACCACCACGAGCTGACCGTCGGGGCGCAGCACGCGGCGCATCTGTTCGCCGTTGCGTGGCGCGAAGATGTTCAGCAGGACGTCTACGCACCCATCGGCCAGCGGCAGCTGCCCCCACGTGTCGGCAAGCACGGCTCCGGCACGCGGATGCGCCCGGGCTGCGCGGCGCAGGGCGGCTTTGGAAACGTCGAAAGCAAGCCCCTGAGCGTCGTGGTGCCGCTGCAACACGGCGGCCAGGTAATGACCTGGGCCGGCCCCGAGATCGACGACCAGGCCGCTTCTGGCGGCCTGCGCCACGGCTGTCGTGAGCGGAGCGAAGTGTCCTTTCCCGAGGAAGTCGCACCGCGCCTCGATCATGGCGGCGTTGTCGCCTTCGGGCAGCCTTTTTCCGGTACCCAGAAAGGCATAGCCCTGTTTGGCAAGGTCGAAACTGTGTGCGTGCTCGCATCTGAGCGCGCGGGGAGACGGTGACAACCCGGATTGGCATATCGGGCACCGCAGCGCGGCGATCATATCGGCGGTGAGCACAGAGCTATCTTCAACGATGTGACCCTGAGCCTCGACGACATAGCCCGCGCGCCCAAGGCGCTCCTGCACGATCACCTCGACGGCGGGCTGCGCCCGCAGACGATCATCGAGCTGGCGGCCGAGATCGGCCATGCCTTACCCGCCACCGACGCGCAGGCGCTCGGCGAGTGGTTCGTGGCCGCGGCCGACTCGGGTTCGCTGGAGCGTTACCTGGCAACCTTCTCGCACACGGTCGCGGTGATGCAGACCGCGGAGTCGCTGCGGCGCGTGGCCGCCGAATGCGCTGTGGATCTCGCAGCCGACGGGGTCGTCTACGCCGAGGTCCGCTACGCACCCGAGCAGCATCTCGTCGGCGGCCTCACCCTGCCGCAGGTGGTCGAGGCGGTCCAGGCCGGTTTCGCCCAGGGCAGCGCGGAAGCGGCCACGGCCGGGCGGCCCATCCGGGTCGGCACCCTGCTCACCGCGATGCGCCACGCAGCGCGATCGATGGAGATCGCCGAGCTGGCGATCACCTACCGCGATCACGGTGTGGTCGGCTTCGACATCGCCGGGGCGGAGGCCGGCTACCCGCCCACCCGTCACCTGGACGCCTTCGAGTACCTGCAGCGGGAGAACTACCACTTCACCATCCACGCGGGCGAGGCCTTCGGCCTGCCCTCGATCTGGCAGGCGATCCAGTGGTGCGGCGCGGACAGGCTCGGTCACGGTGTGCGCATAGTCGACGACATCGGCCCGGACGGCTCGCTGGGGCGGCTGGCGGCCTACGTGCGGGACAAGCGGATCCCGCTCGAGCTGTGCCCGTCCTCCAACGTGCAGACCGGCGCCGCCACCTCGATCGCCCGCCATCCCATCAAGCTGCTGCGCGATCTGCGGTTCCGGGTCACCGTCAACACCGACAACCGGCTCATGAGCGGGACCTCGATGTCGCGGGAGATGGCGCTGCTCAGCGAGGCCTTCGGCTGGGGCTGGGGCGAGCTGCAGTGGTTCACGATCAACGCGATGAAGAGCGCCTTCATCCCCTTCGATGAACGGCTGGCCATCATCAACGACATCATCAAGCCGGCTTACGCGAAATTGGTTTAGAGATCAGCATCCTCACCCGGCGCCAGATGGCGCGGGCGGTCATCGGCCGGCAGCCGAGCTCGGATTGCCGGCGCAGGATCTCCGGATCGTTGCGCCACAGCAGGAGCCCGCGACGAAAGAGGATCTTCGGGGGCTTCCGATGCTCGGCAAGATCGCGAACTAGACGGCGAGTGAATGTCACTGTCCGTGGTCGCCTTAGTGCAAATGCGTCAGCCAGCAGCCCGCGCCGGGCGCATTCCTGCACCACCTCGGCTGCGAATATCCCTTCGGCTATGAACAACGGATGATCGTCGAGACTGAATACCCGTTCGGACACCCGAAGGCTCCGACTGATGTCGTAGACCGGTACGTTCGCCCGACCTCGCGCAGCTAATGTGGCGATCGCATCGACAGCTCCGGCCGCGTCCCACGATGCGGGAGACTCCCAGTCGACGTCATTTTGAGCGCGCGGCAGGGTAGGGTCGTGCCCGTCTTTGTAGAAATCGTCAAGACAAAGCACGGGTAGCCCGGTCCGCCGAGCTACGTAGGACTTTCCGGATCCAGACGGGCCGGCAAGAAGTACAACTCGGGCAAAATGGACGCTCACAGTGCGTAGCTCCGTAGGGGACTTTGGTCGGTATCCCCATGAGCATCCCATTCGGCGGGTGATTCAGGGCAGCCTGGGCTTTCCACTTCGCAGATCGCGTGATGGAATCTCGGAGTCCGTCCTTTTGCCGGGGTCGGATGATGTGCGGTGCGCAGGCAGCGGACCCCCCGTGCCTTAACCCTTGGCGTGCCGATAGAAGGGCGGTGACGTGAGTAAGCGGTCTGGCAGCAATGCCGGTGGCCACCCCCGTGGCTTCCTTTCGCGTCTCCGTCGGCCATTTGGTCGACTTCGGGACATGCCGATCTGGGCCAAATTGGGCCTGATCATGATCCCGCCAGTGCTGGCGACGTTGGTCATCGGGACCAACGGTTTGCTCGACAACCTCGATACGGTTGCCAACGCTGATGACACCAGGATTTTGTCCCAGCTCGTGAAGGAGTCCGGGACCCTGGTCGACGCGCTGCAGAACGAACGCGCCTTCGCGGTGCAGACCCTCGCGGGCAACGACGACGCGGCCCGGCAGGGGCCGAAGGCGGCGTTTGGCGACGCGAACAAGGCTGTGGACAGCGCTGCCGAGCTTTACCGGCAGCAGCGCATCGCGCTGATCGACATCGACCCCGCCATGCGGGATCTGCTCGAGCGCATCGACAGCGGCCTGACCGGCCTGACGGCGGTGCGATCCCAGGTCACCGAGCTGAAGATCAAGATCTCGGACGTGTCGACGCGCTATCAGGTGCTGATCCAGCAGTTGCTCGACATTCGCGACCGCGCTGCTCAGATCGCCGGTAGTGGTGAGCTCGGTGACAGCTTGCGTGCCGCCGCCGCGGTCGCGCGAAGCAAGGAATACCTCTCCGAAGAGCGCATCGTCATTCACCGCGCCTTCGACCAAAGAGCACTCCTGCCTGAGCTAGACAAAAGCTTCATCGCCACCCTCGTCGGCCAGGACCAGGCCTATCGAGCTTTCGAGGCGGTGGCCCAGAGCATTGATATTGATACATACAAGAGCGTAGTGACCGGTCCGGCGCTGCGTAAGTCAGCCAGCTTCCAGGGCAAGATCGAGGCCCTTTCGGTCGACGCCGACCCGGTGAACACCGGGTTCAACGCGGTCGAGTGGGACCTTGCCCTCAAGGACCACTCCGACCTGCTGCGCCGGGTGGAACGCGGGCTCGACACCAAGGTCGAGCAGACCGCGCAGGCGCTGCGTGACGAGGTCACCTCCCGGATCCTTCTGCAGACGATCCTCGTGCTGCTCATGCTGATCCTGGCTATCTTCTCCGCGTGGTTGGTCGCCCGGTCGATGGCTCGCTCGCTTCGCGAGCTGCGCCACGGCGCTTTGAGCATCGCCCAGTACGGCCTGCCGCAAGCGGTGGCCAGGCTGCGTGATCCGGCCCTGTCGGACAAGATGTCGCCGCTGCAGCTGGCCAACCAGATCGCCGAGCCGCTGCCGGTGCGAAGCAAGGACGAGTTCGGGCAGGTGACCGAGGCGTTCAACGCGGTCCACCTGGAAGCCGTCCGCACCGCGGCCGAGCAGGCCGCACTGCGGTCCTCGGTGGCCACGATGTTCGTCAACCTGGCCCGTCGCTCGCAGATCCTGGTCGACCGGCTCATCGGTCACCTCGACCGCCTCGAGCGCGGTGAGGAAGACCCCGATCGTCTGGCCGAGCTTTTCCAGCTTGACCACCTCGCCACTCGAATGAGGCGTAACGACGAAAACCTGCTCGTGCTCGCGGGCGCCGACTCGACTCGCGTGCAGCGCGAGCCGGCCGCCCTGCTGGACGTGCTCCGTGCCGCCCAGTCCGAGGTGGAGCACTACACGCGCATCGAGTTCGGCATCGTCGACCGCGACATCGAGGTGGCCGCGCACGCGGTCAACGACCTCGTGCACCTCATCGCCGAGCTGTTCGACAACGCCACCGCTTTCTCCCCGCCCGATTCCTCGGTCATGGTGGAGGCACGCCGCGTCGGAGACCGTTCAGTGCTTTTCGTAGAGGACAAGGGCATCGGCATCCAGCCCGACATGCTCCACGACATCAACGAGAAGCTCGCCACACCACCGATGGTGGACGTGGCCGTGTCCCGGATGATGGGTCTGGTCGTGGTGGCCCGGCTGGCCGCGCGCCACGGGGTCAAGGTCGAGCTGCGCTCCTCCTCGGAGCGGGGCATCATCGCCGACGTCACGCTGCCGACCGCGGTCCTGGTGCCCCGGGCCCTCGCGGGCCGGGCCGGCGCCCCGTCGCGGGAGCCCAGTGCCGCCGCGATCGAGTCCCGGCCGCCGCTTTCGGCGCCGCCTCGCTCGCCCTTCGGCGCCCCACTGGCGCTGGAAAGCGGTGGTGGCTCACGCCTGTTCGACCACCAGCCGACCCAGCTTCCGCCGCGGCAGACGCCACCACCACCGGTGTCTCCGCTCCCGCCGGCGCATTCCAACCCCAGCCGGGCTGGGGCGGGCATGCCGGCCTGGTCCGACCTGACCGGTGCGGACACTCTCAACGGCGACTCCCTGCCGCGCCGCGACAGCGACTTCGCGTCCGGGTTCCAGGACAACTTCTACGGCTCGCAGATTCCGAGGCAGCCGCAGTCACCGTCCCAGGAACGCTCGTACGATCCGTATTCGAGCCAGCCGCCCGCGGGCAGTGTGCCAATTTCAGCGGTGCCCGTGTCTGCTGTGCCGGTTTCGGTGCCGCCGACGTCGATTCCCGCCGCGGCCGCTCCTCCGGTGTGGCCGCCGGTCGCGGACGAGCCGCGCTACCGTGATGAGCGGTCGTCGCAGGGCATTTACAACGCTGACAGGTCAGCACCACAGGTCGTCCCGCAGCACTTGCCTTACGGCGACGAGACGATGGAGCTGCCGATTTTCCGTGAGCTTGAGTCCGCGTGGTTCAGCACCCGCCGGACGGCGATGGACGATGCCGGGACATCCACTCCCACATTTAGCGAACAAGACCTTACGATCACCGCACAGTTCGCGGCTGTCGACTCGCACGGTTACAGCGGGCACCCGACAGGCACGAACGGAGACGCGGCGACTTCGAAGGATGAAATGGTGACAGCTCAGGCAGGCCGGGGTTCGGCCGGACGTGTGGCACAGGGAGCGGATCCCGTTCCCGCCGCCTATCGTCCGACCTGGCAGACCGCTGCCGACGAGGGCTGGGCCGCGGCTTCCGCGGCCGCCAGCTCGGACGTCAATGAGACCACCATGTCGGGCCTTCCGAAGCGCACGCCGATGGCACAGCTTGTGCCGGGTGGGGTGGACAAGGGGTCGACCAACCTTCAGCGCCGGTCGCCGGAAGGTGTTCGTGGTCTTCTGTCCGCCTACCACCGAGGCGTTCAGCGGGGAAGGACCCAGCACATGGACGATGACGTTAGTCCGGGCTCTACCGAGACCGGAGGACCAACCGGCAAGGAGCACGAGGCATGACCACAACGCAGGATCTTGGTTGGCTCCTGGCCAACTTCGCTGACCGGGTGCCAGGGGTCGCCCACGCGGTCGCGGTGTCCGCGGACGGCCTGCTGCTCGCATCGTCACGGGATCTTCCCCGGGACAGAGCAGACCAGCTGGCCGCTATCGCCTCGGGCTTGGTGAGTCTCACCCAGGGTGCGGCTCGCTGCTTCGAAGGCGGCGCCGTGTTGCAGACCGTGGTGGAGATGGACAACGGGTTCCTCTTCCTCATGTCTATTTCGGACGGTTCCTCCTTCGGCGTGCTGGCCTCGCGTAGCTGCGATGTCGGGCAGGTCGGGTACGAAATGGCCCTGCTGGTTGACCGGGTTGGCGATGCGCTGACCCCGGCTCCCCGCAGCACCGCTGGAGTGCTGGGCTAACTAGGGCTCCGCCTACGCGAGGGCGGAGAAGTGAAAGGGGGTGACGGCAAGTGCCAGACAGAGAAGAGCCGACCGGCGCACTGGTAAGGCCGTATGCCGTTACCCGAGGTCGCACCCGGCCGCGGCTGGAAATTGCGATTGAAGCGTTGGTAGAAACCACTGTGCGCGGCCGTTCGGCCGGCACGGGTAGCCGCGGGGGTCATGGTCGCGAGCATCAACACATCGCGTCGCTTTGCGACGGGAAAGTGCAGTCGCTCGCCGAAATTGCGGCACGAATGCGGCTGCCGCTTGGTGTGGCGAGGGTGCTCATCGCTGATATGGCGGCGGATGGCCTGGTCGCGGTGTACGAGCCGACATCGTTCGATAACAACGACGCTGTCGGTACAGAACTGCTTGAGAGGGTGCTGAGTGGACTTCGGAGGCTCTGACATGTCGCAGCGTCCCACAACGGGACGCGTGACATCGGCGAAGATCGTCATCGCCGGTGGCTTCGGCGTGGGCAAGACGACGTTGGTTGGCTCCGTTTCGGAGATCACGCCGCTCACCACTGAAGCCATCATGACTTCGGCAGGTGTCGGGGTTGACGACACCCGTCAAATTCCCAATAAGACCACCACGACGGTGGCGATGGATTTCGGGCGTATCTCCATTGACCGGGATCTGATCCTGTACCTGTTCGGCACGCCGGGCCAGACGCGTTTCTGGTTCATGTGGGACGAGCTGGTGCGGGGCGCGATCGGTGCGGTGGTCATGGTGGACACCAGGCGGTTGGCTGACTGCTTTGCGGCGATCGACTTTTTCGAGCACCGCAAGCTGCCCTACCTGATCGCCATCAACTGCTTCGACGGTATGCAGTACCACCAGGCCCAGGATGTGCGCGACGCGCTCGCCATCTCCTCGGACGTGCCGGTGGTCAGCTGTGACGCCCGTAATCGGGAGTCGACCAAGCAGGTGCTCATCTCGCTGGTGGAGTACGTGCTGTCAATGCGCCGTCAGCGGGTCGGAGCCTAAGCGCCCCCTTGACGAAATCCGGCCGGCAGCCAAAGGCATGCCGGCCGGGGTGAGCCGAGGATGAGGCGGGCGGCTAGAGCAGCCGCACCCAGTTGCCGCCCTTGGCAGTGAAGAGCACCAGCGCGTCCGGCTCCAGCCCGCCGTGAGAGATCGGCTGGAATGCGTAGGCACCCGTGATTCCTTCCACCGCACCGGCTTCCAGTCGTCCTCGCAGCCGCTGCGGTTCCAGGTTCACGCCGCGCCTGGCCGCGAACGCCACCAGGTTGAGCGCGTCGGCCGCGTAGGGGGCGAAGCCGCTGAAGGCCCCGTATTGCTGGATGTAGCGGTAGATGAAGTCTCTTGCCGCCCGTCCTGACGGCGTGGTGGCCAGCGTGGGCGCTCCGCCGAGTACAGCGGGATGGATGATGTAGGTGCCTTCCATCGCGGCCGCGTTGGGGCCGCTGAGGGTTTCGTCCGCACCGGCGCCCGCGTCAACGAAGATCTTTCCGAGGAAGCCCGCGTCGCGTAGCGCGGCGACGGCGGCGGCGCTGATCGGCGCGAGCGCCCACACCACGGCCGCTTTCGCCTTGCTGGCCACGACCTGCTTGGCCGCGTCGGTGAAGGCCCGGCCCGATTGCGGCAGCCGGACAGTGCCCACGTGCTGCAGCCCGGCCGCGGCCAGCGAACGCGGAACCGCGTTGGCGCCGGCGGAGCCGTGGCCGTCTGCGCTGGCGAGCACGGCGACCGTGCTGATTTGCTGGCGGACCAGCTCACGGGCGATCATCGCGCCGACGTCAGCGGCGTTCGGGCCAAGCTTGTACGTGAACTTGCGGGCGGGAAGAGGGAAAGTGATTTCCTCGCCGCTGTTGAGGCAGAGCAGCGGGACCTTCCGCTTCTCCGACACCGCGATCATCGCCATGGCGGTCTCGACAGTGGTGCCGCCAAGGATCGCGCTGACCTTGTCGTTGTCGATGAAGTCCTGGGAGATCTGGGCCGCGTTCTCCGGGTTGCCACCGTTGTCGCGCACGATCGCGCGAACGGCCAGACGCCTGTCGCCGAAGGGAATGCCGTTGATGTTGAGCTCGCTCGCGGCGATGATCAAGGCCTGTTCCTGAAGCTTGCCAAGGGTGGAGCCGACACCGGTCAGCTCAAGGTTGACGCCCACCACAAGCTCGCCAGAGGTGTTGACGGCTCCACCGTCCTGCGAGCCGCCGAAGATTCGGGAGCATCCGGCGAGCCCGCCGCCGAGAGTGGTGCCTGCGGCGAGCCCGAGGCCCCCGGTCAATGCCCGACGTCGGCTTATACCGTTGGCCATGCAAAGTCTCCTTATTGCTCATGCAGCATCAGCCGTGCTTTTGGCTCGGCTTAGGGACAATGCTGCATGGGTATGCTGCTTTGCGTTGCAGCACAAGGTCAAGCCCGGAGACTATGGGCAATCCCACAGGTCAGCGGTAGTTTGCCGCCCGCTGTCCGTAATCGTTGTGGTCGTCACGGATTTCGTGCTCGCGGCTGAAGTCCCAGCCTGAGGCCGATTCCCGGCCGGGGCGGCCGCCGACGGCGAAGCCACCGGCTTCCTGGTTACCGCGACGCCAGCCGCGGAAGTAGTTGCTTGTGTGCGCCGCGATCTCGCCCGCATCGCGGACGATGCGCAGCGGGCGCTCGGGGGCGAGTGGCGAACCGGGGACAAGGTTGGCCGCGGGCACCCGGCGGGGTAGCCCGGCGTTGGTGTCTCCACCGTTGGACGGCCGCAGCGATGCCTCTTCGGCGGTGCGCCAGCCCATGTCCATGCCCGAGTTCCAGGTGGTTTCCCCGTCGCTGACGTCGCCGCTGAACCACGCCGAGGAGACCGAGGCGAAGATGAGCAGGTCGGTGTCGTCGCTCATCTCCGAACCGTTGCGCTCGGTGCGGCGCGGCTTGGGGATGCGGCTGGTGAGCGCCGTGTCGTCGACGAGGCGAACCTGTGGCGCGGAAGGATCAACCGTCGGCTCGACCAGTCGCAGCGACGGTGGCAGCACCAGGTCGTCGGCCTGCCACGGCGGGGTGACCCGGTTGGACCGCTGCGCCGAGGGCTGGGCCGACACCGGCTCGTCGGAGTCTTCGCCGACCAGCGGCCAGTTGGCGCGCGAACCAAGCGCTGCCGTGCCTTCCGGCACCTGCTTGTTGGGCAGACCGCGCGCAGCGCGCTCGTCGTTGATCGCCGCGTGGGTCAGCGTCGGCACAAAGGGCGTCAGCAGATCGGCGTCGCTCGGCGGCAACGGCAATGGCGGCGCGGCCGGAACCCGCTGCGCGGGAATGGCGGTCGGCATTTGCCTGGGCACCATGGGCGTGCCGGTGACCGGGGTCGGCTCGAAGCCGGGCGGCGTGGGTGGCGGTGTGGTCTGCGCCCAGGCGGGCCTGCCCGCGGCGACCGGCACCGGCTGCGCCACTGCGGCGGCCACCGGGACCGGGACTGGGACGTGTACCGGTTGCGGCGCCGGGCTGACCGGGATCGGTGCCACCGGTGGCGGCGCGACCGGACGCGGCGCCGAGACCGTAGTCGTCAGGGGCGCCGGGTTCACCCGGCGGCGTGGCGGTGCGGGGGCCGCCGGAGCGCCGGTGGTCACGACTCGCTCGCCGAGGGCGTGGATCAGGATGCCGACGGCCGCATCGGCGGATCGGACCGCGGCGACGCTGGCCCGAACCGCGTCGGAGACGGCGGCGGTCAACTGCTTGGCGCCATTGCGGCGGGGGGTTTCGTTGATGGCCACGCGCAGAGCGGTGACGGCTTCCAGCGCGGTGTCGTTATCGCAGACCCCGTCGGCCACCAGCCGGGCGGCCACGGTCACCGCGGTGTCGCGGCCACGTCCGGCAGCCGCGCTCAGCAGGCCCGGCTCGGGCAGGGCATCGAGCATCGCCAGCGCGACCGGCTCGGCCGGGTCGGGGTAGGCGCGCAGCGCGGCCGGATAAAGCTCACGCAGCACCTCACGCAGAGCCACCGCAGCCGCGTGCCGGCCGATGGCCAGCGCGCTGTGGGCAGCCAGGATCGGCTTGAGGGCGGCGTATTCACGCGGGGTGGGGGTCACGGCGGCGGAGAGCGCCCCGGCCTGCAGCGCGCGGGCCAGACCGACCGCACGCCTGCCAGCGACCAGGGCCTGCAGCTCATCGAGGGACTCGTCGTCGCCGAAGCGGTCGGCGAAGTCGTCGGCGGTCTCATCGTCGGTGTAGGCGATCGGCCGAGCCGAGGCGGCAAGCAGCGACACCACGAGGTGATCGTCGCTGTCGACAGCCAGCATGATCATGGTGGAGCCGCCGAACCGCTCGGCGAGCATCGCGGTCACCGCGGCGTATCCCGCGGGATCGTCGTTGATTTCGCAGTACTCCAAGAGACGCCCCGAGTCATCGACGACCGCTACGGTCAGCCGACCCGGTGCGCCGACAATACTTGCGTCGACGGCCGATGAAATACCGCAATACACCCGCACGAGTGCCACGGACTCGTCCTCCCACTCCGGACCGATGGAGCTACTCCGGATTCATGTGTTGTGCCAAAAATTCATGCTGCCCGGTTAATCTCAGTCGCGCCAGTCCACAGCCGAAGAGATTTTGCCAATTACGCTTCGCCAACTGATTGATGCCTGCTCTGACCCGATTTTTCGCAACTTGCGCTTTGCAAAAAATCCGGTGGATCGAAGAGCCTCGTCAAGATCGTCGAGTGGGGACCCCGGCGCGAGCGAAAGGAGCACCTTCGGCAACACCAAAGCGAAGCCAAGATCGCGAGCTAGCTCGCCGGCGCTGAGCAAAAGATCCGGATCCCAGGCGTCGGGCCCGCCGCGCAGGTTCTCCACCACCAGGTCCAGCTCGTAGGTGTCGGACTCGTCTGCGTCGATGTCGGCCGGCTTCACCTTGCCGACGAACTTCTTCCAGCCCTCGAGCTGGGCCAGATCGTGGGGCGACTTGGACTTCACGAAGGTGACAAGCCCCTCGGCGCTGCGGAACAGCAGCAGCTTCCCCTTGTGGGACAGGAAGATGGGCACTTCTTCGTCCTCGGCCGCGTCGTCTTCCTTCGCGTCCTCGTCGCTGTCGGCCTCATCCGCTTCGACCGCTTCCTCGGCGAGGGTGTCCTCGGCCGGGCCGGCGGCGATTTCGTCGAGCTGTTCCTTGGTCCACTCGAACTCGGGCAGCTCATCGTCTTCGGCCGAACGGCGGGCGTCGCGGGAGTTGAAGACCTCGTCTTCATCCTCGCGCTCGCTGACATCCGTCGGTGTCAGCGCACTGGCCATGCGATATGCCCGCAGGGTGAGACCCACCTTGTTGCCGGGCATGGCGATCTCCACCGGAGAGATCTCATACTCTGCCCAGATGGCGCTGGCTTCAGCCATTGTCGACCTGACCTCCTACCCCGGGGTGGGTTGTCGCGTTCACGACTCCCCGCACACCCTAGTGGGTCGGACGGCGCGACACGATTCGGCCTTCGTCCATCTCGACGATCTCGTCGAACCGGTGCCGTTCCAGACCCGCCAGGCGGTGCGTCACCAGGACAACAGCGCGTTGGCCCGCATCGGCCAGCACGGCGTCGAGAACCCGGTCGGCCTGTGCCGGGTCGAGCCCTTCGGTCGGTTCGTCGAGCAGGAGCACCGGCGGCGCGGCGAGCACCGCCCGGGCCAGGGCGAGGCGCTGCCGCTGTCCACCCGAGAGTTCGCCACCATCCTCGCCAGCATTTTCTTGGTACCGGGAAAGGAAGTCCCCCAATCCGGCGACCTCTGCCGCCGCAAGCAGTTCAGGCTCGGTGGCGCTGGGCCTGGCGAGCAGGAGGTTGTCGCGAACGGTGGCGTGGAAGATGTGCGCGTCGGCCATCAAGCCGGTCGCCACCGAGAAAGCCGGGCCGTTGCCGCTGACCGTGCCCGAGTCGGGGGTGATCGCCCCGGCGATGACCCCGAGCAGGGTGCTCTTGCCGGCGCCGGAGGCCCCGATGACCGCGATCCGGCTGCCCGGCTCGATCACGAGATCGATGTCCCGCAGCCGGCCGGCGACGCCTACCCCGCTCAGCTTGATCTGCGTAAACGGTTCTGCGGCAAAGGTAGCGACCGGTTCCGCCGGCGTGATCAGCTCGCCGACCCGGTGCAGCGGCGCGGCGATCTCAGCGCCCTTGCGGCTGGCGGCGAGGATGCCCATCGCGAGTTCGCCGGTGGCCAGCGTGCCCACCGTGAGCACCGCGGTCCAGACCGGGGACACGCCCTGCCCCACGCAGACGAGAAGCATCGCGACGGCGGTGAGGCCGGTGCAGATGCTGGAAAGGGTGTCCAGGGCGAAGGAGCGCCGAGCCAGGCTTCGCTCTAAAGTGGACAATTCGCTCGCCTGCCTCGCTCCCGCCTGCTCGAACCGGGTGGTTGCCCCGTAGGCGGCGAGGTCGGCGGCGCCGTGCACGAGGTCGACGGTGGAGATGGCGTAGGCGGCGCGCAGCGGCGCGAGCCGTGCCGCGCCACGGCGCACCAGCACCGCTCCCAGAGCCGGGATGAGCCCCGCGGTGACCACCAGCCCGGCGAACAGGGTGAGCCCGGCGAGCGGAGTGAAGGCGGCGGTGACGATCACCGCGAGCAGCGCCACGAGCCCGCAGGAGGCCAGTGGGAGGGCCACCCTCACCACGAGGTCCTGCACCGCCTCCACATCGGAGACCATGCGGCTCAGGGCGTCCGCGTGACGGGCCAGGGGGCGCTCGATGAGCGTGGCGAAGATGCGGGCCCGAACCTCCGTGACGATGCGCAACACGGCGTCGTGGCTCGCGAGCCGTTCCAGGTAACGCAGGCCGCCCCGGGAGATGGCCAGCGCTCGTACCGAGACGATGGCCACCGTCAACGCGGTGATGGGCGGTTGCCCGGCGGCCGTGACCAGCAGCCAGGTGGCGGTCGCCATCAGGCACAGCCCGGCCGCTTCGGTGGCCGCGCCCAGCGTTGCCGCCCCGACCAGTCGCAGCACCGGGATTTTCACGCGACACGCTCCATCTCGTGCAGGCGTCCCGCTTCCACGCGGATCAGCCGGGTCGCCACGG
>NZ_BONY01000107.1 GCF_016862955.1 Rhizocola hellebori | reverse complement strand
CAGGGCGGCTTGAGCACGGCGGCGGGCCGGTGGTGGGGGGACTTCAAAGGGAACCGGGTTCATGAGGCGGCGCTGTGGGCGGCATCCTTTGCGCCGCGGGCGACTCCGGCGGTGAATCGGCTCGCCGAGAGGTGGCTGATCGGCGGAGAGGCGCGGATGAGCGGGCGAAGTGACCGGGTGTTCACCTTCCCGATCCGGGTGCGCCAGCACGTGATGGAGTGGGCGATGCCCGCGCAACTAGCCGCCGACGCGGTGCGTGCGGTCAGGAATCTGTTGCAGCGCAAGGGCTTCTTTGCGCACGCGCCGATCGAGGTCAGGTTCGCGCCAGCCAACGACGCCTGGCTGAGCATGGCCCACGGCAGGCCCACCTGCTACCTCGGAGTGATCAGCTACCGGCCATTCGGCCGAGACGTCGTCCACGAGCCCTACTTCCGGGAAGTCGACGCGGCGATGGCCGACTTCGGTGGGCGGCCGCACTGGGCGAAGGTCCACTACCGGGATCACGCCGCCCTCGCCGGGCTTTACCCGCGGTGGGCCGACTTCCTCGATCTGCGCGGCAAACTCGACCCGACCGGGCTGTTCCTCAACGCGGAGCTACGCCGGCTCATGGGCGAGTAGGCGCCACTGCGCCTCGCCGTTGCCGGCGATGAGCATGTCGTCGCTGGTGTCGTAGCTGATGTAGTGGCTGCAGATGAGCACCCTGTCCCAAGCCGGCAGCACCACCTGGGGCGAAGCGGCGAAGTGACCCGCCTCCGCCTCGCTCACATAGCCGTACCGGATCCGCATCCGGTCCAAGGCGGCCTGCGGGTCCAAGTCGACCGGCGGGTTCGCTGCATGCAACGCCTCCAGGACCGACGAGGTCCAGCCAGCCGTCAGCGGCTGGGCCCCGGTGGCCAGCTGGATCAGCCGGGCCCGCGCCGCCGCATCGAAGAAGATGCCCAGCTCGCGTACGAGGTCGAGCGGCTCGTCCGGGGTGTGCAGCATGGCCAGGATGCGGTTGACTATCCGGGCCGTGCTGCGCAGGGTCGGCGCGGCCCCGGCCGGATCGCCCGCGCCGTCGCCCTTAAGCCCACGCAGCCGGACAGTCGCCGGAACCTCTGGCGCACCAAGGCGATCCAGCAGGAGCAGGTAGAGGCTGTCCCCCGCCGCGACCAGGTGCTCGGTCGCGGCGACGCGGTCCAGGGTGCCCGCGTTGTGCTGATAGCGCCACAGCTCCAGCGCCATGTGCCGGGTCAGCCGCAACGGCACCGCGGCCAGCGGCGCGAAGCCGTGGCCGGCCAGGAACTCCAGGCACGCCGGGATCCGCCGGCCGGCCACCGCGTCGGGCCGGAACAGGATCGAGGCCAGGGGTCGCAGCCGCCCGGCCAGCTCGCCGCCCCAGGCCGCCTCGAGCTCGGCCAGCGCCTGCCGGAAGTAGGTGTCCAGCGAGAAGTAGGCCGCCTTCTCCGGCAGGCGGGTCAGCGCCGGCCAGCGGTTGACCGCCGGATCGCCGATGGCGGCCAGTTCCAGCCTTCGCGGCAGGGTCAGCACGAGACCGGTGTCCCTTCAGAGCATGTGGTGCTGCGGCGGTTTGGGATGGGTGCACAGCGCCGCGCCCGGGCCACCGAAACAGCAGGCATGACTGGTAATCCATTCCTGGGCGGTCTCCGGCTCGCGGCCCAGAATGCCGGCGAAGGCCGGGTTGGGTGGCAGGTCGTTGCCCGCGTTGACCTCGTCCCACAGCTGGAGCACCCCGCGCGCCGCGTGCTCGGACATTCCCTTGCGCACCAAGCCTTGGACGAAGTCCTCGGCCGGCTGCCTGCGGAAGGTCACCGGCTCGCCCACCGCCTCGGAGAAGAACTGCGCCAGCTCGCGGCAGGTGGTCTGGCGGGTCGCCGTCCAGTGGGTGTCGGCGAATCCGGGGTGGGCGGTCGGCGCGGCGAGCACCTGCGCGCACACCTCGCCCAGATCCCAGCAATTGACATAGGAGAACTTGGCGTCAGGGTCGACCGGGTAGGCGAACTCGCGCCGGGTGGCGATGCTTGGTACCTGATAAAGCAAATTCTCCAGAAACACCGGCAGGTGCAGGGTGTGGTGGGCGATGCCGGAATCGGCCAGCATCTGCTTGACCGCGTTGGCCTCCTGGGCCAGGGTCAGGCGCGGATCGTGGTGCTGCACGCCCAGGCAGCAGATGTAGTCGATGCCCACCGCCCGAGCGGTGTCCACATAGGAGCGGGCCACCTGCACCCTGTTCTGGATGGGTGGCACCATCAGCAGGCTCTGGCAGTCCGCGAGCACGTCGGCCAGGGTTTCCGGCCGCGCCGGGTCCCATTCGACCAGTTCGACCGGCATGCCGTCGCAGGCCAACTTGGCGTCCTGGGCGTCGGGCACGCCCAGCCGCAGTTTGATGTCGGGCCGCTGCGCGGCGAGGGTGCGCAGCGTGGTGTGACCGACCTTGAAAAAGTTCTTGGTGGCGCCCGAGACCGCAACCCGTCTCATGCCATGGCCTCCTTGCGTCGGCCATCACCTGCGGTGAAAGCATGAGAGAATCCCAATTTCATGATGATCTCGACAAGCTCGCTCATACCAGCGCCTCCCGTGCCGCGGAAGCCTGTAGGTTGACCTGCTCGGCGATCCAGCTGTAGGTGATGGCCAGGCCGCGTTCCAAGGCCACCGCGGGCGACCAGCCGAGCACCTTGTCCAGCAGGCTGTTGTCGGAGTTGCGGCCCCTGACGCCCTGCGGGCCGGGCACGTGTTTGAGGCTGATGTCGCGTTTGCCGGAGACCCCGATGATGATCTCGGCGAGCTCGTCGACGGACACCATCCGGTCGCTGCCGAGATTGAGCGGCTGCTCGAACCCGCTGTCCATCAGCCGCAGGATGCCCTCGATGCAGTCATCGATGTAGCAGAACGAGCGGGTGGCCAGGCCGTCGCCCCATACCTCGATCGCCTCGCCGTCGACGGCCTGGGCCACCTTGCGGCACAGGGCCGCCGGGGCCTTCTCCCGGCCACCGGTCCAGGTGCCGTTGGGGCCGTAGACGTTGTGGAAGCGCACAGTACGGGTGGAGATGCCGTGGTCCGCGCCGCCGTACCGGTTCATCAGCTCGCCGAAGATCTTCGCCCACCCGTAGGCGTCCTGCGGGGCGGCCGGGAAGATGTCGCTCTCCTTCAGCGGCGTGACGTCGGTCTCCTCCTGCAGGTACTCCGGGTAGACGCAGGCCGAGCTGGAGTAGAGATACCGTTGCACGCCATGGATTCTGGCCGCCTCGAAGGTATTCAGGTCGATCAGCGTGTTGTTGTGCAGGATCGTGGCGTGGTTGGCCGAGATGAAGCCCATGCCGCCCATGTCGGCGGCCAGCGCGTAGACGTCCTGGGCGCCGCGCAGCGCATACTCTGCCTGTTCGGGCCGGCGCAGGTCCAGCACCTCGAACTCGTCGGCGTCGCTGGCCCCGAAACCGGGCGGGACCAGATCGACGCCGCGAACCCATTCGCCACGTTGCTTCAAGGCGGTGACCAGGTGGCTCCCGATGAAGCCTCCCGCGCCGGTGACCACTATGCGTCGCACATGAATCTCCGTTCGTCAAAAGGGTGACCCAGTCTTGGTCTCCACCATGTGCAGGTACACGTCGCGGGTGCGCCGCGCCCAGCGCGTCACCGGCGGCACGGCCAGCCCGGCGGCGAGCATCAGCACGCCGAAAAGCAGCCAGCCCGGCCAGCCGTAGCCGATGATCAGCGCGCCCGCCAGCGCGGGCGTGGCCACCCAGGCGATCTGTTCGGCCATCCCGAACAGGCCCTGATATTGCCCGTGCGCGTGTTCAGGGGCCAGGTCGTAGGAGAGGGTCCAGGTGCCCGCCTCGAAGAGCAGCTCGCCGAGGACATGGGTGGCCGCGCCGATCATCAGCGCCACCACGGCTACCCAAGCCGGCTGTCCGGCCGCCGCCGCCCAGATGACACAGGTGGCCGCGAGCAGCAGCCCGGCCCGGCGATGGGCGCGGGCCGCGGCCGGCACCTCCTCCACGCCGCGGCTCACCCTTACCTGCCACAGCACCACCATGATGGTGTTGAGCAACACGATGGCCGCATAGACGGACAGCGGCGCGTCGGTGCGCTCCGCGATCCACAGCGGCAACGCGACCTGCAGCAGGCCGTTGTTCATCGCCAGCACCGCAACCAGCAGGGCCAGCACGGCCACCGGCCGGTCGCGCAGCACCAGCAGCCGCGGCCCCTCCTGCGGTTTGGGCACCGGCGGAGTCGGCGCGACCAGCAGGTAGACCAGCGCGGCCACGGCCACCATGGCTCCGGAAACCCACATCGCCGCCAGGTAAACGGTTGACGTGTCGTTGGTCAGCGCGAGCCCACCCAGCACCGCGCCCAGCGACACCCCGACGTTGGCCACCGACCGCAGATAGGCCCGTGACCGGACCCGGTCGGCCACCGGCACCGCCGCCGCGACCAACGCGCCGCGAGCCGCACCGGCCGCCGACTCGAAGGTCAGCACCAGCGTGGCGACCGCCACGAACGCGGCGAAGCCGGCCACGAAGGCGTACCCGCAAATGGCTATGCCTTGCAGCACAGCGAAAACGACGGTGGTGTTGCGCGGGCCGAGCAGGTCGGCGCCGTACCCGGCCGGGACGCTGGCCAGCGCGCCGATCACCGAGGCGATGGTCAGGCCCACGCCCACCTGGGCGGCCGGCAGCCCGGCCGACCGGACGAAGTACAGGACGCTCACAGTGATCAGCAGACCGGTGCCTATGGTGCGCAGCAGGTTGCTCAGGGCGAGGATCCGGATCGGCCCTCGCGGCGGGATGAGATCGGATAGGACAGACATCCGTCAATCCTTGACCGTGATCAAGCCGTCGGCAAGCAGCGGCTCCAGCGCTTCGGCCACGTCCGCGGTGGCCTCGTCGGGGTCGATGCCGTACTCACCGGCCAGCGCCGTGCCGATGTCGGCCACGCTGTGGACGCCGTCGATGCGGCGCCAGATGAACGACGCCACCACATCAAGCTCGTAGACATGTTCCTGGCGGGCCACCATCAGCCCGTCTCCGCCGTTGCGCACCCGAACATCCAGGCGCAGCGCGGGCACGCTCGCGCCGTTCACACCACCACCTCCGTGGCGATCCGGTTGCAGCGCGCCAGGACCTGCTCCACCCAGGAACGCGGCGTGGCCGGGTCGAAGTCGCGCATCGTTTCCACCGACCAGTAGTCCTCAAAGGACAGTTCCTTGGGGGTGACCACCCGCATCCGACGGGCGCGCCATTTCTCGTTGTTGCCGAATTCGCCATGGCTGGCCAGCAGGGCGTCCACGGCGCTGCCGAAGGCGAGCTTGGCGGCGATGACCGCGCTTTCCACGTCATCGCTGTCGAGCTGGCCGGTGGCGTCCTCGGTGGACAGATCGAGGTAGTCCAGCGCGCGGGCCACCATCAGGGACCGGAAAGCGGATGCCTCACGGCGGCGGGCCAGCTCGGCCAGGTAGCTCTGCCCGGCCAGGGCCACCCCATAGCTGACCCGTTCCAGAAAGTCGTTCTCCAGCCAGGACATCTGGCGCGCGGCCGCTCCACCCCGGTTGACATCCTCCCAGCCCACCTTCTCCAGCAGCTCGTCGACCTGCTCGGCGTGCCAGTACTCGATGTCCCAGCGGCGTCCGGCCAGATGGTGGATTTCGGCCGGTACCAACCCGTTGCGCAGCTGGACCGGACGCGGGTCAGCGCTTCCGCTCTGCCACGGCGAATCGGTGACTATATATATGTCAACGTCGCTGGTCTCGTTACCCCAGCCGCGGATGAGCGATCCGGCGACGAACACGCATTGATATGTAGCCGGTAACAGATGGTGCCGGACCAGCTCTGGCATGATCCGATCTAGATCGATCATGGCTACCTCCCGTTGAAGCGGCCAGCGTAAGAACGAAAACTCGAGCCCCGCTGGATGATGTTCACAATCGGCTCGACCGTGGCTCTACACCGGTCAGCAAGACTTGCCCTCCTACGCAAAAGGAGGTGAGCGGAATGAAGAAGTACCAGAAGCCGAAGGTGTCGAAGGTTGGGTTCGGCGCCGTTCTTCGCGTGAACTCCTAAGCATCGACCCCGGGGCCACGCCAGCTCAGCTGCGTGGCCCCTCGGTATACAGATTGGACGGTGGAATATGTGTGGTATTGGGGGAGTCGCCGCCGTCGACGGGACCGCACTCCCCGAGCAGATCGATCAAACGCTGCATGACATGGCGCGCGCGCTGGCCCACCGTGGCCCGGACGCCGAGCGCCTGCTGCGCGATGGCCCGGTGGCCCTGGTCTTCCAGCGGCTGTCACTGGTGGATCCGGTTGGTGGGGGCCAGCCGCTGAGCACCCAGGACGAGACGCTTTTCCTCATCGCCAACGGCGAGGTCTACAACCATCGCGAGCTGGAAGCGCGGCTGCCCGCGGGAACCCGGCTGAAGACCGGATCCGACTGCGAGGTGCTGCTGCATCTGTACCGGCGCGACGGCCTTCGCTTTCTCGATGCGGTGCAGGGCATGTACGCCTTGGTGTTGTGGGACAAGGCACGTGGCAAGCTGATTCTGGCTCGGGACCGGTTCGGCATCAAACCGCTCTACTACACCAGAATCGGCGGCCGGCTGGCATTCGCCTCAGAGATAAAAGCACTTTTCGAGGTACCAGGCTGCCCCCGCCGGGTCGACTGGCAACGTGCCCTGGCCGACCAGTTCCTTTCCGCCGAGCCGGTTTTCAGCCACGCCCCGGTCACCACCTGGTTCGAACAGGTGCACACGGTCGCGGCCGGCACCATCGTCGAGGTCGACCTGCGCACCGGCGCGCTGACCGAACACCGCTACTGGAACCTGCCCGCGGGTGGCCCCTACACCGACGCCTCGGACGCCGAATTCATCGACGCCTACCGCGAGTTGCTCGCCGCCTCGGTGACGGCGTGCGGCACCGCCGACGCGGAGATCGGGATGTTCCTCAGCGGCGGTGTCGACTCCGCGGCCGTGGCCATGCTCGCCCCCAATCGCGAGGCCGTGCACAGCTTCACCGCCCTCAATGGCAGCACCTTCGTCAATGGGGACGCCCGCCACGCGCACCTGGTCGCCACCACCTTCGGCCTGCCGCACCACCAGGTCCTCTTCGAAGCGGGCAAGGTGCCAACGGCGCAGGAGTGGAAACAGTTGCTGTGGCTGCTGGAAACCCCGCTGTGCGGGCCGGAACAGTATTACAAGTACGAGATGTACCGCTACGCCAAGGCTATCCGGCCGCAGCTGCGCGCCATGTTGCTCGGGCAGGCCAGCGACGAGTTCAACGGCGGCTATTCCGTCGAGATCGCCGGAGACGGCGGCTGGGAAGGCTTCACCGACGCGCTTGCCGACATGGCCCGGCGCACCGCCTTGAGCCGCAAGCCGGGCCTGACGCCCTGGTGGCGGGACGGCCAGCTGCCCTTGCTGCGCGACGAGCTGCTCGACCTGGGAAACGATCCCTACGAGGACTTCGTCGCCTGGAAATACCGCGACGTCCAGCAGTACAACTGCTGGCACGAAGACCGCACCGCGGCCGGAAACGGCGTCGAGGCACGGGTTCCGTTCCTCGACCACCGCATCGTCGAGCTGACCGCCTCGGTCTCCCCCGCACAGCGCGCAACCCTGTTCTGGGACAAGCACATCGTGCGGGAAGCGATGCGCGGCCTGCTGCCGCCAGAGATCGTGCACCGGCCCAAGGTGCCTTTCTTCCAAGGCGACGGGGTGCAGCACACCTACCGCGCTTTCATCGCGATGCTGGCACAGGAAAACGGCAGCCTCGTCGAGCAGGCGCTTTCGTCGAGCCGGGCCCGCGAATTCTTGAACCCAGACGCGGTGCGCCAGATGCTGGCCGATTTGCAAGCCGACTCCCGCGCCGGGCAGCTGGAGTTCCTGCTGCGTCTGGTCAACCTCGGCCTGCTGGAGCAGATGACCGCGCAGCTGCCGGCCCGTCCGGTGGACGCGGTGCGCGCCGCCATACCGGTGGAGGTTCGGGTCGCCGACTGGGAGAGCGAAGCCGATTCCCTTGCGCAGCAGACCATCCCGCAGATCATCATCGAACCGGCCGACGTTCCGGTGCTCGACGACGACGTGACGGTGCTGCACGACCCACGTCAGGACCAGTGGTACCTGGCCGTGGCCGGGAGCCTCGAATACGTCCTGGACGCCGAGTGGCTCACCTTCGTCCAGCACATCGACGGGCACGCCTCGGTCGCCGACATCCTGGCGCGCACCGGCATCGACGCCGCCGCGGTCGGCACCGCCCTGGCCGACTCGGTGGAGCTAGGAATCGTTGTCCTGCAACGGCTCCCGCTCGGGGTTTCGTCATGAAAGGCGCGCTGCTCGACACCACGCCCCGGCTGCTGACGCAGTTCGGCCCGGTGGGCGACTTCGGCCCGCCGCCCGTGCTGGGTTTTCCCACCGCGGCACAGCTGACCTTCCACGGCACCACCCTTGTCGTCGACCGGGCCCAGCCGGTCAACCGTCTGCTGGAGGTGGATCTGGCCGGGCAGGTGGTGTGGGAGTATTCCTCGCCGCCGCGCATGAACGGCGCCTACCGGCTTGACCCGTTCCGGGTGCTGGTCGCGATCGGGCCGTCGCTCCATCTGGTCGACCGCGACGGCCGCCGCGAGCACGTGGCCACCCTGCCCGGCGTGGAGTCCTTCGACTGCATGGATGTGCGGGGCAACATCGTCGCGCTGGGCAGCGACGCCGGGCTCGACCTGGTACGCCTGGACGGCACCCACCTCACCCGCATCCCGATCGGGGTGTTTCGCAACCCGACCGGGGTGCATCTGCTTGACGATCTGCGCCTCGTCGTCGCCGACAGCTGGCAGTCGCAGGTGGTCGAGATCGACGCCGACGGTGTGCTGTTGCGCGCCTTCGGCCGGCGGCGGTCCGCCGGTGACGGGCCCGACTGCCTGAGCGGGCCGCGATCGGCCTGCCGCACCCGCGACGGTCACACCATCGTCGCCGACACCCTCGCCCACCGGCTCATCGACTTCGACCCCGGCGGCGGCGCGCGAGTCATCCCGGTCGGGCTGTTCGCCCCGAGCCAGGTAAGGGAGACCGGCACCGGCGCGCTTCTGGTCGCCGACACCGGCAACCACCGCGTGCTCACGATGAGCCGGGAAGGCCGGGTGCTATGGGTTTTCGGCCCCGACCGGCTGCCCGAACGCCACCTGTCCTTCCCGCGCTCGGCCGTGCCCACTGCCCGCGGCGGCGTCCTGGCCTGCGACTCGTTCCACCATCGGGTGGTGGAGCTCGACGAGCGCAACACTCCGATTTGGAGCTTCGGCGACGGTCTGGTCATCCCCCGTTCCGTGGCACGGGACCCGTTGGGCCGCACCATCATCTCCGACGGTGTCAACGGCCGCGTGCTGGTGGTCGACCCCGCCGGGCGGATCGAGCGGGAGATCACGTCGGTGCGGTTCGGCTCGGGCCGCCTTCACCTCGACGATCCGCACTCGGCCGAGCCCGCCGCTGACGGCAGCCTGCTCATCACCGACTCCGACCTGGGTGCCGTGCTGCTCGTCGACGGCAGCGACCGGGCCACCGCGCTGTGGGGCGGCCCCGGCTCGGACCTGTTCTCCGACCCGCATCACGCCGCTTTCGACTGCCACGGCCGGGTGGTGGTGGCCGACTCCGGTCATCAGCGGATCGTCACCCTGGCCGCAGACGGTGCTGTCGTCGCGCAGGCCCGGCCGGGCTTGCGCTACGCGCGTCACGTTCACCCGCTGCCCGGCGGTGGCATGCTCGTCGCCGACACCGACAACGCTCGCATCTTGCGTCTCGACGAGCACGGGCAGCTGGTGCGCCAGGCCGGGCCGCGGATCGATGTGGCGGCCCGGCCCGGCACTCCCGCCGAGATACGGACCCCGCGCGGGGTGGCCGTCGACCTCGCCGGAAACCTTGTCGTCACTGATTTCTGGAACAGCCGAGTGGTGGTACTGGATGAATGATTGTGTGTTTTGCGGGATCGTCCGCGGTGAAGAGCCCGCCCTTCGCGTCTACGAAGACCGCCTGACTCTCGCCTTCATGGACACCCTGCCCGCGACCAGGGGGCACACGCTGGTCGTCCCGAAACGGCACCGGCAGGACCTCCTCGACGCCACGCCCGAGGAGGTGACGGCGGTAATCCTTGCCGCGCAACGCATCGCGATCGCCGCGAGGGAATCGCTGGGCGCCGATGGCAGCAACATCGTGCAGGCCACCGGCGCAGCCGCGCACCAGACCGTCTTTCATTTGCATTTTCATGTGGTACCAAGGTTCAGCGGCGACTCGATCGTCATCTTCCCCCGGCCGGGGCTCCCCGAGGAGATCGCAGCCGCCGCCGA
The DNA here is from genome assembly GCF_016862955.1 of Rhizocola hellebori. Classification (GTDB taxonomy): domain Bacteria; phylum Actinomycetota; class Actinomycetes; order Mycobacteriales; family Micromonosporaceae; genus Rhizocola; species Rhizocola hellebori. The sequence goes on along the minus strand of NZ_BONY01000107.1, from coordinate 19,222 downwards.
TCACTTGCGCAGCTCGCTATCCGTGCGCCTCTAGCTGGCGATCAGAAAGGAGGAATGGTCGGATCGAAGTGGACGACGAAGTGGTTCTGCCCACGGACGGCCCGGCCGCTGTTTCCGGCGTCGTAGCTGGCCTTGAAGATGAACAATCCTTCGAACTCCTGCCCCAGCTCCTGCTCCCGCTCGTTGGCGACACAGTTGCTGCCCGCCTTGTTGGCCCTGATCGTCTTCACGAAGGTGTTGTCCGGCCGATAGACGTTCCAGGTCGGTGTGGTCCCGGGCTTGATGCCGTTTCCGCCCACCTTGAGCAGAAGCGAGACGTTCTGCATGGGGACGAAAGGGACCGCGATCAGGGTGGGAAAGTTGTCGACCGGATCGGTTTCGAACCTGTACGCAAAGGGGCCCGGCGAGGTCAGATAGACGTGGCCGTCGGTGGCGCACGCGGCCAGCGCCGGCTGGGCGGCAACCCCGCTGGCGACACCCCCGACCAGCACGGCCACCATCATGGCCACCGCCATTCTTGCGCGGCTCATGCGATTACCTCCTTGTCGTCGACCATGGCTATCCAAACCTCGGGAACACGATCCTGAAGTGGTTCTGGTCCCGGATCTGGGCGCCCGTGTTGCCCGCGTCGTAGTTGGCCTTGAAGGTGACGATCGTGCCCGGCTCCGCCGAGATCTCAAAGGTCTGCTCCTGGGCCACGCAGTTGCTGCGCACGAAGATCCCGAAGTTGCGGAAGTTCACGCCGTCCTTGTCGTAGAGCCTCCAGATCAGCGCCGTGCCCGGCTTGAGCCCGTTGCCGCCGAGCCTGACATGGAAGGTGCTCCCGGAAGGGAAGGGGCCCTTGAAGAACTCGTAGGGGGTGCCGTCGACCGGGTCGAACTCATACTTGATGTAAAGCGGATACGGGTTGTAATAGACATGGCCGTTGGTGGCACAGGTCGCCGCCGACGCCGGCGCGGCCGCCACAACGCTACCTAGCGTGAGCGCTATGAGCACCGCGAGTATTCGCGACACAGGACGTGTCCTTGCAGGAATCCACATGGGCCGACGGTAAAAGTCCTGGCAACCCACCCAATAGATAAGCCACATTGACCCATTGCCCCACCGCCCCTCGCCGGCTGATCTATCGCCGATCACGCTGGGGCATTCGCCCGCTGCTGCGAGCCGTCTAGGTAATCCATCTTCATCTATCGCCATTCCTCCGAAAGTTCGATCATCGAGCCCGATGCCACTCGGCATCGACGAAAGGAGGAACATCCGTGATGAGACGGATCCTGCTCACCCTGGCCACCCTGTGCTCGATGCTGGTCGCCATACCTGCCACGCAGGCTCATGCCGCAGCCACCATCAGCGAGGTCACCGGCGTACACCAGCTGGTCAACGCCCAGTACAACGACTGTCTGACGGTGGTCGGCGGAAGCTCCGTCAACTCCAACCCGATCTGGCACCATCCCTGCGACCAGTCACCGCTGGCCTGGACCCAGTGGATCATCGACTACGAGGCCACGGTGACGTTCTGCTTCGCCAGCCAGGGCAACACCTGCGTCGACCGCAGAACTCGCAACATCTACCGGCTTCGCAGCAACCACACCGGAAAATGCATCGAGCCGCACAACGGCGCCACCAACAGCGGCGCACGAATCGACCAGTACGACTGCCGAATGGACACCTACCGCCAGTCCTGGATCATCGTTGAGGCCCAGGGCGGCGGCTACTTCTTCTACAACGCCAAGGTATACGACGAGGCGCACAAAGAGCGCGGCATAGACGCCGCGCCCTACGAGCAGGATCGTCAGGTGCGGATCTGGACGGCGAACCAAACCCCGCCCCAGATCTGGTACCTCCGCTAAACCTTCCTCAGGGTCGGGGCCGGCCGGCGCGCGCCGGCCGGCCCCGTCGAGCTCATTCAGCTTGAAGCGTGGGGGAATCGCGAGATCAGATCTTGCATCTGGGCAACTGACGCCGCGAACGCCTCATCGAGGTGAGCCCGATCTTCTGTGGTGGGAAAGTCGATTTCCGCGTAACGGGCCCACGCCGCCTCGCATCGCCGCCGGCAATTGCTCAGGCCGTCAGCAAAGTCGACCCAAACCCCGCGCTCCAGGACTCCTTTTGATCCAGCAAGAAGCGCATTGAGCTCGGCGTTGCAGGTGATGAGCTTGCCCACCAAGGCAGTGGTGTCCAAGCCGAGGCCGGAGTCGTCGAGCATAGGCGAAAAGAAGGAATAGTATGACTGACCCATTCGTCCTACTCCTACGCTCATGGGCGATAAATGTTTGGTGGAATCGATTGTTTTGCCTTCTCGGTCAGCTGCTCATCGTTCCAGTCGATCGGGAATTCCTCGGCGCCACCGGCTTGAGCAACCCGCGCACAATGAGTCAGGCAGCTGTTCAAGTCTAGATCGAATTCTACAACGGTGGGTCCGAGGCTGCGTTCCTGATAGCGCCTGGCCGCAGGGCCGTCCCGAAGTATGAAGGGAACCGGGTGGGCGCCGGGATTAAGCTCATGAGGCATCTCGACCACCTCGGTGAAGAATTTCCTCGAATCCTTGATTATCCGCGAGTGGGTCACATACGAGAGTCCGTTGACGATGGTTTCTATGTACGCGTGCCCGTCGTCGGGATACCAATGCAGCACCGCCTTGTCGGGCTCGTTGTCGCAGATGTTGTGGACAAGGATCGGGGTCTGGCCGGCCAGGACGTAGTAGGTGTGGACGGTGGCGACAGTGAGGTCGCGCATGAGCTTGGCGCCGTCGATGGCGGCTACGGCTTTGACGACCAGGGTTCGCCCGTCAGGCCCGATGACAGTGGACTTGCCGGGGGTCAGCTGGGCGGCGTCGGTCCAGGTGCGGGTGGTGGCGTCCCAGAAGGGATGGTGGTCGGTGGTTTCCAGGGTCACCGCGGTCGGGCCGCGGGTGCTGCGGTCGCCTTCGCCTTCGCCGACGGTGACGTTGGTCAGGTCGTCGTCGAGGTTGGCGTGCAGGGCGGTGACGGGTTGGGCCGAGGTTTCGCCGGTGACCGGGTCGGTGGCGACCACCTTGTCGCCGATGCGGATGTCGCCGATCGCCTTGACCGAACCGTCGGCCATGAGCACCTGGGTCGCCGGGTCAAAGCTGTGCCGCGGCAACCGATCGCAGACTTCCGGGCCGAATTCGTCGGCATCCCCGTCGCCGGCATCGTTGTCCTTGTCCTTCTTGCCTGGGCCGGGGGGACCCTTGTCGGGCGCGGGGTCGTCCCAGTCTCGCTCTTCCGGCGGCCGGTTACGGTCGGTCGCCTTGTGTGGGGTGGAGGGCGCCGAGGGGCCGCCGCCGGAGTCGGCCTTGTCGCCGTCCTTCTTGTCGTCGTTGGTGCTCTTGTCCTTGTCCCTGTGCTTGCGATCGAACAGATCCTTTGCCATCGATCGAACTCGATCGAGGAAGTTCTTCACGCCGCCGGATAGATAGGTCGTGGCGACCTTGGCGACGCCCGCGCCCACGTGATAGGCGCACTCGCTCGGCCCGTTGTTGATACAAGCGTTGATGCCCTCGCAAGCGCCGCTGACCACACACACCCAGCCGAGCACGGTGGCCAGAATCGATGGCATCCCGGCCTCGTCGCGAAGTTTGTCACCCCACGAGGCGGCTTGCTTCTTGAGCTCCTCCCAGCCCTCCTTGATGTCAGCCCAGGCCTTGTCCAGGTCAGAGATCGAATCGACCAGCGAGATGATGTCACCGATCATGCTGATGATATTGAACTCGCTCATCACGCCCTTGACGAAGCACCTCGCCTTGTTCTTGCCACAGTCCTTCGCCGGATCACCGGTCTTGCCCTTGTTGAAGCCGTCGCTGCACGATTTCGCCGTCTCGGGAGTTTGCGAGCAATAGCCGGGGTTGCCGAAGGCGTCATGCGCGTCGCGCATGTGGCCGGTCGGGTCCTGATTCGTCAGCGGGTTCTGGTTGGTGTAGGAGTACCGGTTGGCGTCGCCCGAGCTGGGGGTCGCCGAGATGTTCCAGCTGTCGCGGGAGTCGAACTGGCCCGTGTCCGGGTTGTACCAACGGGAGTGCATGTTGACCCGGTCGGTTTGCGGATCGGTCCACTCCGACTGGTAACCGAGATTGCCGAGCATTCCCGGCGTGGACTCCAGCACCTTGCCCAGCGGGTCGTAGACCGCCGAACCGGTCAGCGCGGAGCCGGTCGAGGTGAACTGGCCGACCACGTCGGAATGCAGGTCGGTCCAGGCCAGGGCGGAGGATCCGCCGACCTGCTTGACGCCCACCAGCCCGCCGCCCGGATCGCGGGTGTAGAGGTTGGCGCCGTCCTTGGCGAGGTCGTTTTCCAAGCCGCTGTAAGCGAATCCGGGCTTGATGGCCCGCCCGAGCCCGTCATAGGTGAACTCGGAGAACTCGGTGGCCGAGTAGTACTGCCGCACCACCTGATCGAAGGCATCCGAAACCGCGGTGGGGGTGACCGTACCGGTGGCGGTGCTGGTGGTGCTGAGCCGGCTGCCGCGTTCGGTGTAGCTGTAGGTGAGACCGTCGGACGAGGTCTTCAGCTGGTTGCGTTCGTTGTAGGTGAACGTCTTCCCGTTGGCCGACGTACGGTTGCCCGACTTGTCATAGCCGTAGGAGGCCGTGGCCGGCCCGCTGGTCCACGAGGTCAACCGGTTGGCGTTGTCGTAGGTGTAGACATTGGCCGCGGAGCCCGACGCTCCAAACCCGACAGTGGTCTTGGAGGTTTCGTTGCCGTTGTCGTCCCAGCCGTAGGTGATCTTTCCGATCGAGGCGCCCAAGCTGGTCTTGAGCTCGTCGGTGCGCAGGCGGTGCCGGTCGTCGTAACCGAACCGGCGCACGTTCGCGCTACTGCCGCCGTAGGTGATGGCCTCGGCCTGTTCCAGCGCGTTGTACGCGACCGATGCGTCCACCCCGGTCCCGGTGTTGCTCATGTGGGCGAGCCGGCCGAAGGTGTAGTCGTAGGAGGTGGTCCCCGCGTCATCCTTGCGGACGGCCATCTGACCGTCCTCGTTGTACTCGAATTCGGAGTTGCCCGAGGCCCCGGTCACCTTCAGCAGCAGACCCGTGTCGTCATAGGACAGCGCCATCCCGGGCAGCGAGGTGACCCGGCCGGCGAGGTCGTAGCCGAAGGTGCGGTTGGCGGTGGCCGCCTCCGCGCCGTCGCCAACGATCTTCGTGACCCGGCCCATGGTGTCGGTGCTGTAGGTGAGGGTGACGTTGCCTGGCCGGGTTTGCCGCGCCACTCGGCCGGCGAGGTCGTAGGCGGTGGTGAAGGTGCTTTCGGGATAGTCGGCGGTCTGCGGTTCGATACGCGACTTCTCCATCCCCCACCCGTTGTACGTGGTCCAGAACCGATTGCCCCGGCCATCGGTGAACCGGGTCGGCGCGCCCGACAGGTCGTAACCGAACGAGGTGGTTATCGACTCCGGCTCGGTCTGGGTGGCCAGCAGTCCCCTGGCGTCATAGGTGAACGAGGTGGTGTTGCCGCGGAAGTCGGTTGCCGACGTCACGTTGCCGTTGTTGTCGTAGGCCACCGATTCGCTGTCGATCTGCGCCCCCGGGGTGCCGGCCCGTCCCGGGCCCGGGGTGTAGAGCCGGTGCGTCATCCGACGCCCGGCGCTGTCGTATTCGAGCTTCTCCACCGCGCCCAGGGCGGGGAAGACCCAGGTGGGCCGGCCGGCATAGTCGTAGCGGTAGTCGGTGTAGTTCCCGGCCGGGCTCTTGGCCCATACCGTTTCGCCTGCCGCGTTGTAGGTGGTTTCGGAGGTGACGCCCTTGGGCGAGACCACCCGATCGGGTGTGGCGAAGTTGCTGTAGAAAACGTTGGTGGTGCGCAAAACCGGGGTGGGCGGGACAGCTGTGGGCTGCCGCACGATCTGAGTCAGCGTGGTCTGCCGGCCCAGCGGGTCGTAGGTCGCCTCGGTCACCGCGCCGGTGGGATCGGTCGACGAGGTCAGGTTGCCGAGCAGGTCGTAGGCGAATCGGGAGACGCCGGTGTCGGGGGTGGTGACCGTCTTGAGCCGGCCCATCCGGTCGTAGTCGTAGGAGGTCGCTTTGAGGAACGGATCCGTTTGGGTTTTGACCCGCCCCACCGCGTCATAGCTGGTGGTGTAGCGGGGGGTCATGCCGTCGTTGGTGGGCAGCTTCGTGGCGATCACCCAGCCGCTGGTGTCGCGCGTCAGGCTGACGACCCGGCCCTTGGCATCCTTGGTGTCGACCAGCTCGCCGAAGGTGTTGTAGCCGGACCGCTGCACCGGGAACGACGGGACGGCCGCCACGCCGTGTTCCTCCGCGCTGACCGACGGCTGTTCGGTTCGCACCAGGCGATCCGCCGAGTCGTAGAAATACTTGGTGACGTTGCCGTTGGGGTCGGTCTGCTGGGTCACCCGGCCCAGTGTGTCGCGCAGCACCGTGCTGGTGATCGCCTGGCTGGACAGTGCCCCGCCGCTGCGCCCGCCGGTGTAGAGAAGCGCGATCTCCGCGTCGGTCAGCACCCGTTGGTAGGCCTGGACGTTGTCGACCCCGCCCTGCCACTGATCGGAGTTGACGCCGCCGGTCTTGCCGCGGCCGATGGCGAGACTGCCGGTGGCGGCCCAGGCCGTGTAGGCGACCGACTGTTGCGGCACCCCGTTGACGTAGAGCTTGAGGGTGTGGGCGGACTGGTTGTAGACGCCGGTGAGCTGCGTCCAGACATTGAGCTGGATCGCAGCGTTGGAGACCGCGTTGACACACGACGTGGGAGAGACGTCGGTGTTGCATCCGGAGATCCGCCACTTGTTGACGGCCTTGGAATAGCCGAGGTAGAAGGCCGATGTCTTGGTGCCGTCGATCGACACAGCGCTGCGGTAGACGGCGTTGTCGGTCAGCTTCACCCACGCCGATACGGTGTAGGAGGCCGTCGTGGTCAGCACCGGGCCCGGCACCGACACATTGCTGGTGCCGGTGAAGGCCGCCCCGCCGTCCGACCAGGTGACGCTGCCGTTGAGGGTGCCGGTGCGGGCCGCCGGGGAGGAGTCGGCGGCCGTGGTGCCGGTGGTCTCGTTCAGCTGCCACGCGCCGGAGGGCCCGCCCGTCGCGGCCGGCATCCGGATGCTCTGCGAGAGCATGCGCCCGGCCAGATCGTAGGAGTAGTCGGCGGTCTGGGTACCGGCCGAGTCCGACAGCGTGGTCGAGACGACCCCGCCATGCGAGCCGTAGGTCATGCTCTGCTTGCGTTTGAGCCCGGCCGGGTCGAGCAGCGCCTCGGTGACCCGGCTGAGCTGATCGACCGTGTAATCCGTCGTCGACGCACCGTTGTTGGTCACCTTGCTGATCAGGTTGCCCGCGCCATCGTACACATTGGACTCGAGGACGAAGACCGATTCGGGCCCGGGTGCGGGATCGCGCCGCACGATGCTCGCCACCAACCCGTTGTCGGTGTACGTGTACTCGTGGCGGTAGCCCTGCGCGTCGGTGATCACGGCCAGCCGGCCCGCGAGATCGTACTGGCGCGACTCGATATCGGTGTTGGCTGCCGTGGCGCTGTCGGGCGAGCCGGCCAGCTCGGACTTGATGTGCCGTCCTGCCGCGTCGTAGGAGTAGACCGTCGCCACCCCGTCGGCCGCGATCTGCTTGGTGATCCGCCCCGAGTCGTCGTACTCGAACTGCTGCACATGCCCGCCCGGGTCGGTGACCGACTTCAGCATCCGTTGCGTGCCATAGTCCATCGTCGTCACCCGTGGGGTCACCGAGTCGTCGCCGGTGGTGTCTACCTCCCGGGTCTCGACCACCCGGCCGTCGTTGTCGAGCGTGGTCGTGGTCTTCCTGGTGTGAGTATTGCTGGTGACGTCGTTGTCGAACGGCGGATCCGTCTGTTCCACGATCCGGCCCAGCTTGTCGAAGCGGTAGCTGGTGACCAGGCCGAGGGTGGTCTTGGCCACGGCACCGCCCAGGCCGTCGTAGGTGAAGTCGGTACGCAGCCCGGCCGCGTCGGTGGTGTAGGCGATGTCGCCGAAGGCGTTGAAGGTGGTGAGCACCTGGGCGCCGTTGGGCAGCGTGGCCTTCTTCAGCAGCCCGGCCGGCACGCCGCCGGAGCCGTCGGTGAACTCCGAGAGGACCTTGCTGCCCAGCGCATCGATGACCTCGGTCCGGTTGCCCTTCGCGTCGTACCCCATGGTGGTCAGATAGGTGGGGTCATCGGCCTTGAGCGATCGACCGTCCCGAATCGTCAGCGGAAGGTCGTTGCGGGCGTCGGGGGTAAGGGTTTTGGTGGTGGCGTCGGGGTAGAAGGTGTAGTAGCTCGTCGAACACTTGTTGGCCGATCGGTCTTGACAGCTGGTCTTGGAGACCACATTGCCGCGCACGTCATGCCCGGTTACCTCCATATTGCCGATCGGGTCGGTGGTGGACCTCAGGAATCCGCCACTGTCGTATCCGTAGACCGTCTTGCCCCCAAGCGGATCGACACTCTCCACGATCCGGCGGCCATTGACGCTGTCGTAGCGGTAGGTCCAGTCCTTGTTCACCGGATCGGTCAGCACGACCGTCCGGGTGGGCGCACCCGTGCTCTTCTGGTAGGCGGCGAACTGGGCCGACACGTCCCCGGCGGTGAGCTCGCTGCGGTAGTAGGCGACCTCGGCTATGGAGCCGGGCCAGTAGCCGACCGATCCGGTGGTGGAGGCCCAGTTGAGCCACTTGCCGGCCCCGATGTAGGCGTGCGTCGCCCCGAAGTCCACCCGGTTCTTCACCACGGTGCCGACCTTCACGCCGTCCAGGTAAAGCGATTGCGACGCTGACGACGAGGCGAGGACGGCATGGTGCCAGTTGCCGTCGTCGACCTTGCCCGTGGTGGTGACGCTCGTCCCACCCCCGGCCCAAAGCTGTCCGCGCAGCTTGCCGTCGGTGCCCACGTAAAGGGCCGGATCCCAGCCGGCGGTGCCGGCGACATCGGTCAGCAGCCCGCTCTGATAGGAGAAGAGCACCCCGGAACCACCGGCATCCACCTTGAACCATAGGGAAATGGACTCCGGTCCGACCTGGGGAACATCGGTCGACGGCAGCTTCAGATAGGAGGATGTCCCGTTGAAGCGGGCCGCGGTGCGGGTGGTGAACGGGCCCTCCTCGCCGAGGGTCACCAGGTTGAAGGACGCATCAGCTCCGTTGAGCTCGTTGCGGGCTATCTGGGGGGTACCGGTTTCACCCAGCCGCCAATAGTCGGCGGGCGCTCCGCCCAGCACTGCCGAGGCATAGATGTTGTCCGAGCCGGTTATCTCGGCCGGGCTGACCTTCCAGGTGCCCCGGTTCTCATCGATCAGCTGGCTCACCACGCCCGAGCTGTCATAGGTGATCTCCGCGTCCACCCCGCCCATCGGCCTGATGACCTTGGTCAGCGGGGTGGACGGGGCGAGGCCGGCGCCGCGAAGCGCCTTGACCTGGTCGGCCGTCAGCTGCTTGGTGTAGAAGGCGAAATCGCTTATGGAACCGTTGAAGTAGCCGATGCTCGAGGTGCTCGCGGACGGCCAGTTCGCCCAATACCCGGCGCCCAGGTAGAAGTTCTTCTGCCCGAACGACTGGATCGCTCCGGTCAGCGGGTCGCCGACCTGAACCCCGTCGAGGTAAAGGGTCTGGGTCGCGCCCGCGGCCGAGAGCACCACATGGTGCCACTGGCCGTCGTTGACCGTCGCGGTGCTCGTGATCGGGGCCATCGCGCCGTTCCACACCTGACCGCGCAGCTTTCCGTCGGTGCCGATGTAGAGCACGGGAACATAGGTGCCGGAGGCTGCGCCGGGCAGGGGCGACGCCGAGGCGGAGAAGAGGACCCCGCTGCTTCCTTTGAACCACATGGACATCGTCTGGTACCCCGACCGCAGCGCGGCTTTGTCCGATATGGACACCAACGACGAGGTGCCGTCGAAGGTGGCCGCCTTGGCCTGCGATCCGGGCGGGCCTTGCTGTTCGAGAGCCACATTCTGGTAGACCCCGGTCGCGCTCTCGCTGCCGTCGGTCGGCTCGCTGATCGCGGCCGGGCTGCCCACCGGGTCGTCGAGGCGAAGGTAGGTATGCGGGTCGGCGTCTTGTACCGCTGTCGGGTAGAGCCAGTTGGCCCCGTATTCGTATCGGGTGCACGCCGTGGCCGAGTGGGGCGAGCACACCTTGACCAGCTTGCCCGAGTCATAGGTGTAGGACCAGGTGCTCACCGTGCTGGTGTCGCCCGCGGTAGCCGGCTCGGTGGAGATGGTTTCCACGTTCGTGCCCGAGTAGGTGAAGCTGAGCTTGCGCCCCGGCCACGAGGCGAGCGCGTTTCCGTTGCTGTCGCGCTGGTAGTACATCACCTGCAGCGTGGTCATGAGGATCGGGTCGACCCAGTGAATTCCCTTGGTGTATTTCAAAAGCAGGGCCCGGCCGTGCGGGTCCTCGATGGAGACCAGACGCGGTTCGGTGAAGTCGTAGAACGGGCTCGGCCGGTTGGTGAAGGTGAACTTCAGCCCGTTCTTTTCCACCAGCTCGAAGACGAAGGTGCCGGGATCGTAGAGCTGGCGAAGCGTGGCGAAGCGGCCGGGCGGCGGGGCGTAGGATCCGTCGGCGCGCCTGCCGAAGACCACGTCCTGGCCGTCCGGATAGGTCACGGTCAGCCAGTCCATGCTGCCGGTAAGGCCCGTGCCGAAGGTGATTTTCGAGTCCAGCAGCGAGGACCAGCCCGACCCGAAAACGCCGGAGCGCGGGTCACGGCTGTTGTAGTGCCGCTCCACCCGCAGGGCCGGCCCCACCGTGGGGATGTCGGCGTCCACCACCGTCGTGGTGTAGTTGCCGATGCTCGGCTCGATGCCGCTGCCCGGGTTCTGCGAAAGCCTCGACGTGATGAGTGGTTGCGGCGGCGTCGTCATGAGCACGTTCACCTTGGTGTCCGTCGCGACCACGCCATCGCTGGCCACGACGGTCCAGGTGTAACTCTCCGACCACTTCAGCAGGTTCGGCGGCACCGTCCAGGAGCGGGCCGAAGTGCTGGTGGAGTCCGCTATCTGGGCACCGGTGGAGTCGTATACGCGGAAGCGGTAGGTCAGCGGGTCGCCCTCGGCGTCGGTCGCGTCGGCGAGCAGCTCCGGGGTCAGCGTGGGGCTGGCGTAACCGTTGGCCGGGAACGCATCGTTGAGCTGGGGCTTGCTGTCGGGGGCATAGGTCACGCGAAGGTAGGGCTGGCAGTTGCGGCCTTTACAGGTACCCGCAAAATTCTCAGAAGTAAATCTTTTGAAGGCGCCGTGGTCGGAACCGGACGCGGTCAGCGCGAGCCCGTAGTTGGGCAGCACGCCCTGCGACCACGCGTTGAAGATGCGCAGGTCGGTCAGATTCACCGCCACCCAGTTGCCGACGCTGCGGTCGGCGGAAGTGTTGGTACAGGCCGGGTAGTTGTTCGCCACGGTGAGGGTGCCGATCGCCGGGCTGACGCTGGGGCCGGTGGAGGCGTCGGAAAGCCCCGCCACCGTCCAGCTCGAGTTGACCGAGTGCACGGAGAACGGCAGATGCGAGTTGCATTTGCTCGATGGGGTCCAGGTGTGGAAGAGGTTGAGGGTGGCGGCGCTGATCCGCATGCCGGTCAGGTTGGGGTGCTCCCCGGTGGCCGACTTGAAGTCACCGAAAGCGAGGTAGGAAACCTTGATGTCATTCCTAAGTGGATTGCCCACGAGACTGCTGTCCCAGCCGACGGCGATGGAGGTGCCGTTCTGGTCGGCGGCATGGGTGTCCGGGTCGGGATCGATGGTGACATCGCCGTCGGTGGAGACCGTCGTGGTGGGATCGATGCGCACCGGATACACCCGGGCCGGGTCGTCGAGCCACTTGCGGTCGGCGGTCACCTTGAGCGCCCCGTCGACCAGCTCATAACTGACCGCGTCGGACTTGACGAAGTCGCCCTCGTCCTCCCGGAATTTCGAGTCCTGCATGTAGCCGTGCGGGATCTTCGCGACCGTCCGGGCCGCATCGTCCAGCAGCGAGATCGAGCCGTCGGCGTCCAGCATCGCGCGCAATCCCTTGAGCCGCAACGGGAAGACCCACGAGTTCACGGCGGGCCGCTCGTGCAGGATCAGGGTCTCCTTCTGGCCTCCGCCGAAGGCGCTCAGCTCGATGTCCATGCCCGGCATGACCGCGGCGTAGGTGGCCGTCGGCCCGGCCACAGTGGGATCGGCCGGCGCCGCGCCCTGCAGGCTGTAGGCGAGCTCCTGCCCGCCGGGCAGCGTGATCACGGCCAGCTCGGAGCGGCCCGAGCCACCGGCCTCGGCCGCGAGCGGCGCGCCGGCAAAGCCCTTGGGGCGGCTGCCGGCGAAGGACACCTGAACGCCGGAAGCGTTGGGCCGCAACCGGTCTCCTTGCCGGACCAGGGTCGCGTCGATCGGCTGCCAGGAGCCGTCCGCCGCCTTGAAGTTCACCGGCTGCGAGCTCACGCTGTGGGTGAGCGAGCCATCCGCGTTCCGGAAGAGATCAGATGTCTTGGTCCCGCCGACGCGGCGGCTGGTGCCCTCGTCGAAGCCACTTGCGATCGCCCCGGTGGTCGAGGGTTTGGCCGACGGGGCACGCGGCGGGACATAGTCGCCCAGCTCGCCGATGCCACGGCCCGGCCCGCGCCCATTGCCCCCGTTTGCCCGTGTCTTGTCCGGGGAGACCACTCCGGCCACATCGGTCGGCCCGCCACGCTCCTGTTTGGGCGTTGCCGGACGGTCCACCGACCAGGCGGGGCGGGCGGTGATCGCCGCCCAGAGCCCGGCCAACGGAAACTCGGCGGGCCGGTCCGGTTTCCGGCCCAGTGGAGCCGCCGTGATCAGGAGAGATGTCGTCACCAAGACGATGATCAACCTGCGCAGCCGTCGATCCTTCATAGCGCCCCGCCTATGTCTAGAATTACATAGCACTAGTCGGGTCGAAGCCTCACACGCTGCCCTTGCCAAATCCTTACCAACTCATTGCTGCGCCCCGAGCGTCCCGTTGGTATGCGCGATCCCCACCAGCGGATGCTCTTCACTGGCAGCGGCTACCGGATCGGCGAGTTCAGCTGCCCGCCGCAGTCGCCGCGCTGGGCCGAGGTGAACTGGATAGGCGCCCAAGCGCATCTGGTGATCCCGTCGACTGCGGTGGCCATCACCGCGGCCGGCGGCGATCGCTATGTGGCCACTGCCAATGAAATCCTGCTATATGACCAGGATGTCCACTACCGGCGTGAGCTGATCAGCCAGCACGGTGACCGGTGCCTGTTCATCATCATCGACGACGAGCTGGCACAGGGCTGGCCGCGCACGTCATGGCCCCGGCTGCGCCATCTGCCGCTGGCCGCGGGCAGCTATGCCCGGCACTGTCTACTCCAGACGGTGCCGCTGCCGGCCGAGCAGACCGAAGAATGGGTGCTGGACCTCATCTCCACCGTGGTGAGCGCCCTGGGCCTGGCCCAGCCGCCGGCCCTGCCCGCCCGCCAGCGCGCCGCCGTCGAACAGCTCAAATCGCTGCTGGCCAGCCCGGGTCACCGGCCGGTAAGCCTGGCCGAATACGCCGCGGCCGTGCACTACTCCCCTTTCGCGCTCGCTCGGATGTTTCGCGCCCACACCGGGTACAGCATCGGCCAATTCCGCCGGCAGCTGCGATTGCGGGCCTCCGTCGCCGAGGTGCTCGGCCGCGACGACCTGTCGGCTGTGGCTGCCCGGCACGGGTTCAGCAGCCACAGCCATTACACCAACACCTTCCGCCGTGCGTTCGGGTTCACCCCGTCGCAGGCTCGGGCGCGTCAGGTGCTCTTGAGATAGACGACGTCCAGCGTGGCCCCGGAGATGAGCAGGTCGGCCCGGCGATCCCGGTTGACGTCACCCAAACCCACCACGTCATAGCCGAGCGTCTCGCCCGCGATGGTGCTGATGTCGTCGTAGAGGACCGCGCCGTCGCGGCCCGAGCGCACCTGGACCCGCCCGCCGAACTGCGCGCCCGCGCTGCTGGAGTAAAGGCCCACGGCCACGTCGTCGTACCCGTCGCGGTTGACATCGCCGGCCGAGCGACCGGGACCCGCCCCGTCCCCGTCGGCCACCCCGGTGTAGAGCCGGATCTGCTGATAGGTGCGGCCCGAGAACACATAGGCCTGCCCGCGCGGGTTGGTACAGCCGCCCACCGGATCGAGCGCGCAAAAGTCACCGACGTAGATGTCCTCGCGCCCGTCGCGGTCCACGTCTCCGGCGGTGGCCACGAAGAACCAGCCGAAGTCGAAGGTGCTCTCGTCGCCCTGCAGCACGGCACGCTGTTCCCCGCTGCGATCCGAGTAGACGTACGCCAAGCCGCGATCGCCCGGCCCGGCATCCTTCGCGCCGACGAGGTAGTCCACCGGACGGTTCCCCACGATGTCGCCCAGACCCGCTGTGCCCCAGCCGAATCCGTCGCCAGCCTGCTCCCCGTCGTACTGGCGCAGAATCTGGCCGTCGCGTCCCGAGACGACATAGGCCGCCCCGGCGTCGACACCGTTGGGGCCGTCGTGGCACGGCGCCCCGACCAGAATGTCGCCGCGCCCATCCCGGTTGAGATCGCCCACCGCCCCGACAGCGGCCCCGAACTGGTCCCCCGCCGCGGCTCCGGAGACCATCAGCAGCTGCGCGCCGGTGCGGCCGGAGAAGACGTAGGCCCGGCCTGTTCGCGGTGCCGAGTTGCAGGCCAGAACCCTTACCCCGGGCGCACCGGCCACGATGTCATGAACGCCGTCGCCGTCCACATCGCCCGCGTCGGCGACGGCATAGCCGAAGCTGTCGAGCTGCGCCCCGGTGAAGCGGAACAGCACATTGCCGCTTCGGCCGGACCGGACCTCGACAATCCCCACCACCACGCCGGTGGCGTCGGTGTGAAACGGCGCCCCGATCACCGCTTCCTCAGCGCCGTCCCGGTTCACATCGGCAAGCTGGCTCACGGCAAAGCCGTAACGCTCGCCCGTCTGGTCACCACGCCAGGTGAACAGGGTGCGCGGGCCCGGATTCGCCTGCGCCGCCGTGGCCGGCACCAGCCCGGCCACCACCGAAACGACAACCAGCACGGGAGCCATTCGTATGCCTAGCATTGTTTCCTTCCTTCGCTTGGTGACTATGGCGAAGGCAAAGCTAGGCCGGGCACAGGCGGCGCCGCTGTCACGATCGTGCTCAACCGCGATCCGGTGGCGCCCTCGACCAGACCCATTGGCGAAGCCAATATCTCTGGCCGAGGGCGGAGAACTCAAGCGCGCTTAACCGACTTGACGAGCAGGGTCACCCCGATCAGCAGGGGCCACAGGGCGAAGCCGATCAGGCCGGCGTACCAAAGCGCCCCGGTGACCGGGTTGTCCACGACGCCGAGGCCACCGCCCAGGGCCATCGCCCCCAGCACGATGCTCAGCCAGCCCAGCCAGCGCGGCAGGAACCGGGTCCGCACGGCGGCGAGACCGACCGCAAGCATCAACGCGCCCTTGGCGAAGGTACTGGCCGAACCCAGCGTGTCACCGACGGACATCAGCCCGTAGTAGCTCAGCACGATCTCGTCGGGCAGACCCTCGATGCCGTCGAACACAGTCGCCGCATGGAACGATCCGGAGACCAGAAGCCATACCGCGCAAAGGATTCCGGCCCCGAAGGCGACGTCGCGCAGCGAGCCGCGGCGCTCCTCCGCGGCGGCCATCAGCGAGCGCAGCTGACCCACCACCACAATCAGCAGGACAGCGCAGGCCGCCATCGAGATGCCGAAGAGCCGCAACGCGGCGGAGTTGTCGGTCAGGTAACCGCGAGCGGCTTCGGCCGTGGTCGATTCCGGCAGCTCGGGCACGCTGACCCCGAACGAGATAAGGCTGAGCGCGATGGCGCACAACGAGGAGAAAATGACGCGAGGCCGGGTGGCAGTGGCGCTCGCCGGGGCCGAAACAAGAGTGGTCATGCCAATGAGGTTGGGGCGGGGTGCGTCCCGCGGACGACGGACACCGGTCCGCGAAGATGCCTGGTCCGACCCACCGGGGCGGCCGGGATCATCCGGGTCGTTCGTCCCATGTGCCTGGGACACCGCGAGCCGTAGCCTGAGCCGATCAAGAAGGAGGACACGTGATCGGCTGGGTGGCGCGACGCGCAGGCTGGGGTGCCTCGGCCGTGCTCGGCCTGCTGTTGGCGGTCAACGCTGGGCTCGCCCAGGCCACCGGCGACCTGGGCGCGCTGTCGGACACGGTGTGGCTCTTGGCTTTCAGCACCTTCGCCGTCGTGGGTGGCCTGATCGTCCGGCATCAGCCCGCCAACCCGGTCGGGTGGCTTTTCGTGGCGGCGGGGCTGGGCACCGTACTCGGCTCCGCACTGACCAGCTTCGCGCTGTGGGTGCACCAGCCGGCCTTCGCGACCGCGGGCCTGCTCTGCTTCGGCACCGCATGGCTGGCCGGCACCACCTATCCGCTGTTCCTCTTTCCGAACGGGCAGCTGCCGTCACGACACTGGCGGCCGGTGCTGCCGGTCACCGGTGGGCTGCTGGCGGTGACCTGTGTGGCCATTGTCGCCACCGGTTTCCCGGCCACCGCCGACGCGGCCGGCCGGGTGGTCGATCTGTGCGTGCTCGGCAGCGTTCTGATCACGCTGACCGGTTTCGTGTCATTGCTCATCCGCTGGGGCACCGGCGACGCTTCGACCAGACGCCAGCTGGCCTGGCTGGCCATGGGGGCGCTGTTCATCCTCGCGTTGGCCGCCGCCTATCTGGCCCTCAACGAAATGCTTGGCCCGCAAGACGACCGCGGCGCCTACTTCGAGGCGGCCTGGGTGGCCACGGTGCCGCTGGTCACCTACGTTGCCATCGTGCGGCATCGCCTCTTCGACATCGAGCTGGTGCTGCGCCGGTCGATCGTCTACACGGTGCTCATCGGCGCGGTGCTTGCCGCCTACGCTGGTTCGCTGGCCGCGGTGTCCCATCTGCTCGACTCCGCTCGCGGCGCCGGTGCTTCCCTGGTGGCCAGCGCGATTGTGGCGGTGGGGCTTTCCCCGGTCAAGGAGCGCCTCGAGCGCGGCGTCGACCGGGCGCTGTTCGGCGACCGGCGCCGCCCCGAACGCCCCCTGGCTGCGCTGGGGGCACGGACCGAGGCGGCCGGCGACGGGGGCAGTGTGCTGGCCGCCGCCGCGGCCACCGTGCGTTCCGCGTTGCGGGTGCCGCACGTGCGCATCGAGCTCGCGGGCAGAGACGCGGTCGAGATCGGCGATCCGGTGACCGACGCGGTCGAGGTGGGCCTGGTCTCCCACGGGGAGGTCGAGGGCCGGCTGCTCGTCGGGAGACGGGAACCGGGCGACGACTTCGACGCCAGGGAAAGGTCGCTGCTGGCCGACCTCGGCCGTCAAGTGGCCCTGCTGGCCCGAGCCACCCGGCTCACCGACGACCTGCGCCGATCACGGGAAAGGCTTGTCGCCGCGAGGGAACAGGAACGGCTGCGGCTGCGCCGCGACCTGCACGACGGGCTGGGCCCGGTGCTCGCTGGGCTGACCCTACAACTCGATGCGCTGCACGGCTTTCTGGACCCGCAAGGCGAGGCGCTGTTCGTGCGGATCAAGGACGAGCTGCGCCGGTGTGTGGGCGACGTGCGCCGCGCGGTCGACGGCCTGCGCCCGGCCGACCTCGACCAGCTCGGCCTGGCCGGTGTGGTCGCCGAGCAGGCCCGCTCGCTGTCGGCCAGCGGGGTCGCCGTCCAGGTCGACTGCCCCGCCGGGCCCGCGATCGCAGGCCCTGCCGCCGAAGTGGCGGCCTACCGCATCGTCACCGAGGCGATGACCAACGTGGTACGCCATGCCAAAGCCAGCCAATGCCGCGTGTCCATCGCCACCACAGGATCGGAGCTTCGGATCAGCGTGGAGGACAACGGCTGCGGTTTCGACCCCGACCGGGCGCCGGCCGGCGTCGGTCTACTCTCGATGCGCGAACGCGCCGACGAGCTGGGCGGGCACCTCCGGATTTCCGCGCCGCCCACAGGCGGCACCGAAATCGTGGCTCGGATCCCGGCGGGGGTGTGATGGAAAAGCCGGTGCGGATTCTGGTGGTCGACGACCATCCGGTGGTGCGCGACGGGGTGCGCGCCGCCCTGCACGCCTCCGCGATCGAAGTGGTGGGCGAGGCCACCACGGGCGAAGAGGCGGTGCAGCACGCGGCCCGGCTGCGCCCCGACGTGGTACTCATGGACCTAGGCCTGCCCGGCATCTCCGGCGTCGAAGCCACCAGGCAGGTGCTCGCCGCAGTCCCCGAAACCGTGGTGCTCGCCTTCACCATGCACTCCGACGACGAGTCGGTCTTCTCCGCCCTGCGCGCCGGGGCACTCGGCTACCTTGTCAAAGGCGCCGACAAGGCCGAGCTGGAACGGGCCGTGCACAGCGTCGCCTCAGGCGAGGCAGTCTTCCTCGGCCCCGGCGTAGCGCGCCGCGTGCTCAGCTTCTTTGCCGCCACCCCAATTCCCCCCACCCGCCAGCCGATCGCCCAGCTCACCGAGCGCGAGCGCGAAATTCTCGATCTGATGGCAGCAGGCTGGGGCAACCAGGTCATCGCCCGCCAACTCCACCTGGCCCCCAAAACAGTCCGCAACCACGTCTCCAACGTCATCGGCAAACTCCAAGCCGCCGACCGCGGCGAGGCCGTAGTCCGCGCCCGCGCCATGGGCTACGGCACCCCAGCCTGATCCACACCCTCGCTTTTGCTGTCAGCACAGAGGTTTGCGCAACAATCATTGCGCCGGTCCGATGTGGTCACTCGCCGCATCTCCCGGCGGCAACGCCAGGCCCGTGCTCCTTCCGCTCCAAAACCCCCACCCCCGCTTCCCCTGCCCCGCCCACACTTCAGCCCTCCATCCCGCCCTTCCTCTGTGGTGCCATCACACCCGGCATTCCCGAAGAACCACCGATTCTCCCGCTGAGCCAACTCCGTTGCGCACCAGCGCTTCCCCACGCCCGCATCCTTGAGGCCCGCCGGTTGCCTCGCTCAGCCAATCCCATTGCGCGCCACCGCCACTCCGGCGCCCCTGAGGCCTGCCGGTTCTCCCGCTGAGCCAACTCCGTTGCGCACCACAGCTTCTCCCGCGCACTGGATCCCGGAGGCCCGCCGGTTGGCTCTGGGACAGTTCCCTTGCGCCCGACGCCCCCGGCACCCTGCATCCCTGAAGCCCTGCCGGTTCTCCCGGCATCCATTGCCTTGCGCTTGGTCTGTTGGGCAGAATGCCGCTGCGTCCAACGCAGCCAAGCTTGCTGCCACTGCCACGTTTCAGAGATACCAACCCTTCCC
>NZ_BONY01000106.1 GCF_016862955.1 Rhizocola hellebori | reverse complement strand
ACGGCCTCCGCCGCCTCCGCCCTCGGCCCCTTTGCCTTCCGCCGCCAAGTCGCGACCCTCCGCCACATCGCCTCCGGCCTCGGCCCCTTTGCCTTCCGCCGCACCACGCTTAGGACCCGTTTCCACACAACGGCCCGTGCCTATCTCGCCGCCGCGCGTTGGGCCACCTTCGCCGTCGCAGCGCGTGCTCGCTTGACCGCCGCCCCGCACGCCCGTTCCGCCACCACGCCTTGGGCCCGACAGCCCGCCGCGGCGCGTGAGCAGGCGGCCGCTGAGACAGTCCCAGCCGGGGGCGAAGGACCTGCTGCCGTAGCCGATACAGAGGCGCCGCCGCCCACCACCGCGCCAGTCCGCCCGGAGGTAGCGCCCGTCGCCGCGGTGGTCTGTGCGGAGGTGCCGCCTGCGGCTGCGGCGGTCCGTGCGGAGGTGCCGCTTGTGGCTGCGGCGGTCTGTGCAGAGGTGCCGCCTTTGGCTGCGCCGGTTCGTGCGCCGTTGGCGGCTTCAGCCTGCGCGGAGGTGGCGGCCGCGGCTGCTTCGGCCAGTGCCGCGGTGGCTGCTGATGCGGCGATCTGTGCTGAGGTGCCGTATGTTGCGGCGGTGGTGGATGGGGAGGTGCCGACTCAGGCTGAGGCCGCTTTTGCGGAGGTGGCTGCCGGCGATGGTGGTGAGCTGACGCCGGAGGCCGCGGTGGTGGGGCTGGGCGCGTTGCTTGATGGTGGGCAGGCCGAGCCCGTGGTAACCGGGCGGGTGCGGGTTCCCAGGAGGCGGCGGGGTCGGGTTCCCGATGTGGTGCGGGTGGCGGTTGCCGGCGTCTTGGTGGTCGCGGTGATTGCGGGGGTTGGTCTTTGGGCGGGACGGCTCGGCGACCGTCCACGTAAGACGGAGCGGGCGCAGCCGTCGACGGCTGCGCCCGCACCACCTGTGTCTGCGATTGTCGAGGCGGTCGGCCCGATCGAGGCCGCGCCGAGGATTGTTCCGCTCAGTCAGCGTAATCCCATCACCGGGCCGGGTCGGCCACCGATGCCCGACGATGAGGCTGGGCCGTTTGGGAGCCGGCGCACGACCGGTACCTATGAGGTCGCTTTGACTTTCGATGACGGCCCGGACCCTCGCTACACCCCGGAGGTCCTCGCCCTGTTGCGGCAGTACCGCATCAAGGCGACCTTCTGCCTGATCGGGGTCAACGTGGTCCAGTTTCCGGAACTGGTTCGTGCCATCGCCGCAGAGGGGCACACCTTGTGCAACCACAGCTGGGTTCACGACCTAGGACTGGGTAACCGTAGCTACACCGCGATCGCGAGCGATATGACGCGGACCAGTGAGGCCATCAGAGCCGCGGCTCCGGGCTCCCGCGTGTCCTACTTCCGCCACCCCGGTGGGGCGTGGACTCAGGCCGCGGTAAATAACGCCCGGCAGCTGGGCATGACTTCGTTGCATTGGGACGTGGATCCGCGCGACTGGCTGAAGCCGGGACCACGAGCCATCTCTAACACCGTTACCAGTAGCACTCAGCCGGGAAGCATTGTGCTGCTTCATGATGGCGGAGGTGACCGATCGGGGACCGTCGAGGCTCTTCGTTCGATTCTGCCGAACCTGGTGTCGCGCTTGCGATTGGTGGCGCTGCCGCCGGGGGTTGATCCCCCCCGGCTTTACGGCATTCACCTACCGCTTCACGCGGGACAGCAGTAAATCAGTTGAGAGCGTTGACGATTTCGGTCGCCCGGCCCTCGTGCTTGGCGTAGGCCTCGGGGAAGGCCGAAACCTGCACGGCCTGAGCCGCATAGGTCAGTGCCATGTTCTGCCAGCCCGGGACCTGGATGAGGGCGCTGAGGAACTGCTCGGCCGCGTATTCCGGCTTCAGCAGGTTCTTCACCGTTCCCCAACCCGACTGCGGACGCTGCTGGAACAGTCCGACCGAGTCGTGGTCCGAGCCTTCACCTTCGTTGGTGTATTCGTACGACTCGGGGTAGTAGGTGCTGGCGAGGTTGTAAAGCTGGCTTTCCTGAAGTGCGGTCGCGACGGCGATGGTCTGGGCGTCCTTGCCGAGGCCCATCTTCTTCGCGGTGTCAACAATCTTCTTGGCGTTGTTCATCTGGGTTTGGTCGAGCCCGGCGACCGGAGCAACCTGCTTCGGTGCCGCGGGGGCTGCGGGGGTCTCTTGCTTTGGCTTAGATTCCGCTTCAATCGCTTCACGTGCCTGCAATGACCGCGTCACGATCTTGTCGGACTCTGCGCGTCCGTGCTCGGTTTCCGCTGCCAGCGCGATCTGCGTTCCGCTGGCCTGGGTCCGCTCGACGGCCGAGGCGGCGCTACTGCCACCACCGTGACCGGCGAGAGCGGCGAATCCGAGGCAAGCGGCCAGACCGGCCGAAAGCATCATTCGTCGTTGGTCAAGGGAAATGAATGTCTTGAAGGTATGTGAGATACGGGGGGCTCGATGGCGCCATTGCCGTCTCACGTGTGCTCCGTTGCCACGCATCGGACGAGCCTGACACTGTTTTCGCAGGTCATCAACCCTTTGATCGTGACCCCGGTCACTATTGAGCGCTATCGAGCGCTACTTTCGTGACTTTACTGTGACTACTTTTGACCTGGGCCACAGGGTCGTTGGTACCAATGCATGATTCTTGATTGCCACAAAATAGGATCAAAGTATGGTCGAATGGTCGTTGCTCACCGGATGGCTTCCGGCGGCACTAACCGCCACAGGGTTGCTCATTCTCCTTGGCCTGGTGGTGTTGCCGCCCCGGCCGAAGTGGTGGAGGACGGCACTTTGGCTGATGGCGGCGACCGGAGTCTTTGTCATTGTCACGACGCTTTTCGTCACTCGTGTCTGGAAACCGTTCTCTGATTCGTTTCCGCTGAACGTGCTGGTGTGGTCGTGGCTCGGCCTCAGTGCGGTGGTGCTCGGGTCGGCTCTGATAGTCACCAGACCCAAAAGCTGGTGGGTGCTCGCCTCCGCGGTGGCCGGGCTGCTGGCATTTGTGGGTATAGCGGCCACGCAGGTGAATCGGACCTACGGGCAGTTCCCGACCGTCGGCGTCGCGCTGGGCCTGACCAGACCCAAACTCACCGATCTGTCCACAGTGGAAACAGCCAATGAAGTCGTTGCCGCGCCAGTGGATGGCTATTTGGCCGAAACCTGGCAGCCAAGGCAGCCCTTGCCCAGCAAGGGAATCATCGCTCAGGTGGACATTCCGGGTGACGTGTCGGGCTTCCAGGCCCGCCCGGCGCACATCTACCTTCCCCCGGCATATCTGTCGACCGAGCCCAGACCGCTGTTGCCGGTGCTGGTGCTGATGGCCGGACAGCCCGGCAGCACCGACTCCTGGCTCGTCTCCGGCCAGCTTGCGCAGAAGCTCGACAACTACGCGGCCGCGCACAACGGGCTGGCCCCGATTGTGGTGATGCCGGATCAGCTCGGGTCGAACTTTGCCAATCCGCTCTGCGTCGACTCTCCGGAAGGAAATGTGGAGACGTATCTGCGCCAGGACGTCCCCAACTGGATTCGCCAGCATCTGCAGACCGCGACGGATCGCGACACCTGGGCCATCGGCGGGCTTTCCACCGGCGGCACCTGCGCGATGCAAATGGCGGTCCGGGCACCGGAGACATACGGCCGTTTCCTCGACATCGCGGGGGAATACCAGCCATTGGACGGATCGGAGAAGGAAACGGTCAGCAAGTACTTTGGGGGAGACCAGAGCGCATACGCCGCCATCAACCCGGTGGAGATCATGAAGACGCATCGTTTTGAGGACACGGCCGGCCGCCTCGTGGCGGGCACCGGCGACGACGAGTTCTACCCGCAGCTCAAAAAAGTCCTCGCGGCCACCGAGGCTGCTGGGATGGACATGACGTGGCTCGAGCTCCCGGGCGGGCACAGCTGGCAGGTATGGGCGCCGGGGCTGGAAGACAGTCTCGACTGGCTGGCCGCCAAAACCCGCCTGGTGCGGGGATAGGACATGGACTGGAACCTGCTGGCGTGTGCGCGGCACCACCTCACCTATGCGCCCAGCGAGACGCCGCTGCGTGAGCATCTGCAGGTGGCCACGGCCGCGGGAACGGCCTGGCGATGCCTGCGGTGCGGCCTTTTCGTGTTGGGTGAGCCGCGTGGATCCGGGCCGGCCGAGGATGCGCCGGTGGTGTTGCGCGGGCAGCTGCTGCGCGACGCGATCGTGCTGCGGCTGCTCGCCGTGGAGCGTCTGCTAAAGGGGCTGGCGGTGCTTTTCGCCGCGTACGGGGTGTTGCGCTTCCGGGCGCATGCCGATGCCGTGCGACGCGCCTTCGAGGAAGACCTGCCCTTGCTGACACCGCTCGCCGAGCGTCTACATTGGAATCTGCTCGACTCCTCGCTCGTGCACACCATCCGCCGTTTGCTGGAGACCCAAGAAGGCACCCTGGGCTGGATAGCGGCTGGGCTCGCCCTCCACGGAGTCCTTCAGCTCACCGAGGCCACCGGGCTGTGGCTGCTGAAGCGCTGGGGTGAATATGTGGCCGCGGTCGCCACGTCATTGTTCATCCCGATCGAGATCTATGAGCTGACCGAGCGCGTGACCTGGGTGCGCATTGGCGCGCTCATCATCAATATCGGCGCGGTCGTCTTCATCGTGTACCGCAAACGGCTCTTCGGCGTGCGCGGCGGCAGGGCGGCCCACGACGCCGAACGCCATCACGAGAGCCTGCTGCGGGTAGTTGAGAAGGCCGCCTAGGGAAAGGGCGGCCTTCTCGCCATCAGGAGACGGTCTACTGGTGGGGCGTCAAGACTTCGGCTGGCTCAAGCCGCCGAGCAGCTGTTTGAGCAGGCCGTCGATGTCGGTGCCCGGCGGCGCGGGCGTGGGCAGCTGGCCTTGCGGCGTGGCCTTGTCAACGATCACCGGAAGCACCTCGGCCAGGTCGTCGGCGGCCTTCTCGGGCGGCATGCCCGCCTGGCTCGCCAGCTGATCCAGAGCGCCTGTCCCCAGCGCGTCTTGGATCTGCTTGCCGCTCACCGGCTGGTTCGGGCCCTGCTGCACCCATGACTGCACCTGGTCGCCCATGCCGGCGCCCTGCAGCTGATTCACCAAGCCCTGCAGATTGGGCTGTCCGCCGCCCTTGGAAATCTGCCCCAGCAGCCCCTTTAGCAGCTGCTGCATCTGCGGATCCTGCGCGAGCTTCATGATCTGGTTGAGATCCATCTGGCCAATCCCCCCGGTGATTGCCGACTGATCTTGCTCCTTCGAAACTATGCGAATTCACTCCGCTCGGGAGCTGGTTTGGCCAAGATGCCTCTATGACCGAATATACGGACCAAGAATGTGACACCATCCGCACCGCAGCCTTCGGCGCGATGACCCTCGTCGCCGCGGCGGACCCGGGCTTCTTCGCGATGTTCAAGGAGAGCATGGCCGGCGCCAAGGCGCTCGCGGCCGCGCCGCAGCCGCTGCAGGGGATGCTCAAGTCGGGCGGGATGCCGACCGCGGCCAAGGACAAGGCAAGCGTGCTCGCCGCGCTGCAGCAGTCCAAGCAGATCCTGTCGGCGAAGTCGCCCGAGGACCTGGCGGCCTTCCAGAACGTCATCGCCACCGCCTGCAACGAGGTGGCCAGCGCGGCCAATGGCGTGGCCGAGACCGAGGTGGCGGCGATCAACGAAGTGAGATCGGCGATCGGCGTTGCCTAAGTGAGTGGTCGCCGTTACGGGAGATATGTCATCTAATATGCCGTCTGCTGTGGCCAGCCGGTTGCGGGGTGTTCCGGCCTGGCTCGGCCAGCTCGGCCGGCCCTACCCACCGGGGCACTTTCACTCCCCGTTGCCGGACCTGGACGAGGTGCGCCGCAGAGACGAACAGCTCTTCACCTCCCCGCGCAGCGTCGCCGGAATCGACCTGCGCGCGCAGGACCAGCTGGCGCTGCTGGAGGAGTTCTCGGCATTGGCCCAAGAACTGCCCTTTGTCGCCCATCAGGTACCGCATCTGCGATATCACCTCGCCAACAAGTGGTTCGCCCACGGCGACGGCGTGGCCCTATATTGCATGCTGCGCCGGTTGAGACCCGCTCATTACGTGGAGATCGGTTCCGGATGGTCCTCAGCGCTCGCTCTCGACGTCAACGAGCGGTTCCTGGGGCGCTCGATGCGGTTCACCTTCATCGAGCCGCATCCGCAGCGGCTGAAAAGCCTGCTTCGACCGGGTGACGCCGAACAGGTGAGCCTGATCGAAGCGCCTCTGTATGAGGCTTCATTGCCTGATCTGGTACCAGGCGACATGCTTTTCATAGATTCGTCACACGTGAGCAGAATCGGAAGCGATGTCAACCAGCTCTTCCTCGAGGTGATACCGGGCCTTCCGGCCGGGGTGCATGTGCACATCCACGACATCTTCTACCCCTTCGAGTATCCGAGGCGCTGGATATATAGAGGAAGGGCTTGGAACGAGAGCTACCTGCTGCGCGCCCTGTTGATCAACAATGATCACCTTGAGATCAGCTGGTTCAACTCCTACCTAGCCCATCGACACCGTGACACCGTGGCCGCGGCGCTGCCGCACTGGGGCGTGGATCCGGGCAGCAGCATCTGGCTGACCACGCGCTGACATCACTGACGCACCCTGTCAGGAGCCCACCCCTACCGTGCTTGCCATGGCACAAGACGACTTTGACTTCTTCCACGGCAGCTGGACAGTGCGCAACCGAAAGCGGGCGGGGGAGGGCTGGACGGAGTTTCCGGCCACCTGCACCGTGCGCGCCCTGATCGGCGGCATCGGCTTCATCGACGAGATGAGCTTCCCGGAGACCGGCACCGGCGGGAGCACGATCGGCCTTTACGACTCGGAGCGGGACCTGTGGGCCCACTATTGGGTGAGCACGCGCAATGGCGTGCTCCAGCCCGCGGTCTACGGCTCCGCGGCCAAGGAGTTCTACGGCGACGACGAGCTCGACGGCAAACCGATGCGGGTGCGCTACCTGTGGGACGTCCGGTCCCACGACGACTTCGGCTGGGAGCAGGCCTTCTCGTTCGACGACGGCAACACCTGGGAGGTCGACTGGGTGATGGACTTCAGCCGAGTGAGCTGATCAGCTCGCGCACCATGCCGGGCAGTGCCTCACCGATCGGCTCCTTCACCAGCCGGTCGGCGATCACGTCGTAGGGGGTCGGGCTGGCATTGACGATGGTCAGCTCGGCGCCCGATTTAGCGGCGATGGCGGCCAGGGTCGCCGCCGGCTCCACCGTCAGCGAGGTGCCCACAGCCCAGAACAGCTGACAGGCCATGGCAATCTTGGCGGCCTGATCGAGCACCTCGGCGTTGAGCGGCTCGCCGAACATGATGGTGCCCGACTTGAGAATCCCGCCGCACTTCAGGCACGGCGGGTCGGCCTCACCGGCCGCCACCCGGTCAAGCGCCTCCTTCATCGTGGTGCGGTCGTCGCAGCTCCAGCAGCGCACCGTGAACATGGTGCCGTGCAGCTCGATAACCTTGCGTGGGCTGGAGCCCGCCTTCTGGTGCAGCCCATCGATATTTTGCGTAATGATGCGCACCGGCAGCCCGGCCCGCTCGAGCTCGGCCAGCGCAAGGTGCCCCGCGTTCGGCTGAGCCTGCCAGGCCGCGTTGTCCCGCCGGGCCAGCCATGACATCTTGCGCACCTCAGGATCGGACAGATAATTGTCCAAAGTGAACAGACGCTCCTTGGCCGGATCCTTGGTCCACACGCCATTCGGCCCCCGAAAGTCCGGGATCCCGGAGTCGGTAGAGATCCCCGCGCCAGTGAGCACCCCGATCATCGGCTTCTGTCCGGTCACTTCAAGCTCCCGTTCGTGATCGTGTGTTGCCAGCGCCTGATCTCCTGGCTCCGCAACTCCATGATGATCCTGTGCGCTGCGAAAAGCACGACCGCCCAGGTGAATACGAACATGCCAATGATGAAGGCGAACCCTCCGGCGTCCTGTTGACAATCGCCTCCGACGCGGATGGCGCAGGGGTCGTTGCCGACAGTGAACGCGATGACGACGATCAGCATCCCGGTGAGCGCGAGCCAAATGGCGGCGCTGCGCATGCCAGATTTCTCAGCTTGAGGCATAGTTCGGCACGTTAGCAGGCTTTGACCACAAGAGTGCGCTCGTCCTCCGTCTAATGTGGATACAGGCCTTCCCTGGCGTCCAAGAGCTCGTCCCAGTGTTCACGGGTCCAGGCGCAGGCTGCGTCCAGGGGGCCGAGGAGGCTGCGGCCCAAGGGGGTCAGGCTGTATTCGCCCGCCGCGCGGCGGATGAGCCCGTCGCGTTCGAGGGCGCGCAGCGACTTGGTGAGCACCTTGGCCGTGATGCCGGTGAGCGGGACACGCAGCTGCGAGAAGCGGGCCGGCCCCAGCTCGAGGCAGCGGACAATCATGCCCGCCCATTTGTCGCCGACCCGGATGGGGTTCAGATCCGAGGGGCAGAGGGGATCGAACATGTCCTTGGCGAGAGGCGCTGTCACAACCGCCACGATATCCGGTATCCGTTTGGAAACCGGACCTGCCGCTACCTTTCCGGCCATGACCAACATTGTGATCTTTGGCGCCGGCGGCCGGGCGGGCCGGGCGGCGATCCGGGAAGCCCACCGGCGTGGGCATCGGGTGACCGCGGTGGTAAGGGACCCGGCCCGGCACAGCGATCTGGCGGCCACCGTGGTGACCGGGGACGTGACCGACGCGCAAAGCGTGGCGCAGGTGGCGGCCGGGCATGACGCCGCCATCAACGCGGCGGTCGACCTGGCGGCCGCGCCGGAGGCGTTCTTTCCCACCGCGTCCCGGGCGCTGACCGGCGGGCTGAGCCTGGCCGGGGTGCGACGGCTGGTGGTGGTCGGCCTGGCCAGCGTGCTGCCGACCGCCGACGGCGCCCTGCTGATGGACGTGCCCGGCTATCCGCAGGAGTACAGGTCGTTCTACCTGGGACACGCGGCCCTGCGCGATGGGCTGAGCGAAGGCGAACTCGACTGGGTCGTTCTGAGCCCGGCCGGCGATTTCGACCACGACGGCGCGCCTATAGGCCGGTACCGTTGGGCCGCAGCCGATGCGGCCAGCCGTATCACCTACGCCGACTTCGCCACGGCCGTGCTCGACGAAATCGAAACCCCGAAACACCATGGTGTCCACCTGGGCGCCGAAGGGGTGCGCCTATAGGGGATGCTTCGGGGTCCAGCGCAGCTCGCGGGTCGCCTTCTCATGGGCGACCCGCATCGTGGTGTGCATCATGAGCCGGCCGAGGTAGGGCACGAAGCGCATCAGCCAGCCCGGCATACGGCGAGCCTTCGCACCCTGCGCGGCGGTGGCGGCGGCCTTGTCCGCCCACGACATCGGGGAATCGTCGACGATGTTGTAGGCCTGGCCCGCGATGCCGCTCTCCAGCGCGGCGACGGTCGCGGCGGCGGCATCGTCGACATGGATCCAGGACATCACGCTGCCGCCCGATGACGGCACCGGCATGGTGGTGGCGCCCGGGGTTGGGTCGAACCACGTGCCGGGGCCGTAGAGGATGCCGTAGCGCAGGGCGATTCCCGCTATCCCCTCGGCGGCGAAGGCCTGCTCCTCGGTGGAGCGAAGTCCTTTCACGACGAAGTCGGCCATGCCGCCGCCGAGCACGCCGAACGGGTCTTCCTCGGTGAGGATCTTGGATCCGTGGTCGCGGTAGCCGTACCCAAGAATGAGAGATTGGGTAAGGAACCTTCGGGCGCCCAGGGCGGTGGCGGCGGCGAGCAGGTTCGCGGTGCCCTGCACCCGCAGCCGGGTGTTGGGATCGGAGTCGCCGAGGCGAAGTTTGGGTTTCTTCAACGCGGTCAGCTGATGGATCACCGCGTCGGCGGTCAGCCCCTGCACCGCGCGCAGCAGCCCAGCCCGGTCCAGCGCGTCGGCCAGCACCGGCTGAGCGCCAAGCCCGGCCACGGTCGCCGCAGCGTGCTGCGAACGCGCCAGCCCGAGCACCTCGTGACCGGCTTCGACCAGCGCACGGGTCAATGGCCTGCCGATAGCACCGGTCGCCCCCGCGAGAAAGACCTTCACCCGTCTAGTATCCAACTGTGTCAACAATAGGAGTCACCCCATGATTGTCGCGTTCTCGGTTACCCCGCTTGGAGTCGGTGAGGATGTCAGCGTGCCGGTGGCGGAGGCGGTGCGGGTGGTTCGGGCCAGCGGCCTGCCCAACCGCACCGATGCCATGTTCACCACCCTGGAAGGCGACTGGGACGAGGTGATGGCCGTGATCAAACAGGCCGTCGACGCCGTGGCAGCGGTCGCCCCGCGGGTGAGCATGGTCCTCAAGGCCGATCTGCGCCCAGGCGTCACCGACGCCCTCAACTCCAAAGTGGAAACGATCGAGCGTCTCCTCGCCGACGAGAGCTAGCGCGCGAGGCGTTCGGCCGAGGCGAGGTAGGCGCGGCCTTCGCCGTGGTGGCCGTGGCGCATGAGGTAGAGGCCGGTGGAGACCCGCTCGACGAAGCCCCACTGCCAGATGGCCTCCTCGTCGACGCCGGTCGCGACGGACAAGCGACGGCAGTAGCCGCGCAGGAGGTCGACCGGGTGAGCGTCGGCGAGCAGCCGGCCGGTGAAGCCGCGGATGGCGACGCCGAGGTCATAGGCGGGCTCGGTGAGAAAGCCGTCGGGATCGACGAAGACATATCCTGACTCGGCTCCGGGCCGTGAGGAGGGCACGGCCAAGGCGTTGTTGGCGTGCGGGTCGCCATGGCACACCACGCAGGTGTCGCTGTTGGAGGCCGCAACACGTTGGTGTGCATAGGAAAGCGCCTGCTCGACGAGGCCTTCTGAGCACGGCCGGCCCAGCGCCGGCCACAGCGAGGAGATGATTTCTATCAGCTGGCTTGCTTTGTTGAATTCGACAAGTGGGCCGCGGGGCACCTGCCATGCCTGCTGCAGCGTCTGCGCCAGCACATCGAGGCTGTTTTCCTCGGGGGCCTCGGGCAACATCGGGCCGAGCGGCTCCAAAAGCGCGGCGTTGCGCTCGGGGTCGAAGGCGTAAAGGCGAACGTAGCCGTGGCCATCGGCGGCGGCGATGGTGCGGACCTGATCGGCCAGCGGATCCCAGGGTGGCGCGATTTTCAGCACTGCACTAGGGCGGACCCGCGCCACCAGGGCTGAGGTTCCGCCCGCCATGACCTCATCGATCTCCAGCGACCAGGTGTGGCATAGCTCGTCGACATAGCGGGGAAGGGCGGTGAGCCATGCTTGCCCGATGGTTCCCCGGCTCTGCGCTGTGCGGCGAACCATCTCCGGCAGGACTGTCACGCCGGAAGTCTAGCGGCGCGATCGGCCAGGTAACGGCGCTCGGGCAGGCTCTCGGTGTGCTGGGCAGCCAGATCATAGGCTTCGCGGGCCGCGTCGGCGTCGCCCTCCAGCTCCAGCAGGTGAGCGCGGACGGCCAGGGTGCGGTGGTGTGAGGTCAGCACGGGCTCGAGGGCTATCGCCGTGTCGAGTTCGTCCAATCCCGACCGTGGCCCGTGCACCATGGCGAGCGCCACCACCCGGCCGAGGGTGACCATCGGCCCGGGAGCCAAGTGGCGCAACAGGTCGTAGAGGCTCAGGATCTGCGGCCAGTCGGTGTCCTGCGCGCGGGCCGCCTCGTCGTGCAGCGCGGCGATCGCGGCCTGTACCTGATAAGGGCCGACCTTCGCCTCGGAAAGGGCCGCGGTGACCAGAGCGGTGCCTTCGGCGATGGCCCCGGCGTCCCAGCGGCTGCGGTCCTGTTCGGCGAGCGGCACGAGCGCGCCCGCCTTGGTGCGGGCGGGCCGGCGCGCGTCGGTCAGCAGCATCAGCGCGAGCAGCCCACGTACTTCGCCGTCCTCGGGCAGCCGGCCGTGGAGCTGGCGGGCCAGCCGGATGGCTTCCCGGCTCAGCTCGACACGATGAAGACTCCCGCCGGAACTGGCCGTGTAACCCTCATTGAAAATCAGATAGAGCACCCGGAGCACAGCGGGAATCCGCTCGCTCAGCTCGGCGGGCGAAGGCAGCTGGAACTGGGCGCCGTTGGCCTTGATGCGCTGCTTTCCCCGGCTGATGCGCTGGCCGACCGTGCTCTCCGGAACAAGCAGAGCCCGGGCTATCTGTGCCGTCGACAGCCCGCCGACCGCCCGCAGCGTGAGCGCCACCTGCGAGGCCACGGTGAGGCTGGGATGGCAGCACAGGAGAAACAGGGTGAGCGTGTCGTCGGCGGCCGGTCCTGGCTCGGCCGGATGGGTTTCCAGCGCGACGGCCTTCTCCTCGCGATGCCGTCGTGCCACCTCGCGCCGGATCATCTCGACGCGCCGGCGCGAAGCGGCGGTGATCAGCCAACCGGCCGGGTTGTCCGGTATCCCCTCCTGCGGCCACTGCGTGACGGCGGTCAACAGCGCCTCCTGAACGGCGTCCTCGCACGTGTCGAAGTCGCCGTGGCGGCGCACGAGCACCCCGAGCACCTGTGGCGCCAGCTCGCGCAGCAGATCGTCGAGGCTCACGTCAGCAGCTGGCCCGGATCGATCACGGGGCGGACTTCGACCAGGCCCAGGTCGGCTTCTGGTACCCGGGCGGCAATCTCCAAAGCACGCTCGAAGCTCGTGCATTCGATGAGGAAGAATCCGGCCAGGTGTTCCTTCACCTCCGCGAACGGGCCATCGGTGGCCATCGACTCGTCGCCGGGCCGCCTTGCCTGCGACGGCGCCGCGAGCGCCTCG
Source organism: Rhizocola hellebori (assembly GCF_016862955.1). Lineage (GTDB taxonomy): Bacteria > Actinomycetota > Actinomycetes > Mycobacteriales > Micromonosporaceae > Rhizocola > Rhizocola hellebori. The sequence continues at coordinate 16,878 of NZ_BONY01000106.1, read as the reverse complement.
GTGGCGATCAGCTCACCGGACTTGGCGAGATCGTCGGCGAGCGCGGCATAGCTGCGCATCCCCTCGGCCTGCTGCGCCCGGGTGAACCCGTTCCAGATCTCCCGTGACCTGGGATTGCTGTGTATTAGGATCATGAACTTCATCCGGCATCACCATCCCTCGAAATTCTTCCACCCACGATGTCGAAATGCTGGCGGCAGCTTCGACATCCGGGGTAACGCCCCTCCCGCAAGGGGACGGGGCTCAAGACGAGGAGCATGTCATGCCCAAGCTCAAGACCCTGCTGACCGGACTCGGGATGGGCGAGTCGCCCCGATGGCACGACGGCCGGCTGTGGTTCTCAGACATGGTGACTCAGCAGGTGGGAACGGTCGATCTGGCGGGAAACGGTGAGGTGGTCACCACGGTGCAGGCGGGGCCGATGGGTTTGGGCTGGCTGCCCGACGGCACCATGCTCGTGGTGTCGTCACGGGATGGGCGGCTGCTGCGCTGTGCCCCCGACGGCTCGCTGTCCACCCAGGCCGACATGTCCAGCCTGTCGCCGTATCCCTTCAGCGACTTGGTAATGGACGGTCGGGGCAATGCCTACATCACCAACATCGGCTTCGATTTCGCGGAGGGATTCGGTGGCGACGGCCTGCCCGGGACAGCCGTCATGGTGACCGCGCAGGGCCAGTCCCGGCAGGTGGCCGACGGAATGGGCTTTCCCAACGGTTTGGTGGTCACCCCGGACAACTCCACGCTGATCCTCGCCGAGTCCTACACCAACCGGCTCACGGCTTTCGATATCGCCGAGGACGGAAGCCTTGCCAACCGCCGGGTCTGGGCGCAGCTGGGTGAGGGGGTGCCCGACGGGCTCACCCTCGACGCCGAGAACGCGGTTTGGTACGCCGATGTGCCCAACCAGAGATGCGTGCGGGTGCAAGAGGGCGGTGCCGTGCTGCAGACCATCGACGTGGACAGGGGCTGCTTCGCCTGTGTGCTGGGCGGCCCGGACAACACCACCCTGTTCATTGTCGCGGCGCAATGGCTCGGCCCGGAAAGCATGAGTGGTAAGGAGAAAACGGGTCAGGTGCTGGCGATCGAGGTGGACGTGCCCGGAGTCGGGTCACCGTAAAGTCTTTCGCCCTGGCACACTTGTCGTTCGTGGACATGCCCGCGGCTGAGGTCGAGATTGATGCCGAGCTGGTCGGCCGGCTCCTGGAAGCACAATGCCCCGAGCTGGCCGGCCGTCCGCTGAGCCTGGTGGCCAACGGCTGGGACAACACCATTTTCCGGCTCGGCGACGACCTGTGTGTGCGGTTGCCGCGGCGGCAAGTGGCCGTGCAGCTCATCCGCAACGAGAACCGCTGGCTCCCGCTGCTCGCCTCGCGGGTGTCGGTGCCCGTGCCCGCGCCGGTTTACGTGGGCGAGCCGGGGGAGGGGTTCGCCTGGCCGTGGTCGGTGTGCCGCTGGATTGAGGGGGTGGTGGCCAGCGAGGTGCCGCCGCCGCAACGCCGAAGCCTTGCCCCCGGGCTCGGCGCTTTCTTCCGGGCGCTGCATGTCCCGGCGCCGAGCGACGCGCCGCGCAATCCTGTGCGCGGAGTGGCGTTGAGCGAGCGCAGTCCCGCATTTTATGAGCGTTTGCATGCTGTACCAGACGCGAGCGAGCTGACCGCGATGTGGGAGGAGCTGGTGGCCGTGCCGCAGTGGCAGGGCCCGCCGGTGTGGGTGCACGGCGATCCCCACCCGGCCAACATCCTCATTGGACAGTCAGGATTGGCCGGTGTCCTGGACTTCGGCGACCTCACCGCCGGTGACCCCGCCACCGATCTGGCCGCAGGCTGGTTCGTCTTCGACGAGCCGGGCCGGCGCAGCTTCCGCGAGCACCTCGGCGACATCGATGACGACACCTGGGAACGGGCCCGCGGCTGGGCTCTGAACATCGGCACGGCCATCGTCGCGCACACCGACGACAACCCGCGGATGGCACAGGTCGGCCGGCACGTGTTAGAGCAGCTGCTTGTCTAGCAGGTCTTTCAGCGACATCGACTCCCCGTCGGGGCCGCCCACGCCGATGGTCAGCCGTGGTTCCTGCGGCTGCAGCCGCACGCCCACCAGGCGGGCAAGAAAGCTGCGCGGCACACCGAGCACATAGTAATTGCCGTCGACACCGATGGCGACCGTGCGGGCCTGGTTGAGATACCACCCGGTCAGCCCGGTGCGGTAGCGGGCCCGGCCGCCGTAGCCTTGCGCCCGCAGCGCGGTGGTGGGCAACCTGCGCGCCACCGCCTCGGCCACAAACGCGGCGATGAGCTCACGTGCCTTGCGCGCCTCGGCGGCGCGCTCACCGGCCAGCGCAGCGCTGCGCGCCGCCATCGCCTTTTGCCTTTCCTCACGCCAATCGCCCACGTGCCCTACCCTACGGCGGGCGGATCGGCCCAATCGCGGCGGTAGCTGGCCCAGTCCTGCTCGGTCGCGGCGAAGTCGACGTAGAGGGCCACCCCGAAGTCTCGTTGCGGCGGCGTCGATCCCAGGGCGAGGCGGATGCCGTGCACCGCCGCGGCCATGGTCTCGGCCCGGTCATAGCGCAGGAACCGCTCGTCGTGATAGGCGGGGACGCCCATCAGCAGAGCGACCCGCGGTGGCACCACCCGCAGCGCGTTTTCGGTGACGCGCTTGAGGTATCCGGCGTAGGCGGCTTCGGTCGGCAACGCGGTGTCGTAGGACATCACCGCGATCTGGTCCACTTCTTGCGCCACCCGGCCCAGATACGCCGTCGACCACAGGGCAAGCTGGCCCGGAATCAGGTTCATGCCGGCCGCCACCCCGGGCCACGGCTCGGTGTGGATGGCCGAGACCGACAGGATCGCCCCGTGCTGCCGGGTCACCTCGTGTGTCTTGCGCAGCAGCGAAATCAGCCGGTCGTCGCCCTCGGCCACCGGTTCGAAGTCGTAGTGCACGCCATCGAAACCCAGGTCCAGCACGTCTTTTACCGGCGTCTCGTCCGGTACCCGATGAGCCCCCAGCCAAGCCTGAACCCGAACTCCCGGCAGGGCCTGATGGATCGCCGCCGTGAACCATTGCGCCCGCGGGATCCGGCCCAGATCGAGCGCGCCGTCCAGCTCGAGCGGCCCCGCGTGCACGAGCAGATCGTGTACGCCGGTGGTGCGCAGCTGGGCCACGAGACTGTCCACATCGGCCTGTGCTTTGCGCCCGTCAAGCCAGGCATGCCCGAGCCACAGCGCATCCTTGCCCGTGCCACGCGCCGCCGCCTCAGGCGTCCCGGAGGATTCCGCGTGCAGCGCCACCAGCGTGCCGGCCACAAGCATTGCCGCGCCAAGCATTCCCGCTAGCAGACAGCGAGCCGCCCACCTGACCGCCCGCCGCCCGTCTACGCGCATGGACGCCATCCTCCCACGATGGGGAATGCCGGGATGTCCTGTACTTGCTTTAAGGGACATCCCGGCGAGCGCTAGCACCTGAGCGAAGGTTTGACGTCGGGTTGGCCTGGCCAGAGGCATCCGCGGCAGGGGTACTGCCCGTCAGCTGTAGATGATCGCGCCGAGACAGGTTCGCATTCTGCGTTCTGCCTAGTCAACGGCCGTGTGGCCGGGCCGTTTGCACACTTCCGGGCAGGCAATCCTGCCGGTGTGGCGGGCCGGCCCGGCGTCAAGGTCACTGGCGGAAACGCATGCCCGCCTTGGCAAGCCCCTTGATGACCTCGGCGGACTCCTCGAAACCGATCACCAGTACGCCTTCCGGATGAAAAGCGTTGACCTGCTGGGCAATCTCGGTGACCTGGTCGGGCTTAGCGATCATGCTGTTTTCGCCCACCTCGTACTGGAACACCTTGATCTGCCCCGCCGCCACCCCGGCCGCGGTCAGCTCGCGCTGGACATCGGCGAGAAGCCCGTCGCCGTAGGCGTCGTCGATGGCGATGAGGCAGATCTTCTTCACGCCGTCGCGCAGCATCACGTCGGCGAGCGCGCGAGCCTGCAGGATGTCCGAAGGGGCGGTACGGAAGTACATCCCACTGTCCTCGACGTTGCTAAGCGCGGCGGCGGTGGCCGAGGGCGAAAAGAGAATCATGCCGCCTTTGATCACCTCGGGCAGCACCTTCATGCTGATGGCTGAACCACTCGGCCCGATGATGACGTGCACGCCGTCGGCCTTGTGCTTGGCCACGGTGGTCAGTGCCTTGGTCGGGTCGGTGAAGTCGTTGCCGTCGTGCCAGACCACCGGTTGCCCGAGCACGCCGCCGGCCTCGTTGATTTCCTTGAGCGCCAGCCGCGCCCCGGCGATCATCGGCGGATAGGCGAACGCGAGCGCGCCGTCGATGGGCAGCAGCCCGCCAAGCACAAGCGGGGCACCGCTGTTCTTGTAGTTGCCGGGGATCGCCGGGCGGGCCGGCTGCTCGGTGATGGCGTTGCGATCGTTGCCCGTGTTCAGCAGCTCGGTCTTGCCGTCGTCGATGAGATTGTTGGGCCCGAAGTGGAAGACGCCGTAGCTGGCCGTGGACGGCTCGCCCGCCGAGGTGAAGCCGTGGCGAAGGGTCACCCCGCGGTAGGCCGGGTCGCGTCCGGGGGTGCGGGCCAGGGTCAGGCAGGCGGCCACGGAAGAGCAGGAGTCCGCGCCGATCGTCACCCCGTTGATGTGCTTGGCGATGGCCGCGGGGTTGGTGGTTCCGGCCAGCTGTGCGGCGATGGCGGAGATGACGACCGCGTCGTAGGTCTCGCCGGCGAAGATGAGGTCCTGCAGGTTCGGGTCGGTCGCGGATATCCGGTTGCGGAAGTCCTGCGCCAGATCGGCGAGCGGCGCGGTGCCCTTCATGCCGGAGAGCATTCCCGGCTGGTCCTTGAAGAAAGCAGCGAATCCATTTTGGATGTTGCCGTCGGAGCCATAGAGAAATAGACTCTCATTGCCGGTATCGGCTAGCGGATCGGGCTGATTCGAACACGCCCCTAATGCCACGACAACGCACGTGACGATGGCTAACAGCCGGGATATCCGCATTTTGAAGGCCTCCATACCTATGGTCAACCCGGCAGGCTAATGGGCGTAGAGATCACTTGTCTTCGCCGAACCGGGCTGCAAAGCCGACCGAGAGACGCTAGGAGCTGGCCTTCTGGCGCTTTGTTGATTACCTCCTCAGGCCCGAACTGCGCACAGAAGGCGAAAGCCGACGATCAAAGGGTTTGCATCATAAGCATCTCAGCAGGGCCGAAACCGGCGCGTTCGTAGAAGGGGATGGCGCGTTCGTTGGGGTGCAAGACGATGCGGGCAAGCTTCTCTTGGCGCGCCCATGCCAGCATTTCGTCCAGCAGCAGCCGGCCCACGCCCGCGTTACGGAACCGCGCCGTCACGAACGCATTCGTCAGATAGCCCCAGCACGGCAACGGCTGTCCGGGCACCGGCATGCGCTCGACGAGAGTGAGCACCATCATCGCGATCGGTTCGCCGGCATGCACGGCCACCCACACCCGCCGCTGCGATTCGGTCCGGGCCCACCAGGCCTCGAAGCGTTCCTCGTAGTCCGGATCGTCGATGGGGCCTTTGTTCTCTTCGATCCACAGCCGCCGCAGCCGGGACAGAGCGGGCGCGTCCCGCTCTGTCCCGGGGCGGATCGCCACCTTCGGCGAGCCGTTCGCCACGGCTACGGCTCGAGGCTGAGTAGTTCCGCCTCCCGCTCGGGCCTGAGGTAGCCCAGATGGTCGGGGGCGGGCTCGAGGCGCAGGATGTCGGCGATCGACTCGGCCAGGGGGCGCGGGCGCAGCCCAGCGGCGATCGCGGCGGCCGGATCGGCGGTGTTGAGCAAGGCGTCCTCGTCGTCGCCGGCTGCCCACAGCGGGAGCAGCTCGCCGGTGGCCCCGTGGCGCAGCAGGAATTCCGGGTCTCGCCAGCTCAGTCTGGTACCCACCGGAGCCACCTGGGAAGCGATGGCCTCAAGCATGTCGGCGAAGGTCTGCCACGGCGCGACCGCATGGAAGGCGCCGCCGCGCCCGGCCTGCACCAACTCGACGATCCAGTCAGCCATATCACGGGCATCGATGAGCTGGATGGGGCTGTTGGCCAGCCCAGGGGCGAGCACCTCGCCGCCGCGGGCCAGCCGGTGGACCCAATAGGTGAACCGGCCCGAGTGATCGTGCGGGCCAATCACATAGGTGGGGCGGACGATCAGAGTCGACTGTCCAAAGTGCTCGGTCGCCGCCCGCTCGCAAAGCGTCTTCAGCCCACCGTAGTTCTCCTCGGTGATCCCGGAGGTCGGCACCGGCCCGGTCAGCGTGCGCAGCGGCGAGTCCTCGGTGAAGCCGGGTTGCTCGGGCGCTTCGTAGGCCGACACCGAGGAGATGAAGACGTATTGGCCACCATTACCGTCCAGCGCCGCGGCGAGCGAGTCGATCTGGTGCGGGAAGTAACCACTCACATCGATGGTGGCGTCCCAGCTGTTTGCCTTGAGCAGACTCAGATCCTCATTGCGATCCGCCAGCAGATGCGTGGCCTCGGGAAACAGCGATGCTCCGGTTTTGCCTCTATGCAGCAGGGTGAGCTCGTGGCCCGCGGCTAGCGCCGCGGCGGCGATGTGCCGGCCGACGAACCTGGTCCCACCGACGATCAGAATCCGCATCGGGTCAGTCTAGATCCCCTGCGCGGGGACTATTCTCGACTTCCATGACGATCGCCGCGCGCACCGACGAGACGATCCGTCGCGACCTGATCGGCGCGATGGCGGGTTGCGTGGCCGAGAAGGGTTATGCGGCGACCACCATCGCTGACATTGTCGCCATGGCACACGTTTCCAAACGCACCTTTTATGAGCACTTCACCGGCAAGGAAGACTGCCTGCTGGCGGTCTACCAGCACGTATGTGGCTGGCTGATGAAGGTGATCCGGGGTGCGGGCACGGCTGACCAGCGCTGGCCGGAGCGGATCTCCGGCGGGGCGGCGGCGTTTCTGTCCGCATTGGACTCGATGCCAGAGTTCTCGCGGGCGCTGCTGGTGGAAATGCAGGGCGCGGGGGAGCGGGCGTTCCGGATGCGCCAGGAGACGCTGCGCGGTTTCGCCGGAACCCTGGTGGAGCTGGTGGCCGCCGCACGACCGGCCAATCCGGAGATTGGCCAGCTGACTCTGCCGCAGGCGCTGGCGATTGTGGGGGGCATAAATGAGCTGCTCACCCAAACCTTGGAGGGTTACGGGGTGCCGCAGCCCGAGGACCGTCCATTCTCGGCTTTGCATGGCGACGTAGTTCGATTGATTTCCGCTGTTCTTACGTATCGACCTGTTGCCGATGGGAGCGCTTCCATGTAACACTGTGGAAACGCACCTAAGGGCAGGCGCGTTAACAGTACAAGCCCGCCGGGCCGGGCATGTCAGCTCTGCTTTGTGAACCCTCCCAAGGAGATGACATGAACCTGCGCAAGAAACTTGCGTTGGCAGGTGCAGGCGTCCTTATGATCGCGGGCGTCATTATCCCCGCGACCATGGCGCAAGCCGCACAATCCTGTGAAGTGGTCTACACCGTCAACAACTGGAACAACGGCTTCACTGCGAACATGACGGTGAAAAACACCGGCGACGCCTGGGCCGGATGGACGCTCACCTTCGCTCTGCCCAACGGCGAATCGTGGGGCCCCGGTTGGTCGGCGACCTGGTCCGCGTCCGGACAGAACGTGACTGCCGTCCCGCTGGACTGGAACCGCAACATCGGCACCGGTGGATCAACGAGTATCGGCTTCAACGGCACCTGGACAGGCGTCGGCACCTTCCCCGGTGCCCCGACCGCGTTCAGGGTCAACAACGTCGTTTGTAACGGCGGCGGTGGCCCCAGCCCGTCTCCGTCGGCGAGCCCAAGCCCAAGCCCAAGCACGTCGCCCAGCCCGACGACGCCGACGATCTCCGCCACTCCGGCTTCCCAGTCGGTCGCCGGCGGCAGCTCCGCGAGTGTCACCCTGCGCCGCAACGCGCAGCCCACGGGCAACGTGACGGTGAACATCACGCGTTCCGGCAGCACCGCTGTGACCTGTCCCGCCACGGCCACGATCACCACGGCCAACTGGTCGACCGGTGTCACGGTCAGCTGCACGGTGGCGGCCGGCACCACGGCGGCCACGTCCACCTTCTCCGCAGCGGCCACCGGCCACACCGCAGCGTCGTTCTCGATCAGCCGCAGCACCGGTGGTGGCGGAGGAAACCGGGTCGATAACCCGTACGCGAACGCGGGCGTTTACAACAACCCGGACTGGCGCGCCCTTGCGGCGGCGCAGCCCGGCGGAAGCCGGATCGCCAACCAGCCGACCGGTGTCTGGCTGGACCGCATCGCCGCGATCGCCGGCAGCAGCTCCGCCCGCGGCCTGGTCGCTCACCTCGATGAGGCTGTCGCTCAGGACGCCGCTAATGGCGCCACCCCGATGGTGATCCAGTTCGTCATCTACAACCTGCCCGGCCGTGACTGCTCCGCTCTCGCCTCCAACGGCGAGCTCGGCCCGACAGAGATCGGTCGCTACCAGACGGACTACATCAACCCGATCCGTGACATCTTCGCCAGGCCGGCTTACGCCAACCTGCGCATCGTCGCGATCATCGAAATCGACTCGATCCCGAACCTGGTCACCAACGTCTCGGGCCGGCCCACCGCGGTTGCGGCCTGCGACGTCATGAACCAGAACGGTAACTACCTCACCGGCGTCGGCTACGCGATCCACCAGCTGGCCAGCGTGCCGAACGTTTACAACTACATCGATGCCGCGCACCACGGCTGGCTCGGCTGGAGCGACAACTTCGGGGCGACCGCCACGAAGCTCGCCCAGGCCGCCAACTCCGCGGGCGCCACGCCGGCCGACGTTCACGGTTTCATCACGAACACCGCGAACTACTCCGCGCTTTCGGAGCCGTTCATCAACGTCCAGGGCACCATCAACGGCCAGCAGGTTCGCCAGTCGTCCTGGATCGACTTCAACAACTACAACGACGAGCTGACGTTCGCGCAGGCGTTCCGTACTCAGCTGATCGGCGCCGGCTTCACCGGTGGTGGCAGCGGCGGCATCGGCATGCTGATCGACACGTCGCGTAACGGCTGGGGCAACTGCGTTCAGGCGCCCTGTCCGGCGCTGGCCAACCGGCCCACCGCGGCGAGCACGTCGACCGATCTGAACACCAACATCAACCAGTCGCGTATCGACCGTCGTATCCACAAGGGCAACTGGTGCAACCAAGCTGGTGCAGGCCTGGGCGAGCGCCCGCGGGCCAACCCGGCGGCCGGCATCGACGCCTACGTGTGGATCAAGCCTCCGGGCGAGTCCGACGGCTCGAGCAGCCTGATCCCGAACCCGGATGGCAAGGGCTTCGACCAGATGTGCGACCCGGAGTACGGCGGCAACGCCCGCAACGGCAACAGCCGTAGCGGCGCCCTGCCCAACTCCCCGATCTCGGGAGCATTCTTCCCGGCTCAGTTCCAGCAGCTGATGGCGAACGCCTTCCCTGCCCTGTAAGGAAATAGCCTCCGTTCGAACAACAGCAGAGGGGCCATCCGCGAAAGCGGGTGGCCCCTCACCCTGTCTATTGGCGTGCCATGGCCACCTTCAGCTTTTCCTCAGGGCTGATCAGGTGGCCGTGGTCGTCGCCGCCGATGTCGAGCCGGACCCAGCCGATTTCGCCGGTGAAGCGGCTGTCTCCCGGATAGTCCTCGGCCACCGGGGAGGCGTAGTCGACGCCCAGGTCGGCCGTCTCGTCGGCGGAGAACACCATGGGAACGGTGGCCTCCACCCTTCCCCGGCCGGCCTTCTTCCCATCGACGAGCAGGGTGACGTCACCGCCTTTGCCAAAACCGCCACCGTCGTAGGTGAACTCCATCCGCACCTGGTGGGTTCCTTGCGGCACGGGCTGGTCGGCGCCGATGTAGAAGCGCTGAATGCCGAACAGGTTGTAGCAGTACCTCGGCTTGCCGTCCTTGAGATAGAGACTCCAGCCGGCGAACTCGCCACCCTGGGAGATGATCACGCCATCGGCCCCGCCCTTGGGGATCACCACTTCGGCCGTGACCGAGTGCGACTTGTTCTTGAGGTTGAGTACCGAGCTTTCGCTGAGACGGCCCATTCCGGAGTAGAGCGTCTGCGTGTCGCCCTTGATGAGGGTCGGCCGCCCGGCGATGTCGGAGTTGAAGCGCTCCACCCGGCGATCGTCGAGCGGCAACACGTTGTACTTGGCCGCCTCGATGACGAACTGCCGCTGCAGCGCGGCGAGCTTCTCGGGCAGGTTCTTGGCCAGATCGTGCGCCTGGGTCCAGTCGGCGGGGTCGTAAAGCTCCCAGGTGTCGTTGTCGAACGGCGGCAACGGGCTGGGGTCCCACGGGATGCTGTGCCGGGTGACCGCCGTCCAGCCCTGGTGATAGATGCCGCGGTTGCAGAACATCTCGAAGTACTGGGTCTGGTGGCGCTCCTCGGCTTTCGCGTCGTCGAACGCGTAGTGCATGCTGGTGCCCTCGTAAGGCAGCTGCTGCACACCGTTGACCATTATCGGCTCGGGCAACCCGGCGGCCTCAAGCACCGTGGGCGCGACGTCGATTACGTGGGTGAACTGATGACGTACCTCGCCGCGCGCCTTGAACCCGCTGGGCCAGTGGACAATCGTGCCGTTGCGGGTGCCGCCCCAATGTGAGGCCACCTGCTTGGTCCACTGGTAGGGCGTGCACATGGCGTGCGCCCAGCCGACCGCGTAATGGTTGTACGCCTTTGGCGTGCCAAAGTCGTCGATGCGCGAAACCATGAACTCGGTGGTCTGCAAACTGTTGGCGCCGTTGAGGTTGATGAGCTCGTTGAAGCACCCGTGCAGATCGCCCTCGGCGCTGGCGCCGTTGTCGCCGATGATGTAGTAGATCAGCGTGTCGTCGAGCACCTCCAGCTCGGCGAGGGTGTCTATGAGCCGGCCGAGATGGTGGTCGGTGTGCTCGAGGAAGCCCGCGTAGATCTCCATCTGGCGTGACAGCACCGGCTTCAGCTCCTCCGGGAGGTCCGCCCAGGCCGGGATCTCCTTGTGCCGCTTGGTCAGCTCGGCATCGGGCGGGACGACGCCAAGCTCCTTCTGGCGGGCGAAGGTCTCCTCCCGCAGGCGATCCCAGCCCTGGTCGAACTTGCCCCGGTATTTCGCCGACCACTCCGGCGCGACATGGTGTGGCGCATGCGTTGCGCCCGGTGCGTAGTACATGAAGAAAGGCTTGTCGCCCATCAGCGCCTGCTGCGAGCGGACCCAGCTGATCGCCTTGTCGGTCATGTCCTCGGTGAAGTGATAGCCCTCCTCGGGCGTCTTGGACGGCTCTACCGGCTTGTTGAATTCATATAGCGTCGGGTACCACTGGTTGGTCTCGCCGCCGATGAAGCCGTAGAAGTATTCGAAACCACCGCCGGGGTGGGGCCAATGGTCGAACGGGCCCATCGGGCTGGTCTCCCAGACCGGTACCTCATGACACTTGCCGAATTGGGCGGTGCTATAGCCATTGAGCTTCAGCGTTTCGGCCAGCGGCGCACAAGTGTTGGGGCGCAACGAGTTGTAGCCGGGCGCTGAGGTAGCGATCTCGGTGATGCCGCCCATGCCCACGGTGTGATGGTTGCGCCCGGAAAGCATCGCCGCCCGGGTGGGGGAGCACAGCGCGGTGGTGTGGAAGCGCGTGAACTTCAGCCCCTGTGCGGCAAGGCGTTCCGCGGTTGGCGTCTGGCACGGCCCGCCGAACGCGCTGGCCGCGCCGAATCCCACATCGTCGAGCAGGACGATCAGGACGTTGGGTGCGCCCTTGGGTGGCCGCAGCTGCTGGATGGGCGGATAGGAGGTGTCGGGATCCTTGGCGTCGAAGGTGGTCAGGCCTACCGGCCTGCGGTCGGGAATCGGCAAAATTCCGCGTTGAATTGCATTGTTTGGTCCGCCCATGTCCCGAATTTAGTAGAACCGGTGCCCCTCCCGCAGTTGTTGCAAGAGTTTGGCCTTCGTCTGCTCGCGCTTGGCATTCATGAAGCGATGCAGATAGGCGTAGCGGTTCGCCGCGTTCATACCCGCAAGGTTCTTTGAGGCTTCAGGATCATTAGCTATGTCATCTGGTACCAGAGCAGTCGCCGACCCGGAATAGGCTGCGTCCCATCGCCCATCCTCGCGCGCCCGGTCTATCTCGGCCTGGCCCGAAGGGCGCATCCGGCCCGCCTCGATGAGCGCCAGCGCCTTCTCCCGATTGATCTTCGACCACATGCTGCGTTTGCGCCGTGGCGTCCACCTCTGCACGTAGTAGGTCTCATCGACCCGCTTGGCCTGGCCATCGATCCAGCCGAAGCAGAGCGCGACCTCAAGGGCCTCGGCGTAGTTCACCGAGGGGACACCGCTGCCCTTCTTCGCAAACTTGATCCACAACCCGGCTTGCGCCTCGAAGTTGCGCTCGAGCCACTTCTCGAAGCTCTTTTGGCTGGTGAATGCCAGCGTTGGGGGAGTCTGATCGGCCACCGGCCCATCCAACCACTTGACCCTGACATCGTGTCAGGATTCAAAGTCAGGGGTGCCATGTTTACCATCGGAGATTTTGCCAGCCTCGGCCGTGTGTCCGTGCGGATGTTGCGGCACTACGACGCGCTCGGCCTGCTTGAGCCCGCCCGGGTCGACCCGTTCAGCGGCTACCGCTTCTACAGCGCGGAGCAGCTTTCCCGGCTGAACCGCATCATCGCGCTCAAAGAGCTGGGGTTCACCCTGCAACAGGTGGGCGCGATCCTCGACGAGAAGGTCGACGTCGTGGAGCTGCGCGGAATGCTGCGGATGCGCCGGGCACAGCTGGAACACCAGGTGTCCACCGACACCGCGCGGCTGGCCGCGGTCAACGCGAGACTCCGACTGATCGAAATCGAGGGTCACATGAACACCCAGGACGTCGTCCTCAAGAGCCTGCCCGCCATGCGCCTGGCCACCTTGAGCGCGGTCGCGGCCAGCTATGCCAGCTCGGACATCGGTCCCACCATCCAGCCGCTCTACAAGCAGCTGCTCGAACGGGTCACGGAGGCGGGGGTGATGCCGACCGGATCTCCCGTCGCCTACTACACGCCCGCCAACGACGACGGCGCGGTCACCGTCGTGGCCGGGTTCACCGTGTCGGCCCAGGCCAGCCCGGAGCAGCGCTTCGACATCGCCGAGCTGCCCGCTGTCCCGAGAGCGGCCGCGCTCATCCACCACGGTTCGCTGGAAAACGCCGACGAGACCTACCAGGCGCTGGCGAAGTGGATAGAGGACAACGGGTACAGGGCCGACGGGGCGGGCTATGCCCGCGAGGTCTATCTGGACACCCCCATGGATGACATAAGCAAGTGGGTGACCGAGATGCAGATCGTGCTTCTGCCGGACAGCGACGCATAGACTGCGACGCGTGTCTCGCCGTACTGGAAAACCCGCGCGCCAGGTTGACATCGTCAAAGAGGCCGGGCTTTCCGGAGGCCAGCTGCTACGGCTGGCCTCCGGGCTCGTCATCGCGCTCGCGATCGGGCTGCTGGTGGGCTGGCAGGTGGGTCGGCCCACCGACTCGGAAGCCGCCATCACCACCGCCCAGAAGGCCGACGCCCAACGCGACGCGCAGCAGATCGTCGAGCTGACCGCGACCGCCCGCGTCACCCAAGGGCTGGTGACCCCGATCGTCACCGGGCTCGCCGCGACCGCCGCGCCCTCGACGGAAAGCCTTGCCGCCTGGAAACAGGTGATGCTGCAGGAGACCCAGCGTTACGCCGAAACGGTCTCCGGCGGCACCGCCACCAACGTCGCCCGTGGCGCGCTGCGCAGCGCGGTCAACGCACTGGCCAACGCGCTGGAGACCTACACCCTGGCCCGGACCCTCCCCGCGGCGCAGCAGGCGCCGCTGTTGGAGCTGGCGGCCAAGCAGCGAATGCTCGCCGTGACCACCTGGTCGGTGGCGGCGACCCAGCTCGACCAGCTGAACGTCGACGCGGGCCACGGCCACCAGCACGTCTATCTCAATACCTCGCCCGATGGCGGGGCGATGACCCCCGACGGCAGCCCGGAAGGAAAGGGTTAGGCCGCGCTGGCTGTGCCCCGCTTGCCACGCCACTTTGCCGCATAAGGCAACGCGAACAGGTACAAGCCGGAGAACAGAAGCAACGCGAGGGGAAGCAGCGGCACATAGGACACCCAGACGATGGGTTCCTTCTGCGCCAAGGCCACAAACGTTATGATCACGGTCACCGTGAAGATGATAGCCAGCCAGCGATGGGTCTGCCGGATCCACTTGTTCCACTTCATTTGGGCGCTCCTTTGACGAATGGCCGACCGAGACGAATCTCGATGCCGGCCACGCTAGTAGCGTCCGTGCCACCTATGCTTCTTCAATCCTGACCGGTCTTGGCGCGCCATTCGCTGGCCAGCAACGACCACACCTCGACGTCATGGTTGACGCCGTCAAGGGGAAAGGCCCCGCGCAGCACGCCGTCGCGGGACATTCCCAGACGCATGGCGACGGCAATGCTGCGCTTATTTGTGGGCACGCAGCGCCATTCGATCCGGTTCATCTTTCGATCTTCGATGCACCACTCGATCATCCGCTTCGCCGCGCTGGTTATCAGGCCCCGACCCTGAGCCGCCTCGCCCAGCCACACCCCGATTTCGGCGCTGCCGAAACGCGGCTCGAAGACCCGGAACAGCGTGCCACCAACCAGCTCGCCGTCCATCCAGATGCCGTAAATCCTGCCGCCGCCGCCGGCTTGGTCGTCGGCATAGCTCTGCAGCCACGCCCGGGTGCTCTCCTCGTCGGTCAGCCGCAATGCCCAAGGCAGCCATGGGCCCAGGTGGTCGCGTTCGCGCTCGATGAACTCCGCGAACTCGGCGGCGTTCCACGGCTCCAATGCGCGCAGCTCGGCATTGGCGGAGAGGGGGTAGGACAACATGGTCAACTCCTTCGTGCATACCAAACGTTTGTTATGTACTATAGCTGGTGCCGACTTGTCAGCGAGCGCTAGGTTCAGCCGGTGGACAGCACCTGGCCGCGATGGCGGTGGTATGAGAGCACCGCGATCTGCGTCGTGGCGCTGGCTGGAGTGGCAACCGGGATCGAGCTTCGCAGCGCTGTATGGACTCGGCTTGCCGACGCTATGTGCGGGGAGCACGATTGCGCACGGCTGCCTTTGACGGCGACCGCGTGGGCCGGAATCGCCCTGCCCATGCTGGCCATTCTGGCGGTCTATGCGATCGACCATCCTTCCCGGATCACCATCTGGGCAACAATCCTCTGTGCCGGCGCGGTGGCGCTGGGCGTCGGCGTGTTCATTCCCGCCCCCGGCACCGCCTCTGGCGTGGCGGATTCGGGGCTGCGGGCAATCAGCACCGGCAGCGTGGCGGCGCTCGTTGGCGTGCTGGTCACCCGGTACACCGTCGGGTTTGGACCCGATATCCGCGTCGGTGCCCCGCGCCGGCTCAAGTATTTCGCCACCGCTCAGATCGTGCTCCTGCTGCTGGGGCTGATTGTGGTAGGACTTCTGCCAGGTGGATAACGCTTGTTATATACTATGGCCGGTATGCCAGCACGCGGCGACCACGAGGCCCGACGCCGGGACGTCTCCGAAGCGGTGTGGCGAGTGCTTGCCGCCCAAGGCTTCGGCGGGCTCACGCTGCGCGCCGTCGCCACCGAGATGGGTGCCTCCACCGGCCTGCTGACCCACTACTTCCCCAGCAAACAGGCCCTCGTGCGGCACGCGCTTGAGGTGGCCCACGCGCACACGGCCAACCGCGTGCGCCGCAAGGCGAGCGGGAAAGGCCTGCCCGCCCTCCGCGAGGCGCTGCTCGACGTAGTGCCGCTGACGCCCGAAGCGACCGCGGCAAACCGGGTGTGGGTCAGCTTCTGGGACGCCGCTCTTGGCGACGAAGAGCTTGGCGCAGCCGAGATCAAACGCTACGAACGCTGGCGAGGCATGCTGCGCCCCCACGTCGATGACGCGATCAAGCTTGGCCAGCTACCCTCCGATGTGGACCCCGACGACATCGTCGTGACCGCTGCGGCCTTCACTCACGGCCTTGTGGTGCAAGCACTTTTCGACCCCGCCCGCTTCCCGCCCGCCCGCCAGACCACCCTCGTCGACAACTTCATCTCCAGCCTTTCTCACCACTGACAGTCACTGAGTTGCCCGCCAGGCAGCACGTGTCACCGCTACTGGCATCGGCAAAGAAGGTCCTCGCGTCAAAACGCTTGGTGGCGTTGAGGTTTCCGCTTTTCAGGCACCTTCTGCCCTCGAACATCTGTGCGATCCATGCTAGGCTTCGATGCATGACTGCGGGGGCGGTTTGGGCGATGACAGGAGCTGAACTGTCCACCAAACTGCTCACGTTGTGGCAGTCGAAGCAATCGATCGTGGCGGAGATCCTTGCGGTGATCCGTGAGGTCGACGGCCAAGATGTGGCTCGCCGCGAGGGCGCAACATGTTTGACCGCTTGGCTTGGCAGCAAGTTGCGCATCAATCCAGGCACCGCCCGGCAGATGATCGAGCTGGCGCGGGCGTTGGACACGGCCTGCCCGGCCACTGCCGAGTCGCTTTCGGCGGGTGTCATCAACGAGCAGCAGGCCTCGATTATCGCCAAGGCGGTGACCGGTCTAGCGGAGCACGGCGCCGCGCTGCAAGGAGAGGTGGAGAAAGTTCTGCTGGCCGACGAATGCGTTGTCCTGGCTCCGGCACAGCTTGCTGCCGCCGCTGGCTACGCGGTTGGCCTGGTCGCGCCCGAGCTGGTTGACGAGCTGGAGCGCAAGCGGTTGGAAGAGACCGAGAAGCGCGCCGCGACTGACCGATCGCTGACATTGTCGCCGTTCGGCGACGGCACCGGCCGCATCCGCGTGACCGGGATCCTTGGCGCAGAGGCGGCCGCTGCGGTCAATGCCGCGATGGAGCC
>NZ_BONY01000105.1 GCF_016862955.1 Rhizocola hellebori | reverse complement strand
AAAATGGGCGGGCCGCTGGGAAAGGCGGCCCGCTATCGGGTGGAACCGGCTGTCAGGCCCAGAGCTGGCCTTCGAGGGACGTTTCCGCGTCGGAGAGGGTGCCTGTGTAGGCGCCCGTGGACAGGTATTTCCAGCCGCCGTCGGCGACCAGGAACGCGACGTCTGCGGTACGGCCGTCGCGGACTGCTTCGTGGGCCACCGCTAGCGCGGCGTGGAAGACAGCGCCGGTGGAGAAGCCCACGAAAAGGCCCTCTACCTCGACCAGCTGGCGTGTGCGCAGAACGGCGTCGCGGGTGCCGACGGAGAAGCGGCGGGTCAGAACCGACGCGTCATACAGCTCTGGAACGTAGCCCTCGTCGATGTTGCGAAGCCCGTAAACCAGCTCCCCGTAGCGCGGCTCGGCGGCGATGATCGCGATATCGGGGTTTTTCGAGCGCAGGTAGCGGCCGGTGCCCATGAGCGTGCCGGTGGTGCCCAGGCCGGCCACGAAGTGGGTCAGCGTCGGCAGGTCGCGCAGCAGCTCCGGCCCGGTGGTCTCGTAGTGGGCGCGGGCGTTGGCCTCGTTGCCGTATTGGTACAGCATTACCCAATCGGGATGCTCGGCCGAGATTTGCTTCGCGGTCGCTACGGCCTGATTGGACCCTCCGGCCGCGGGCGAGAAGATGATCTCCGCCCCGTACATGCGGAGCAGCTGAACCCTTTCCGTGGAAACGTTTTCGGGCATCACGCAGACGAGCCGGTAGCCGTGGAGCTTGGCCACCATCGCCAGCGAGATGCCGGTGTTGCCACTCGTGGGTTCGAGGATGGTCGCGCCCGGCCGCAGCCGGCCATCGTCTTCGGCCGCCTTCACCATGTAGAAGGCGGCCCTGTCCTTGACGCTGCCGGTGGGGTTGCGGTCTTCGAGCTTGGCCCACAGCCGCACCTCAGGTGAGGGTGACAGCCGGGGCAGCCCGATCAGCGGCGTGTCGCCGCACATGTCCAATAGCGACTCGAACCGAGCCATGCCCGATCACCTACCCGCGAAGGGCATGCGCGACAGTCAGGCCGAGAGCGCCACCTGCCACGGCGGGCAGGATGGTCACCGTGTCGCCGTCGTTGAGCTTCGCGTCAAGCGAGCCCAGGAAGCGGACGTCTTCGTCATTAACATAGATGTTTACGAATCGGTGGAGGCCGCCCTCTGGCGTGATGAGCCGGCCGCGCAGGCCGGGGTGCTTGCCGTCGAGGTCGGTCAGCAGGTCGGCGAGGGTGTCGCCGGCACCGGAAACGGCCTTAGCGCCGCCGGTGAAGGAACGAAGAATGGTGGGGATGCGAACGTCGATTGCCATGGCTGAAGACTCTCTTCTGAAGAATTAGTCGGACTAGCAGTGAAAATGTCGGGAAAGCTTCAGCTGCGACACTCATAGTCCACTGCGCTCGGGCTCTGCCCGAACATGTACGACTGCACGGCGTTCACCGGCTCTTCGGTCACCACGCCGTCAAGGATACGGAATGACCTGATCTCGGTCTGCTCGGGCTCACGGGTTGAGACGAGCAGATAGTGCGCGTTGGGCTCGCCCGCATAGGAGATGTCGGTGCGCGACGGATAAGCCTCGGTGGCCGTGTGCGAGTGGTAGATCACCACCGGCTCCTCGTCGCGATCGTCCATCTCGGCCCAGACGCGGAACTGCTCCTTCGAATCAAATCGATAGAACGTGGTAGATCGCTCGGCGTTGTCCATCGGGATGTGCCGCATCGGCCGGTCTGAGCCGACAGGGCCGGCCACCACGCCACACGCCTCGTCGGGATGATCGCGCCGGGCGTGCGCCACGATGGCATCGAGGATCGCCTGTTCGATCGTGAGAGCGGTCGTCACCCTTGCGAGCCTACCGACACCACGGCACGAGTGGCCGTGACGCCTGTCACGAGCGGCCGTTGGCGGTGATCGCGGTCAGCAGCGAATCCTGCAGGTAGCCCAGGTAGGAGTAGACACTGAGCTGAAAAACACGTGGCGACGAGGGATCTTGGAGGATGGCCTCGTCGAGCTCGTAGTCGAGCAGCGTGTCGTCGGTGATCTCCAGCCTGATCCCGAGCGCGAGCCGGGCGTCGTTGAGGGCGCGCAGCCACGCCTCGGCGGCCTCGGGATCGAGGCGCACCTCACCGGACCCGGCCTCGGGAAGCGAGGCCAGAATGGCGCCCGCCTGATCGATCTTCGAGGTCTTGAGGTCGCCTTCGGTGAAGCGGCGGAACTCGGCCGACTCGCGGGGGGCGTCCGGATAGACGTCGGGAAAAAGCCTTCCCACCACCGGATCGTCGTGATCGAAACCCTCGGTGAGCAGGCCCACCACCTCTTCCGCGACCTTGCGCAACACGCGCACCTCATCGTCTCGGAAGGTGGCCACACAGTCTCGGCCGCGCCTCCTGAAAAAGCTCACTGTTTATCAACCGTTGCCCATAGGCCATAGGAGTGCAGGCGGGACGCGTCATATTCCATGCGCTCCCGCGCCCCCGCGCTCACCACCGCTCGGCCTTTGTGATGCACATCCAGCATCAGCAGCTCCGCCTTGTCCTTGCTGTAGCCGAATAGCTGTTGAAACACCCAAGTCACATAGTTCATGAGGTTCACCGGGTCGTTGTGCACGATGGTCACCCAGGGGCGGGCGAATTCCGACTGCTCGTCGGTCTCCGGGCGCGCGGTTTGAACGGGCGCTGTGTCTGGGGCGGCGGTCACAAGCCCCATCCTACGAACGGATGGGGCATACGGCGACTACCCACCAAACCTAAGCTGTCGGTGTGCACGGATCACCGTCGTTGCTAACTGACCACTACGAGCTGACCATGATCAGCGCCGCGCTGCACGACGGCACGGCCGATCGCCAGTGCGTCTTCGAGGTCTTCGCCCGTCGCCTGCCGCCCGGAAGACGCTACGGAGTGGTAGCGGGAACGGCACGGCTGCTCGATCATCTGCGCAATTTCCGCTTCGACAGCGATGAGATCGATTTTCTGGCGAGACAGCGCATCGTCAACACGGAAACCGCGAGTTGGTTGGAATCATTCAAATTTCAAGGCGACATTTCTGGGTACCAGGAAGGCGAGCTTTTCTTCCCGAACTCCCCGATCCTGACCGTCAGCGGCAGCTTCGCCGAGTGCGTCGTGCTGGAGACGCTGGCCCTGTCGGTGCTCAACCACGACAGCGCGGTCGCCGCGGCGGCCGCCCGCATGGTGACCGCGGCCAAGGGCAGGCCGCTGATCGAGATGGGTTCGCGGCGCACCCACGAGGAGTCGGCCGTGGCGGCGGCCCGCGCGGCCTACCTGGCCGGCTTCGCCTCGACCTCCAATCTCGCGGCGGGCCTGCGCTATGGCATCCCCACCGCGGGCACGGCAGCGCACGCGTTCACCCTGTTGCATGACGATGAGCAGGCCGCTTTCGCCTCTCAGGTGCTCACCCTGGGGCATGAGACCACCCTGCTCGTGGACACGTACGACATCACGCAGGGCATCCGCAACGCGATCGAGGTGGCCGGCCCGCACCTGCGCGCCATCCGCATCGACTCCGGCGACCTTTCGGTGCTCGCCGCACAGTCGCGGGCGCTCCTCGACGAGCTGGGCGCGCCCGACGTGAAGATCATCGTGAGCGGTGACATGGATGAGTACTCGATAGCCGCGCTGCGCGCGGAACCAGTCGACGCCTACGGCGCGGGCACCGCCGTCGTCACCGGCTCGGGCGCCCCGACCGCGGGCCTGGTCTACAAGCTGGTCGAGGTGCAGGGCCGTCCCGTCGTCAAGCGCTCGGAGAACAAGCGCACCGTGGGCGGGCGCAAGACGGCAGTCCGGCGGCACAAGCCGACCGGCACCGCGATCGAGGAAGTTGTTGTCTCCCAAGGCACTCCGGCACATCAACCCAACGACCGGCTGCTGCAGCGCCGCTTCGTGGCGGGCGGGGAGCAGCTGCCCGATGTGCCCACGCTGCAGCAGAGCCGCGATCACCTTCGGGATTGTCTGATTTCGATCCCGTGGGAAGGTCTTAAGCTTTCGGTAGGTGACCCGGCGATCCCCGTGATTCAGGAGTGACTGATGGCCCGAGCGTTGATCATCGTGGACGTGCAGAACGACTTCTGTGAGGGGGGTTCCCTGCCGGTCGCGGGTGGGGCTCAGGTCGCGGCCGACGTGTCGGCCGCGTTGAGCGCCCACGAGCTGCCCTGGGACCACGTGGTCGCCACCAAGGACTACCACACCGATCCCGGCGCCCACTTCGGAGACCCACCGGACTATGTAGACAGCTGGCCGGTGCACTGTGTCGCGGGCACCTCGGGCGCGGACTTCCACCCCAATCTCGACACCGACAAGATTGAGGCCATCTTCCACAAGGGCGCCAATCAGGCCGCCTACTCCGGCTTCGAAGGAAGCTCGGGCAGCATCGGCCTGGCCGCGTGGCTGCGCATGCATGATGTCGACACTGTCGATGTCGTCGGCATCGCCACCGACCACTGCGTGCGGGCGACCGCGCTCGACGCCGTCCGGGAAGGCTTTCGCACCAAGGTTCTGCTCGACCTGACCGCGGGAGTGGCCCCCGACACCACCGAGCGCGCCCTGGCACAGCTGCGCGCCGGTGGTGTGTCGTTGGCTAGCTTGCGAAGCTGAACCAGTTCACGTTGACGAAGTCGGCCGGCTGGCCGCTGCTGAACGTGAGATAGACGTCATGTGTCCCGGTCACCCCGGAAATGTTGGTGGGGACCGTCTGCCAGCTCTGCCACCCACCCGTGTTGGCGACGGCGAAGCTGCCGATGACCGGTGCGGTCGCGCTGCCGAGGCGCACCTCGACCAGTCCGCTGACGCCGCCTGCGGCCCCGCTGGCCACCCGGGCGCGGAACTGATGGGCAGTCCCCGCGCCGAAGTTGACACCCCGGTAGACGGCCCAGTTTCCGTTGTTGACAGCGCTCAGGTTCTGGCCACCTCCGGCATCGCTCGTCGCCTGCACGCTCAAACCTGACTGCGAGTCGAAGGACTCCGCCTGGATCGTGCCGTAGGCGTCCCGGTTGCCACCCGGAGTCGGTGTGGGCGTGGGCGTCGCACACGGCGGCCCGCCGATCGGGCAGCCGTCGTTGCCACAGATGTAACCGGCGTTGATGCAATTCCTGACCCGCCGCTCAAGTTCGGCTTGATCCCACACATTCCAGAAGTCGCCGTGGAACGTGTAACCGGGGGCATCGGTGACGTTGACTCCGTTGCGGGTCCCGGCGAGGGTCAGGCCGGTGCCGTTGACGTTGTAGGTGATGACGAATTGGACCCGTGGCACCGCTACCGGATGCGTGCCCGGGCAGGGCGCTCCGATGCCGCCCAGCGCCCAGGCCATGTGGCTGAAGTGGTTCGGGCTGTCCAGGTCACGCCCGTTCCAGCAGGTCGGGAAGTCCAGATAGGTCTGCAGCTTGGTCCCGGCCGGGCAGTTCATGAAGTCGCGGCTGGAGGCCGAGCCGGGCGTGCAGTTCCAGCGCGCGGAAGGATTCTGATCCGGGCCGGTGGCCGCGGCGTTGCCCACCACGATCTTCAAGCCCTGCGGATAGGCGACCGCGGTCTGCGGATTGGTCAGGCCCTGGTAGTAGATGATTACGCTCTCGGGCGGCACGTGCACACCGTTCTTGTAGAGCGCCGGGACCCAATAGGGCGACTTGTCGACGACCGGGTTGCAGTTGGTGGACCCGGCCCGCAGCGTCACCTCGGTAGAGGCGGCGTTGGCCGAGGCGTTGCCGATGAACTGATGCAGATGCGAAGCGCCGAACTGGTTGAATTTGACGATCGGGTCATCGCCCGCGACATGCGTGCCGCGGCAGTCGGCCCGGAACTCCGAACCGGGCAGGGCCGCAATCTGCTGTGCCCTGATCGCGGCGGCATCGATGTCACCCGGCATCACATGCCCGGCATGAGGGTCGGGTGGACCTGCGGTCAGCGTCAGACGGTGCACGGTTAGGCCGGCCGAAATGGCCAGCGCCAAGGCCACCGGGACGGCCAGGAATCGATTGAGCATCGGGAACCTCCTCCCGTTGGTGAGAGCGCTCTCTCACCTGTGCTCCGTTTGTAGCTCATACATTTAAACGTGTCAACCTTTCGAAAAATAAGAGCGCTCTCCCGATTCTTAGATCTTTCCTAAGTTCATTCCTTAAATAAGCAAGTTTCCTTACTGTTTGCGATGTAGCTGCGGGGGGTTGTCATCACCTCAAGAAAGAGAGAGCACATGCGCAAACGCCCCATCCGTCTCCTGGTCAGTCTTGCCGCGGCAGCCGTGGCCATGACCGTCGGCATTGGTGTGACACTCGCCAACGCGGCCGGCACCGTCACCGCCACGTTCGCTACCGAGTCAGCCTGGGAGACCGGGTTCGGCGGGAAGTACACCATTACCAATGGCTCCGCGGCGTCGGTCACCTGGACCCTGAAGTTCGACCTGCCAACCGGGACCACCGTCGGCTCCTTCTGGGACGCCGACATCACCAGCGCCGCCATCACCGGCGGCACCCGCTACACCGCGGTCGGCAAGAGCTGGAACGGCACGCTCGCCGCGGGCGCGAGCACCAGCTTCGGCTTCAACGGCGCGGGCACCGGCCGGCCCGGCAACTGCACCATCAACGGCGCCAGCTGTAGCACCGGCGCGTCGCCGTCGCCCAGCGCCACCACGGCTTCGCCGACCGCTTCGCCTTCGGCTTCCGCCTCACCTTCGGTGAGCCCGACGGCAAGCCCCTCGGTGAGCCCGACAGCGAGCCCGACCAACCCGACCCCGGGCAAGCGGCTCGTCGGCTACCTGCCGAACTGGGCGCAGTACGGCCGTAACTATCACGTCAAGAACATCGCCACGAGCGGATCGGCGTCGAAACTCACCCATATCCTGTATGCCTTCGCCAACATCTCCGGTGGCCGGTGCGTGCTGACGGAGACCTACAACGACTACGACCGGGCCTACACCGCCGATCAAAGCGTCGATGGGGTCGCCGACACCTGGGATCAGCCGCTGCGGGGCAACTTCAACCAGCTGTTGAAGCTCAAGGCCCAGTACCCCCAGATAAAGGTTTTGCTGTCGATCGGCGGCTGGACCTACTCGCCCAACTTCGCCCAGGCGGCAGCGAATCCGGCCGCGTTCGCAGACTCCTGCTACACCCTCGCCGAGGATCCGCGCTGGGCCGGGGTTTTCGACGGGCTCGACATCGACTGGGAGTACCCGAACGCTTGCGGGATTTCCTGTGACACGAGCGGGTTCTCCTCGTTCAAGACGGTGATGCAGGCGCTGCGCGCCCGGGTCGGGGCGAACTACCTCCTGACCGCTGCCATCACCGCCGACGGCAGCAACGGCGGAAAGATCGATGCAGCCGACTACGGCGGCGCCGCTCAATACGTCGACTGGTACATGCCGATGTCCTACGACTACTTCGGCGCCTTCTCGGCCCAGGGGCCGACCGCCCCGCACTCGCCGCTGACCTGCTACGCGGGCATCCCGACGGCTGGCTTCTGCACCGAGGCGGCCATCACCAAGCTCAAGGCAAAAGGGGTTCCGGCGTCGAAGCTGCTGCTGGGCATCGGCTTCTACGGCCGGGGCTGGACCGGTGTCACCCAATCGGCTCCGGGGGGAACCGCCACCGGTCCAGCCACCGGCATCGAGCCAGGCGTTCAGGATTACAAGGTGCTCAAAACGCAGTGCCCGGCGACCGGAACTGTCGGCGGCACCGCCTACGCCTACTGCGGCAACAACTGGTGGAGCTACGACACGCCAGCCACCATCGCCGGCAAGACCACGTGGGCCAAGAGCCAATCGCTGGGCGGCGCCTTCTTCTGGGAGCTCTCCGGTGACACCACCAACGGCGAGTTGATCACTGCGGTCTCCAACGGGCTCAAGTAGGCCTTGCAGCTCTCCCTTGGCGGCTCCGCGATATTGGCGGGGCCGCCGAGGGAGGTCCCTGGCCTAACCGTTCGCCAATTGTCGGTACCTCCGGGCAGAATCGTGCCCGGAGGTAAACACCGTTATGAAGATGGCACCTTACCGTCAGGTTCTCGCCCAGCCCGGCCTGAAGCTGCTGATGCTCGTAGGCATGCTGGCGCGCATCCCGGTGACGGCAGCTGCCATGACCGTCACGCTGCACGTCGTCAACACGCTCGGCCTGAACTTCGCCCGGGCCGGCCTCGCCGGAGCGCTGGCGATGCTCGGCGTCGGCATCGGCTCCCCGCTGCTTGGGCGCATGGTCGACAAGGTCGGTCTGCGACCCGTGCTGATCGTGGCCACGGTCGTCCAAGGCATCTACTGGCTGACCGCACCCCACCTGTCCTATACGGCACTCGTCGTGGCTGCGTTCTTCGCCGGCCTGCTCAGCATCCCGATCTTCAGCGTGATGCGTCAGTTCATGGCCGCTATGGTACCGATCGAGCATCGCCGCCCCGCCTTCGCGCTCGACTCCATGGGCGTCGAGCTGTCCTATATGGTCGGTCCCGCGCTGGCGGTCGCCCTCGTCACCTCGCTGGGCAGTCAATTCACCATGACCGCCGTGGGTACAGGTCTCGTCCTGGGCGGCACGGCACTCATAGTCATGAATCCTCCGATCCGCTCGGCCGAGGAGGAAGAGTCACAAACGGTCACGCTGCCCCGCCGGGAATGGTTGCGCCCCAGCCTCATCGCCCTGCTCGCCGCCACCGCCGCGGCGACCTTCGTCCTCACCGCCACCGAGCTGTCCATCGTCGCCGCGCTCAGGCACACCGGAGCGACCAAATGGATCGGCCTCATCATTGTGGCCTGGTCCCTCTATTCGCTCATCGGCGGCTTCATCTACGGCGGCCTGCGCCGCAGCATCTCCCCGCTTCTGATCATTGCCGGCATGGCCGCGCTGACCATCCCGCTAGGCCTGGTCTCCGGCTGGTGGTGGCTGCTGCTAGCGGTGATCCCCTGCGGCCTGCTCTGCGCCCCATCGATCGCCGCCACCGTCGACGCCGTCAGCCACCTGGTGCCCGCAGGCGCCCGAGGCGAAGCGATGGGCCTACACGGCACCGCGCTAACGTGCGGCATAGCGATCGGCGCCCCGACCGGAGGATGGGTCATCGACACCTTCGGCCCAGCCTGGGGCTTCACCGCCGCCGGCCTCGCCGGCCTGCTCGTGGTAGCGGCCGTTTTCCCCTTCTGGCAACGCTCCCCGGCCACATCAGCAGCGGCGGTGGAGCCCGAGTTGGCCACAGTGGGCGCGAATACCAACGGATAGCGGCACCGAGCCCACGAAGCCGCCTAGCCGTTTGAGGTGGGTGAAGGTTCGATGTCGACTTCGCCCGCGAGGTTGGCCGCGGTCAAAAGCCGGTAAGGATGCTCAGCGCCAAGCGTTGAATCGGTTTCCAGCATCTGCGCGGACTGCCTCGCTGCTTCCGTGTGTCGGCCGGCCAAAGCGTAATCGGTGGCCAGAGAGACGCCTGCGCAGAACGTGTGGGGATGCCTCGGGCCGAGGACCAGGTTGAGTTGTCGGTAACAGCGCTCATCGGTCACCAGTGCTTCCTCGGAGTCGCCGAGCGCCCGCAATACGTGCGCTCTGTTGACAAGCGCGGCAAGGGTCAGTGGATGGTCAGGGCCGAAACTCTGCTCCAAGCGCTCGACGGTCAAGGTGAGCGCGGCGAGGGCCTCGTCGAGGTCGCCGCGTTGGCGGAGTGCGTTGGCGAGGGTCAGGGTCGCGAGGATTGAGAACTCGTGGTTCGGCCCAAAACGCGCGTGCGTTCGTTGCTGGTTTTCCAGAGCGAGGGTGGCGGCCTCCTCCCACCGGCCTAGCTTGCGCAACAGGATGGCCAATGTGCGGTCGGCTAGCAGCACGCTGCTGTGCCCTGGCCCCAGACAATCGAGCAGGGCTGGGCGCCAACGCTCGAGGACCTCGAGCCCGGCACCGTAGGCGCCCATGTCGTAGCAGCCACGGGCCACATTCATGTACGCAACAAGCGCTCGCGGGTCGTTGTCTGCCAAGTCTTCCCAGGATGAGGCTATTTCTCTAGCGAGTTCGAGTGCCTCCGCGAAGTTGCCGGCGAGACGGTGGTCGACCGCGAGATTCGACTGCGCCCGCAGGGTGTGTGTCCCACCGTCGCCGAACACGCGACGGTGTCGTGTCACCGACTCGCGGTCGAATTCAAGCGCCGCCAGGTAGTCGCCGGCGATCCTCAGGTCGTGACCGATCTGGTTACCAACGATCAGCGTGTACTCGTGATTGAGCCCGAAGTCAGGGTGTCCGGCGAGCCGGTCGTAGACGTCGCGCGCGAGAGGCGCGGCGGCCGAGAAGTCGCCGAGAGCCCGCAGCGCTTCGGAGAGCTGTGCCATGGCCCGCAACGTCAACTCACCGTCTCGGCTATCCAGCGCCCACGCCTGCGCTGCTCGCTCGGCGAGGCGTCGGCTGTTCTCGTAGTCACCGGTTAGGTAGAGATAGCGGGCATGGTCGAGAACGGCCAGGCGGGCATCAAGGTTCTCCGCGTTGATCATGTCGGCCGCTTCCAGGTGAGCGCCTATCTCGCTCTGTCTCGTCCAATAGACTTGCTCGTCAGGATCGCCCGGGTTCGCGGCGGCGAGGATGTTCTGCGCGTTGCGTTGCGCCTCTAGCGCGATGTCCGCCGAGAGACTGTGACGCAGCACGCGCTGAACCAGCTGATGCACCTGGATCCGTTGGGCCACATCCACTTTGGCCAGACCACACTGGCTCAGCTCGCGCACGACGCGGTGGATGGCAATCGGTGAGCCGAGGGCGCTTCGCAATGGCTCCGCGACGACGGCTCCCTTTCCCATGCGCAGCAACGAAAGCGAGATGGGCTCAGGTCCGAGATAAGCCATGAGTTCAAAGAGCTGAGCGGTAGCGGGCGCGGATCGGCGCAACCGGTCCAAGGCCAAGACGACAAAGGCTGCGACAGTCATCGGATAGCCGGCGGGCTTTCCTTCCGACATCAGATCTCGGATGTGACTGTCGAGAAGTTCGAGGTACTCAGGGATGGGCATCGCGGTGGCGAGGTGCCAGGCGGCGGCTTGCTCCAGGGCCAGCGGAAGGTCGCCGAGTTTGTCGGCGAGCTGGTCGGCGTCAGCGGTCGACATCCTGTGCTTCGCTGACTCGCTCTGGGTGCGGCGCTGGAGCAGCTCGATGCTCTCGGAGCGCTGAAAGACACCGACCTCGACGGCCATGCCGATGGCGGCCCACTCCGGGTTTCGTGTCGTCACTACGACATGTCCGCCCGCCGATGGCACGAGATCGCTGAGTGAAGCAGCTTCGTCTGCGTTGTCGTAAATCAGAAGCCAAGACAGGTCGCTTGCGGCGAGGGCGTCGAGAGCTGCGTGCGCGTTCTGCTGCGCGTCGTCGGTGACCGCCATGCCCAGCCGTTCCGCCAGCTGGGTGAGGGACGCCAGTATCGATCTGGGCTGCTCCGCGGGGATCCACCAGATCACGTCGTATTCCTCGGCGTGCCTGTACGCGTACTCGACGACAAGCTGGGTCTTGCCGACGCCGCCTATCCCGTGCAGCGCCGGTGGGAGCACAGACACTTTGGAGCTGTTTTGCAACGCCTGGTTCAGCTGGTCGAGCAGGGCAGCCCGGCCGGTGAAGTTGCGGTTGCGGATGGGGACACCGCCCCAGATCCGTCCGACCCCGTCAGCAGCGGGCGTCCGCGGCGCGGGCACCTGACCCCGCAGCCGCTCCAACGTGGCGATGTCCACACCGATCCCGCCTGCCACACTGTCGACCCAGCTACGGATGCCGTGGGCCGCCGCGCCGGGGGTCACCTGGGCCAGCCGGTTGGCGAAGACCAAGAGCTGCGGCACTCCGTCATCGGGCAGGGGCAGCTGCTCTATGGCGCGAATCGAATCCGAGATGCCGGCGGCGCGCCAGCTGTCGAGGGAAAGCAACCCCTGCGGGCCGACAAGCTCGCTTACCGCCTCGGCGAGATGACCAACCGGTGCGCCCGCGAGGTAGCGGTGAAGCGCTTCCCGGTCGGGTGCCGACAACAGTAGGGGCCCGGCGCTCTCGTTCGCCAGGGTGGCCACCAGGTCCGCCCGATCGCCCGGATGGTGTTGCTGCACCACCGCGGCCAAGGCGCGCAGTCCACCTGAGACACCCGCGCAGGCTTGGACGATCGAGGTCAGGTCGTGTCCACTGTCGGCGAACCGGCTGATGGTCAGCGGACGTCTGAGGATCCGCTCAAGGTCCGCGACCCGCTGGTCGCGGACATCAGGGTCGGCTAGGCCCGGGACCTCCAGCAGTGCCCGTACCAGACTGGCAAAGCGATCGCTTTCGAGAAGCACCTCCGCCACGGTACCCAATCCTGTCGACCAAGCTGACATGCTGGCGGGCCGGTAGCCTCTGCGCTATGCAGACTGTTGCGGTGACCGGGGGAAGCGGCAAGCTTGGCCGGGCCGTGGTCGACGAGCTAGTCGAACACGGCTACCGGGTGATCAATTTGGATCTGGCTCCTCCTCGCCACGATCGCGCCGCCTTTACCCGTGTGGATCTCACCGATTATGGGCAGACCGTGGAAGCGCTCACCGCCATCGATGACCGGCACGGCGGTGTCGATGCCGTGGTGCATCTGGCGGCCATCCCGGGGCCGGGCATGGCGACCAACGCGACGACGTTTCACACCAATGTGGCGATCAGCTACAACGTTTTCGCCTCGGCTCGGGCGGCGGGGATCCGCAATGTGGTGTGGGCTTCCAGCGAGACGCTGCTCGGTCTGCCGCTGGACACGCCTCCGCAGTCGATCCCGATCCACGAGGGGCATCAGCCGCGTCCGGAGACCTCTTACGCGTTGGCGAAGCTGGTCGACGAGACCATCGCGGCGCAGTTTTGCCGGTGGGACCCGGAGCTGAAAATGATCGGGCTTCGCTTCTCCAACGTGATGGAGCCCGGGGATTACGCGCGCTTTCCGTCCTTTGAGCAAGACCCGATGCTGCGCAAGTGGAACCTGTGGGGCTACATCGATGCCCGCGACGGGGCTCAGGCTGTGCGCAGGGCGCTGGCCTACGAGGGCAAGGGGCTGGAGATCTTCATCATCGCCAACGCCGACACCGTGATGAGCCGCGACTCCAGACAGCTTGCCGCGCAGGTCTTTGCGGACGTGGAGATCACCGCCGAGGTGACCGGCACGCAGACCCTGCTCGCCATAGACAAGGCGCGCCGGCTGCTCGGCTACGAGCCACAGCACAGCTGGCGCGAGCAAAGCTAGTAGCTGTTCCACCGCAACGAGAACGGGCGGGCGGTGGCGCCTATCCAGCCGCCGATCTCGTCGCCCTCGAACAGGCCGGGCTCTGTCCCCACCAGACGCACGTGGGAGGAAAGCTCTCCGCCGAACGGGTTCTGGGTGTGGTACGAAAACGTGAGCGTGCGGCTATCGGAGACGTAGTCGATGTCGCTGACCCGCACCGCGCCCCCGGCCATGGTGCCCGCGATGTCGACGGCGCGCGGCCGCTGGATGATGGTGAACTCCATGCCCGGGTGGGCCTCGATGGCCAGGCCGTTGCCGGTCAGGCTGTAAGCGCGCCAGGTGCCCGAGATGCCCGTGTCGGCGAGGTCCTCGCAGGCCGTGATTCTGGTCTGGGCGAGCACGGCGGGCTTTATCCGAAGTGAGGTGACCGCCAGGTCCAGTGGGTCGGTGACGACCACGATGAGCCGCCCCTTGCGGGTGCGCAGACCGGCGTCGACGCCCGCGGTCTGCCCGTGCCCGGCTGGTTTTGGGGTGAGCCTGAGCGCCACCGGCTCGGCCCGCACGATCTCGCCGGAGCCGTCGAGCCGATAGACGATGAGGTTGTCCCAGGTGCGAATCGGAAGTCCTAATCGGCCCACCCGCAGCGGATGGAACGTGCCGTCGGGCAGCTCGAGGCCGACAACCTTGGCGTCGTAGTAAATCTTCGAGCCGGGGAGGATCTTCATGGCTTTGAGCGCGTGCCTGCGCTGCGCCTCGCCGAGTGTTGGTATCGCCTTGCGCATGTCGCCTCCTGACGCGAACCCATCGCAAAGTGTGCAACGCGGGCATACGCCAGTCTATGGAATTCTCCACACATATACAGATGCGCGCCCGGCTACGTACTCCTGCCGGGCGCGCATCTAGCGTCAAATGCTCAGTGGTGCTGGCTTCCCGTCTCGACCTGCTTGGCCGGGGCGGAGGTGCCTGTGCTCACCGCGAGGTGGGGGAATTTCGCGTCGAAGGCCGGCCGCTCAGAACGGATGCGCGGCATCCGGTCGAAGTTACGCAGCGGCGGCGGGCAGGAGGTCGCCCACTCCAGCGAGTTGCCGTGGCCCCACGGGTCGTCGACGGTCACCACCGGGCCGGTCCGGTAGGACTTCCACACGTTGTAGAGGAACGGCAACGTGGAGGCGCCGAGGATGAAAGCGCCGACCGTCGAAATCATGTTCAGCGTGGTGAAGCCGTCGCTGGGCAGGTAGTCGTAGTAGCGCCGGGGCATGCCCTCGTTGCCGAGCCAGTGCTGCACCAGGAAGGTCGTGTTGAAGCCGATGGTGGTCAGCCAGAAGTGCACCTTGCCGAGGCGGTCGTCGAGCATCCGGCCGAACATCTTCGGGAACCAGAAGTAGATGCCCGCGTACACGGCATAAACGATGGTGCCGAAGAGCACGTAGTGGAAGTGAGCCACCACGAAGTAGGAGTCGGACACGTGGAAGTCGACCGGCGGGCTCGCGAGCAGCACGCCCGACAGGCCACCGAAAAGGAAGGTCGCCAGGAAGCCGATGGAGAACAACATCGGCGACTCGAAAGTGAGCTGGCCTCGCCACATGGTGCCGATCCAGTTGAAGAACTTCATTCCGGTCGGGACCGCGATGAGGAAGCTCAAGAACGAGAAGAACGGCAGGAGCACCTGTCCGGTGACGAACATGTGGTGCGCCCACACGCTCATCGACAGGGCCGCGATGCCCAGCGTCGCCGCGACCAGACCGGTGTAACCGAAGATCGGCTTGCGGCTGAAGACCGGGATGACCTCGGAGATGATGCCGAAGAACGGCAGCGCGACGATGTACACCTCGGGGTGGCCGAAGAACCAGAACAGGTGCTGCCACAGCATCGGGCCACCGGTCTCCGGATCGAAGACGTGGGCGCCCAGGCGGCGGTCGGCCATCAGCGCGAGCAGGGCCGCGGCCAGCAGCGGGAAGACCATCAGCACCAGGAGGCTGGTGACGAGGATGTTCCAGGTGAAGATCGACATCCGGAACATCGTCATGCCCGGCGCGCGCAGGGTGAGGATCGTGGTGATCATGTTGACCGCGCCCAGGATCGTGCCCAGACCGGAGATCACCAGGCCGGTGATCCACAGGTCGGCACCGATTCCGGGAGAGTTGATGGCGTCGTTGAGCGGCGCGTAGGCGAACCAGCCGAAGTCGGCAGCGCCGCCCGGCGTGATGAAGCCCAGCACCACCATCGAGCCACCGAACAGGTAAAGCCAATAGGCGAAAGCGTTCAGCCGCGGGAAGGCCACGTCGGGCGCTCCGATTTGGAGCGGCACCACGAAGTTCGCGAAGGCGAACACGATCGGCGTGGCGAAAAGCAGCAGCATCACCGTGCCATGAATGGTGAACAGCTGGTTGTACTGCTCCGGCGTCAGGAACTGCCCGCCCGGCTCGGCCAGCTCGGCACGCATCAGCAGCGCCATGATGCCGCCGACGATAAAGAACACGAATGACGTGACCAGGTACATGATCCCGATCAGCTTGGCGTCCGTCGTGCGGATAACGCGGGCCATCATGCTGCCCTTAACCGTCTTACGCACGGGATACGGCCGTGTCGCGATGGGTTGCGGTGCGACGGTGGTCACGCCAGCCTCCTGTCGATCTAAGTACCTCGCACGCAGGATAGTCCCCCGCCCTCTCCCGGAAGGCGGGGGGTTGCATTCGTTGCGTCAGCGCGTCCCGGCGGAAGCCCCGAAATTGAACGAGATAGCTCCCGAAGCGATCGCTGCCAGCACAAGGAGCAAAACGCCCCAGGCCACCAATCGGTCGGCTCCATTGGCACGGCTGATCCAGCTGAGGATCCGCCGGCCACCCGCAGCCTCGGGCTCGGTAGCGGGCACTGCGACCGTTTTGGCCACAGTCACGGTGGCCCCGGCAAGCACGAGCAACGTGCCGAGGATGGCTAGAAGGGCGGCTATGAAGTCTTGCATCTGTCCTCCAATACATGAATGACCTCGACAGGCTAGCCGTGTGGCACTCTTGGCGCATGGGCGAGCAGGGACCCAAAGCATCAGCAGCCGGGCTACCAGGGATTACGCATGGTCTGTCGGCTGCGATTTCTCAAATGGGGGTACTGAGGGCAGGCCGCACGCTCCTGAAGGTGAACCAGGCCGGCGGGTTCGACTGCCCCGGATGCGCCTGGCCGGAAGCGGAAAAGCGCTCGCATTTCGAGTTCTGCGAGAACGGCGCGAAGGCGGTGGCCGAGGAGGCCACGCGAAGCCGCATCACCCCGGCATTCTTCGCCGATCACCCGGTCTCCGAGCTCGCGAGGCAGCCGGAGTTCTGGCTCGGCAAGCAGGGCCGGCTCACCACCCCGGTCGTCAAGCGGCCCGACTCCGACCACTATGTGCCAATTTCCTGGGCCGAGGCGTTCTCGCTGGCGGCCGGTCACCTGAACGCGATCCACCCGGACGAGGCCATCTTCTACACGTCCGGCCGCACCTCCAACGAGGCCGCCTTCCTGTACCAGCTGCTGGTCCGCTCATACGGCACGAACAACCTGCCCGACTGCAGCAACATGTGCCACGAGTCCTCCGGGATGGCGCTGTCGGCCACCATCGGCGTCGGCAAGGGCACGGTCACCCTCAACGACGTGCACTCGGCCAAGTTGATCGTCGTGGTTGGACAGAACCCGGGCACCAATCACCCGCGCATGCTGGCCGCCCTGGAGACCGCCAAACAACACGGCGCAAAGATCATCTCGATCAACCCGCTGCCCGAAGCGGGCCTGATGCGCTTCAAGAACCCGCAGCGGGCCGCCGGTCTGGTCGGCAAGGGCACCCAGCTCTCCGACCTGCATCTGCCCATCCGCGTCGGCGGCGACCTGGCCCTCTTCCAAGCCATCGGCGCCCTGCTGACCGCCTGGCAGGCCGTCGACCACGACTTCATCTCCACCCACACCTCTGGCTTCGCCGCGTGGCGCACCAACCCCAGCATCAGCGCCCTCATCACGGCAGCAGCAGACGCGGCCGCCAGCCCTTCCCCAGCGGGCGAGGTGATGGCGGAGGTGGTGCGGGCCACCGGGTTGCGGTGGGAGCTGATTGAGGCGGCCGCGCGGATGTTCGCCGACAGCGAGGCCACGGTCGTGTGCTGGGCGATGGGGCTGACCCAGGGACGCGACGCGGTGGCGACGATTCAGGAGATCGTCAATGTGCAGCTGTTGCGGGGCATGGTGGGCAAGCCCGGCGCGGGGCTGTGCCCGGTGCGCGGCCACTCGAATGTCCAGGGCGATCGGACGATGGGGATCTACCACGAGGTCCCGGCCTGGGCCGGCCGGCTGAAGATCGAGGTCCCGCCGAAACGGGGCTATGACACCGTCGAGGCGATCCGCGCCATGCGGGACGGCCGGGCGACGGTCTTTGTCGGCCTCGGCGGCAACTTCGCCGCGGCTACCCCGGACACCGAGGTGACCGAGGCCGCCATGGGCAACTGCACGCTGGCCGTGCACATCTCGACCAAGCTCAACCGCTCACATGTGATCTCGCCGCCGGGCCAGACTTCGCTCATCCTGCCCTGCCTTGGGCGCACAGAGCATGACCCGGCCGGGTTCGTCACGGTCGAGGACTCCATGTCCAACGTGCATGCCTCACAGGGAAGGCTGCCCGCGGCTTCACCCGACCTGCGCTCGGAGGTCGCCATCGTCTGCGGGCTCGCCGAAGCCTTGCTGGGCCTGGACTGGAGCGCCTACCGCACCGACTATCGGACGATCCGCGCGGTCATCGCGGAGGTCATCCCCGGATTCGAGCGCTTCGAAGAGCGGGTGGTCCACGGGTTCACCCTCGCCCAGGGGCCGCGGGACAGCCGCAGCTTCCCCACCCGCGATGGCAAGGCCCGCTTCACGGCCAGCCCGCTGACCTCGATCGAGGTTCCGCCGGGACGGCTGCTGCTGCAGACCGTACGCAGCCACGATCAATACAACACCACCATCTACGGGCTCGACGACCGGTACCGGGGAATCAAAAACGAAAGAAAGGTCGTCTTCGTCAATCCGGACGACCTGGCCGAGCTTGGCATCGCCGACGGCTCCTTCGTCGACCTGGTATCGGAGTGGAAGGGCGAACAGCGGCGCGCCCCGGGGTTCCGGGTGGTCGCCTACCCGACCGTGCCCGGCTGCGCCGCCACCTACTTCCCCGAGGCGAATGTGCTCGTCCCGCTGGACTCCACCGCGCACGGCTCAAACACCCCTACCTCCAAGCAAATCATCGTCAGGTTGGAGCCGAAATGACGACCTCCTACGCGCGCCGGCCGGTCTTCGGCAAACCCCCGGACACTCTTGTCGTCGAGGAGCCGCTGGAGATCCGGGTCAATGGACAGTCCATCGCGGTCACCATGCGCACCCCCGGCAGCGAGCTGGAGCTGGCGCTCGGGTTCCTCTACACCGAGGGGATCATTCGCGATGTGAGCGAGGTGGCGAGCGCGAAGCTTTGCGTGGACGACCCGAACGTGGCCGAAGTCGTGCTGCGCCAGCACTATGCCATCGAGTCGCGCAACTTCTACACGACAAGCTCGTGCGGGGTGTGCGGGAAGGCAAGCATCGACTCGGTGAAGGTGCATTCGCATCACGACGTGTCCGCCGATCCGGTGACCGTGCGGGCCGCCACGCTCAGTTTGTTGCCGGACAAGCTGAGGCAGGCCCAGCGCGGCTTCGCCCGTACCGGCGGCTCCCACGCGGCGGGGGTGTTCACCGCCGCCGGTGACCTCGTCCTGGTCCGCGAGGACGTCGGCCGGCACAACGCCTTCGACAAGGCCATCGGAACCCTGCTGCAGCGCGGCGAGGTGCCGCTGGCCGGTCACGTGATCCTCGTCTCCGGGCGGGCCAGCTTCGAGCTGACCCAGAAGGCCTGGGTGGCCGGCGCGCCCGTGCTGGCCGCGGTTTCCGCGCCGAGCACGCTCGCGGTCGATCTGGCCGCAGAGGCGGGGATCACCCTGGTGGGTTTCCTGCGCGGCGAGTCAATGAACGTCTACACCAGGCCCGACCGCGTCAGCTGAGCCTCTTCCCGGATCGAAGCCGACTGGCTGGTCTCGACGATGTGGTCGAGCGCCGTCTGATAGGCGATCAGGAACGCCTCCTCCGAAGGCACCTCGATGTCCGGCTTGACGCCGACGCCTTCCCAGTTGGTCCCGGTCACCGGATTGATGGAACGCGCCGTCGGCACCGTGATTTCGAGCGTGTCGCTGAGCGGAAAGCTGTCCGTCGGGTGAGCCCCGCCGCGCGTTGTCTCTCCAATGAGGACAGCCCGTTTCTGCGCCTGCAGGTTGTAACAGAGCTCCTCGCCCGCCGAGAACGTCATGTCACTTGTCAGCACATAGACCGGCTTGTCGAGGTAACGCTCGCCGGGAACCCAGGCCAGACTCCAATATTGCCGTGTCTGCTTGGTGGCGGCGAAGTAGATGCTGTTGAGGTGGGTCTCGTCGTCGGGAAAGAAATAGCTGCACCAGAAGATGACCCCATCGGCCGCCCCGCCGCGGTTCTTACGCAGATCGATGATCAGCGCTTCGGTCTGCGACACCAGCTCCATCGCCGCGGCGATGGCCCGGCCGCCGTCGGCCGAGCTGGGGACGCCGCGCAGGTCGAGGTAGCCCACGTTTCCGTCGAGCCGCTCCACCCGGGCGATGCGGTAGTTGGTGCTGCGCAGGTATTCCCGCCAGGCGGCCAGCGCGGCTTCCTCGGTCACCCCGCCCGCCTGCAGCTCGGCCGACCTGACCCGCACCCGCAGATGCCGGTCGGCGCAGACCTCGAACAGTTCCGCTGTCAGGCTTTCCGCCAGCTCCGCCTCTGACATGCCGTCATAGGCGCCTTCGGCCAGGCGCTGCTGGATCCTTTGGGCCGCGGTGGCAGCTTTGTCCGGGAAGACATAGTTAGCACAGAGCAGCTCGATTGCCTTCTCAACGTGGGACCCCATGGCGATCAAGGTACTCTCGCCTCCCATGAAACGCATCGCGGATTTCGACGTGTACCCCCTCTGCCTCGGGGGCAACGTGTTCGGCTGGACAGCCGACGAGGAGCAGTCGTTCGCCGTACTCGACGCCTACGCGGAGGCGGGCGGCAACTTCATCGACACAGCCGACGTCTACTCGGCGTGGGCCGGTAAGGGCGGCGAGTCCGAGACGATCATCGGCCGCTGGATGGCGGCACGCGGTAACCGCGACCAGATGATCATCGCGACCAAGGTGGGGATGCTCTCCGGACTGCAGACCCTCACGCCCGACACGATCCGCAAGGCGGCCGAGGATTCATTGCGCCGTCTGGGTACCGACCGAATCGATCTCTATTACGCCCACATCGATGACCAGAGCACCCCGCTGCATCAGACGCTCGAAGGGTTCACCGCTCTGGTCAAGGCCGGCAAGGTGCGTCACCTGGGCGCGTCCAACTTCACCGCCGCACGGCTCACCGAAGCGCTCGACCTCGCCGACCGCGAAGGCTTCGCCCGCTACGCCGCGCTCCAGCCCCACTACAACCTGGTCGATCGGGCCAAGTACGAGGGTGAGCTGGCCGAAACCGTTGCCGCACAAGGGCTGTCGTGCGTGCCGTTCTTCGGCCTCGCCCGCGGCTTCCTCACCGGCAAGTACCGCCCCGAGTCCACCGACAACGCCAGCCCGCGCTCGGCCAAGGCCCGCGAGTACCTCGACGAGCGTGGCCTGACCGTTCTGGAGGCGCTCGACGCGGTTGCGGCGCAACACCAGAGCACGCCCGGCGCGGTGGCGCTCGCCTGGCTCGCCGCCCAGCCCACCGTCGCGGCCCCGATTGCCAGCGCGCGCAACGTGGTGCAGCTCAACGAGATCCTGTCGATGGCCACCCTCGCCCTCACCGACGCCGACCTGGCCCGCCTCGCCGCCGCGTCCGCGTAGCGCCTCCGCCTGGCGCGTAACAGGGGCTAGGGCAGGCGGCCGGCGGCGTGGAGGGCGGCGGTCAGGGTGCGGGCGTGGTCGGCGGCCAGCTGCAGGGGCAGGCCGGCGGGATAGCCCATGAGGATGGCGAGCACCCATTTCTCGTGCAGGGCAAGGCAATTCACGTCCCACTCACCGTCGGACATCCTCGTCCAGCCGTTCTTGATGGCGACCCCGGCGGGCGCCGGCAGGCCATCGATGATGCCCCAGCGCCCGCCGCCGGTGGTTTCGTGCTGGTCGTGCTCGGCGCACGAGCCCCGCACCGAGCGCATCTGCTCCAGGACGAACGGGGTCCACTGCGGACCGGCGGCGCGCCCGTCGAGCAGCGCCAGCCCCATCCGGCAGGCGTCGCGGGCGGACATCGCGGTCATGCTCCACCAGCCAGGTGTGGCAACAGTTTCGGTGAGATCGCAAGCGGCGATCAGCCGGGCGATCGAGGCGTCCGCACCCGCGGCGAGGTAGAGGGTTTCCGTGGCGTTGTCATCACTGTCGACGATGGCCGCGACACCCAGCTCCAGCTCGGCCGCGGTGGGATCGTGGTGCCGCAGGAAGTCGGCGACTATCCAGCTCTTGATCATCGATTGGGTGGTGGTCAACGCGACGTCGAAGTCGGGCGAGCCGCTGATTTCGCCGGTGGCCCGATCGAGTAGCGCCCACGAACAGAAGGTCAGGGTCACCGGCTGATCTCCACGCCCTGCACACCGGGCAACAGGCGCAGCCGTTCCCCGATGGAGGTGAGCGGGGTTCCGTTCTGCGGCTGGGCGGTCAGCACCAGCGACTGCCCGCCGAGGTCGTAGGAGACCCGCAGCACCCGGCTGCGCGGCAGAATCCCCCGCGCCTCCCGCTCGACCTGGTCAAGCGGGGCATCGGATTCGAGGGTGAGGACAA
Organism: Rhizocola hellebori; assembly: GCF_016862955.1. Classification (GTDB taxonomy): domain Bacteria; phylum Actinomycetota; class Actinomycetes; order Mycobacteriales; family Micromonosporaceae; genus Rhizocola; species Rhizocola hellebori. Next base: position 7,836 of record NZ_BONY01000105.1, on the reverse strand, counting down.
TCTCGAGGATGCGCCGCCGCGGCAGGTACGAGCGTTCGCAGAACTTGACAATGGCTAGCGTCGCCAGGCCGACCACCGTCGCCACCACTGCGGCCGACCACCGTTGCAGACCAACGGCGAGCCCGATGGCCGCGGTCACCCACAGCGAGGCGGCCGTGGTGAGCCCGCGCACGGTCGCGCCCTCGCGAAGAATGGCACCACCGCCGAGAAAGCCGATGCCGGTGACGACCTGGGCGGCAATGCGCGTCGGGTCACTGCCGTCGTAACCGACCCCGGCGAGAGTGAACAGCGCCGCTCCCAGACAAACCAGCATATGGGTACGCAACCCAGCCGGCTGAGCGCTAAGCTCCCGCTCCAGCCCGATCGCCGCCCCGAGCACCGCGGCCACCGCGATCTGCAAAAAGACCAGCCACTCGACGCTCATCGCTCAAGTATCGCCCTCACATGGCGGCCAAGCCGTCAAGCCAGGTCGTAGGCGAGGACTGTGGTGCCGTCGCGGCCCCGCAGCTCGAGCCGGACCAGGTCGGCCAGGTCGTAGCGGCTCATCCCGCTCATGATCACATCGTCGCCGGGCCCGGCCATCCAGGAGCCGAGCTGCTCGGCCACGCCATCGGTGCCGAGGGCGAAAAGCCGGAAGGTGTAAGGCTTGGTGTGCCCGCTGCTGAGCGGATAGGCGCAGTGCATGACCACCACCACCCCGCCGCGGGTCTCGGTCAGCCCGACCTCCGCGGTCACCGCCGTGTCCACGACGACCTGGGTCATCGGGATCATCACCGGCCCGGTCGGTGAGGGCATGGTGAACGGCGGCGTGGTGTCGGACGGGCGCAGGCTCATCACCCCGAGCGCCACCGCGAGCACGAGGCCGGCCGCGACCATGGCCGAGCCGAAGACCTGCCACCGCTGCCGGTGGCGCTGCTTGGCGCGGATGATGCCCAGGCTGTGCACGAGTTTGGGCAGCCGGTCGATGGTCGACGGCAACGGCTCCTGGGTCTGCAGCGGCGTCAGTCGCCGCAACAGGCCGGGCAGCACCGCGATCGAGGCGACCGCCTCACGGCAGCAGACGCAGGTGGCCAGATGTTGCTCATAGTCGGCGCGCTCAGCGGGAGCGAGGGCTCCGAGGACGTAGGCGCCGTCGTTTTGGACAAATTCGCAGCTCATCGGATCACCCCCATCTCAGCGAGCACTAATCTCAGCGACTGCAAGGCGTAGTGTGTGCGCGACTTGACCGTTCCGGGGGGAATCCCCAGTCTGGCTGCGGCTTCGGCTACCGACCGGCCCTGATAGAAGCATTCGATCAGGACTTCGCGATGGGCAGGCGAGAGCTTCGCGAGCGCTTCCGCGATCGTCCACGCCTCCACCGCGCGTTCCGCTTCGTCCACTTCGGACAGTGGCTCGGGCAGGTCATCGGTGATGATCTCCCCGACCCGGGCCGTGCGGCGACGCCACGCGTCGATCGCCAGATTCCGCGCGACGGTGAACAACCACGCCCTCACCGGACCGTACTTCGGATCCATCAGGTGCGATTGTTGCCAAGCGCGGACGAGAGTCTCTTGAACCAGGTCCTCAGCTCGTTGCCGATCGCCATGGGTCAACCGCAGGGCATGGGCGAACAGCGCATCGCCGTGCTCCTGATGCAGGGCTCGCAGCAGATCCACGTCCTCGTCGGTCACCTCGGCTCCGGCCTCCTTCTTTTCTGTTACACGCCGGTGGCCGCGCTCCGGTTCAGCCCCGGCTGTGTCACGCGCGCAACAGCACCAGCACGCCGATCACCCCGACGAGCCAGCCGGCCAGCACGCCGAAACCCAGGTCGCGTTTGCCGCGCCGGGCCAGCATCACGGTCGCGATGACAGCGGCCACGCCGAGCAGCGCCTCGACGCCCAGGAAGATCAGGGCGACGGCGGCGATGTCCTCGAACCCGCCACCCTGCGATGGCTCGACCAGCTGCCCGGCGAGGAAGCCGAAGAGGAAGGCGATGCCGTGACCGGCCAAACCGATCACGAGGCCAAGCGCGCCTTGGCGGATGTTGAAAGTGGACACCAGCGCAACCTAGCGCACCTATGTCTCGAGCGTAATGAGGAACTCAGGCGGGACTTCGGCGGTGAGCCACACACCGTTGTCGCTCACGAAGAACTGGTACCCGACGGAAAGCATGTCTTTGGTGTTGATCTGAAGAACGACTGGAAAGCCATGGCGTGCACCGGCTTTGCGGGCGGTATCCATATCGGGTGACAGGTGGACGTGATGGCGGTCGCCCCGGACCAGCCCCTTGGCGAAGATCGAGCTCAGGTTGCGCGAAGCCGTGCCGTGGTAGAGCACCTCGGGAGGCGCGCATGGCGCGTAGCCGAGCTCAACCTCGACGGAATGGCCTTGGTTTGCGCGGATTCTGTTCTCCTGCACCGCGAACCGCTGCTTGTCGCTTCCCCCGACCACCGCCATCAGCTGATCGCGGTCCAGGCGCAAACCGTGGCTCGCCATGGCTTTGAGTAGAACATCGATATCTACCCAGCCATCGGGGCTCAGCGTGATGCCGATGCTATCTGGGCCGTGCCGGAGCACGTAGGCAAGCCTCTTACTCGCCTTTACCGGATCCATGTCCCGAAGGCTACTCGTTGCGCTATGTCGATGTAGCAGTCACGGTATTCATGGCCATAGATAACCAGGTTGAGTGCATCGATAGACATTTAGGCGAGCCTATGCGATGTTTGCGCGTTCGGGAATGTAGATTTTGACCCCGTGGGTGTGACACCGGAGCGCCAACAGTGGGCCGTGGACACGATGGCGATCGGGCCGCGAGATCGCGTGCTGGAGATCGGATGCGGTCACGGGATAGCCGTCTCCCTGATCTGCGAAAGGCTCACCACCGGGCAGGTGACCGCGATCGACCGGTCAGCGAGCATGGTGCGGCTGGCCAGCCAGCGCAACGCCAACCACATCGCGGCCGGCCGCGCCGAGTTCGTCGCCGCCGACCTGGACGCGGCCGACCTGCCGAGCGGCGGCTTCGACAAGGTGTTCGCGGTCAACGTGAGCCTGTTTTGGCTCGGGACAGGGCCGGGCCAGATCGAACGGGTGAAGAGTCTGCTGGCTCACCAGGGCACGCTCTACGTGTTTCACGAGCCGCCGAAGCCGTCGATCGCCAAAACCATCCTCGACAAGGCCGAGGCGACCCTCAAAGGGCACGGCTTCACCACCGCCCGCCACCGCGCCACCGGCCGTCGCGGGCTGCCACTGACCTGTGTCACCGGCCGGGTCGGCTGACCCGGCTACTTCCCCATTCCCATGAGGCCCGACAGGTCAACCACCTGGTCGGCGGGCGGTGCCACTATGTCATCAAACTTCGCACCGAACTCGGAGACGTCCAGCGCGCCGTCCTTCAGCTCCACCCGCACGATGTAGGGCTCACCCGTGGTGGCCACGAAGATCGACCCTCCCGAGGCTTCCTTCAGCTCAATGACGCGCATTCCGTTGACCGTCTTCAGCTCGCCTTTGGTGATGGTGCTCGTCCCGTAGGTCTGCACCATCTGCGTGACATCGCCGATGGTGGCCAACTCGGCGAACTCCTTGGTCGCGGTCGAGGTCTTGACCCACTTGCCTTTGAAGAGGGTGGCGATCGTCTCCGCGGCTGGACCGGCGAAGATCCCCCACAGCGCCGGGTCGGCCTGGAGATACAGGCTCGTCCCAACTCGCCGCACCTTGGCCGCGCCCTGGGTCATGGTGACGGTGCCGGAGACGTCCTTGCTCTTGATCTGCGCATCGACGCTGAGCTTGCGGCCATCCTGCGTGACCTCCCCTTTGACCCGATAGGAGCCGGCGGCATCGGTGGCCGCGGCCGCCTTGGCCACGATCTCGGCGACCGGGAGGTCCTTCACCCCGTTGTCCGCCACGGTGGTGGGCGCCGCGCCGCCACTTGGGTCCTTGGTGTTGACACAACCGGCAAGCACCACGCTGGTCAGGGCAATGGGCACGAGCAGTCTTGCAAAACGCACTGGCCTCTCCTTTTGTCGTCGACGTCGTTAGAGGCGATCGACCAGCGAGCATATGCGCTGCGGTCAAGTCTGACCACTTCACGAGCCGCCCCTGGTCAGCCGCTCAGCGGCCTCGCTCTGGGACAGCGACTCGACTCCGTCGATGCTCGCCTTCTTCGCGTTGAATGCCAGCACCCACAGGCCCGCAGCCCAAGCCGCCCCGAGCGCATCGTCGCTCCAGCTAATCCCACGTGCGCGCTGATACGCCCCAAGAAAGGCTTCGGTCTGCGGCACCGTCGCCTGCGCGAAACCCTTCATCCCGGCCGGCCACACCGCTGCGGCAAACCCGGCCAGCAGCGGCTCGGACGTGGCGATCACACTGTCCCAATCGTGCACCGCCAGCGGCTCGCCGCCACCAGCCGGGCCGTGCCAGCGGATGTTCTGCGCCTCGAAATCTCCATGGCCGACAATCTTTTCCCCACCATCGAACATTTCCAGCCGCCGGCGAACCGCCAATGCCACCTCATCGAGCCACGGTGCCGTCTGCACCGCATTGAGGTCCTCGTCGCGATCGTCGGCCGCTGGCCAAAGCCCTAGCTCGCCATGGTCCCAGGCCACCCACGGCGGCGCAGGAGACAGATTCCCGACCCCAGCGGCCGGTGGCGCAAGCCGCACCAGATCGGCCAGGAGGCGCGCGTGCCTGGACACCGTGTCGTTTTCTAGTGTCGCGATTTCTCCGTCGGGTACGAGGACCTCCGCGCTCGCCGCGAAGCCGCCCAACGGCAGCGGCCCGGCCAGCGGCTCCGGGCAGGCAAACCCGGCCCGGAACAGGTGACGCTGCACAGCGGCGCACGCCGTCAGCCTCGCCGAATCCGCACGCACCTTCACCACCACCGACCGGCCATCTTCGAGCCGCACCCCGCGCACCGCGGAAAGGTGCTGCACCGCGAAGAGAACCTCGGCCACGCGGCTGCCCAGATGGCGTTGGCACCAATCGGCTAGCTCATGCTCGTCAACCCGCACTGTCGGCATGCACGACAATGCTAGGGGCAGGAACGGCCAGCGCGCTGACCCCGGTGAGCAACACCGCGGCGCTGAAGACGTTCAGCGTGACCGCGAGCCCGAGCGCCGGGGCCATCACCGCCGCGAAAAGCGCGCCCAGCAACGCCGCCGCGGCATCGCTGACCCCGAACGCCGCACCCACCCGGCCCAGCAGCTCATCGGCCACATTCACCTGTACCGCATGCTGGATCGTCGCGGCCAGAACCGTTCCCGGCACGCCGCTGGCGAAGGCGGCGATGACGGCAACCTGCAACGTGGCCGCGTTGAACATGACCAGGAAGCACACGCCGGTCGCCGTCCCCGCCGCCACAAGCACGTTTCGCGGGGCCAGACCCAGCAAGGGACGGCTGACGAGCGCCCCCACCACGCAGCCCACCCCCAACCCGGTGATGAGGTAGCCGAGCTTCGAGCCGTCCACTCCCAACCGGTGCACCAGGAACGGCACCAGAAGTGCGGTGAGCCCGGCGTTGCCCGTCCAGAACACCCAGTTGGTCACCACCAGGCTTCGCGTGAGCGGGCTCTTGCGCACATGGCGCACGCCTTCGACCAGTTCGGCCAACACATGATGCGGCACGGGTTCCCGCGCCTTGGCCCCGCTCCTGATCCTCATCACCACGGCGGCCGCGATCAGGTAGCTCGCCATGTCCAGCGCCACCACCAGCTTCAGTCCACCTTGGACATACGTCAGCACACCGGCCACCGGTCCGGTCACCCGGATTACGCCGAACGTGAAGGCGCTCAAGGCATTCGCTTGGGCCAGTTCTTTTCCGGTACCCACGATGGCTGGCAAAAGAGCACGCCCCGCGGGCCGGAGGAAGACGGCCGCCACGCTTTCCGCCAACAACCCGAGGTAGACGAACGCGAGCCCCCCGATCAGCAGGAACGCTATTCCGGCGGCGCTCGCTACGCTCGCCGCCGCCATCACCACACGCCGATCCCACCGGTCCACGAACACCCCGGCCCACGGCCCGACCAGCAGCGCCGGTGCCGCCTCGATAGCCAGCGCCATACTTGTGGCCAGCGTCGACCCCGTGCTCTCGAAGACGTAAACCGGCACCGCGATAACCAGCAACCAGGTCCCAAGCGCCGACACGGTATTGGCCGTCCACAGGCGACGAAAATCTGCGTTCCTCACCCCGGCGAGACTATTCTGTCAGCAGAACCTATGACAAGATGTGTTCCGTGGAAATACATGCCGCTGACGAGCTGGGTCGCCGCCTTCGCATGAAACGCACGGCCGCCGGCCGCACCATCGCCTCCGTCGCCGCCGACGCGGGCCTCTCCGTGCCCTACATCGCCAACCTGGAAAACGGACGAGGCAACCCCACACTCGCCGCGCTAACCTCCCTCGCCCAAGCCCTCGGCGCACACCTGCGAGTCCACCTCGACGAGGACTCGCCCTCCCCCACCGCACCCCCACCGTCCCTACCCGACCCACTAACCCAATTCGCCAAACTCCCCCGCTTCCGCGCCGAAATGGCCAACCTGTCCACCACCACCGGTCAACCCTTAACCACCACCACCGAAAACTGCCTCACCGCCATGGCCACCATGGCCGCAGCCGCAAACAAGCCCCTCACCGAGCTCGACTGCCACCGCCTCCTAGACACCCTCATCCTCCTAACCCACTCCCCCGCCCCCCACTAACCCACCCGCAACGCTGCCCCAGCAATTGTTGGCATACATAGGAAAGCCCCCGTCGAGCATGCTTTCGCCGGCGTCGGTTGCTGCTGTCCGCAGCTCGACCTCGTCGCCCCAGCCGCCGAGCCAACCCACTCCACCTTCTCGGACCGAGCCACCGCCATCCGTAACGGTGGCGGTGCCGAAGGCGGCTTCATTGCGTAGCCGGTCCGGGTTGTCGCCTGCGGCGATCAGGACCGTGGCACCGTCGCCCCAGCGGCCGCCCGCGCGGTCAAGCATTTCGGGACAATAGGTTTCGACCACGTCGCTGATAGCGATTCTGAGTTCCTTGATTTCCGCAATGAGCCAGAAATGCAGGCGCTGTGGACCACCCCGCCGCCAACTCTCGCTGCTTCCACCGGCCTCCACCCACTACTCTCGCGGCACCTACATCTCTGCATCAGGGCAGTGAGGCAAAGACGCTGGCACCGTGGACCTCCCGCCGCTGGCCCTTGCCACCCACCCGGCGCCGCTCCTACTTCAGCCGGCTCTACTGCTTCCACAACACCTGCATCGTCGCCCCTCTCATGGGTGCCGAGTCTTCTGCTACGCGGCCTTCCACAGCCTTCGCGCGGCCGCATGCTCTGCGCATGCCAGGCCTCCAGCAGTGCCAGGCCTCCAGCGGTGCCAGGCCTCCAGCGGCGCCAGGCCTCCAGCGGTGCCAGGCCTTCGGCAGTGCCAGACCTCCAGCGGCGCCAGGCCTTCGGCAGTGCCAGGCCTACAGCGGCGCCAGGCCTTCGGCAGTGCCAGGCCTACAGCAGTGCAAGGCCCCAGCAGTGCCAGGCCTCCAGCAGCGCCAGGCCTCCAGCAGTGCCAGACCTCCAGCAGTGCCAGACCTCCAGCAGTGCCAGTCCTTCGGCAGTGCCAGTCCTTCGGCAGTGCCAGGCCTTCGGCAGTGCCGGGTCGTCAGCGGTGCCGGGTTGGTGCTTTGCCGTGCCGCCGGTGGCGGCGGTGCGGGCTGGCTGTTGTGCTGTGGGGAGTCCGGGCCTCTGGGCGCTGCGGGGTGAAGCGTTGCCGGTGGTTCATGCCGCCGGGAGGGCTGGCCTTGGGGCGCGGGGCAGACATGGTGAAGCGCCGTCGGGGTAAGGGTTCTCGACGGCGTGGCTGAACGTGATCGGGGGTGAGCCTTCCG